>JAJYLZ010000007.1 GCA_021787395.1 Chloroflexota bacterium
CGCGGTCGCGGCGACCGCGCGAGGGCCGCGGCCGTGACCGGCGCCGCTCCCGCCTTCGACCCCGCGGCGGTCGCCGCTGAGCTTGCCCGCCGGGTCGGCGTGCGGGCGGTGCAGGGCGAGCCGCTCGCCAAGCACACGACGATGCGGGTTGGCGGCCCTGCGGACCTGTTCATCACGGCCCGCAACGCGTTCGAGCTCAAGGGGCTCGTCCGCTTCGCGCGCGCCCGTGCGTTGCCGCTGTTCCTGCTCGGCCGCGGCAGCGACCTGGTCGTCTCGGACGCGGGGATCCGCGGCCTGGTGGTGGAGGTCCGCGCCGAGGCGACGCGCGTCGAGGGCACCCGCTACACGGCCGAGGCGGGCGTCCGGATGGCGCGGGCGGCGACCGAGACCCAGAGGGCCGGCCTCAGCGGCCTCGAGTACGGGCTGGCCATCCCGGGCACGGTGGGCGGGGCGGTCTGGGCGAACGCGGGGGCGCACGGCGGCGAGACCGCTCGCGTCCTCGAGACGGCCACGGTGCTGCTCGCGGACGGGGCCGAGGCCGTCCTGACGGCGTCGGAGCTGGACTTCCGCTACCGTCACAGCCGCTTCAAGGACCATCCGGGCGAGATCGTGCTGGCGGCGGCCTTCCGGCTGGAGCCGATGGACCCGGCCGAGATCACCTCCCGGCTGGACGAGATCCGGCGCTGGCGGCGCGAGCACCAGCCGCTGGGCCTGCCGTCGGCCGGGTCGGTGTTCCGCAACCCCGAGGGCGACTCGGCCGGGCGCCTCATCGACAGCCTCGGCCTGAAGGGCCGGCGCGTCGGCGGCGCCGTCGTGTCCGAGAAGCACGCCAACTTCATCGTCAACGACCGGCGGGGGACCGCGTCCGACGTCCGCCGCCTCGCCGAGGCCGTCCGCGCGGAGGTGCGGGACCGGCTCGGCATCGAGCTCCAGCTCGAGGTCGCGTTCGTCGGCGACTGGTCCGGCTGGACCCCGGAGGAGACCCCGTAGATGCCCGTACCGGAGCTCCGCCACGTCCCCGCGCAGACGCCCGTCGCCGTCGTGTTCGGCGGGCCGTCCGCGGAGCACGACGTGTCGATCGTCTCGGGCACGGCCATCGCCGAGGCGCTGGTCCGCGCCGGCTACCCGGTGGAGCAGTGGTGCCTCGGCCTCGACGGGGCATGGTGGCGCCTGCCGGACGGCCACCGCCGCGACGGTCGCCCGCAGTCTGCCTACGACGACCCGACCTCGCTCGGCGCGGCGGGGCCGGAGCGGGCCGCCGAGGCGCTCGACCGGCTGGCGGGCCGGGATCGGCCGCCGCTGGTGTTCCTCGCCCTGCACGGGCCGTTCGGCGAGGACGGCACCGTCCAGGCGCTGTGCGAGGCGGCCGGCCTCGCGTACACGGGCTCGGGCGTGACCGCCAGCGCGATCGGCATGGACAAGGCGGTGTTCAAGCGGCTCGTGCGGGGGGTCGGGCTGCCCGTGGCGGACTGGCTCGAGGTTCGCGCCGCCCGCTGGGCCGCCGACTCCGACGGCGTCCTCGCGTCGCTCGACGCGTTCGCCCGGTCGACCGGCGACGTGCGCCTGATGGTCAAGCCGTCGCGCCTGGGCAGCTCGGTGGGGATGACCCTCGCCCACCGGCCCGAGGAGCGCGGCCCCGCGCTGGAGGAGGCGTTCCGCTTCGACGACGTCGCGCTGGCCGAGCGGTACGTCGCCGGCGCCCGGGACCTCGAGGTGTCGGTCATCGGCAACGACCCCGATGCGCTCGAGGTGTACGGCCCGGGCGAGATCATGTCCGGCCACGAGTTCTACGACTACCAGGCCAAGTACACGGCGGGCCTCTCGCAGACGACGCAGACGGCCGAGGTCACGGCCGAGCAGCGCGCCGCGATCCTCGACCTCGCCCGCGCCGCGTACCGCGCCGTGGGCTGCGAGGGCTTCGCGCGCGTGGACTTCCTGCTGGGCGCGGACGAGCGGGTCCTGGTGTCCGAGGTCAACACCATCCCGGGCTTCACCCCGATCAGCCTGTTCCCGACGCTGCCCGCGGCCGGCGGCTACACCTTCGCCGACGTGTGCGCCCGGGCAGTGGACCTGGCCCTCGGGCGGGCGGCCTCGCGCGTGGCCCACCGGACGACCACCTCGGACCTGCCGCGATGACGACCCGGCGCGGCCAGCCCGCCGCCCGCCCGGCCCGGCCCGGCGCCCAGCGCCCGACCATCCGCCGCGGGAGCGGCCGCCGGACCCGTCCGGTCCGACGCGCCTCGGCCGGGCTCACGCCGGTCCGGGCCGGGGCGCTGCTCGCGCTGCTGGCGGCCCTCGCCGGCCTGTACGGGCTGATCGCCTCCAGCGCGTTCGAGGCGCGCCGGACCGAGATCACGGGCGCCGTCTGGACCCCCCAGGACCAGATCGCCGCGGCGCTCGCGATCCCGTCGGGGCAGAACCTGTTCACGGTCAACCCGGCCGCCCTGGCCCGACGGCTGGACGGGATCCCGGCCATCCAGGCCGCCTCGGTCACCGTGGCCCTGCCGGACGAGATCAAGGTGGCGGTCACCGAGCGCCAGGCGCTGGTCGTGTGGCAGGTGGCCGGGCAGCGCTACCTCGTGGACGACACCGGCCTCCTGTTCGCCGAGCTGGGCGGCCAGCCGCCGGCGGCCGCCGCGGCCCTGCCCGTGATCGACGACGAGCGAGCCCTGTCCACGTCGCTCGGGGTGGGCTCGACGCTGGACCCGGTCACGCTCGACGCGGCGCTGCGGCTCGGCTCGCTGACGCCCGCCGACCTCGGCAGCTCGGCGACCGGCCTGGCGATCAAGGTCGATGACGCCGACGGGTTCACCGTGTCCAGCGTCCCTGCGGGCTGGGACGCCGTGTTCGGCTTCTACACGCCCACCCTGCGGACCACCGACCTCATCCCGGGCCAGGTGCGCCTGCTGCGCAGCCTGCTGTACGGGCGGGAGTCCAAGGTGGGCCGGATCATCCTCGCCGACGACCACAGCGGCACGTACCTGCCGCGGGGATCACTGATGCCGTCCGCGACCCCCACGCCGACAGCGGCCCCGCGGGCGACCCCGCGGCCGACGCCGAGGCCGACCCCGCGACCGACGCCGTCCGCGACGCTCACCCCCAAGCCCAGCCCGACGGCCAAGCCCAGCGCGACGGCCAAGCCGTGAAGCGCCGGCGGCTCGTCCGGCCCGGTGGCACCCCGCATCGCGCTCCCCCGACGCGGTGGTCTGGTAGCGTAATGGGGACGTTCCCAAGGACGGAGGCCCGCGGCTCGTGCTCCTGCCCGTGGTGGGTCTGCTCATCGGAATCCTGGCCGGGCTCTTCCTCAACGTCAACGTCAGCGTCGAGCTGTCGCGCTACCTGGCCGTGGCGATCCTGGCCGCGCTCGACTCCGTCCTCGGGGCGGTCCGCGCAGAGCTCGACGGCGTCTACGACAATCGGATCTTCATCAGCGGCTTCCTGGTCAACGCGATCGTGGCGGTCCTCCTGGTGTTCATCGGCGACCGCCTCAACCTCGACCTGTACCTCGTCGCCCTGATCAACTTCGGGTTCCGCATCTTCAACAACGTCGCGCTGATCCGGCGGCACTTCATCTAGCATCGGTCCCGGCGGCCCGGGGCCCCAACGAGCGAGGCGAAGCAGAGGCACGTGGAACGGGAAGCGGTCCTGGTCGGCATCGACGTCGGCACGTCGAAGGTCGTGGCGCTCATCGGCGAGGTGAGCCGTGACGGCCGCCTGACGATCATGGGCCACGGCACCGTGCCCGCCACCGGCCTCAAGAAGGGCGCGATCGTCAACATCGACCAGACCGTGCGCAGCATCGCGGACGCCGTCGAGCGCGCCGAGCGGCTGTCGGGCTGGAAGATCGACCGGGCGTTCGTGGGCGTGGGCGGACCCCACGTCGAGAGCCTCAACTCGACCGGCCAGGTGGCCGTCACGGCGCACCACCGCGAGGTGACCCGCGCCGACATCGACCGGGCGATCGAGGTCGCCCGCGCCGTCTCCATCCCGTCCAACCGGGACGTGCTCCACGTGGAGCGCCGGGGCTTCACCGTGGACGGCCAGGAGGGGGTCAAGGACCCGCTGGGCATGAGCGCGCTGCGGCTCGAGGTGGAGGCCCACATCGTGTCCGCCTCGGCGACCGCCGTCCAGAACCTCACCAAGTGCGTCCAGCTGGCGGGCGTGAAGATCGACGAGCTGGTCGTCAACGGCCTGGCGTCGGCCGAGGCGGTGCTGATCGAGGCCGAGAAGGAGCACGGCGTGGCCGTGGCCGACATCGGGGCCGGCACGATCAACCTCACGATGTTCTCCGAGGGCTCGCCGTTCCACACGGCCGTCCTGCCCGTCGGCGGCAACAACGTGACCAACGACATCGCCATCGGGCTGCGGACCCACCTGCCGGTGGCCGAGAAGCTCAAGCTCGAGCACGGCACGTGCGACCTGCGCAACGTCGTGGACGAGGACATCGCGATCGAGGACCCGGGCGAGGACGGGACCCGCACGGTGAGCCGCCTCGAGCTGGCCCAGATCATCGAGGCCCGCATGCGCGAGACCTACGAGCTGCTCAAGGACGAGATGAAGCGCGCCGGCCAGGGCATGCTGCCGGCCGGGCTGATCATCACCGGCGGCGGCTCGCAGCTGGCGGGCGCGGCGGAGCTGGGCCGGGAGGTGCTGCAGATGCAGGTCCGGGTGGCCGGGCCGACCGGGATGGGCGGCCTGACCGACACCATCTCGGACCCGTCGTACGCGACCGCGGTCGGGCTGCTCCTGTGGGGCGCCAACCAGGTCGCCGCCGGCGAGCCGCTCCAGTACGACCCGACGCAGGAGGGCGGCGGCGTCCTCGGCCGCCTGCGGGACGCGATCCGCAACATCTTCCCGTAGGGGCTCCGTGCAGTCGGTCGAGCTCGAGGTCAGGACGGGCCGGGTCCGCGGCTTCACCGACCTGACGCCGGCGTGCGCCCGGTTCGCGTCCGAGGCGTCGGGCGGCGGCGACGGGCTCCTCTCGGTGTTCGTGCCGCACGCCACGGCCGGGCTGGTGGTGCTCGAGCTCGGCGCCGGCAGCGAGTCCGACGCCCTGGCCGCCCTCGACCGGCTGCTGCCCCGCGACGACCGCTACTTCCACCGCCACGGCTCGACCGGGCACGGCGCCGACCACGTCCTGCCGCTGGTCGCCGCACCGTCGATCACGATCCCTGTCCTCGCCGGGCGGCTGGCGCTCGGGACCTGGCAGTCGGTGACGCTCCTGGACCCCAACGCCGACAACGGGACGCGGCGGGTGCGGCTGAGCTTCCTGCCGGGGTAGGGCGGAGCGGTGCGGGAGCGCACCGACCGCTGCGCGGCACCCGCGGACCCGGGATGTCCGCAACGATGGTGGCGCGCGTATACTCCGCAGACGCCCGCATGAACCCGTCGCGGCCCGGGCCGTCTTGCCCGGTGCCACAGGGGTGGGCCCGAACTGCAACGAACCGACGCCAGCTTCGCCGATCAGCCGGGAGTGCTCCGATGCCGCTGCGATCCGATTCCGAGAACTTCGCACTCATCCGCGTCATCGGCGTGGGCGGCGGCGGCAGCAATGCCGTCAACCGGATGATCCGGGCCGAGATGATGGGCGTCGAGTTCATCGCGTGCAACACCGACGCCCAGGCGCTGCTGCAGTCGGACGCGCCGCACAAGATCCGGATCGGCGACAAGATCACCCGCGGCCTGGGCGCCGGCGGCGACGCCACCATCGGCCAGCGCGCCGCGGAGGAGGACCGCGACAAGATCGCCGACGCCATCGCGGACTCGGACATGGTGTTCATCACCGCGGGCCTCGGCGGCGGCACCGGCTCCGGCGCAGCCCCGATCGTGGCCGAGATCGCCAAGGAGCAGGGCGCCCTGACCATCGGCGTCGTCACCAAGCCGTTCACCTTCGAGGGGTCCCGCCGCAAGCTCGTGGCGGAGAAGGCCGCCGAGGAGCTCAAGGCCAAGGTGGACACGCTGATCACGATCCCGAACGACCGCCTGCGCGACGTCGTCCAGAAGAACACGTCCATCGTGGACGCGTTCCGCATCGTGGACGACGTGCTGCGCCAGGGCGTCGCCGGCATCAGCGACATCATCACGGTCCCGGGCCTGATCAACCTGGACTTCGCGGATGTCCGGACGATCATGAAGGACGCCGGCTCTGCGCTCATGGGCATCGGCCGCGCGACGGGCGACAACCGCGCCCTCGAGGCTGCCCGGCAGGCCGTCGCCAGCCCGCTGCTCGAGATCAACATCGCGGGCGCGCAGGGGATCCTGTTCAACATCACCGGGTCCTCGAACCTCACCCTGTGGGAGGTCACCGAGGCCGCCGAGGAGATCCGCGCCGCGGCGGACCCGGAGGCGAACATCATCTTCGGGACCAGCTTCAACGAGCGCCTCGGGGACGAGGTGATGATCACGGTCATCGCCACCGGCTTCGACGGGCGCCGCCGGGCAGAGACCGCGCGGTCCTCGGCCGCGGAGCGCCACGGCAGCGCCTCGGGCCTGCGGTCCTCGGCACCGTCGGCCACCGCCGGTGCCCCGATCCCGGCCCGCGACTTCCTCGAGGAGCTCGAGCGCCAGCGGACCGCCACCGAGGCGGAATCCCGCTCCCGCGCGGAGACGGTCGCCGTCCCGGTCCGCCCCGAGCGCCAGGCCGCGCCGGAGCCGCCGCGCCGCGCCCCGTCCTACGACGCGGACGACCTCGAGATCCCGAGCTTCCTGCGCAAGGGGCGCTGAGCATCCCCCACGACGGTCCCGCCGTGCCCCTCGACCACGACGAGGTCGAGGCGTTCCGGCGCGCGCGGGAGGGGGTCCTAGCGCGGATCGCCGAGGCCGCCCGCCGGGCCGGCCGCGACCAGGGCGAGGTGACCCTGGTGGCGGTGTCCAAGACGGTCGCGGCGGTCCGGGTCCGGGCCGCGGTGGCCGCCGGCCTCACCGTGCTGGGCGAGAACCGCGTCCAGGAGGCCGCGGCGAAGATCCTCGAGGTCCCCGGCGCCCGGTGGCACCTGCTCGGTCCGCTCCAGGCGAACAAGGCCCGTCGGGCGGTCGAGCTGTTCGACGTGCTCGAGGCCGTCGGGTCTCTCGAGCTCGCCCAGCGGCTCGACCGGGTGGCGGGCGAGCTCCGGCCGGGACGCCCGCTGCCGGTGCTGCTCCAGGTCAACGTGGCCGGCGATCCGTCCAAGTCCGGCTTCGACGAGCCGGGCGTCGAGGCGGCGCTCCCGCAGCTCGCGAGCCTGGCCGGCCTGCGCCTCGACGGCCTGATGACGATCGGGCGCCTGGTACCCACGGCCGAGGAGGCCCGCCCCACGTTCCGAGCCCTGCGCGAGCTGTCGGCCCGACTCCGGGCATCGGAGCCGCGCCTGGGCCCGGCGCTCTCGATGGGCATGAGCGACGACTACGAGGTCGCGGTCGAGGAGGGCGCCACGATCGTGCGCGTCGGGCGGGCGCTGTTCGGCGAGCGTCCCCGGCCGGCCGGCACCGATCCCGCCGGGTAGCCGGCCCGTGAGCCCCGCCCAGCTGTTCGCCGCCGTCTTCGTCCTGCTGCTCTGGGCGCTGGTCCTGGCGCGCATCCTGCTGACGTTCGCGGACCCCGGCCACCGCTGGCGGGCGTCCCGGCACGTCATCGAGATGACCGAGCCGCTGCTCGCCCCGCTCCGCCGCCGGCTGCCGAGCACCGGCGCGTTCGATGCGTCCGCCGTGCTGGTGCTGGTGATCCTCGGCCTCCTGTGGCGGATCCTGCTCTGATGGCGGGGGAGCGCGCACCCCTTCGGATCCCCGTCCGGCTGACGCCGCGGGGCGGCGCTGACCGGGTCGACGGCGTGCTGGACGGCGTGCTGCGGGTCCGGGTGGCGGCGCCCCCGGTCGACGGCGCCGCGAACCGGGCGCTGCTCCGCCTCATCGCCGACGAGCTGGGCGTGCCCCGCGGGTCGGTTCGGCTGGTCTCGGGAGAGTCGGGCCGCGCCAAGGTGGTCGAGGTGGTGGGGCTGGACGGGGCAGCCTTGGATCGACGCTGGCCGGGGCTGGGACGATGACGCGGCGTGCTTGGCGGGCCCGGACGGCGGGCCCCCGCGGGATCGCGAACTCGCGCTAGAATGCGAGTCCCCCTCGGGGGAGCGGGCGATTAGCTCAGTCGGTTAGAGCGCACGGTTCACATCCGTGAGGTCACTGGTTCGAGTCCAGTATCGCCCACCATGGCTCACGTTCAGCGCCGCGGGTCGTGCCGTCACGAGTCCGCGGCGTTTCTGCATGCGGCGTGGCTCCCGTGCGCGTGGGGAGGCGGGCCAACGGCGTCACCGCTGCCCCCGCTCGGCGCGCGATGGTCGCGTGCATGGAAAGGCCGCCGACCGTACTCGGCCGGCGGCCCCTGGAGACTCGTGTGCCGCCTACGGCAGGTAGTAGTTCGGGTTCGGCATCTTGAATGTCCGGTCGGTGTAGCCGCCGATCAGGTCGCTGTACTGGTCGCCGAAGTCGGCCACGATGTCGTAGCCCTGCGACTCGATGTACGCGCGGGTGCCGGACTTGTACGGGATCGTCGCGCACGAAGCGTTGGCCGCGATCGCCGACGCGCAGAACTCGGCCTTGTTGAGGTACGCCGGGTAGAACCCGACACTCGGCTTGGTGAACAACCCGTCGGTGAAGCCGCCGTGGCCGACGTCGATCGCGGTCGGCATCGGGTAGCCGGCGTCGATCTCCGGCAGCGTGGCTCCCGAGTAGGTCACCGACGTGATGTCGGCGAGCCCGGCCGCGGTGTCACTGACCAGGTTGGCGATGGTGGCCTGATGCTGGGAGTCGCCGCGGCCCGTGATCCAGAAGATGGCATAGCCGAGCTTGTGCGCGGCCTCGGCGAGATCGAGCATCCCCGGGGTCGCCGGGAAGAGGTTGCCGGTGAACGTCGTGCCGGTCAGCCCGACGAAGACGGCGTTCGTGCCCGGGTTGTAGTCCCAGTTGCTGAACAGCTCGTAATTCCACGTCGTGAGCGTGGTGTCGTCAACGTCGAAGACGATCGCCGGCTTCGCCGACTTGTGCGCGCGGGCTTTGAGCCACTGCTCGGCCTGGGAGGCGACGGACTCGGCCTCCCGCGCGTAGTTGCTGTCGAGGTTCAGCGGAAGCGTCCAGCCGGCCGTCGCCCCCGAGCCGCTCGAGGCGCCGGGCGTGCCGTAGTAGTTCTTGATCTGCTGGCGCAGGTTGTCGAGGTTGGTGATCTGGTCCGCCTTCTGGGGCGTGAATGTCCGCGACGTCGACGCCGCCACGGCGATCCCGGCGGTCGCCAGCACGAGCGCCAGCCCCAGGACAACGAACGCGGCCCTCCGCGAATGCCGCAGCGAGGCAAGCTGAACCATGGATCTCCTCCACTCCGGTCCGTCGGCCCGGACCACTTAGGGCACGCTCGGACGGTAGCCACCCGGCGCCTCCGGGATGAGTGCTCTAGGTCCTCCAGTTGGGCCGTGGTGGTGCATCAGCGCACCAGAAAATGCTCGCAACGTGAGCGGTGTCGGACGGATCGCCGCTCATGCCGGCGGGGCCTCGGCACGCCGCGGCCGCGACACCCGATCTCGGGCCGCATGCGGGGAATCCGCAGCGGGTCGCGTAACAATCCCTTGTCACGCCTCGTCGCACGACTGAACGCCCCGCTCGACGGCCTCCTCCCCGTCGTCCTGGGGCCGCGCAGCGCGAAGCCCCCCGGCCCCGGGGGGCTTCGTCGTTCCCGCCGGCTGGAGGGAGGGACGGAGAAGCCCCCGCGCTGGCGGGGGCTTCAGGTCGCTGGCGGCGCTCAGTCGGCGGCCAGCCGGCGCAGGACCGCGGGCAGGATGCCCCCCTGGCGCAGGTACTCCACCTCGATAGGGCCGTCCAGGCGGGCGACGGCCTGGAACCGGCGCTCGGTGCCGTCGTCGGAGCGAGCGGTGACGGTGACCACCTGCCGCGGCGCGAGGTCCGCGACGCCGGCGATCGTGTACGCCTCGCGGCCCGTCAGGCCGAGGGACGCGGCGCTCTCGCCGGGCAGGAACTGGAGGGGCAGGACGCCCATGCCGACCAGGTTGGAGCGGTGGATCCGCTCGTAGCTTTCGGCGATGACCGCCCGGATGCCCAGCAGGGTGGTGCCCTTGGCCGCCCAGTCCCGCGACGAGCCGGAGCCGTACTCCTTGCCCGCGATGACCAGGCACGGCGTGCCCTCGGCCCGGTAGGCCATCGCCGCGTCGTAGATGAACGTCTCGGCGCCGTCGGGGAGGTGGACGGTGTACGGCCCCTCCTTGCCCTCGACGAGGCGGTTCCGCAGCCGGATGTTGCCGAACGTGCCGCGCATCATGACCTCGTGGTGGCCGCGGCGGGCGCCGTACTGGTTGAAGTCCACGGGAGCGACGCCGCGCGCCTGGAGCCACTGGCCCGCGGGCGACCAGGCCGCGATCGAGCCCGCCGGGCTGATGTGGTCGGTGGTCACCGAGTCGCCCAGCAGCGCGAGCACCCGGGCGCCGACGATGTCGGTGAGCGGGGCCGGCTCCCGGGTGAGGCCCTGGAAGAACGGCGGGTTGGCGATGTACGTGGACGCGTCGTCCCAGGCGTAGCGGTCGCCCTCGGGGATGGCGATCGCCCGCCACCGCTCGTCGCCCTCGAACACGGTGGCGTACGTCTGGCGGAACAGCTCGGCGTCGATCGTGCGGCCGACGACCTCGCGGATCTGGGCCTGGGTCGGCCAGACGTCGGCCAGCATGACCGGCCGGCCGTCGGCGCCCGGGCCCAGCGGCTCGGTCGTGAGGTCCACGTCCACGCGGCCGGCGAGCGCAAAGGCGACCACCAGCGGCGGGGAGGCGAGATAGGCCGCGCGCACCAGCGGGTGCACGCGCCCCTCGAAGTTGCGGTTGCCCGACAGCACGGCCGCCACGACCAGCTCGTCGGCCTCGACGGCCTTGGCCACCGGCTCGTCGAGCGGTCCCGAGTTGCCGATGCACGTGGTGCATCCGTAGCCGGCGAGCGCGAAGCCGAGCTCGGCGAGCGGCTCCATCAGGCCCGCGCGCTCGAGGTACCCGGTGACCGCCCGCGATCCCGGGGCGAGCGACGTCTTGACGGCGGGGTTGACCTTGAGGCCCTTGGCCACGGCGTTCTTGGCCACCAGGCCCGCGCCCACCATCACCATCGGGTTGGAGGTGTTGGTGCACGAGGTGATGGCGGCGATCGCCACCGAGCCGTGCCCGATCTCGGTGCTGGCGCCGCGCGCCTCGATCGTCTTGCGGGGCGCGCCCACCGTGTTGGGGTAGGCGGCCCGGAAGTTGTCGCCCACCCTGGACAGGGCCACACGGTCCTGCGGGCGCCGCGGGCCGGCCAGCGACGGCTCGACGGTGCCGAGGTCCAGCTCGAGCAGGGCGTCGAACTCGGGCGCTGCACCGGGCTCGCGCCACAGGCCCTGCTCCTTCGCGTACCGCTCGACCAGGGCCACGCGCTCGGCCGGCCGCCCGGTGAGGCGCAGGTAGGCCAGCGTCTCCGCGTCGATGGGGAACAGCGTGGCCGTGGCCCCGAACTCCGGGCTCATGTTGGCGATGGTCGCCCGGTCGGCGAGGGGGAGCCCTGCGAGACCGTCGCCCGCGAACTCGACGAACGTCCCGACCACGCCGAACTTGCGCAGCATCTCGGTGATCACCAGGACGAGGTCGGTGGCGGTGGCCGCCGGAGGCAGCTCGCCCGAGAGGCGCACGCCCACGATCCGCGGCAGCTGCTGGTACAGCGGCTGGCCGAGCAGGACGGCCTCGGCCTCGATGCCGCCGACGCCGTAGCCGAGCACGCCCAGCCCGTTGACCATCGTGGTGTGGGAGTCCGTCCCCACCAGCGTGTCCGGGAAGGCGACCCGTCCGCCGCTGTCGGCGCGGTCCGCGACGACGGTGGCGAGGTACTCGAGGTTGACCTGGTGGATGATCCCCGTGCCCGGCGGCACGACCCGCAGGTCGCGGAACGCGGTCTGGGCCCAGCGCAGCAGCTGGTACCGCTCGCCGTTGCGCTCGTACTCCCGCTCCACGTTGAACGCGAAGGCGCCCGCGCCGCCCCAGGCGTCGATCTGGACCGAGTGGTCGATGACGAGGTCTGCAGGGACAAGTGGGTTCACGCGCGCGGGATCGCCGCCCAGAGCGGCCATCGCGTCGCGCATCGCGGCGAGGTCGACGACCGCCGGCACGCCGGTGAAGTCCTGCAGCACGACCCGCGAGGGCATGAACGGGACCTCGACCTCGGCGGCCGAGGCGCCCGGCCTCCAGCCCGCCAGCGTGGCCACGTCCTCCTCGCGGACGATGCCGCCGCCGGCGTGGCGGAGCGCGTTCTCGAGCAGGATCTTGAGGGTCATGGGGGCCCGGCCGAGGCCCACGCCGAGCGGCACGCCTGCGCTCGCGAGGGCATCAAGGCGGTAGAGGTCCGGCAGGCCGGCGCCCAGCGAGGCGCGGGCACCGAAGGCGTTGGCGATGGGCACGGGCATGCTCTGATCTCCGCTGTGGGGACCGGGCGATGAGGGTGCGCCCTCGAACCGCTCGCTACACTCGACGGGTGGAAGTGTACTGCGCGCCCGCGCGACCGGGTGGAGGCGGCCGATGAAGGCCTGGGACGAGCTGCAGGCGGCCGAGCGACGCGCCCGCGAACAGCGCATGGCGGAGCATGAGGCGGCCTTCGACGACCTGGAGTCGAAGGGGGTGGACCTGAACCCGACCCGCGACGGCACGCACCGCCACGGCGACCTCGAGCACCCGTCGGACCACACCCACCCGCACGTGCACTCCGGCCCGGGCGAGCGGCCGGTGGTGGGGATCGTCGGCGCCGGTGCGGTGGGCCTCGCCCTGGGCGTGGCGCTGTCGCGCGCGGGCTGGCCGGTCGGCGCCGTCTCGTCGCGCGACGCGGGGCGGCGCGCCCGGTTCCGCGAGCACGTCCCCAGCGTCCGCGCGTTCGCGGAGGCGGCCGCGCTCGTGGACGACGTCGAGCTGATCGTCCTCGCCGTCCCCGACGACGTCATCGGCCCGCTCGCCGCGACGCTCCGCCTGTACGCGGGCCAGGCGATCGTCCACACCAGCGGCCTGCTCGGCGCCGAGGTCCTGGCGCCGGCCCTGGCTGCGGGCACCCAGGCGGGTGCGTTCCACCCGCTGGTCGCCTTCGCCGACCTCGACCGCGCCCTGGCCGCCCTGCGCGGGGCGACGATCGCCATCGAGGGCGACGACGACCTGGCGGCCCTCCTAGCCGAGATGGCCGAGGCGATCGGCGGCGTGCCCGTGCGGCTGGCGCCCGGCACCAAGGCGGCCTACCACGCGGCCGCCGTCCTCTCGGCCGGCGGCGTGGACGCGCTGCTCGACACGATCCGCGAGGCGGCCGCCGGGCTCGGCCTCGACGAGGCGGGGGCGCTGCGCATCTACCTGCCCCTGGTGGAGCAGACGATCGCCAATGCGCTCGCCCTGGGCATCGACGCCGCCCTGACGGGACCGGCCACCCGCGGCGACGCCGGGACGGTGGCCGCCCACCTCGCGGCGCTGGGCGCGTCGGCGCCGGCCGCCCTGCCCGTCTACCGGGCGCTGCTGGGCCGCGACGTCGATATCGCAGAGCGGCGTGGCGCGCTGTCACCAGAAGCGACAGAACACCTCCGGACCGCACTTGCGGGAGGCTCCTGACGCGGTACGATGCGGTCATGCAGCACAGTCTCGCCGCCCTCCACGGGGCATGGTCTGCGCGGTACGTCCACCCGACGCCGCGGGCCCGCGAGCGACGCCTCGGGCTCGGAGCAGGCCCGCGGTTCACCCCGGCCCCATCGCGGCACACCGTCCTCCGGCACGCCGAGATCGGCTCGCTCACGGAGCTCCGCGCTCCGTGGCGCTCGCCCGTGATCGAGGCGGACCGCGCCGTCGCCCTGGCGCGCCCACGCCAGGCGGTGCCGATGTCCTGGACCCGCACGGACCGTGGCGCCGGCCCGCGTCGCCCCTCCGTGGCCTCGGCGTGGCGCGGCTGAAGCAGGGGTCGGCCACCTCCGCAGGCGGGATCGTCATCCGGTTCGACGGTGGCGTGCCGCAGCTCGTCGTCGGGCGGCGCAAGCGGGAGCGGGACGGAGTCACCTGGACGCTGCCGAAGGGGACGCCGATTCCGGGCGAGACCACCGAGGAGACCGCCACCCGTGAGGTCACCGAGGAGACCGGCCTGCAGGTCGAGATCGTCGGCCCGTTCGACTCGATCCACTACACGTTCGTCCAGGGCCGGACCCGGATCCACAAGACCGTGCACTACTACCTGATGGCCCCCACGGGCGGCGACCTTGCGCGCCACGATCACGAATTCGACGAGGTGCGCTGGATCGGCTTCGACGATGCCTCGACCCTGCTCACCTTCGAGACGGAGCGGTCCCTCGTCGCCCGGGCCGGCGCCGCGGCAGCCGGCGGCCGATTCCCCGGCAACGCCCCCACCCAGGAGTACCCGGACGCATGACCCACACCCCCGCGGGGCCGCAGCCCTCGCCGCTCCTCGACCGGCACGAGGAGCTGGGCGCCAAGATCGTGGACTTCGCCGGCTGGCTCATGCCCATCCAGTACGCGGGCATCCTCGAGGAGCACCGCGCCACCCGGTCGGCCGCCGGCCTGTTCGACCTCTCGCACATGGGCGAGCTGCTGGTCGAGGGCGCGGAGGCGGGCCCCGCGCTGGCCGCCGCGCTCGTCACCGACCCGCCCTCGCTCGCCGTGGGCCGAGCCCACTACTCGATGATCTGCGCCGAGGACGGCGGGATCATCGACGACCTGATCGTCTACCGCCTGGGCGAGACCCGGTTCATGGTCGTCGCCAACGCGTCCAACGCCCGCGCCGTGTCCGACGCGCTGGCTCAGCGGCTCGACGGCTTCAGGGCCGTCCTGGACGACCAGTCCCTGGCCACCGGCCTGGTGGCCGTCCAGGGGCCCCGCTCGCTCGACATCCTGGGCCCGCTTGCGGACGTGGACATCGACGCCATCCACTACTACGGCATCGCCGAGGGCGCGGTCGCCGGCGTGCCGGCGATGATCGCGCGCACCGGCTACACGGGCGAGGACGGCTTCGAGGTGTTCGCGGACGTCGCGCGCGTCCACGAGGTCTGGGACGCGCTGCTCGAGGCGGGGCGCCCGCACGGGCTGGTCCCGGTGGGCCTCGGCGCGCGCGACACCCTGCGGCTCGAGGCGGGGATGCCCCTGTACGGCAACGAGCTCGACCGGTCCACCAACCCGTACGAGGCTGGCCTCGGGCGCGTGGTCAAGCTGGGCAGGGCCGGCCCGTTCACCGGGCGCCAGGCGCTCGAGAAGGTCGCCCGCGACGGCACCTCGCGGCGGCTCGTGGGCCTGGCCCTGCGGGGACGGGGGATCGCCCGGCACGGCTACCCAGTGCTGGCGGACGGCGCGCCGACCGGCGTCGTGACGTCCGGCACGATGTCGCCGACCCTGGGCGCCGCCATCGCCATGGCCTACGTCGCAACGGCCCAGTCCGAACCCGGTACGATGCTTGAAGTCGAGATCCGCGGCGCCCCGGTCGCAGCCGAGGTCGTGCCGCTGCCCTTCTACAAGCGCCCGGCCTGATCCCCGGGCGCGACTCAGCGCCGACCGTCCCCGCGCACTGCGGCGCCCCGCCGGGGCCGTGCGGCACCACCACGCAGAGGAGCCAGTCATGGTCCCCGGAGACCTCCGCTACACCAAGGAGCACGAGTGGGTCCGCGTCGACGGCGACGAGGCGGTCGTCGGCATCACGGAGTTCGCCGCGCACCAGCTCGGCGACGTCGTGTTCGTGGAGCTGCCCGCGGTCGGGCGCTCGCTGAGCCAGCACGCGACGTTCGGCGTGGTCGAGTCGGTGAAGGCCGTGTCCGACCTGTTCGCCCCGGTCACGGGCGAGGTCGTCGCCGTCAACGACGCCCTGGGCGGGCAGCCCGAGCTCGTCAACTCGGACCCCTACGGCGAGGGCTGGATGCTGCGCGTCAGGATCTCCGACGCCGGGCAGCTCGAGGGCCTGCTCGACGCCGCCGCGTACGAGCAGCTCACCGCCGAGGGCTGACCATGCCGTACGGTCCGCACGCCGCGGACGACCGGGCGCGCATGCTCGACGCCATCGGCGTCGATTCCGTGGACCGGCTGTTCGACGACATCCCGGAGGCGCTCCGCTCGACGCCCCTCCGCCTGGACCCGCCGGAGCCGGAGCTCGAGCTCACGGCTCGGCTCGAGCGCCTGGCCGCCAGGAACCGCACCGACCTGGTCGGCTTCCTGGGGGCGGGCGCCTACCGCCACTGGACGCCGGCCGCGGTCGACCAGATGCTGCTGCGCGGCGAGTGGTACACCGCCTACACCCCGTACCAGCCCGAGGTCAGCCAGGGGACCCTGCAGTCGATCTACGAGTACCAGAGCCTGCTCGGCGAGCTGACGGGCATGGACGTCGTCTCCGCATCGCACTACGACGGCGGGGCGGCGACGGCCGAGGCGGCCCTGATGACGTGCCGCGCCACCGGCCGCGGACGCCTGCTTGTCTCGCGGGGGGTCCACCCCCACTACCGCCGGGTCCTGCAGACGTACGCCGAGGGCGCCGGCCTCGCCGTCGACGAGGTCCCGCTGATCCCGGACGGGCCCGCGGCCGGCACCACCGACCTGGCCGCCCTCGAGCGGCTGCTCGGGTCCGGAGACCGGGTCGCGGGCGTCGCCGCCGCCAACCCCAACGTGCTCGGCCTGCTCGAGGACATGCCCCGGATCGGCGAGCTCGCCCACGGCGCCGGCGCGCTGTTCGTCCACGTGGTCGAGCCCGTGTCGCTGGCCGTCCTGGCCACGCCCGGCGAGACAGGGGCGGACATCGCCTGCGGGGAGGGCCAGCCGCTCGGCATCCCGCTCCAGTACGGCGGGCCGTACTTGGGCATCGTCGCCTGCCGGGAGCCGCTGGTCCGGCAGATCCCGGGCCGCCTCGTGGGCCTGACCAGGGACCTCGAGGGCAGGCGCGCGTTCGTCATGACCATGCGCGCCCGCGAGCAGGACATCCGGCGCGAGCGCGCCGCGTCCAACATCTGCACCAACCAGGCGCTGCTCGCGCTGGCCGCGGCGATCTACCTCGCCGCGATCGGCCCGCACGGGCTCCGCGACGTGGCGGCCCTCGGCGCCGCCCGGGCGTCCGAGCTGGAGGCCGCGCTGGCGGCCGCCGGGGCGCCGCGCGTGCACTCGGGGCCGTACCTCAACGAGTTCGCGGTCCGCGTCCCCGACGCCCGCCGCGTCCACGCCGCACTCCTTGAGCGCGGCGTGCTGGCAGGCATCCCGACCGCGGACCTGCTGCCCGATGAGCCGGCCGTGGCCGACAGCCTGCTCGTGTGCGCCACCGAGGTCACCACGCCGGCGGACATCTCGCGCTTCGCGGCGGCCCTCGCGGCCGAGCTCGGCGCGGGCGCCGAACTCGCGGGAGGTGTCGCGTGAGCGTCGTCGGCGAGAAGCTCCAGCCCACGATCTTCGAGCTCTCGCGGCCGGGCCGGGGGGGCGGCAAGATCCCGCACCCGCCGGCCGACGCGCTCGACCGGATCCCGGCCGCGGCGCGCCGCGCCGCCCCGCCGGCCCTGCCCGAGCTGTCCGAGCCCGAGGTGGTGCGCCACTACGTCAACCTGTCCACCCTCAACTACTCGGTCGACACGGGCTTCTACCCGCTCGGCTCGTGCACGATGAAGTACAACCCCAAGCTCAACGAGTGGGCGGCCCGCCTGCCCGGCTTCGCGGGCCTCCACCCGCTGGCCCCCGACGCCGCGGCCCAGGGCACGCTCCAGCTGCTGTTCGAGCTCGAGGCGATCCTGGCCGAGGTGAGCGGCATGGCCGCGGTCACCCTCCAGCCGGCCGCGGGCGCCCAGGGCGAGCTGACGGGGATCCTCATGGTCCGCGCCTACCACCGCTCGCGGGGCGACCTCGAGCGGACCGAGGTGCTGGTCCCCGACTCCAGCCACGGCACCAACCCCGCGACCGCGTCGATGGCCGGATTCCGGACGGTCACCATCCCCTCCGCCCCCGACGGCGGCGTGGACGTGGACGCGTTCCGGGCGGCGCTCGGCCCCCGCACGGCCGCGATCATGATCACCAACCCGTCCACGCTCGGCCTGTTCGAGGCGCGGGTGGGCGAGCTGCTCGAGGCGACGCACGCCGCGGGCGCCCTCGCCTACATGGACGGCGCCAACCTCAACGCCGTCCTGGGCCGCTTCCGACCGGGCCAGGCCGGCTTCGACGTCATGCACTTCAACACCCACAAGACGTTCAGCACCCCGCACGGCGGCGGCGGCCCGGGCGCCGGCCCGGTCGGCGTGCGCGACGTCCTCGTCCCGTTCCTGCCCGGCCCGCGCGTCGTGCGCGAGCCGGACGGCACCTTCCGCCTCGAGCGCGAGGGCGAGCGGCCCTCGTCCATCGGCCGCATGCGGAGCTTCTTCGGCAGCACCGGCGTGCTCGTGCGGGCCTACGCGTACCTGCGGGCGCACGGCGGCACGGGCCTCCGGGAGGTCTCCGACGACGCCGTCCTGGCCGCGAACTACATCAAGGCCCGGCTGGCCGGCGCCTACGAGGTGCCGTTCGAGCGCGCCTGCAAGCACGAGTTCGTGGCCTCGGCCGCCGACATCAAGCGGCGGACCGGCGTGCGGACCCTCGACATCGCCAAGCGGCTGATCGACAAGGGCTACCACCCGCCCACGATCTACTTCCCGCTCACGGTGGAGGAGGGGATGCTGATCGAGCCCACCGAGACGGAGTCGCTCGAGACCATCGACGGCTTCGTCGCGGCGCTGCTCGAGATCGCCCGGGAGGCCGACACCGACCCGGAGCTGGTCACCTCGGCGCCCCACGAGGCGCCGGTGCGCCGCCTCGACGAGACCACGGCCGCCCGCCAGCCGAACCTGCGCTGGCGGGGCATGACCGGCATCGAGCGGCCCTGCTCCTCGTAACGGGCACCGCCGCACCGCCGCCACCGCACTCCGCGCCCGCCTGACACGCCGCCCGGCGGGCGCGGACTTCGACGCGTGCCCGGACGCGTGCCCGCGGCCGAGCCCCTGACGGCCCGAGACGGCCCGCCGGGGCTGACGGCCGTGCGACACGTCGCGTCCGGTCGCCGAGTCCGCCTCGGCCGGACAGCCGGCCGCGGGCCTCGCCGCCGTGCCGCAAGTCGCCTTGCCAGCTCCCGCGTTCTGGTATTCTCCCGGCTCATGGTCGGTCGTAGCCTGCGCGAGATCATCTGGGCCCGCCTCCGTCGGGACCGCGTCGCGATGATCTGTCTGGTGATCCTGATCGCCTACTACACGATCGGCATCCTGGGTCCGGTCGTGGCGAGCCTGGCCGGCATCTCGCCCTACACCCTGCACCCCGACCTCATCAGCGACATGGGCGGCAAGCCGATCGCGGCGTACGGCGGGATCAGCCCGGCGCACCCGCTCGGCGTCGAGTGGGGCACGGGGCGTGACATCGCCGCCCAGCTCCTGTTCGGTCTGCGGATCTCGCTCGTCATCTCAACGGCGGCGACGTTCCTGACCGTCGTGCTCGGGGTGGTGATCGGGATCGTCGCCGGCTATAGCCGGGGCCTCACGGACAACCTCCTGGGACGCCTGATGGATCTCATCCTGGCGTTCCCCTTCCTGCTCATCGTCCTGTCACTGTCCGGGGTGCTCACCCAGCGGCTGACGGAGCTGGGGGTGCCCGAGGGCAACGCCTCGCGCATCCTGTACCTGGTCCTGGTCATGAGCTTCTTCGGCTGGCCGTACCTCGCCCGCATCGTCCGCGGCCAGGTCCTGAGCCTGCGGGAGCGCGAGTTCGTCGAGGCGTCGGTCGCCATGGGCGCCGGCCGGCGGCGGATCCTGTTCACCGAGATCCTGCCCAACCTGTGGGCGCCGATCCTCGTCTACGCCACCCTGACCCTGCCCAACTACATCGGGCTCGAGGCGGCCCTGTCGTTCCTGGGCGTGGGCGTCCTGCCTCCGGACGTGACGTTCGGCTCGATGCTCGCCAACTCGGTCACCTACTTCAACGTGGTCCCGACCTACCTGTTCATCCCCGGGACCGCGCTGGTCATCTTGGTCGTGTCATTCAACCTGTTGGGTGACTCCCTCCGCGACGCACTGGATCCGAAGGGAGTCCACTAGCCTTCGATCCAACACGCGGTGCGCGCACACTGCGCACAGGTGCCGTACCTCACGTGTAGGATCTCCGAAAGGCGTCCGGCCAACCGGCGCCCCTGAGCTCTGGAGGAGGAGTATCAATGGGTGGTTCGACCACACGGTGGTCGCGCATCGCGTCGCTAGGCGCCGCGGTCGCGCTCGTGGTGGGGGCCTGCGGCGGGTCGGCAGCGACCTCCGCACCGTCCGCCTCGACGGCGACCGGGGCCTCCACGGCGCCGAGCGCCGCCGCGGCCTCGACCGCGCCGAGCGCCGCGGCTGCCACGCCCGGCCCCAAGTCGGGCGGCACCGTCTACTTGCTGACCCAAGCGCAGCAGTTCGACCAGATCGACCCGCAGCGGGCGTACACCGGCGAGGACATGGCCTTCTTCCAGGCCACGATCTACCGGTCCCTCGAGGCGTATGTGATCTCGCCGGACAACAACGCGGCGTCGAAGCTGACACCGGACCTGGCGACCGATCTCGGGACCCCGAGCAACGACGCCAAGACCTGGACCTTCACGCTGCGTGACGGCGTCACCTTCCAGGACGGCTCGCCGATCACGTGCGCCGACATCAAGTACGGCGTCTCACGGACGTTCGCGACCGACGTCATCACCGGCGGCCCGACGTACGCGATCCAGTACCTCGACATCCCGACCAACAAGGACGGCTCGTCGCAGTACCCCGGGCCCTACAAGGCGACCGCGGCCCAGCAGGCCCTGTTCGACAAGGCCGTGACTTGCTCCGCGGACAACAAGACCATCACGTTCAACCTCAACCAGTCGCGCTCGGACTTCAACTACACGGTGACCCTCGGCTTCTCGCCGGTCCCGAAGGCCGCCGACACGGGCGAGAACTACGGCGTCGCGAAGCCGCCGGTCGCCTCCGGGCCGTATGAGGTCCAGAGCTACCAGACCGGCAACGGCGGCAAGATGATCCTCGTCCGGAACCCCAACTGGAACCAGGCGAGCGACCCGTACCGCCATCCCTACCCGGACCAGTGGGAGGTCGACTTCGGGCTCGACCCGCAGGTCATGGACCAGCGGATGATCCAGAGCACGGGCAACGACCAGACCGCCCTCATGTACGGCGGACTCCAGCCGCAGGACCTGGCCACGGTGTTCACGGATCCGAGCACGCCCCAGGCGCAGTACGCCGGTCGCGTGGTCAACGGCTACGACCCGTACGCCCGGTACATCTGGATCAACGTCAAGAAGGTCCCCAACCAGAAGATCCGCGAGGCCATGGCGGTCGCGCTTGACCGCGCGTCCTACCGCAAGATCGCCGGCGGCGAATTCGTCGGCGACCTCGGCGACGGCGTGATCAAGCCCAACCTCGGCATGGACTACGCCCCCACCAACATGTGGACGACGATGTTCGGCCAGGCGATCCCCGATGGGGGCGACCCGAACTTCGCCAAGCAGCTGATCAGCCAGTCCGGCGTCGCTGCACCGACCCTCACCTTCAACTACGCGGACACGCCGACCTACGGCAAGATCGCGGCCTCGGTCCAGTCCTCGCTCCAGGCGGCCGGCTTCACGGTCAACCTGGCGCCGATCCCGCCCGGCAACTACTACAGCACCGTCTTCGACCCCAAGAAGGCGGGCGACTTCGGCATCGCCGGCTGGGGTGCTGACTGGCCGAACGCCTCGACCGTCATCCCGCCCCTGTTCACCATGAATGGCGGCTTCGACCTGTCCCAGGTCGACGACTCCACCTTCAATGCCGCGGTCAACGCTGCCAACGCCGAGACCGACCGGGCCACGCAGGCCAAGGACTGGCAGGCGCTCAACACGCAGGCGATGCAGAACGTGTGGGCCATCCCCACGCTGTTCGGCAAGGCATCCCTGATCATGGGCAGCGGCCTTGGGACCGGCACCGGGCCCAACGGCGGGCTCTACATCTGGGGTCCCTACGGGTCCAACCCGTACGGCGACGTCTACGTGAAGTAGCTGTCGCGAGACAGCGCCAAGGACCGGTAACCCCGACCTCCGGGGAGCGGCGCCGCCGCCCCCCGGAGGTCACTAGTCCGACGAGGAAGAACAACCAAGCGTGGTCGCCTACACCGTTCGCCGGCTCATCCTGATGGTCGCGCTGCTGTTCGCGCTGACGGCCGCGGTGTTCTTCCTGTTCACCCTGCTGCCCGGCGATCCGGCCCGGCTGACCTGCGCCAAGGCGTGCAGCCCGGCGATCATCGAGGCGAACCGCCACCGCCTCGGCTACGACCAGCCCGTCCTGGTGCAGTACGGGCAGTTCCTGGGCGGGATCTTCTTCGGTCGGACGTTCTCGTCCGACTCCCCGCAGCCCATCGTGTGCAACGCGCCCTGCCTGGGCTACTCGTACACGCGCCACCAGCAGGTGCTGACGTTGATCCTCAATGCAGCGCCGGTGACCTTCTGGCTCGCCGTCGGGGCGTTCCTCGTCTGGATCTCCATCTCCATCGTGCTGGGGATCTTCGCCGCGCTCAACCACGGGCACTGGCCCGATCGTCTGGTGATGGGCATATCCCTGGTCGGCTACTCCATGCCGTCGTTCTTCATCGGCCTGATCTTGATCTTCTTCGTGGTCCTCAGATGGAACTGGCTGCCGTTCCCGTCGTACGTGTCGCCGTTCGACAACCCGTTGCGGTTCCTGCAGACGATGATCCTGCCGTGGATCGTCCTCGCGTTCCTGAACACGGCGTTCTACATGCGCCTGACCCGTAACCAGGTCCTGGAGACATTCCACGAGGACTATGTGCGGACGGCCCGGGCCAAGGGGTTGCCGGAGCGGACCGTCGTCGTCAAGCACGCCTTGCGGGCGGGCCTCACGCCGCTCGTGACGGCCGCCGGCATGGACCTCGCCGCGCTGCTGGGCGGAGCCGTGATCACCGAGAGCATCTTTAGCCTGCCCGGCATCGGATCGCTCGCGGTCAACTCGGTCCTCCAGTCGGACCTGCCGCTGATCACGGGGATCACCCTGTTCTCGTCGACCCTCATCATCTTCGCCAACCTCGTCGTGGACCTGCTGTATGCGTTCCTCGATCCTCGCGTGACCATCGCATGACGGGCTCGTCGATGGCGGTCGAGCCGCCCCTGCTGTCGGTCAAGAACCTGTCGGTGGCCTTCCCGACGGAGGACGGCCTGGTGCGGGCTGTGGACGGCGTGTCGTTCTCGGTGGAGAAGGGCAAGACGCTCGCGATCGTGGGCGAATCCGGGTCCGGCAAGAGCGTCACCGCACAGGCCATCATGGGCATCATCGACCGCAAGGCCGCCAAGATGACGGGCGAGATCTGGCTCGACGGGCAGGAGCTGGTCGGCCTCCCCGCGGGCGAGCTGCAGTCGCTCCGCGGGTCGCAGGTCGCGATGATCTTCCAGGACCCGATGTCCAGCCTCCACCCCTTCTACCGGGTCGGCGACCAGATCACGGAGGCCATCTCCGCCCACCGGTCGATCGGCGCCAAGGCCGCCCGCGCCGAGGCGATGGAGATGCTGCGCCGGGTCGGCATCCCGGCGGTGGAGCGGCGGATCGACGACTACCCGCACCAGCTGTCGGGCGGCATGCGCCAGCGCGTGATGATCGCGATGGCCCTGATCAACAAGCCCGCGCTCCTGATCGCCGACGAGCCGACCACCGCCCTGGACGTGACCGTCCAGGCGCAGATCCTGGACCTGATCGCCAGCCTGCAGGGCGAGTTCCAGATCACCGTGATCATGATCACGCACGACCTCGGCATCGTGGCCGACGTGGCCGATGACGTGGCCGTGATGTACGGCGGCCGGATCGTCGAGGTCGCCCCGACGGGCACGCTGTACCACGAGCCCGAGATGCCGTACACCTTGGGCCTGCTGTCGTCGGTGCCGCGCATGGACCGGGACGTGTCCACGCGCCTTGAGCCGATCCCGGGCAACCCGCCGTCACCGATCCGCCTGCCGCCGGGCTGCGTGTTCGCGCCGCGCTGCAAGTACGCGGACCGCGTGCCGGACGGCGCCTGCATGACCACCCGCCCGGAGCTGCTCCAGGCCGCGCCCGACCACCTCGTCCGCTGCCACATCCCCAGCGAGGAGCGCCGGGAGATCGCACAGGGCGTGCTCCGCGTCCTGACCGGAGGCGCGGCATGACGGCCGAGCGCGGTGACATCCTCAAGGTGACCGACCTCCGGACGTACTTCCCGGTCCGCTCCGGCGGCTTCATTCCCCGTGTCATCGGGCAGGTCAAGGCCGTGGACGGCGTCAGCCTGAACATCGGGCCGGGCGAGACCCTGGGCTTGGTGGGCGAGAGCGGGTCGGGCAAGACAACGGTCGCGAGGTCCATCCTCCTGCTCGCCCACCCAACGAGCGGCAAGATCGAGATCGACGGCCAGGACATCACCCACCTGTCCTCGGCGGCCCTGTTGCCGGTGCGCCGCAAGGCCCAGATGATCTTCCAGGACCCGTACAACGCCCTCAACCCGCGGCACACGGTGGGCACGATCATCTCGGCCCCGTTCAGGATCCAGGGCGTCGTCCCACCGGGCGGTGTCAAGGCGGCCGTCGCCGAGATGATGGAGCGGGTGGGCCTGAACCCGGAGCACTACAACCGCTACCCCAACGAGTTCTCGGGCGGCCAGCGGCAGCGGATCGGGATCGCCCGCGCCATCGCGCTGCGGCCCAAGCTGATCGTGTGCGACGAGCCGGTCTCCGCTCTGGACGTGTCGATCCAGGCCCAGATCGTGAACCTGCTGCGCGACCTGCAGCAGGAGTTCGGGATCTCCTACCTGTTCGTCGCCCACGACCTCGCCGTCGTCCGCCAGATCTCCCACCGCGTGGCGGTCATGTACCTCGGCAAGCTCATGGAGCAGGCGCCGCGGAAGACCATCTACACGGCGCCGCTGCACCCGTACACGCACTCGCTGCTCTCGGCCGTGCCGATCCCGGACCCCAGCCTGCAGAAGCGGCGATCGCGGATCATGCTCGAGGGAGACCTGCCGAGCCCGATCAACCCGCCCTCGGGCTGCGTGTTCCGGACTCGGTGCTTCCAGGCCCAGGAGCGCTGCGCCAGCGAGGTCCCGCCCCTGACGGAGGTCGAGCCCGGGCATCTCGTCGCGTGCCACTTCCCGGTCGCGGAGCCGCCCGCGGCGGCCGCGTCGACCGTCGCGGCACAGGCGGACTGACCGGACCCGGCCCGGCCCGCCCCCTGCCTTCGGGGGAGGAGGCCCGCTGATCCGGTCCATTCCCGCCCGGCAGGGTGGGACCGCCGCGCGACCCGACGCTCAGGGAGCCGCGCTCGCCTGTGTGCCGCTGGCAGGGGCGCCGGCGGAGGGCGCCGCGCCAGGCGACCCTGACGCAGCCGGGGCAGGCGCTGCCGAGCCGGAGGCCGCGGGCGAGGGCGGTGGTGTCGCGGCCGGCATCTCGCCCGACGCAGCCCCGAAGATCGCCGCCCAGGCCGAGAACGCGGCGTCCCCCAGCGCCTCGTGGACCGGGTCGGACGGATCAGCCATGGCCCGGAACGTGGCCACCACGTCCGCGGCGTCGAGGACCAGGCCGTCGGCGGTGCGAGCCGTCCGCAGGCGGCACGTCCACACGGTCGCGCTGGCGTTGGGCGCGCAGGCCGTGGCCAGCTGCGGCGCCGGGTCGAGCGAGCCCGCCGCGTAGCCGTACAGGCCGTCGGTCACCAGGGCGCACAGCCGGTACGCGTCGGCGCTCGGCTGCGGGCCGCACCAGCCGCCGACCGGTGCGCTGGCCCCCTCGAACACCACCTGGCCGCGATCGCCCGCGGTCATCGCGCCGAGGGGGTCCGCGCCCAGCGGCGACGCCGCGGCGCCCTGCACGTCCGCCTGCCACACGGTGCTCGCGCCCGGGTGCGCGAGCGGGACGACCGGCGCGCTCTCGCGCAGCGCGCCAGCAGCGCTCGCGTAGTCGGCCTCGCGCGCGGCCGCGTCCGGCTCGGCGTCCGCTGCCCGGAGGGCGCTGAGCGCGGACTTAGCCCGACTGGCGGCCAGACTGGCCGGCTGGTCGAGGAACAGCGGATCGTAGAAGGCCGACGGGTCGGCCACCTCGGCGGCCACGCCGTCGAGGTAGAGGCCCGCCAGCGTCCCGCCGTCCACCGCCGCGCGGAACTCGGCGGCCGGCATCGTGGCGATCTGCAGGGTCACGCCGAGGTTCGCCGCGAACTGGTCGCTGATCGCCCCCGCCACCCCGGCCGGGTCCGGCAGGCCGGGGATCGGGGCGTCCGGGACGGTGAGGGTGTAGGTCGCGTCGAAGTTGAACTTGAGGCTCTGGAGCGTCGCCACCGCGGAGGGCGCGTTGAACCCCCTGAATGCCGTGCCCGCGCAGCCGGCAGGGACCTCGCACGGGGCGATGTGGTCGGCCGGGGTGGAGCCGGCCGGGAACGCGCTGTCCACGAGGCCCGCGCGATCGATGCCCATCCCGATCGCCCATCGCGCCCGGGCGTCCGCGAACGCCGCCCCGCTGCCGAAGCCGAGCACGGTCGTGGCCAGCAGCGGCCGCGGCACGACCGCGAGGGCCGGGTTGGTGGCCGCGGCCGCGAGGCCGCTGGCGGTCGGCGCGTCGATGCCGTCCACCGAGCCGGCGACGACGTCCGCGGTGCGCGCTGCGGCGTCCGCCGCCCAGCGCAGGATCACGGTCGGCGCGGTGTCGGCCGCCGAGGCGGCGCCCACCCGCCCCAGCTGGACGTTCGAGGCGCCCCACCGCACGACCGAATAGCTGCCGTGCCCCGCCACGTCCCGGAGGGCGGCCGGGCTGGCCGAGATGCGCGCCAGCTGGGCGGCGTCGACGATCCCCATCGAGGGGTGGGCGAGGCGCGCGAGGAACGCGCCGTCCGGGGCGCACAGCGTGAACACGACCGTCCTGGCGTCGGGCGCCTCGATCCGCCCGATCCGCCCGGCGACCCCCGGCATCGAGCATGCCGACCCGCTGGCGGGCCAGGCCACCGGAGCGAACGCGATGTCGCTCGGGGCAGGCGTGGGCGGGGCGCTGGTCGGCAGGGCGCTGGCGCCGGGGCTGGCCGTGACCAGCGGTCCGGGCCCGCACGCGGCCGCACCGACAAGGCTGAGCGCCAACAGGGCGGCGAGTCGGCGAGACGGGGTCATGCGGCCGTGACGGCTCCAGCGGGGGGCCGTCCCTGGCGCCCCCGAGGCGGCGGCCCGGCCCACCGTCAGCCTAGCATCGCGCATCTGAAAGGAGCGGCGCACGCTCAGGTGGGTATGATGCTGCGACAAATGGCGAGTACGCCGGCGCCGGGCCGGTCGCCTGACGGCCAGCCACGCCGTCCATCCCGGCAGGAGGAGGAGGCAGCATGATCCGTACCCGGTTCGGGGCGCTGATCGCGGCGACGATGCTGGTGGTCTCTGCCTGCGGCAGTTCGACCGCCACCACGGCCCCCAGCGCCGCCTCGAGCGCCGCGTCCACCTCGGCAGCCTCCCAGGCCGCCAGCACGGCGCCCAGCGCCGCCGCCAGCACGGCGCCGTCGGGCGGGACGCCCGTCAACGGGGGCACGATGATCTTCGGGTCCGCGTCCGACCCGTCGACGCTCGACGCCATCCTCATCCAGGACGGCGAGTCCTTCCGCATCGCGCAGCAGATCTACGAGACGCTGATCAAGCTCAAGCCGGGCACCGCGTCCGACCTCGAGCCTGGCCTGGCCAAGTCGTGGGACGTCAGCCCTGACGGCCTGACCTACACGTTCCACCTCCAGACCGGCGTCATGTTCACCGACGGCACGCCGTTCAACGCCGATGCCGCGATCTACAACGTCAACCGCTGGAAGAACCTGCCCGAGCCCCTCCAGGGCAGCGACTACTACGACATCACCGTGTTCGGCGGCTACGGCGCCGACTCGCTGATCAGCAGCGTCAACAAGATCGACGACTCGACGTTCTCCATCACGCTCAAGTCGCCCAAGGCGGACTTCCTCACCGCGATGACGCTGGCCCCGTTCGGGATGCAGAGCCCGACCGCCCTGCAGAAGTACAACGCCGACCTGGCGCCCACCGATCCCAAGAACACGTACTGGCAGACCGCCCCCACGGGCACGGGGCCGTTCATGTTCAAGGAGTTCGTGCCGGGCGACCACTACACAATCGTCAAGAACCCGAACTACTGGGACCCGGCCAACGCGGCCCATCTGGACTCGGTAGTGTTCAAGCCGATCGCCGACTCGGCGAACCGCCTCGCGGCGCTCAAGTCGGGCACGGTGGACATCATCGACTTCGTCGACGCCAACCAGCTCAACGACGTCAAGTCGGACAACACGCTGCAGCTGCTCATGCGCAGCCCGCTGGCGATCGGCAAGTACGCGTTCAACCAGACCCAGAAGCCGTTCAATGACCTCAAGGTGCGCGAGGCGGCCGCCTACGCGATCGACAAGCAGGCGCTGGTCAGCGCGTTCTTCCCGGGCCTGGGCACCGTCGCCGACTCGGACCTGATCAACACCTTCCCGGCCTACGAGCCGAACCAGACCATCACCGGCTACGACCCTCAGAAGGCCAAGGACCTCCTGGCCTCCTCGACCTGCCCGGCCCCGTGCTCGATCGACTTCTGGTACCCCGACAACACCTCGCGGCCGTACATGGTCGACCCGAAGGGCGAGTTCGAGGCGATCCGCCAGATGCTCGAGGCCGTGGGCTTCAAGGTGAACCCGCAGCACAAGGACTGGCACGGCGGCTACCTGACCGCCGAGGCGAACGGCCAGTACCCGTCGTTCTTCATCGGCTGGATCTACGACTACGGCGACCCGGCCGACGGCCCAGGTCTGTTCTATGCGACCTCGACGGCCAAGTGCAACGGCGTCTCCTACACCACGCCGCACAACTGCGAGTTCGGTGAGGACAACCCGGCGGTCGCTGCGGCGATGGCCAAGGCGATCGCTGAGCCGGACGCGGCGACCCGCACCCAGGACTGGAAGGACGCCATGAAGCTCATCAACGCGGACGTCCCCGACGTGCCGCTCGTGTGGGCCGGCTCCGCCCTGGGCGCGAGCACCTCGATCCACGGCTACATCCCGAGCCCGACCCAGTCCGAGTACTTCAACCTCGTCTGGAAGTCGAACTCGTAGCGTCGCCCACGCGACGTCGCGTCCTCCCCGGGCCAGTCCCGGGGAGGACGCTCCACCCTCCCCCCAACCCCTGAGCCCAGGTCGTGCTGAAGTACATTGCGCGCCGTCTGCTCATGCTCATCCCGATCCTGCTCGGGGTGTCGCTGGTGCTGATCGGGTTCGTCCACCTGCTGCCCGGGGACCCGTGCGCCTCGATGCTCGGCGAGCATGCGACGGTCGAGAAGCTGGCGACCTGCCGGCATTCGTACGGCCTGGACCTGCCGATCTGGCAGCAGTACGTCGACTACATGGGCGGCCTCCTCCACGGCGACATGGGCGTGTCCACGTCCACCCGGCTGCCCGTCCTGGACCAGTTCGTGGCCCGGTTCCCGGCCACGGTGGAGCTCACCTTCGCGGCCATGCTGTTCGCAGTCGGCGCCGGCATCCCGCTCGGCATCGCCGCCGCGAAGCGCGCCGGCAGCGCCTTCGACACGGCCGCCACGATCCTGTCGCTGCTGGGCATCTCGATCCCGATCTTCTTCCTCGGCCTGCTGCTCGCCTACCTGTTCGGCGTGTGGCTCCACTGGCTGCCGACCGCCGGCCGGATCGACCTCCACCTGTACCCGGACGTCGGCGGCGGATTCCTGCTGTTCAACTCGCTCGTCATCTACCACGACCCGGCGATGTTCATCGACGTCGTCAAGCACCTGATCCTGCCGGCGCTGGCGCTGGGCACGATCCCGCTGGCGTACATCGTGCGGATCACCCGCAGCTCGGTGCTCGAGGTGCTCAACGAGGACTACGTGCGCACCGCCCGCGCCAAGGGGCTGCAGCAGCGCCGCATCGACAACCGCCACGTGCTGCGCAACGCCCTGGTCCCGATCGTGACCGTGATCGGCCTCCAGACCGGGCTGCTGATGGGCGGCGCGGTCCTCACCGAGACCATCTTCTCGTGGGGCGGTGTGGGCTCCTGGCTGTTCCAGGCCGTGGTGAACAACGACTTCCGGGTGATCGAGAGCGGGACGCTGATCCTGGCGACCATCTTCGTGCTGGTGAACCTGGTGGTGGACGTGAGCTACGCCTTCCTCAACCCCCGGATCCGGTACTCCTGATGGCAGCCGTGACCGCCGCGACCCCCGCCCCCGCCGCCACGAGGCACCGCGGCCTGTGGGCCGACGCCGCCAGCCGCCTGGTCCACAACGGCCCGGCCATGGTGGGCCTGGTGCTGGTGGTCGGCTTCATCGCGGTCGCCCTGTTCGCGCCCATCCTGGCGCCCTACAACCCCGACGCGGGCACGATCATCAACCGGTTCAAGCCGCCCAGCCCCGAGCACCTGCTGGGGACCGACCTGCAGGGGCGCGACATCCTGTCGCGGATCATCTGGGGGGCGCGGTCCTCGCTGTGGGTCGCGGTGCTGTCGGTGTCGGCGGGCCTCGCGGTCGGCCTGGTGTACGGCGCGATCGCCGGCTACTTGGGCGGCCTGGTGGACTTCTGGATGATGCGCGTCGTGGACGTCATGCTCTCGCTGCCCGGCCTGCTGCTGACGATCACGATCGTCGTGTTCCTGGGCCCCGGCCTGAACACGATCGCGTTCGCGATCGCGGTCGAGAACATCCCGATCTTCGCCCGGCTGCTCCGCGGCAGCATCCTGGGGCTCAAGGAGACCGACTACGTCATGGCCTCGCGGTCCGTCGGCGCCCGCGGCCAGCGAATCCTGCTGATCCACATCATGCCCAACGCCATCACGCCGGTGATCGTGGCCGCCACCCTGGCGCTGGCGACGGCGATCGTCGACGCGGCCGGCCTGGGCTTCCTCGGCTTCGGCCCCCAGGACCCGGCCACGCCCGAGTGGGGGACGATGCTCACCGACACCTACCGGTACCTCACCAGCGGCGCCGCGTTCACGGCGTTCTTCCCGGGCGTCGCGATCGTGCTCTCGGTGCTCGGCTTCAACCTGCTGGGCGACGGCCTCCGCGAGTCGCTCGACCCGCGGCTGAAGCGGTAGGCGGCCATGGCTCTCCTTGACGTCCGCGACCTCGTGGTCCGCTTCCGCACCCGCGACGGGACCGTCTACGCCGTCAACGGCGTGTCGTTCGCGCTCGAGCCCGGCGAGACGCTCGGCCTGGTGGGCGAGTCGGGCTGCGGCAAGAGCGTGACCAACCTCGCCATCATGCGGCTGCTGCCCAAGCCGGCCGGGCACATCGAGGGCGGCGCGGTCACCCTCGACGACCAGGACCTCATCGGGCTGTCCGAGTCGGAGATGCGGGCCATCCGCGGCCGCGACGTCGCGATGATCTTCCAGGACCCGATGTCGAGCCTGAACCCGGTCCTGACCATCGAGGAGCAGATGGTCGAGACCATCCAGGCCCACGAGAAGGTCAGCGACGCGGATGCGCGGAAGCGGGCGATCGAGCTGCTCGGGATGGTCGGCATCCCCAAGCCCGAGACCCGTCTCAAGTCGTTCCCGCACCAGTTCTCGGGCGGCATGCGCCAGCGCGTGATGATCGCCATGGCGCTCGCGCTGCGGCCCAAGCTGCTGATCGCCGACGAGCCGACCACCGCCCTCGACGTGACCATCCAGGCGCAGGTGCTCGAGCTCCTGCGCGACCTCACCGGCACCTACCGGACGGCCGTGATCCTGATCACCCACGACCTGGGCGTGGTGGCCGGGATGACCCAGCGCACGATGGTGATGTACGCGGGCTTCATCGTCGAGGCCGGCACCACCCGCGCGATCTACGAGCGGCCCTCGCACCCGTACACCGTGGGCCTGCTGCACTCGATCCCGCGGCTCGACCGCGGCACCAGCGAGCCCCTGATCCCGATCGAGGGGTCGCCCCCCGACCAGCGCCAGGCTCCGGTCGGCTGCCCGTTCGCGCCGCGCTGCGCCTGGCGGGTGGCGGCGTGCTGGACGGACAACCCGACGCTGGCGGCCCGCGACGGGTCGGGCCCGATCCGCGAGACCGGGCCCGACGCCACGCACCGGGTCGCCTGCCACAACCTGCCCACGCCCGAGGAGGCCGCCGTCGGGCGTCCGCTGCGCGACGGGTTCCGGCCGGCGCCGCCGCCGGGCGGCGTCGAGGACGAGCTGGCCGACATGGTGGCTGTGGAGGCCGGCGCTCCCGACGCCGCGCCCGTGCCGTGAGCGAGGCGACGATGACCAAGCCTGCCGAGGCCGCCCCCGGCGACACCCTGCTGCGGGTCGACGGGCTCAAGGTGTGGTTCCCGATCACCGAGGGCCTGATCTTCCAGCACCACGCCGGCGACGTCCGGGCGGTGGACGGGGTCAGCTTCGACCTCGCCCGGGGCGAGACGCTGGGCCTTGTGGGCGAGTCGGGCTGCGGCAAGAGCACGACGGGCCGGGCGATCGTGCGGCTGTACCGCGCGACGGCCGGCTCCATCGTGTTCGACGGGGTCGACGTGGCGACCGTCGAGGGCCAGGCGCTGCAGCGGATGCGGCGCCGCATGCAGATGATCTTCCAGGACCCGTACGCGAGCCTCGACCCGCGCCAGACCGTCGGGTCGATCGTCCGCGAGCCGCTCGACGTGCACGGCGTCGGGACCTCGAGCGAGCGGCGCGAGCGGGTGGGGGAGCTGCTCGCGACGGTGGGCCTCAACCCGGCCTTCGGGTCGCGCTACCCGCACGAGTTCTCCGGCGGCCAGCGCCAGCGGATCGGCGTGGCCCGGGCGCTCGCGCTGCAGCCAGAGCTGATCGTCGCCGACGAGCCGGTGTCCGCCCTCGACGTCTCGATCCAGGCGCAGATCATCAACCTGCTGGAGCGCCTCCAGGCCTCGTTCGGGCTGACCTACGTGTTCATCGCGCACGACCTGTCGGTGGTGCGCCACGTGTCCAACCGGATCGCGGTGATGTACCTCGGGCGGATCGTGGAGCTGGCGTCGTCGGTGGAGCTCAACGAGCGGCCGCTCCACCCGTACACCGTCGCCCTCCTCTCGGCGGTCCCGGTGCCCGACCCGGCCCGGGAGCTGAACCGGCGGCGGATCATCCTCCAGGGGGACGTGCCGAGCCCCGTGAACCCGCCCTCGGGCTGCCACTTCCACACCCGCTGCTGGCTCCGCGAGCGCCTCGGCAACCCCGAGCGGTGCGTCGCCGAGGTGCCCGCCGCGCGCGACATCGCGCCCGGCCGCCTGGTGGCCTGCCACTTCGCGGAGGACGTGGACGGGTCGCGCGAGCAGCGCCAGTCCACCGGGCAGGGCGCGCCGTCCACGGCGCCGGCGCCCTCGTCGTACGCCCCCGCGCCTGACCCGGCCGGCAGCGCGCCAACCGCATCGCCCGCGCCGGGGGCCTAGACTCGCGAGCGTGCAGCCGCTCCGCATCGCCCTGGCCCAGATCGCGCCGCGCCTCGGGGACCTCGAGGCCAACTTGGCGCGCCACCACGAGCTGATCGCGGCCGCCCGCGAGCGCGGGGCGGGGCTGGTGGTGTTCCCGGAGCTCGGGCTGACCGGCTACCAGCTCCAGGACCTCGCCGCCGACGTGGCGATGGGCCTCGACGACCCGCGGCTGGGGGGGCTGGCCCGGGCCGCGCGCGGCCTGTCGGCCGTGGTGTCGTTCGTCGAGGAATCCGCGGACCACCGGCTGTTCATCGCCGCGGCGCTGCTCGAGGACGGCGAGGTGCGCCACGTCCACCGCAAGGTGCACCTGCCGACGTACGGGCTGTTCGACGAGCGGCGCTTCTTCGCCCCGGGCGACGTGGTGCGGGCGGCGCCCTCGCGGCTGGGTGTGGGGCTGGGGCTGGCGGTGTGCGAGGACTTCTGGCACGTGTCGGTGCCGCAGCTGCTCGCGCTCGACGGCGCCCACCTGCTGGTCAACGTGTCCTCGTCGCCCGGCCGCGACCTCGCCTCCTCGCACGAGGTGGGCCTGGGGACGGCGGCCTCGTGGCGCACGCTGATGCGCACGTACGCCCAGCTGACGACCTCGTTCGTGGTGTTCTGCAACCGCGTCGGCGTGGACGAGTCGCTGTCGTTCTGGGGCGGCTCCGAGGTGATCGGCCCGACCGGCGCCCCGGTGTTCGGCGCCCCGATGTTCGAGGAGGGGCTGTTCACCTGCGACATCGAGCTCGGGGACGTGCGCCGTGAGCGGATCGCGCTGCCGCTGCTGCGCGACGAGCGGCCCGAGCTGATCGCGCGGGAGTGGGACCGGATCGTGGCCGGCCGGGCCGGCCTGGGCGAGGACGCCGGGCCGTGAGCGCGGTCGGCGCCGGGCAGGGCGGGCCGGCCGGCGGGCCGCTGTTCGAGCTGCCGGAGGAGCTGGCGATCGACACGGGCGTCGCGCGCCGCGTGATCGCCGAGTTCGTCCGCGGCCAGCTGCGCCAGGCCGGCTTCGAGCGGGCCGTGCTGGGCCTATCGGGCGGGATCGACTCGGCCCTGGTGGCGTTCCTGGTGGCGGAGGCCATCGGCCCGGAGCGGCTGCTGTGCGTGATGATGCCGTACCGGACCTCCTCGCCCGAATCCCGGGGCGACGCAGAGTCGGTGGTCGCGGCGCTCGGCTGCGCGTCGGAGCTGGTCGAGATCACGGCCATGGTGGACGGCTACTTCGGCGCCGAAGGCGCCCCGGGGGCAGGCGGGCCCGACGCGCTCGAGGCCTCGGCGCTGCGGCGCGGCAACTTCATGGCCCGGATGCGCATGGCCACCCTGTACGACCGCTCGGTGACCTGGCGCGGGCTGGTCGTGGGCACCGGCAACAAGACCGAGTCGCTGATCGGGTACACGACGCTGTTCGGCGATTCCGCCTGCGCGTTCAACCCCATCGGCGACCTGTACAAGAGCCAGGTGCGGCAGCTCGCCGCCGCGATGGGCGTGCCCGAGGCGGTGATCCGCAAGGCGCCCTCGGCCGACCTGTGGCCGGGCCAGACCGACGAGGCCGAGGCCGGCTTCAGCTACCCCGTACTGGACCGCCTGCTGTTCTGGCGCATCGACCGGCGGCGCAGCGTGGACGAGACGGTCGCGATGGGCTTCGACCGGGCGCTGGTCGAGCGCGTAGACCGGATGGTCGCCGGCGCCGAGTTCAAGCGCCAGGTGCCGCCGATCGCGAAGCTCGGGCCGCGCACGGCCGGCGTGGACTACCTCTACCCGCGGCGGCGCCCCGGCTCGGCGCGGTCCTAGGCGTGGCCGGGCGACCCGCCCCGGGCGTCGGGGGCACCCTGTTCATCGTGGCCACGCCGATCGGCAACCTCGGCGACGTGACCCTCCGGGCGCTCGAGGTCCTGCGCTCCGTGCCGCTGATCGCCGCGGAGGACACGCGGGTCACCCGCCGCCTGCTCGACCGCTACGAGATCGCCACGCGCTCGGTGTCCTACCACGCGCAGAGCGGCCCGGCCCGGGAGCGCGACCTGCTGGAGCACCTGGCCGGCGGGGCGGACCTGGCGCTGGTCACCGACGCCGGGACGCCGGTCGTGTCCGACCCTGGCGAGGGCCTCGTGGCCGCGTGGGCGGCCGCCGGCGGAGCCGTGGTCGCAGTGCCGGGCGCGTCATCAGTGCTGGCGGCCGTAGCCTCGTCGGGGGTCGCCGGGCCGCGCTGGTCGTTCGAGGGGTTCCTGCCGCGGTCCGGCCGGGAGCGACGCGAGCGGCTGGCGGCCGTCGCCGGCGACGAGCGGGGCGCGGTGCTGTTCGAGGCGCCCGGCCGCGTGGCGGCGACGCTGCGCGACCTGGCCGCGGCATGCGGGGCGAATCGAGTGGGCGCGGTCTGCCGGGAGCTGACGAAGCTGCACGAGCAGGTCGTGCGGGCGCCGCTGGGCGCGCTGGCCGAGCTCGCCGCTGACGGGACGATCCCGGCGCGCGGCGAGGTCGTCATCGTGGTCGGCTGGGGACGGGGGAGCAGTGTCGCCGCCGCGGTCGAGCCGCCCGACGCCCTCGCCGACGCCCGTGCGGCGGTGGAGCGCCTCGTGGCCGAGGGCATCGCTCGCGGGGAGGCGGCCAGGCGTGTCGCGGCGACGACCGGGCTGCCGCGCCGGTCACTCTACGGGCGGGGCGGAGGGTGAGCGCGCCGGTCCACGACCCCGAACGGCGCCGGGCCGCCGAACGGGACCGCCAGGTGATCGTGTTCGCGCTCGCGATCATCGCGACGTACCTGCTGGTGGCATTCGTCCCGGACCTGGTTCCGTCGGCGGCGCGTCACGGGCTGGCGCAGTTCGCCCATGGGCGCGTGGTCTCCATCGTCACGCCGAGCCCCGCGCCGAGCGGTGCCCCGGGCGCGTCGGGCCCGCCCGCGGCATCGGGCGGCGCAGGACCCAGCGCCGCCCCGGGGGCCTCGTCCGCCCCGGGGGCCTCGTCCGCCCCGGGCGGCCCAGGGGGTGCGCCGCCGGAACCGCCCCAGGCCGTCGTCGAGCTCCTTGACGGGCCCCAGGCCGGCCAGCGGGTGACGGGCATGGTCCAGGCCCGAGCGGGTCGCTCGAGTTGCCCGACTACCGGCCGGGCGACGAGGTGGTGGTCGAGATCGACCCGCAGCCCGACGGGAGCTCGACCTACGCGGTCATCGACCGCTGGCGCCTGCCGCTGCTCGGCGCGCTCGTCGGCCTGCTCACCGTGCTCGCGGCTGCCGTCGCCGGGTGGCGCGGCCTGCGGTCGATCGTCTCGCTCGCGCTGACGCTCGTCCTGGCGGTTCGACTGTTCGTCCCGCTCGTGATCCTGGGCTGGAACCCCATCGTCCTCGCGATCGCGTTCGGGATCCTGGTGACCGTGCTCTCGTTCATGCTCACCCAGGGCCTGACCCGCACGACGGTCTCGGCCATCCTGGGCACGACCCTCGGGCTGCTGATCACGGGCGTCCTGGCGGCGGTCGTGACCGCGCTCGCGAGGTTCACGCCTGCGCAGGGCTCCGACGAGGTCGTCTACCTCAACCAGGTCACCGCCGGGGCGATCGACCTGTCGGGGCTCCTGCTCGCGGCGGTGATCTTCGGCGGCCTCGGGCTGCTCAACGACGTGGCCGTCAGCCAGGCCGCCACGGTCGAGGAGCTGCACCACGCCGACCGGACGATCCCCGGCTTCGAGCTGTTCCGGCGGACGATGAACGTGGGCACGGCGCACCTGGCGGCGACGATCAACACGCTCGTGTTCGCCTACCTCGGCACCGCCCTCCCGCTCGTGGTGCTGCTCGTGCTCCAGGCGTCCAATGCCGGCGCCGTGATCAGCCTCGAGAGCGTCGCCGTCGAGGTCACGCGGACCCTGGTCGGGGCGATCGGCATCGTGGCCGCTGTGCCGATCACGACCGCGATCGCCGTCCGCCTCGTCGCGCGCGAGCCGCGCGGGCCGTCCGCCGGGGGTGGAGCGGGGGTCCGCCAGGCGCGCCGGCTGCCCACCGCCCCGCGGCCGGCCCCCGAGCCCGACGGCGGCTCCTCACCGCCCGACGACGCATAGCGACGATCGGCAGCGGCATCGGCGCCGGCAGCCGCTGGCCGGCCTGCGGTGCCGGCGGTCCCACGGGGCGGGCGCCGGTCGACGGGATGCCGACCCCGCGACCGCGTCGCGGCAGTGATCGTCGGGACGCCCGGTCGGCGTGGTCCGTTCACTGCTACTGGGCATCTGGTGCAGGCCGGCGGCGGCGCGGAGAGGGGGGTGGCCGCGCCGCCGCCGGAGAGGAGGGCCGGGTCAGAGGGGGCTCAGGCGGCCGCAGCGGCGTCCTCGAGGAGCTCGTCCTCCTCGTCCTCGTCGTCGGCCGGCTCAGCCGGCCCGGCGGGGATGAACGTCTCGGCCGCCGGCTCGAGCGGGTCCGGCTCGATGCCGGCGGCAATGGCCTGGGCCTCGAGCGACGCGGCGGCGGCCTCGGCCGAGTAATCCCGGCGGCGGCGCCCGGCCAGCATCTCGACGTGGTGGGCGATGACCTCCGTGCGCCAGTGGCGGACGCTGTTCGCGTCGTCCCAGGAGCGGGTCTGGAGCCGCCCCTCGACGCCCACCTGCTGGCCCTTGCCGAGGTACTTGCCGCAGGTCTCGGCGAGGCGGCCCCAGGCCACCACGTTGTGGAATTCGCTCTTCTCCTTGCCCCCGCCCACGTACTCGTGGGTGGCGAGCGAGAACTGGACCACCGACTTGCCGGCGGCCGTGGCGCGGAGCTCCGGGTCGCGGGTCAGGCGACCGGTGAGGAGGACCCTGTTCATCGGTCCGTGTCTCCTGTTGCTGCATGCGGCGGGCATCGACATCCGGGGCGGCGGGACCCGGTGCCGGTCGTGGCGGCGGGGGCGGACCGGCTGCGCCCGTGAGCTCGACGGGCACGGGGCCTACCGTAGTCGGGATGGCTTAGCAGGGGCTTACGCCGTCGGGCGGACGGGAGGGGCGGGCGACCGGGTGCTCATTGGGGCGCCTCCCGCGGCCGAGGCAGGGTCGCGCCTCGCGTGCCGCCGCCAGTTGCCCCCCGGGAGGGCGCTGGGCAGCGGCCCGGTCCCGTCTCCGGGTCGGTCGCCAGCCGGTCGGCGGCGCTCGAGGGGTCAACGGGCCCCCCGGAGGACACTCGGCGGGAACCCGGTCGCCCGGCGCGCCGAGCGCCCTCCCGTGGGGCGTATGGCGGGCCCCGTCCGCGCGTCAGCCCCGCCCGGCGCGCCGAACGCCCTCCCGGGGGACGTCCGGCGGGCCCCGTCCGCGCGTCAGCCCGCCCGGCGCGCCGAACGCCCGCGCCCGACCGCGCCGCAACCGCGGCGTGCCGCCGGACCCGAAACGCAACGATCGCGCGGTGCCCGGTTTGGTAAACTGCCCGGGTCCTCGAGGCCGAGCGGGGCCCCCTGACCCGCGAAGGAGGAGTGAGCATTGCTCGAGGAAGGCGCGGCGTCCGCCCCGTGAGCGGCACTCGCACCTTCGACCACCCGGTCCGCCGATCGCTCGGCGGGCGGACGCGGGAGACGACTATCTGTGACCCCGGCACCGCCCGGGGCTTTTTCATGTCCGGAGGCGTGCGATGCCCGCGACTGTGATCGTCGGCCTCCAGTGGGGCGACGAGGGGAAGGGGAAGACCACCGACTTCCTGGCCGAGCAGGTGGCGGTGGTGGTCCGCTACCAGGGCGGCGACAACGCCGGCCACACGGTCGTGGTGGGCGAGGAGACTGTCAAGCTCCAGCTGTGCCCGTCGGGCGTGCTCTACCCGCACATCACGTCGGTGATCGGCAACGGCGTCGTGGTCAACCCGGCCACGCTGATCCGCGAGCTGGACATGCTGATCGGCAAGGGCATCGACGTCAGCAAGGTCCGGGTGAGCCGGTCGGCGCACGTGATCATGCCCTACCACGTGGCGCTGGACAAAGCCAACGAGGCCCGCCTCGGGGGCGCGAAGGTGGGGACCACCGGCCGCGGCATCGGCCCCGCCTACGGCGACCGGGCCTGGCGCCTCGGTCTGCGGATGGAGGACCTGGTCGTCGAGGACCGGCTGCGCGAGCGCATCACCCGCGCCCTGGCGGACAAGAACCTGCTCCTCGAGTCGATGGGCGCCGAGCGCTTCGAGGTGGAGCCGCTCGTGGCCCAGTGCCTCGCGTGGGGGGAGCGCCTGAGCCCGCACCTCGACGACACCACCTGGCTGGTCCAGGACGCGCTGCGCCGCGGCGACCACGTCCTGCTCGAGGGCGCCCAGGGGGCGCTGCTCGACCTCGACCACGGCAGCTATCCGTTCGTGACCTCGTCCAACCCGGTCGCCGGCGGCGCCTGCACCGGCGGCGGCATCGGCCCGCTCCAGGTGGACGAGGTCATCGGGGTCATGAAGGCCTACGCGACGCGCGTGGGCTCGGGCCCGTTCCCCACCGAGCTGCTCGACGACACGGGCCGCGGGATCGCCGAGCGCGGCCGCGAGTTCGGCACGGTGACCGGCCGACCCCGTCGGGTGGGCTGGTTCGACACGGTGCCGCTGCGCTACGCCGTGGCCGTGAACTCGGCCAGCGCCATCGTGCTCAACAAGCTCGACATCCTGTCCGGCATCGAGACGATCAAGCTGTGCGTCGCCTACGAGATCGACGGCAAGCGCACCGAGACCTGGCCGTCGAGCGGGGCGATGCTCGCCAACGCCATCCCGATCTACGAGGACTTCCCGGGCTGGGACGAGCCCATCCACGACGTCCGGTCGCTGGCCGACCTGCCCGAGAACGCGCGCCGGTACGTGACCGCCCTCGAGGACCACGCCGGCGTGCCGATCGTGTTCGTGTCGGTGGGGCCGGAGCGGACCCAGACCATCGAGCGGGCCTGGCGGCCGATGCGCCACCGACCGGGCGTCCAGGCGTAGCCGGGGAGTCGACCACCGCCATGGCCCGCGACGTCCCGCGCCGGATCCTCGTCCTGGGAGGGGGCGGCCGCGAGCACGCCCTGGCCTGGCGGCTGGCCGGCGAGCCGGGGGTCGAGGCCGTCGTCTGCGCGCCGGGGTCGGCGGGGATCGCCGCCACGCCGGGCGTGCGGTGCGCCGCGGTGGACCCCCTGGACCCGTCCGCGGTCGTCGCGCTCGCCGCGGCCGAGGGCGCGGACCTGGTCGTGGTCGGGCCCGAGGCGCCGCTCGCCGCGGGCGTGGTCGACGCGCTGGCCGAGGCCGGCATCGCGGCGTTCGGGCCGACGCGGGCGGCGGCGCGCCTCGAGACCTCCAAGGCGTTCTGCCACGAGGTGGCCGACGCCGCCGGCGTCCGCATGGCGCGGGCGATGGCGTTCCGCGGCGAGGAGGTGGGGCCAGCGCTCGCGTTCGTCCGCGATCTGGCGGCCGCCGGGGCGGGCATCGTGCTCAAGGCCGACGGCCTGGCGGGGGGCAAGGGGGTGATCGTCACCGAATCCGCCGAGCAGGCGCTCGAGTCCGCGCCGTCGTTCCTGCGCGGGCGCCCGGCGGACGCCCCGGCGCTCGTGATCGAGGAGCGCCTGGCGGGGCCCGAGGCCAGCGTCATCGCGGTCTGCGACGGGGAGCGGGCCGTGGCGCTGCCGGCCGCCCGCGACCACAAGCGCCTGCTCGACGGCGACCGCGGGCCGAACACGGGCGGGATGGGCGCCTACTCGCCGCTGCCGGACCTCGACGAGTCGGACGTGGCGCGGATCCTGGCCACCGTCCACACTCCGATCCTGGCGGAGATGCGCCGGCGGGGCACGCCGTTCCGCGGGTTCCTCTACGCGGGCCTGATGCTCACTCCGGACGGTCCGGCCCTGCTCGAGGCGAACGTGCGCTGCGGCGACCCGGAGACCCAGGCGGTCCTGCCCCGGGTGGACGCGCCGCTGGCGCCCCTGCTCCTCGCGTCGGCCCGCGGAGCGCTGCCGGACGACGCCCCGGCGGTCCTGCCGGCAGGCGGCGGCGCGACCGTGGCGATCGTGCTGGCGGCGCACGGCTACCCCGACAGCCCGAGGCGCGGCGACCCGATCGTCGGCCTCGAGGCGGCTGCGGCCCAGGGCGCCCTGGTGTTCCACGCCGGGACGGCCGCCCGCCCGCGGCTGGAGTCCGGCTTCAGCACCAGCGGCGGGCGGGTGCTGACGGTGGTCGGCCGCGGCGCCAGCCTGGCCAGCGCGCGGGAAGCGGCCGAGCGCGCGGCCGACGCGATCAGCTGGGACGGCGTGCACCGCCGGCGCGACATCGCGCTGCGGGTCCCGCCGAGGGCGAGGGTGCCTGCATGATCCGCCGCTACACCCTCCCCGAGATGGGCGCGGTCTGGAGCGAGCAGGCCCGATTCGAGCGGATGCTCGAGGTTGAGGTCGCGGTGTGCCGGGCGCAGGTCCGGCGCGGCCTGGTGCCGGCCGAGGCGCTGGCGGCCATCGAGGCCCGGGCACGCGTGGACGTGGAACGGATCAGCGAGATCGAGCAGACGACCGACCACGACGTGATCGCGTTCGTGTCCCAGGTCGCCGAGACGGTGGGGCCCGAGGGGCGCTTCCTGCACCTGGGCCTGACCAGCAGCGACGTCGTGGACACGGCGCTCGCGCTCCAGCTGCGCGCGGCGGGCGAGCGGCTGCTCGCCGGCGCTGACCGCCTCACGACGGTCCTGATCGCCCGGGCCCGGGCCGAGGCGGGCACGATCATGATGGGCCGCACCCACTCGGTCCACGCCGAGCCCACCACGTTCGGCCTCAAGTGCGCCGGCTGGGCGTTCGAGGCGGCCCGCGGCCGCGAGCGCCTGGCGGCGGCCACGGCCGAGATCGCCACCGGCAAGATCAGCGGGCCGGTGGGCACGTACAGCCACCTGCCGCCGGACCTCGAGGCGGAGGTGCTCGGCGCGCTGGGCCTGCGCGTGGACCCGGTGAGCACCCAGATCGTCCAGCGCGACCGCCACGCGGCGTTCCTGGCCTCGATCGCCATCCTGGGCGGCACGCTCGAGCGGATGGCCACCGAGGTCCGCAACCTCCAGCACACCGAGATCGCCGAGGTCATGGAGCCGTTCAAGCGCGGCCAGAAGGGCAGCTCGGCGATGCCCCACAAGCGCAACCCGATCCTGTCGGAGCGGATCGCCGGCATGGCCCGCCTGCTGCGCGGCTACGCCCACACGGCGCTGGAGGACCAGCCGCTGTGGCACGAGCGCGACATCAGCCACAGCTCGGCCGAGCGCGTGATCCTGCCCGACGCGACGATCCTGCTCGACTACATGCTGGCCAAGGCCGCGGGCCTCGTGGAGGGCCTGGTGGTCCGGCCGGAGCGGATGCGGGAGAACATCGAGCGGGGCCTCGGCCTCCACGCCTCCTCGCGCGTCCTGCTCCTGCTGCTGGACACGCCCGGCATCTCGCGCGAGGACGCCTACGCCATCGTGCAGCGCAACGCCCTCCGCGCCGCCGACGAGCGGGTCCCGCTCCAGGGCCTGCTGGCCACCGACGCCGCCGTGGCCCAGCGCCTGAGCCTGGCGGACCTCGACGCCTGCTTCGACGACGCGGCGGTCCTCCGGCACGTGCCCGAGGTCATCGCGCGGCTGGACGCGCTGGAGGCGGCCATCGCCGCCCGGAAGGAGGTCTCCCGTGGCGCTCGCTAGCGCGTTCGTCCGGTCGGGCAAGGTCCGCGACCTCTACCAGGTCGGCGACGACCGGCTGCTCCTGGTGGCGTCGGACCGGCTGTCCGCGTTCGACGTGATCCTGCCCACGCCGATCCCGGACAAGGGCCGGATCCTGACCGGGCTGTCGCGCTTCTGGTTCGCCGAGACGGGGGACATCGTCGCCAACCACCTGCTGGCCACCGACCCGGCGGAGCTGCCGGCGGGGCTCACCGGCGGCGACCCGGCGGTGCTGGCGGACCTGCGCGGCCGGATGATGCTGGGCCGGCGCGCCGAGGTGCTGCCGGTGGAGTGCGTGGTCCGCGGCTACGTGAGCGGGTCCGGCTGGAAGGACTACCGGGCGACGGGCGCGATCTGCGGGGTGGCCCTGCCGGCCGGCCTGCGCGAGTCCGACCGCCTGCCGGAGCCGATCTTCACGCCGGCCTGGAAGGCGCCCGCCGGCGTCCACGACCTGAACATCACGTTCGAGCGCGTCGTCGAGCTGGTGGGCGACGCCGGCCTCGCCGCCCGCGTCCGCGACGCCTCGCTCGCGCTCTACGCCCGCGGGGCGGCGGTCTGCGAGCGGGCCGGGATCATCCTCGCCGACACCAAGTTCGAGTTCGGAATGACCCCGTCGGGCGAGCTGCTGCTGATCGACGAGGTGCTGACGCCGGACTCCTCGCGCTTCTGGGAGGCGGCCGCCTACGAGCCCGGCCGGGCCCAGGCGAGCTACGACAAGCAGTTCGTCCGCGACTGGCTCGAGGCCCAGCCGTGGGACAAGACGGCGCCGGGGCCGGAGCTCCCGGACGACGTGGTGGCGGGCACCCGCGCCCGCTACGTCGAGGCGTACGAGCGGATCACCGGGGCGAGCTTCGCCCGCTACCTGTCGGAGGACGTCATCGCCCGATGAGCGACCAGCCCGCCTACCGCTTCGCGGTCAACGTCACCCCCAAGCCCGGCATCCTGGACCCGCAGGGCCGGGCGGTCGAGAAGAGCCTCCCGCACCTCGGCATCGCGGGCGTGTCCGGCGTACGGGTCGGGCGCCGCGTCGAGCTGACGGTGCAGGCGGTCGACGCGGCCGCGGCCCGCGACGTCGTCGAGCGGCTCGCCTCGGAGCTGCTCAGCAACCCGCTGATGGAGCGCTACGAGGTGGAGGCGCTCGCGTGACGGCTCGAGTCGGCATCGTCCTGTTCCCGGGCTCAAACCGGGACATCGACGCGGCCAACGCGCTCCGGATCGCGGGGGCCGAGCCGGTGGTGCTGTGGCACGAGTCGGTGGACCTCGACGGGGTCACCGGCATCCTGATCCCCGGCGGCTTCGCCTACGGCGACTACCTGCGGGCGGGCGTGATCGCGCGGTTCTCGCCCGTGATGCGCGCGGTGGCCGAGTTCGCGGAGGCGGGCGGCCCGGTGCTGGGCATCTGCAACGGCTTCCAGGTCCTGGCCGAGGCGAGGCTGGTGCCCGGCGCGCTGCTGCGCAACCGCGGCCTCCGGTTCGTGTGCCGCGAGGTGTCCCTGCTGCCCGAGCACCTGGACACGCCGTTCACCCGCGAGGTGGGGGAGCGGCGCCCACTGCGGATGCCGGTCGCCCACGGCGAGGGCTGCTACTACGCGGACGACGCGACGCTCGACGCGCTCGAGCGCGACGGCGGCGTCCTGTGGCGCTACGCCAACCCGGACGGGACCGTGGCCGGCCCCGACGACCCCGGCAACCCCAACGGCTCGCTGCGCGGCATCGCGGGCGTGCGCAACGCGGCCGGCAATGTCGCCGGGCTGATGCCCCACCCGGAGACGGCCGTGGAGGCCGTCCTGGGCAGCGACGACGGCCTGGGGATCATCCGCTCGCTCGCGGTCAGCGCCGCCGAGTACGCCGCCACGGGCCGGGTCAGCGGCACGCGGGCGCTGGCGGGAGGTGCCGCGTGACGGCCGAGGTCCCGCTCCACATCGCGCTCGGGCTGACCGACGTCGAGCTCGACGCGATCCGCGAGAGGCTGTCGCGCGAGCCCAACGACCTCGAGCTCGCGATGTTCAGCGTGATGTGGTCCGAGCACTGCTCCTACAAGAGCAGCAAGCCGCTGCTGCGGACGCTGCCCACCAAGGGAAAGGACGTGGTCGCGGGCGTCGGCGAGCAGGCCGGCGTCATCTCGATCGGCGACGGCCTGGCGGTGGCGTTCAAGATCGAGAGCCACAACCACCCGTCGGCGGTGGAGCCGTACCAGGGCGCCGCGACCGGCGTGGGCGGCATCCTGCGCGACGTGTTCGCCATGGGCGCCCGGCCGATCGCGGTGCTCGACGCGCTCCGCTTCGGCCGGCCGGACGACCCGCGGACGCGGCACCTCGTGGACGGGGTCGTGCGCGGCGTGGGCGGCTACGGCAACTGCGTGGGCGTGCCCACCGTGGGCGGCGAGCTCGTGTTCGACCCCAGCTACCAGGGCAACCCGCTGGTCAACGTGATGGCCATCGGGCTGCTCGAGGAGGGGATGCTCACCCGCGCCTCGGCGGACGGCCCGGGCAACCTGGTGGTGCTCTACGGCTCGGCAACCGGCCGCGACGGCATCGGCGGGGCCTCGGTGCTGGCCAGCGCCACGTTCGGCGACCAGGACCCGTCCAAGCGCCCCAGCGTCCAGGTGGGCGACCCGTTCGCCGAGAAGCTGCTGATCGAGGCGACCCTCGAGCTCATCGCCCGCAAGCTGATTGTGTCGATCCAGGACCTCGGCGCGGCCGGGATCAGCTGCGCGACGTCCGAGACCGCCGACCGGGGCGGCACGGGCATGCGCATCGACCTCGACGCCATCCCGCGCCGCGAGCCCGGCCTGGAGCCGTTCGAGGTCATGATCTCCGAGTCGCAGGAGCGCATGCTCGCGATCGTCGAGCCCGAGCGGTGGGACGCCGTCCGCGAGGTGTGCGAGCGCTGGGGGCTGCCGGTCGCGGTGATCGGCCGCGTCACCGCAGACCCCGACATCGTGGTCCTCGCGGCGCCCGACGGCTCCGGCGCGCTCGACGCCCAGGGGCAGCCGGTCGGCGGGGCGGTCGAGCTCGCCCGCATCCCCGCGGCGGCGCTCACGTCCGACGCCATCGTCTTCGACCGCGAGTCGCGGGCGCCGGCCCGCCGCCGCGCCGCCCCCGCCCCGGGGGCGCCGGCCGAGCCCGTCGACGCCCTGCCCGTGCGGGGCCAGGACCCGGGCGCGGTGCTGCTGGCGCTGCTCGGCTCGCCCAACCTGTCGTCGCGCCGCGGGGTCTACGAGCAGTACGACCACAACGTCCAGGCGAACACCGTGGCCGGGCCCGGCCGGGGCGCGGCGGTGCTCCGCATCAAGGGGACCGCCAAGGCGCTGGTGGCCACGACCGACGCCAACGCGCCGGTCGGGCAGATCGACCCGTGGCTGGGCGCGGCCCTGTCGGTGGCGGAGGCGTCCCGCAACGTGTCGATCACCGGCGCCCGGCCGCTGGGGGTAACCAACTGCCTCAACTACGGCGACCCCACCCGGCCCGAGGCGTTCTGGGCGCTGGCCGAGGGCGTCCGCGGCCTCGCCGACGCGTGCGTCGCCCTGGGGCTGCCGGTCACCGGCGGCAACGTCTCGCTGTACAACGAGGCGCCCGGGTCGGCCATCGCGCCCACGCCCGAGATCGGCATCGTGGGGCTGCTCGACGACGTGTCCGCCCGGGTCGGGCCGGCGTTCCGCGCGGACGGCGACACGGTGGTCCTGGTCGGCCGGGCGGGGCCCGGGCTGGCCGGCAGCGAGTACACCCGGCTCGCCGGCAGCGCCCCGGGGGACGGGCCGCCGTCGATCGACCTCGAGCTCGAGGCGCGGGTCCAGGCGTTCATCCGGGAGGCCATCGGCCGGGGCTTGGTGGAGAGCTGCCAGGACGTGTCGGGGGGCGGGCTCGCGGTCGCCCTGGCCGAGATGTGCGTCTGGGGCGGGCGCGGCGCGCAGCTGCGCCTCGGCGTGGGCGACTCGCCCGCCGTGGCGCTGTTCGGCGAGAGCCCGTCGCGGCTGGTGTGCGAGGTCGTGCCCAGGCACGCCCCGGCGCTCGAGCTGCTCGCCCGCCAGCACGGGGTCGACACCGAGACGCTGGGCGCCACCGGCGGCCAGAGGCTCGTCATCGAGCTCGGGGGCGAGGGGGCCACCGGAGCCGCGGAGGAGCGCGGCTCCCGGATCGCCGACGCACTGGAGGTGGCCGTGGACGACCTTCGCCATGCCTGGGAGCACGGGCTCCCCAACGCCCTCGGCTGGGAGGGCGCCGAGACCGACGGCGCGGCGCTGCCCGGACTGGAGGTCGCCGGCTGATGTGCGGTGTCGTCGGCGTCGTGCTCCCCGACCACGGCCACGAGGCCGCGGCCGTCGCGGCGACGGCGCTGTTCGCGCTCCAGCACCGGGGCCAGGAGTCGGCGGGCGTCGGCGTCGCCGACCAGGGCCACCTGATGATCTACAAGGATCTGGGGATGGTGACCCAGGTCCTCGACGAGCGCCGGATCCCGTCGCTCTCGGGCGACCTCGCCGTGGCCCACTGCCGCTACTCGACCACGGGCTCCACCGTGTGGGAGAACGCCCAGCCGACGCTCCGGCTCGGCCCCCGGCGCGCGATCGCCGTCGGCCACAACGGCAACCTGGTCAACACCCGGGAGCTGCTCGACCAGCTCGAGGGCGGCCGGACCCGGCTGCCCGCGTCCACCGACACGGAGCTGCTCACGGCGCTCCTCGCCGACGAGCCCGCCGCCGACACGGTCGAGGCGCTGGTGAAGGTCCTGCCGCGCGTCCGCGGGGCGTACAGCCTCGTCGTGCTCGACGAGCGGCGCGTCATCGGCGTCCGCGACCCGCACGGCTTCCGGCCGCTCGCGCTCGGCCGCATCCCGGCCGCGGGGGAGGACGCCCCCGGCCTGTGGGGCGACGACACGGCGGGCTGGATCCTGGCGTCGGAGACGGCCGCCCTCGACACCGTGGGTGCAGAGTACGTCCGGGAGGTCGAGCCGGGCGAGATCGTGGTGCTCGAGCCGGGGCGGGAGCCGGTCTCGGTCCGGTTCGCCGAGCCGAGCCCCGCCCTGTGCGTGTTCGAGCTGATCTACTTCGCCCGCCCCGACTCGTACCTCGAGGGGCGCAGCCTGTACGAGGCGCGCCGCCGGATGGGCATGGAGCTCGCGCGGGAGCACCCGATCGATGCGGACCTGGTGATGCCGGTCCCCGACACGGGCGGGCCGGCCGCCGCCGGGTACTCCGAGCAGTCGGGGATCCCGTACCGCGAGGGGTTCGTGCGCAACCGCTACAGCGGCCGCACCTTCATCCAGCCGTCCCAGGCGATGCGCCAGCGGGGCGTCAACGTCAAGCTGTCGCCGCTGCGCGAGACGATCCGCGGCCAGCGGCTGGTGGTGGTGGACGACTCGATCGTGCGCGGCACCACGACCCGCCAGATCATCGGCCTCCTGCGCCGGGCGGGCGCCCGCGAGGTCCACGTGCGCATCAGCGCCCCGCCCATCTACCACCCGTGCTTCTACGGCATCGACACCGCCGTGCCCCGGGAGCTGCTCGCCGCGACCCACTCGATCGAGGAGATCCGCGAGTTCATCGGGGCGGACACGCTGGGGTACCTGTCGGTGCCGGGCGTCCTGGCCGCGGTGGACCTGCCGTACGACCGGTTCTGCTTCGCCTGCTTCGACGGGCGCTATCCGGAGCCCGTCCCGTACGACGTAGAGGCGCGTAAGTTCGTGCTCGAGGAGCCGGCGGGCGCCGGCGCGGGCCAGCGGTGAGCGGGAGGTCGGCCCCGTGACCGGCAAGACGGCCGCCGACCGCGGCGCGTACGCGGCGTCGGGCGTGGACGTGGCGGCGGGCGACCGCGCGGTCGAGCTGCTGCGGGCCTCGGTCGCCTCGACGATGCGCCCCGAGGTGCTCGGCGGCCTGGGCGGGTTCGGCGCGGCGTTCACGATCCCGGCCGGCTACCGCGAGCCGGTGATCGTGTCCTCGACCGACGGCGTCGGGACGAAGACCGCGATCGCGCAGGCGATGGGCCGGCTGGACTCGATCGGCATCGACCTCGTCGCGATGTGCGCGGACGACGTGGTGTGCACGGGCGCCGAGCCGGTCGCCATGCTCGACTACATCGCGGTCGGCAAGCTCGTGCCGGAGCGCGTGGCGAGCCTCGTCGAGGGCGTCGCCGAGGGCTGCCGCCAGGCCGGCGCGGCGCTCGTCGGCGGCGAGACGGCGGAGCACCCGGGCCTCATGGAGCCCGACGAGTTCGACCTGGCGGGGTTCTGCATCGGGGTGGGGGAGCGCTCGAGGCTGCTCGACGGCACGGCGGCCCGGGCGGGCGACGCCATCGTCGGCCTCGCCTCGTCGGGCCTCCACGCCAACGGCTACTCGCTGGTCCGCCGGGTGGTCCACGACCTGCGGCTCGATCTCGAGGCGCCCTACGGCGGTGCCGCCTGCCGGGCGTTCGGCTGCTCGATGTCCGGGGCGGAGCTGCTCGTCGAGCCCGGCCTGATCGACGCCACGCTGGGCGACACCCTGCTCACGCCCACCCGGATCTACGCGCGCGACGTGCTCGCGATCCGCGAGGAGCTGGCCGCGGCCGGCCACGAGCTGCGGGGCGTCGCGCACGTCACCGGCGGCGGGCTGCCGGGCAACGTGCCGCGCGCGCTGCCGGAGCGCCTCGGCGCGCGGCTGGACCCGTCGGCGTGGCCGGTGCCGTCGGTCATCCGCCTGGTCTCGTCGTTCGCGCTGCTGGGCGGGCCGGAGCAGCGCGCCACGTTCAACGCGGGGATCGGCATGGTGCTCGTCGTCCCGCCCGACGCGGCCGGCCCGACCGTCGAGATCGCCCGCGCGCGCGGCGTCCCGGCGTGGGTCATCGGGGAGGCGGTCGAGGCGACGGCCCTGGGCGGCCGGCGGTACGCAGAGGAGGCGAGGGGCGCATGAGCGGCAGGATCGCGGTGGGGGTGTCCGGGACGGGGTCCAACCTGCGGGCGCTGGCCGCCTCCGCCGGGCGCGGCGAGCTGGGCGGGGAGATCGCTCTGGTGTTCGCGGACCGCGCCTGCCCGGCGCTCGACTGGGCGGCGGAGCAGGGGATCGAGGCGGTCCTGGTCCCGGACGGCGACGACGGCGTGCTGGCCGAGACCCTCGAGGCCGTCGCCCCTGACGCCGTCGTCCTCGCCGGCTACCTCCGGATCCTCGGCCCCCGCGTGCTGGCCGCCTTCCCGGGCCGGATCCTCAACGTGCACCCGGCGCTGCTGCCGTCGTTCCCCGGGCTCCACGGCGCGCGCGACGCGCTGGCCGCCGGGGTGGCCGTGACGGGCGTCACGGTCCACTTGGTGGACGCGACCCTCGACGGCGGGCCCATCGTGGCCCAGGAGGCGGTGCCGGTCCTGCCCGGCGACACCGAGGAGGCGCTGCTGGCGCGGATCCACCCGGTCGAGCACCGGCTGCTGCCGATGGCCGTGGCGGCGCTGCTCGCCGGCGCGGTGAGCGTGGCGCCGGGGGCGAGGCGGGCGGCGATCGACACGGCCGCCCTGGACGCCCGCGCGCCGAAGCCCAGGCGGGCGCTGCTGTCCGTCTACGACAAGACGGGCCTGGTCGAGCTCGGGCGGGGCCTGGTGGCCCGCGGCTGGGAGCTGGTGTCCACCGGCGGATCGGCGCGGACCCTGCGCGAGGCCGGCCTGCCGGTGACCGACGTCGCCGCGGTGACGGGCTCGCCGGAGATGCTCGACGGGCGCGTCAAGACCCTGCACCCGCGGGTCCACGCGGGCCTCCTGGCGGACCGCCGCCGGGCCGACCACCGCGAGACGCTGGCCGCGTTCGGCATCGACCCGTTCGACCTGGTCGTGGTCAACCTCTACCCCTTCGCCGAGGCCTCGCGCCGGCCGGGGATCTCGTTCGACCAGCTGGTCGAGGAGATCGACATCGGCGGCCCGTCGATGGTCCGCGCCGCGGCCAAGAACCACGCGTCGGTCGCGATCGTGACCTCGCCCGCGCGGTACGGGGGCGTCCTGGCCGCGCTCGACGAGCACGGCGAGATCCCGCTGGGCCTCCGCTCGGCCCTCGCCGTGGAGGCGTTCCGCCACACCGCGGCGTATGACGCCCGGATCTCGAACGAGCTGCCGCGGCGGATGGCCGACGCCGGCGTGCCGCTCCCCGACGAGGCCGGCCTGCCCGGCTCGTCCGACCCGTACCCGCCGAGCCTCACGGTCTCGCTGGACAAGGTCGAGACGCTGCGCTACGGCGAGAACCCGCACCAGCCGGCGGCGCGCTACCGGCGGACCGACCGCGAGCCCGTCCCGTCCGAGGGGCCGTTCGCCGCGGGCGGGCCGCCGCTCCAGGGCAAGGCGCTCAGCTACAACAACGTGCTCGACGCGTCGGCCGCCGCCTCGATGGCGAGGCTGATGCGCGGACCCGCGGTCGTCGTCGTCAAGCACACCAACCCGTGCGGCGCGGCCGAGCGCCCGACGCTCCTCGAGGCGTGGGAGTCGGCGTACGCGGGCGACCCCGTGTCGGCCTTCGGGGGCGTGGTGGCGGTCACGGGCACGGTCGACCGGGCGCTGGCCGAGCGGCTGGCGTCGATCTTCCTCGAGGTCGTGGTGGCGCCCGCGTTCGACGACGGCGCCCGCGAGGTGCTGGCGGCCAAGCCGAACCTGCGCCTGGTCCTCGACGCGTCGATCGACGCGTCCGCCCGGGCGGAGGGCGGGACCACGCGCCCGGACTACCTGGGCTCCCTGCGCTCGGCGGGCGGAGCCGTCCTGGTGACCGCGCCCGACAGCCTGCCGGACGACCCCGGCGAGTGGGCGTGCACGACCTCCCGCCAGCCCACCGCGCGCGAGCTGGCGGACCTCGACCTCGCCTGGCGCCTGTGCCGCGGCGCGGTGTCCAACGCGATCGTGCTCGTCCGCGACGGGATGCTGGTCGGGCTGGGGTCCGGGCAGGTCTCGCGCGTGGACGCCTGCCGACAGGCCGTGGACAAGGCGCGGACGTTCCAGGCTGAGCACGGGGGCGCAGCGGGCGCCGTGGCCGCGTCGGACGCGTTCTTCCCGTTCGCCGACGGCCCGGCGGTCCTGCTCGAGGGGGGCGTCACCGCGATCGCCCAGCCCGGCGGCTCGGTCCGCGACGACGAGGTGCTGGCGCTGGTCGAGCAGGCGGGCGCGGCGATGATGGCCACGGGGAGGCGCCACTTCCGCCACTGACGCGGAGGGCTCTCGGCCACCTCCCGACGGCCTGCCGCGACGCATCCACCGGACTCTGGCGCTCGCGGCCCCCGCCGCACAGGATGTGGGCTCGCACGGCCGTCAGCGGACGATGGCCCGGCGCACGCGGCGGAGGGGCCGGCATGCGGTGGTTGGCGCGACGGCGTTGGCCGGTGATCCTCTTGGCGCTCGTGCTGGTTGCCGGATTGGCGTACGCCGGTGTCGGTGCGGCGGGCTGGCTGCTCCTCACCGAGGCGAAGGCGTGCCAGTGGACGGACGTGACCCCGGCCGACTTCCCCGGGCAGTGGCGGAAGGACACCCCCGGGCTCGTGGTCGACGCCACGCCCTACCAGTGGGCTGACTTCAGCGATGTCGAGATCGCCAGTGCGACCCAGGGTCTGACGCTCCGAGCGTGGTGGTCGCCGCCGACGGCCGCGGGCCGCGGCGTCGTCCTGGTCGTCCACGGCCGCGACTCGTGTCGATCGGACCCGCAGGTCCTGATGCCGGCCGGCATGCTCCACCGAGTCGGCTTCGGCGTACTGGTCCTCGATCTCCGCGACAACGGCCTGTCGGACCGCGAGGACGGCCACTGGGCGGGCGGCGTGGACGAGTGGCCGGACGTCACCGGCGCGTGGCGCTGGCTGCGGACGCGGGGCTACACGCCGTCGACCGTCGGGCTCATGGGCGTCTCCATGGGCACGGGCGCCATCTCACTCGCCATGGCGCACGAGCCGGGCATGGCGGCCGCGTTCCTCGACAGCCCGTGGGCGGACATGCCATCGGAGGCGGCCTTCCTCGGTCGGCAGCTCGGCGTGCCGGAGCTGGTCGTCCCGGGCATCCTCGCCATGGGCCAGCTGATCAGCGGGGACGAGCTCCTCGGCCTCAGCCCCGAGCGCGGGTTCCGGGAGGCGCTGGCCGGTCGGCCGGTCGCGATCGTCCATGGGGAGCAGGACACGATCATCGACGTCGCGCAGGGCAGGAGGCTCGCTGCGGCGGCCGCGGCCGGGGGCAGCCCGGTCGAGCTCTGGCTGCTGCCGAAGGTCGAGCACGTCCAGGCTGCGTTCGTCGCTACCGCCGAGTACGAGCGACGCCTCGTCGCCTTCTTCTCCGCTCGGCTGGCCGTCCTCAAGCCCGGCAGCGCCCTGCTTCGCTGAGCCGCCGCGGCCGCTGGCCACGCTGGAGGGCCGGCCCGAGACGAGCGCGCTCGAGCGGCCTGCGCGGCGTGCCTGGCTCTCGACCGGCGAGCGCGGCGGTCAGCCGAAGGCGCGCTCGTTGCGGGCGGCAGCCTCCGCCACGGCGACGACGCGGCGATCGCGCGTTTCCGGCCGCTTCGCGGTGGCAATCCACCCGAGCGCCATCTTCCGGGCGGACGGCGGCAGCGCCGCGAAGTTGGCCGTGGCGGATGGCCGGGCCGCGAGCGCCGCTCCGAGGTCGTCCGGCACCTCGAGCCGCTCCGCCGCGTCGAGGAGGGTCCACGACCCGTCACGCTTCGCGCGCTCGACGGCCGCCAGTCCGGCGGGCGCCATCCGTCCCGCCGCGGCGAGGCGGGCGACCCGCGCCTTGTTGGACGCGGCCCAAACGCTCCTCGGGCGGCGCGGCGCGAAGTACAGCCTCCCGCGCTCGGCGTCGAGCGTGCCGCCCGTGCCGTCGACCCAGCCGAAGCAGAGGGCCTCCTCGATCGCGTCCTCGTACTCGAGCCTCGGCCGGCCCGTCCTGGCCCGCCAGGTCACCAGCCAGACCCCGCGGGCCGTGGCGTGATTCGCCGCGAGCCAGCGGTGCCAGGCCTCGCGGTCGTCGGCATGGAGGAGCGGTGCCTCGTCGTGGGCGGCCACAGGCGAGAGCATAGCCGCGGCGCGGGCACGGGAGGCACGATCCCGCTGCTACCATCGCCGGACCATGTCCGAACGCCGTCGCTTCTACCTGACCACCGCCATCGCGTACGCGAACAACGCGCCCGGCCTCCACACCGTGTACGAGGTCATCGGCGCGGACGTCATCGCGCGCTGGCACCGGATGCTGGGCGACGACACCCGGTTCCTGACCGGCACCGACGAGCACTCGGTCAACATCGCCCAGTCGGCGGCCGCGCAGGGCAGGACCCCGCGCGAGTTCGTGGACGAGAAGGTCGGGCTGTTCCACGCGGCCGAGGACGCGCTGCTCATCAGCCCGGACCGGTTCATCCGGACCACGGACCCGGACCACTACCGCTCCGCGCAGGAGATGGTTCGGCGGGCCCACGCCAACGGCGACATCTACCTCGACACCTACGAGGGCTGGTACTGCCCCAACGAGGGGTTCAAGGCGCCGTCCGACCTGTTCGAGACCGCCAAGGGCATGCAGTGCCCCAACCACCCCGATGTGCCGCTCCAGTACCTGACCGAGCGCAACTGGTTCTTCCGGCTGTCCGCCTACCAGCAGCGGCTGCTCGACTGGTACGAGGCGCACCCCGACTTCGTCCAGCCCGACTACCGGCGCAACGAGATGCTGGGCTTCATCCGCCAGGGGCTCCAGGACTTCTCGATCAGCCGGGCCGGGGCGAGCTGGGGCATCCCCTTCCCGATCGGCGAGGACGGCCAGTCGAGCCTCCGCGAGGACGGCAGCTGGGACCCCGAGGCGGGCACGATCTACGTCTGGTACGACGCGCTGATCAACTACATCACCGGCGCGGGCTTCCCCGACGACCCGGCGTCGTTCGCGCGCTGGTGGCCGGCCGACCTCCACGTCATCGGCAAGGACATCGCCCGCTTCCACACGATCTACTGGCCGGCGATGCTGTGGTCGGCGGGCCTCGAGGCCCCCGAGCACGTGTGGGTCCACGGCTGGCTCCTGGTCGCCGGCGAGCGGATGAGCAAGAGCCGCGGCAACTTCCTCGACCCGCACGCGGTCGTGCGGGCGTTCGGCGCCGACGCGGCGCGCTACGTGACCCTGGCCGAGGTGGCCTTCGACAAGGACACCGACGTCTCGTGGGACTCGTTCGTCCGCCGCTACAACGCGGACCTCGCCAACGACTTCGGCAACCTGGTGAACCGGACCGTGTCGATGGTCAACCGCTACCTGGGCGGCGAGCGCCCGGAGCCGAGGGGCGCCGCCGAGGCCCCGCTCGCCTCGGCTTGGTCCGCCGCCCTGGCCGGCTACCGCGAGAAGCTCGACGGCTACCTGCTCCACGAGGCGCTGACCGCGCTGTGGGACTTCGTGGGCGCCGCCAACAAGGCGGTCGACGAGGCGCAGCCGTGGACGCTGGCGAAGCTGGCCAAGGCGGGCGACGGTGACGCCGGGGCCAGGCTCCGCCTGGTGCTGGGCGACCTCGTGGAGGGATGCCGGCTGGTCGGCCTGGCCGCCGCGCCGTTCATGCCCGGCATGGCGCCGCGGGTGCTCGAGCAGCTGGGCCACCGATACGAGTACGGCGCCGACGGCAACGGCGGGCCGGCGCTCCTGGATCGGCTCGCCTGGGGCGCGGCCGCCGGCCCCGGCCGCGTCACGCCCACGCCCACCCCGCTGTTCCCGCGCGCGGAGGCGGAGGCCGTCGAGGAGGCGAAGGCATGATCGACCGCTCGTTCGTCGAGTCCAACCGGACCGCCACCGCCGACCTGCGCGCGCTCGTGCAGACGCTGACCGACGCCGAATTGGCGGCGGACCTCGGCGAGGGCTGGACCGTGTCCATGGCGCTCGCGCACCTGGCGTTCTGGGACGAGTGGCACCTCGCGCGCTGGGTCCACGCGGCGGAGCAGGGCGAGCTCGCCCCGCCGCCTGCGGACTCGGCGGTGTCCGACTGGGCCAACGCAGCCCTCGCGACGACTTGGCGGTCCCTGCCTCCGCGGGCCGCGGTCCAGCTGGTCCTCGACGCTGCCGAGGCCGTGGACGCCTATACCGCCGACCTCTCCGACGACGCCCTCGGGGCCGCCGGCGAGCTGGGCGGCTCACGCGGGTTCGAGCGCTTCCACCACCGCCGCGACCACATCGACCAGATCTCGCGGGCGCTCGGGCGGGGATAGCCGGCGCCGAGGTTCGTCGGCCACGCTGCCCGGGCCCCGCCGCAGCTCGACCCCCGGCCGGTCGTCGGCCGTACAGACGCGCTGGACTGGCAGTCCAGACTTCGGGCAGCGACGCGGATCCAGCTGGACTCGGAGTCCAGGCCCTCGCGCCCGGGGCACGGCCGAGCGCCGGGATCGGTCGGGGCCTGGCCCTGCAGTCCAGCTGACGACCCGGCCGGGCCGGAGGTCTGGACTGCCAGTCCAGCGGCTCGGGGCTGCCGGCCAGGCAGGGCGCACCGCTCGTGGCTCGGATCGCCCCTACCATCGCGCCATGCGCCTGATCGACTCCCACGGCCACCTCAACGCCGACCGCTTCGACGACGACCTGGACCAGGTGATCGGCCGCGCCCGAGACGCCGGCGTCGAGCGGATCCTCGTCCCGGGCTGGAACCACCGCTCCAGCGAGCGCGCGCTCGAGGTCGCGGCGACGCGGCCGCTCCTCGACGCCGCCGTGGGCGTCCACCCCCACGACGCGGCCAGGGCGACCGCCGCCGAGTGGGCCGACATCGAGGGCTGGGCCCGGGACGACCGTGTCGTCGCGATCGGCGAGACCGGCCTCGACTCGGACCGGATGTTCAGCCCGTGGGAGGCGCAGCTGGGCAACCTGCGCGCGAACCTCGCGCTCGCGCTCGCCACGGGCAAGCCCGCGATCCTGCACTGCCGGTCCCGGGCGGGCGAGCGCGACGCGCAGGACGCGCTGGTGCGCGAGCTCCGCGCGGCCGGGTTCGACGGCGAGCCAGCGCGGCGCGCCTTCGGGGGCCGGCCCGCGGCGGTCATCCACTCCTACTCGGGGCCCGTGGACTACGCCGACGAGGTCGTCGCGATGGGCTGCGCCGTGGCGTTCGGCGGCCTGGTCTTCCGGCGCGGCGAGGAGGCGTCGGCGGAGGCCGTGGCGCGCGTCCCGTCGCAGCGCCTGCTGCTCGAGACCGACGCGCCGTTCCTGTCGCCGCCGGGCGCGCCGCGCGGCCGGAACGAGCCGGCGTTCGTCGCGATCACCGCGCGCTGGGCCGCCGGGCGGCGCGGAGTAGGGGAGGATGGGCTCGCGGCCTTCGGCGACGCGCTGGTGGCCGCCTATGACGCGACCTTCCCGCGGACGCTGCCGCGGTAGCGTTCAGCCCCAGGCGATCTCGAACGTCGCGGTCAGCGGCTCGCCGGGCCGCGCCACAGGCGGATCGCCCAGCAGGCCCCCGTTGAGCCCGTCGGGGAGGCCCGTCACCGGCTCCACGCACACGCCGTCGGGGTGGGCCGTGTAGACGACCCATGCGCGCGCCTCGGGGGAGGACAGCGAGAGCGTCGGCCCGTCCGGCCAGCGGACCACCGGCGGCTCGGCCACGTCGAGCAGGGCGTCGTCCACGAGTTGGGCCGGCGGCGCCCCGACGGCCCCCGTGGGCAGGCCGTGGGCGTCGAGCTCCGCGCGCCGCGCGCCGCGCACCGCCACCGCCACCTCGCCGGACTGGACGCTCGCGTCTGCCAGCCGCGACGCTCGGCGGTGGAACCACGGGTGCCAGCCCATGATCCCGGGCATCGGCTCGCGGTCCGCGTGCAGCTCGAGCCGCAGCCGGAGGCGTGCCGGCGACAGCCCGACCGTGGACACGACGCGGCCGTCGAAGGGCCACTCTGCGCCCAGCGGCGCCTCGAGGCGCGCGGTCGTGGCGGTCACGCCCAGGACCGAGAAGGGGGCGGCGAGCACCGTGCCGTGGATGGCGTGCGGCCCCTCGTCCGGGCGCATCTGCCAGCCGCGGCCCCGCCACGACACGCGCCCCCGCCGCAGCCGCCCGACCCACGGCGCCATGAGGAACGCGCCCCACTCCCGGTCGGTCCACCCGTGCCGTCGGAGCAGGTCCCAGCCGTCCAGCTCCAGCGCCGCCAGGCGACCGCCGACGGACGGCGCGATCTCCACCGCCGCATGGCCCGCCTCGAGGCGGAGGCGGGCGGCGCGGGGGTCGGGCAGGGCTGCCGTCGTGCTCACGGGTCGATCGTGCCACAGCCATGCTGGCGCCGAGGGCCCGGACGCGGCGGCCACTACGACCCCGCCAACTCGCGGCGCGGTGGCCGCGCCGCCCCGGTTTGCGGCGCTGGACTCCCCAGAGGGCAGCCCCGGTCCAGGTGACGGCCCTGACGCGGCGTGATCCATCGGGCCGGTCGCGCCACCGTGAGCACGGGGCCGGCCACTGCCGAGGCGTGCACGGGGCGGTCCCATCGGAGCGCCGACGCTCCCAGCGGGCCGCCGCGTGCGCCAATCGCCGCCGCTTGGCCCCCGATGCGGCGCGGCGCGGCACAACCGACGGGCGACGCTCCCACAGGGCCGCCCCGTGCACGCGCTGGGGTTGGACGACCGACGCTGGGGTGGGGCGCCCTGGGATTGGCCCCCGCCGCTGGGGCTTCGCACGTCACGCTCCTGCGCGTCACGTTCCTGATGGTCTGCCCGAGCACCCCGCGGGCGCCCGCGGGTTGACAGCCCGCCGGGCTCTCGACTACATTTCTGGCACTCTCGACGCGAGAGTGCTAAAGCAGCGGCGACGCAGGCCCGACCGCAATCCGGAGACAGCCCCGCGGGGCGCCGGGCGGCAGGACCGCCGAGGCCCGCGACCCGCGGCAGCACCCCCGTCGAGGTGCGGTCCGGTCGGCCCAGCCGGCTCCCGGACGGACAACTGTCATCCAGGCCATTGGCGGCGACCCTGCCGCCAGAGGAGGAAAGCACCTTGGCAAGCGCCTCTTCGACGAAGCTCCGCCCGCTGGGCGACCGCCTCGTCATCCAGCCCACCCCGCGTGAGGAGATGACGAAGTCGGGCATCGTCCTGCCGGACACGGCGAAGGAGAAGCCCCAGGAGGGCGTCGTCCTCGCCGTCGGCCCGGGCAAGACGCTCGACGACGGGTCTCGCGAGGCCATGGACGTCGCGGTCGGCAACAAGGTCCTGTACGCCAAGTACGCGGGGACCGAGTTCAAGGTCGATGGCGAAGACCTGCTCATCGTCAGCCAGAAGGACATCCTCGCCATCGTCGAGGACTGACGTCGGGGCGTCCTGCCCCGGCGGTTCACCCGGAGGAAATCAGACTTGGCCAAGCAGCTCATCTTCGACGAGACGGCTCGTCGCTCGCTCAAGAAGGGCATCGACCGGCTCGCTGACGCGGTCCGCGTGACGATCGGCCCCAAGGGCCGCAACGTCGTGCTCGACAAGAAGTTCGGCGCCCCCACGATCACCAACGACGGCGTCACGATCGCCCGCGACATCGAGCTCGAGGACCCGTTCGAGAACATGGGCGCGCAGCTCCTCAAGGAGGTCGCGACCAAGACCGACGACGTCGCCGGCGACGGCACCACGACCGCCGTGGTCCTGGGCCAGGCGATGGTCGCCGAGGGCCTGCGGGTCGTCACCGCGGGCGCCAACCCGATGGTCGTCAAGCGCGGCATCGAGACCGCCGTCGCCGCCATCGTGGACGAGATCAAGGCCACCGCCCGCCCGGTCGAGACCCGCGAGCAGATCGCGGCCGTCGCGGCCATCTCGGCGGCGGACCCCGAGGTCGGCGAGATCATCGCCGAGGTGATGGACAAGGTCGGCAAGGACGGCGTCATCACCGTCGAGGAGGGCCAGTCCCTCGGCCTCGAGAAGGAGTACACCGAGGGCATGCAGTTCGACCGGGGCTACATCTCGGCGTACTTCGTGACCAACTCCGACCGCATGGAGGCCGTCCTCGAGAACCCGCTCGTCCTGATCACGGACAAGAAGATCTCGGCCGTCCCGGACCTCCTCCCGGCGCTCGAGAAGAGCGTCCAGCTGGGCAAGCCCATGCTGGTCATCGCCGAGGACGTGGACGGCGAGGCGCTCGCTACCCTGGTCGTGAACAAGCTGCAGGGCCGCCTCCAGGTCCTGGCCGTCAAGGCCCCGGGCTTCGGCGACCGCCGCAAGGAGATGCTCCGCGACATCGCCATCCTGACCGGCGGCACGGTCATCTCCGAGGAGATCGGCCGCAAGCTGGACTCGGTCGCGATGGAGGATCTCGGCAAGGCCCGCCGCGTCGTCGCCACCAAGGACAACACCACGATCGTGGACGGCGAGGGCAGCGCGGACCAGATCAAGGCCCGCATGACCATGATCAAGGCCCAGATCGAGGAGACCACCTCGGACTACGACCGCGAGAAGCTCCAGGAGCGCCTCGCCAAGCTGGCCGGCGGCGTCGCCGTCATCAAGGTCGGCGCGGCCACCGAGGTCGAGCTCAAGGAGAAGAAGCACCGGATCGAGGACGCGCTCTCGACCACCCGCGCGGCGGTCGAGGAGGGCCTCGTCGCCGGCGGCGGCACCACGCTGCTCCAGGCGATCCCGGCGCTCGACAAGGTCAAGCTCGACGGCGACGCCCAGGTGGGCGTGGACATCGTCCGCAAGGCCCTCGAGGCCCCGGCCCGCCAGATCGCCGACAACGCCGGCGCCGCTGGCGAGGTGGTGGTCGCCAAGGTCGCCTCGCTGCCCAAGGGCGAGGGCTACGACGCCCTGATCGGCGAGTACGGCGACATGTTCGAGAAGGGCATCGTCGACGCCGCCAAGGTGACCCGGTCGGCGCTCCAGAACGCCGCCTCCATCGCCGCGATGGTCCTCACGACCGAGACGCTCGTGACGGACATCCCGCAGAAGGAGACGGCCGGGGCCGGCGCCGGCCACGACCACGGCGGCGGGATGGACTTCTAGCCCCAGACACCGCGCACCAAACGGCCCCCGGCGGCTCCGGCCCCGGGGGCCGTTTCATGCCCGCGACAGGGCGCTGGTCAGGCGGCGCGGGCGGCGAGCGGGCGGGCCGCCTCCGCCCGGCGGCGAGCCTCGGCGCGGGCGGCGCTGAGGAGCAGCAGGCCCGACGCGACCAGCGCGGCGGCCGCGAGGGCGATCGCGACGCCCGTCCCCGCCGACGCCGCGACGGCGCCCAGCACCACGTTCGAGACCACGCCGCCGCCCTGGACCGCCAGCGACTCCACCGAGACCATCGTCGCCCGCTCGTCCCCGGCCACGCGCCCGTGGAGGAGCTCAGAGGTGAGCGGCCCGGCGACGCCCAGCAGGAGGTAGACGCCGGCGAAGCCGAGGCCCGCGGCCGCCAGGAACGGCACGGCGACCAGGAGGGCGACCGGCCCGGCGAGCGCGAACGCGATGGCCGCCGTCACGCCGGTCCCGCCGAGCCGCGCCGCCGCTGCCGGCGCGACGGCCGCGCCCAGGGCGCTCGCCGCGAAGGCGGCCGCCACGAGCAGGCCGTACGGGCCGCTGGCCGCCGCCTCGCCGCCCAGCAGGCCGGCGAACACGCCCGGCGAGAGGAGCTCGATGCCGGAGAGCACCAGGCCGAGCAGGACGGCGCGGAGGAGCAGGCGACGGAGGATCCCGTCCCGCAGGCCGAGCCGGGCGCCCCCGACGACGGTCGCCGGGATGCCGCGCGCAAGCCCCCGGAGCCCGACCCGCGGCCGCGGCCCCTCGTCGACCAGCGCCAGGACCGCGGCCCCGTGGACGGCCATGAAGACGGCCGCGAGGAGGGCCGGGACCGAGAGGCTGATGAGCGGGCCGTGCCCCGTCGAGGGCAGCCCGGGGAGGAGGCCCGCCAGCGCGACCGGGATGAGGCCGCCGGCGACGGATCCGAGCCCGAGCGCCAGGGCCTCGGCGCTCCCGGCCCGTGAGAGGCCGCGGCGCACGACACCGTCGGCACCGGGGCCGACCGCGTCGACGAACCACGCCTCTAGCGGCCCCGATCCCAGGGCCCGCGCGGCCGCGCCGACGGCCATCGCCGCCGCGAACACGAGCGGCTCCTGCGCGAACGCCCCCGCCGCGAGGCTTGCCGCGTTGAGGAACGAGGCGGCCACCAGCACCGTCCGGCGCCCGAGGACGTCGGCGAGCCCCCCGGTGGGGAGCTCGAGCGCGAGCGCCACGATCCCGTAGACGGCGAACACTCCGCCGATCGTCGCGAGGTCGAGGCCGCGGGCCTGCATGAGGAGGATCCCGATCGGCACGAACAGCCCGATCGGGAACCAGCGCAGCGCGGTCAGCAGGGCGAAGCGGCGCACGAGGGCGCCGGGGGACAGCGGTGTCATCGATCGAGGTCCTCCGGATGGATCGGGACGGCCTGGAGGAAGACCGCGACGTCGGCGGCGTCGGGCGCGCCCGCGCTCTGGGCCTCCAGTCGCTCGGCGAGGGCGAGCACCTCGGCGTGGAGCCGGCGGACCGCGTCGGGCGTGAGGCGGGCCTGGAGGTCGGTCGTGCCGGCGGCGCTCAGCCAGGCCCGGCCCCATGCGTCGCGGCGCGCCCGCCACTGGGCGGCCCGGCGGCCCTGCTGGAGGAGGACGAGGTCCGACAGGGCGTCCGACGCGGCCCGACCCGCCGGCGAGCCCACGAAGTCGGCGGCGTCCCAGGAGGTCATCGCCGCCGCGGCCCGCCAGCGCCGCTCGCGTCGCGATGCCTGGTGCTCGTCCTCGACGACGAAGCCGTAGCGGGCGAGCTGGCGGAGGTGGTAGCTGGTGGCGCCGCTCGACTCGCCGAAGCGCAGCCCGAGCTCGGTCGCGGTGGCCGGGCCGGCGGTGCGGAGCGCGGAGAGGAGCCGGGCGCGGAGCGGGTGGGCGAGGGCCTTGAGCGCCTCGACGTTGGTGACCTCGGTCCGGTCGGCGAGTGGGCTGCGGTCGGCTGCGGTGTCGTGCGTCATGGCAGCATGATAACCGCAAAGAGATCTTTGCACAAGCATCTCTGCAAAGAAGTCTTGTGCGAATTGTCCCGAGACCCGGCCCGGCCCGCAGGCGGGTGAGCGGACGCCCCGCGCGGGAGGGGGCGGCTGGCCTGCTACGATCGGCCCCTTGGACCCCATCGGCGACTGCCTCCCGTGCGCCATCGCAGCCGGCCGCGTGGCCGTTCCGGGCGGCGTCATCCACCGCACCGGGCTGTGGCTGGTCGAGCACGCCATCGGGCCGCTGCCGCTCGGATCGCTGATCGTCAAGCCGGCCCGTCATGTCGTCCATGTGGCCGACCTGACGGCCGAAGAGGCGGCGGAGCTCGGCCCGCTGCTCCGGGAGGCGGCCCGGGTCACGACGGAGCTCACCCGACCGGACCAGGTGTACGTATCGCTCTGGTCGCACGCGGACGGGGTCCCGGGCCACATCCACTTCGTGGTGCAGCCGGTGACGCGGGCGGACGCGGCCGAGTTCGGGTTCGGCCCGAGGCTGCAGCTGGCGATCTTCGAGGCCGACCGGCCGCCCGCGCCCGGATCGGTCGCCGCCTTCGCCGAGTCGGCGCGGAGCCTGTTCGGAAGGGCCTGAGCCGGGCTGTCCAGACGGACGCCCAACCTAGAATGGACGGGTGAACCCAAATCAGCCCCCCCGTCGCCCCGGTCGCGGCCGAGCACGTCCCGACGACCCGGAACCGCAGGGCACGCTGTTCGAGAGCGCGCCCGCCGGGACGGCTGACACCGCCCTCCCCGAGGAGCCGGACTGGCTCCGCGACGCCCCAGCCGACCCGGCGCTCGAGGCCACGGGCCCGGCGCTCGACCCCGAGGCGGTCGCCGCCGCCGTCGCCGCGCGTCGCGAGGCGCGCGCCCAGGAGATCGTCAGCAACCTCAACCCCGAGCAGGCCCGGGCCGTCACCACGACCGACGGACCGCTGCTGATCCTGGCCGGCGCTGGCTCGGGCAAGACGCGCGTCGTCGCTCATCGCATCGCGTACCTCATCGGCGTGAAGGCCGTCCAGCCCCGGCGGATCCTCGCCGTCACGTTCACCAACCGCGCGGCGGGCGAGCTGCGCGAGCGGATCACCGCGCTCGTGGGCGACGTCGGCAAGGACGTGGAGGCGGGCACCTTCCACGCGCTGTGCGCCCGCGTCCTGCGTCGCGATGGCGAGGCGATCGGCCTGGACCGCCGCTTCGTCATCTACGACGCCGACGACCAGCAGCAGCTGATGAAGCGGATCCTCGCCGAGCAGGACCTCCCGGCGACGGGCGAGTTCCGCCCGGCGGCGATCCTGGGCGCGATCAGCCGGGCCAAGAACGACATGCTCGACGCGGGCTTCCTGGCCGAGCACGCGACCACCCACCGCGAGCGGGTGATCGCCCGGCTCGCCGCCCGCTACGACGAGCGGCTCCGGGCCGCCGGCGCCCTCGACTTCGACGACCTGCTGCTGCGCGCGGTCGAGCTGTTCGACGCCGCGCCCGAGGTGCTCGAGCGCTACCAGGCCCGCTGGCGCTACCTGCACGTGGACGAGTACCAGGACACCAACCGCCCGCAGTACCTGTGGGTCCGGTCCCTCGCCTCCGCCCACCGCAACCTGTGCGTGGTGGGCGACGACGACCAGAGCATCTACGGCTGGCGGGGCGCGAACGTCCAGAACATCCTCGACTTCGAGCGGGACTACCCCGACGCGACGGTGGTGAAGCTGGAGCAGAACTACCGCTCCACGCAGCTCATCCTCGACGCCGCGCACGCGGTGGTCAGCCGCAACGAGCGGCGCACCGACAAGAGGCTGTGGACGCGGAACCAGGGCGGCGTGCCGATCCAGCGCTTCGAGGCCTACAACGAGGAGGAGGAGGCCGAGTGGATCGCCCGCCAGGTCGAGGGCTTGGTGGGGTCCACCGGGCGGAGCGGCTGGCTCACCCGCCGGGCCGACGACGACGAGTCCACCCGCTTCCGCGCGAGGGACGTCGCGGTCATGTACCGGATGAACAGCCAGTCCCGCGCGATCGAGGAGGCGTTCCTCCGGTACGGGATCCGCTACCAGCTGGTTGGCGGCACGCGCTTCTACCAGCGGCGCGAGGTGAAGGACGCGCTGGCCTACCTGCGGGTGCTGCGCTCCGACACCGACGCCGTCAGCTTCGAGCGGATCGTCAACGTGCCGGCGCGGGGGATCGGCGAGCGGAGCGTCGAGGCGCTGCGGCGCCACGCGGACCGGACGGGCGCGACGGTGCTCGGCGCCATTGAGTCGGCCGTCCGGGGCGAGGTCGAGGGCGTCGGCCCGAGGATCCGCACCGCGCTGGGCGAGTTCGCGTCCCTCGTGGCCCGGCTGCGGGCGCGCCTGGGCGTGCTGCCCCTGCCGGAGCTGCTGGACGAGGTGCTCGAGGCGTCGGGCTACCGGGCGATGCTCGCCGACGGCTCCGAGGAGGGCGAGGACCGCTGGGCGAACCTGCTCGAGCTGCGCGAGGTGACCCGCCGCTACGACGACCTCTCGCCCGAGGACGCGCTCGACCGCCTCCTCGAGGAGACGGCGCTGGTCGCCGACCAGGACTCCTACGAGGGCGAGGCGGACGCGGTCACGCTGATCACGCTCCACGCCGCGAAGGGCCTGGAGTTCCCGGTCGTGTTCATCGCGGGCATGGAGGAGGGCGTGTTCCCGCACAACCGCGCCCTCGACGACGAGCGGGAGCTCGAGGAGGAGCGCCGCCTGGCGTACGTGGGGATCACCCGCGCCAAGCGGCGGCTGTTCCTGTCGCACGCCTGGCGGCGGGCGACCTGGGGCGGCGGCGGGATGTCGATCCCGTCGCGCTTCCTGCTCGAGATCCCCGGCGACCTGATGACCGGGCCGCGGCTGGACCCGCGCCTGGCCGATGCGGGCGGGGACCTCGATCCCGACCTCGTGTTCCGCGAGCGCGGCTCCCGCCTGGGCGGGTCGTTCACGCGGACCGGCGGCGGGTCGTACCGGCAGGGGAGCGGCCGGCCCGGCGCGCCGGCGCCCGGCGAGGCGTTCCGCCCGACGCGGGACCTCGGCGCGAGGCGCGAGGCGTTCGCGGCCGGGGCGCCGTCGGGCTCGCTCGGACGGCAGCCGTTCACGCCGCCGGGGTCGGCCGCCACCGGCTCCTCCGCCGCCCCCGGCTCAGCAGCCGCTCCGTCACCGGGCGGCGAGCCGGGCCTCCCGCCCGGCGTCACCCGCGGGGTCCCCGCCCGACCCGTCGTCCCGGGCGAGCGCCGCTACCGCGACGGCGACCGCGTCCGCCACGCCCGGTGGGGCGACGGCATCGTGATCACCTCGCGGCTCACGCGCGACGACGAGGAGGTCCAGGTCGCGTTCAAGGACCCGCAGGTCGGGCGCAAGACGCTGCTGGCCAGCCTGGCCGGCCTTGAGGTGATCGGGTAGGGCTGGTCGCGGCCGAAGAGGTCGAGTCACCCCGCCGCGAGGTGGGGCACGTGCTCCGGGTAGTGGTCCCAGGTGTCGCCGGCCACGATGGCGACCGCCGTGCCCTCCAGCCACGGCTGGACGCCGGCGTCGAACAGCTCGTGGTCGGTGGCGGCCTCGACGGCCGCGGCCAGCTCCTCGAACGACGCCGCCTCGCCGGCCCGCACGTCCGCGGCCGGTCGGCCGCGGCTCTCGGCCAGGACCCGCGCGTTGTGCGCGTCGATGTCCCACGGCTCCCCGGTGTCGGGGTACGGGTCCATGCCGGTGCGCAGGCCCCGCAGGACCGCCGTCGAGTGGCGGTTCCACCACTCGACGTGCGCCAGGACGTCCCGGCGCGTCCAGCCGGGCATGCCCGGCGCAGCGGCCAGCAGCGCCTCGTCCGGCAGGGCGGCCGCCGCGGCGATCGAGGCGTGGGTGTTGCGCATCGCCCGGAGCGCGCCCGCCCGGTCCCGGAGCGCGACGCCGAGGTGCGGGGCGTGCTTGGCATAGTGCGCGGACGTGTTGGCGAGGATCTCGTCCGCCGCCGTGCCGGAAGCCCAGGGCTGGACGCCGGCGTCGAACAGCTCGTGCTCGCTGGCCTCCTGGACCGCGGCGGCCAGCGCCTCGAACGAGGCCGCGAAGCCGCTCCGGACGTCCTCCACGCTCCGCTCGCGGTCGGCCTCGCGGGCAAGCGCATTCGTGCCCTGGATGTCGTCGCCCGCTCCGTCGGGATCGGGGTCGACGCCGGTCCGCAGGCCCCGCAGCAGCGCCGCGGCGTAGCGGTGCCAGAACTCGAGGTGGGCGACCACGTCCTTGCGCGTCCAGGGGTCCATGCCCGGCGGCACGGCCAGCAGCTCGTCGGCGGCCACGGCGGCCACGGCGGCCGCGATCGGGGCGTGGGCGCCGCGCATCTCGCGCAGCAGCTCGGTCTTGTCCATGCGCGCAGACTAGCCGCTCCGCACTGGCGCTGAGCGCGTCCTCTCGCCCGGGGCGCCCGACAATTCGGCTCAGGTCGGCCGCGCCATCGCTTTCCGAACCGAGCTAACGCAGACTCGCGCCGTGGCGCGCTGCCGCTGCGTCGAGCGCACGGCTGCGGGCATCTCGAGCCGGGTGGCAAGGCCGCTCAAGTGGCCACGACACCCGCCCGCGCACGGCGTGGGCAGAGCGCCGCGTGGCCGGCGCCGGGTCTGGGCCCGGGGGCCCGAGATGGTCGGATGGAGCGGAATCCGCCGGGAGGGGCCGAGGGCGGAGCGGTGCCGCGCCAGAGGCGCCGCGCCTGTCTGGCTCCGGCGTCGCGGCGCCGCGCCGCACAGCTGTCACGCCCGCCGCGTATCCTCGCCGCGATGACCGAACCCCTCCCCGTGGATCCCGCGCTGGTCGAGGCGGCCGGCGCGCTCGCACCCGAGGCCGCCGCAGCCCGCCACGCGGACCTCGCGGAGCAGATCCGCCGCGCCAACCGCCTGTACTACGAGGAGGACGCGCCGGAGCTCAGCGACGCCGAGTACGACGCCCTGTTCCGGGAGCTGGTCGCGCTCGAGGCCGCCCACCCGGACCTCGCCACCCCGGACTCGCCGTCGCAGCGGGTCGGAGGTGCCCCAGCCGGCGGGCGCTTCCCCGAGGTCCGGCACGCCCGGCCGATGCTGTCGCTGGCCAACGCGTTCAGCCACGACGAGCTGCGCGTGTTCGACGCCCGCGTCCGCCGCGGCCTCGGCCTGCCCGCCGCGCCGGAGCCCGCCGAGGGGCTCGCCTACGTCGCCGAGCTCAAGATCGACGGCCTCGCGATCAGCCTGCGCTACGAGCGGGGCCGGCTCGTCCTGGGGGCCACCCGCGGCGACGGCACCACGGGCGAGGACGTGACGCCCAACCTGCGGACCATCAGATCGGTCCCGGAGCGGCTGGCCGAGCCCGCCACCCTCGAGGCGCGGGGCGAGGTCTACATGCCCAAGGCGGAGTTTGCGCGGATCAACGCCGAGCGCGAGGAGGCGGGCCAGTCCCTGTACGCCAACCCGCGCAACAGCGGCGCGGGGTCGCTGCGCCAGAAGGACCCCTCGGTCACCGCGAGCCGTCGGCTCGCCACCTGGATGTACCAGCTGCTGGAGGACGCGGCGCCGGCGCAGGCCGGGCTGTTCGACGGGCCGGCGGCGGCCGACGCAGCGTCCGTGCACAGCCAGTCGGAGGCGCTCGCGCGGCTCCGCGCGCTCGGCTTCGAGGTCAACCCGGCCGCCGAGCCGGGCCTGGACATCGACGGCGTCATCGCGTTCACGGAGCGCTGGCGCGACGCCCGCCACGAGCTGCCCTACGAGACGGACGGCGTGGTGGTCAAGGTGGACCGATTCGACCAGCAGGAGCGCCTGGGCATGGTCAGCCGGGCTCCGCGCTGGGCCATCGCCTACAAGTTCCCGCCGGAGCAGGTGGAGACCCTGTGCGTGGACATCGTCCCCTACGTCGGCCGCACCGGGACGCTGACCCCGGTGGCGCACCTGCGGCCCGCCAAGGTGGCCGGCAGCACCGTCGCCCGCGCCACGCTCCACAACCTCGACGAGGTCCGCCGCAAGGACGTCCGGATCGGGGACACGGTGGTCCTCCAGAAGGCCGGCGACGTCATCCCCGAGGTCGTGCGGCCGGTGCTGGACAGGCGGCCCGCGGACGCCCGCGAGTTCGAGATGCCGGAGGCGTGCCCGGTGTGCGGGACGCCGATCGTCCGCGACGAGGGCGCGGTCCGCCACTACTGCCCCAACCCGGCCTGCCCGGCGCGGCTTGCCCAGGCGTACGGCCACTTCCTCGGCCGCGGCGGGATGGACGTGGAGGGAGCCGGCTGGGCGGTCCTGACCCAGCTCCTCGAGCGGGGCATGGTCCACTCCCGCGCGGACGTGTTCCGGCTGACGGCGGCGGACCTCGAAACGCTCGACAGGTTCGCGCGGCGGAGCGCCGAGAACCTGGCCGCGGCGATCGAGCGCGCCCGTGTCGGCCGCCCGCTGGCCAAGGTGCTCAACGCGCTGGGCATCCCACAGGTGGGGGAGTCCACGGCGGTGGACCTCGCGCGCTGGCTGGCCGGCCGGGTGCGGCCGGACGCGTACCCGCCCGCGGACGAGGCCGCCACCCCCGACCCGTGGTTCGCCGCGGTGGAGGCGGAGCTGCGCCGCGTGGCCGCGGACGAGCCGGAGGCCATGCAGGAGGTGGCCGGGATCGGGCCCACGGTGGCGGCGGCGGTCGCCGGCTGGTTCGCGGACGAGCACACCCGCGACGTCCTGCGGGAGCTGGTGGAGGTCGGCGTGGTGCCGGAGCGTCCCGTGGTGCGGGACGTCTCGACCGGCGAGGCCGAGGGCCCGCTGGCCGGCAGGACGGTCGTGGTGACCGGAACCATCGAGGGCTTCAGCCGCGAGGAGGCCGAGGGTGCGGTCCGGGCGGCGGGCGGCAAGCCCGCGGGCTCGGTGTCCCGCAAGACCGATCTCGTGGTCGCGGGGCCCGGCGCAGGCTCGAAGCTGGCCAGGGCGACCGAGCTCGGGATCCCGGTCGTGGACGCGGAGGGGTTCCGCCGCATCCTCGCCGGCGAGCCGCTCCCGGGCGCTCCGGACGCCCCGGTGGAGGGCTCCTGACCGGCGCAGGGCCGTTCGGCCCTTGCCCACGGCGACCTCCCGACGGCGCATAATGCCGCGGATTCGGCACCGCAGGGTCGATTCGGCGGTGTCCGGACGAAGGAGGAGCGAATGTCCCTGCGCGGACGACTTTCCCTGCTAGGCGCCGTCGCCATCGTGGTGGCGGCCTGCTCGGGCAGCGGCTCGACACCGGCGCCCACCGCGGCCCCGACGGTCGCGCCCACCGCGGCCGCCTCGGCGGCCCAGAGCATGGCCCCGTCCCAGGCGGCCGCCGCCTCGCCCACGGTCGCCCCGAGCGCCACCCCCATCCCGGGCGGCCTGCTCGACAAGGTCCTCAAGGCGGGCGTCCTGGTGGTCTCGACGGACCCGAACTACGCACCGCAGTCGATCCAGAACCCCGACGGGTCGTTCTCGGGCTTCGACATCGACGTCGCCACCGAGATCGCAAAGCGGCTCGGCGTCCAGGTCAAGTTCACCACGCCCGACTGGTCCGCGATCACCGCCGGCGGCTGGGGCGGCCGCTGGGACGTCAGCGTGGGCTCGATGACGGTCACCACCGACCGCGAGAAGGTGCTCGACTTCAGCCCGCCCTACTACTACACGCCGGCCCAGTTCGCCACCTACACGGGCTCCGGCATCACGTCCGTCGACGGCTTCGCGGGCAAGACCGTGTGCGCCGGCGAGTCCACCACGTACCTCGACTGGCTCCAGGGCAAGAAGCTCGACTTCGGGAGCCTGTCGCCCACGACCACGCCGCCCGCGGGCGTGAAGGCCGTGACCCAGAAGACGGACGCCCTGTGCGCGCAGCTCTGGGCCTCCGGCCGCCACGACTTCCAGGGCTGGCTCACCGCCGGCCCGACGGTCCAGTCGGCCATCGACCAGAACCAGCCCGTCGTCAAGGTCGGCGACCCGGTCTACTACGAGCCGCTGGCGGTCGCGGTCGACAAGAGCGGCCCCAACGACTCCGACTTCATGGTCGCCCTCAAGTCGATCGTGGACTCGATGCACGCCGACGGGACGCTGACCCAGTTCTCCATGAAGTGGTACAAGCTCGACCTCACGCAAGGCCCGGGCTGAGGCCCGTCCGCATCTGATCCCGACGGGGGCGCCACGACGGCGCCCCCGTCCTGTTACCCCGGGAGGCGCCAATGGCCGGAGCGATCGGATCCCAGGACGCGCTTGATCGCCTGCGACTGGCGAACCCGGCGGAGATCATCCGCCAGGTCGCCGAGTCCCGGGCCCGCGCCCGCCGCGGCTTCCGCATCCTGTTCGTCATCACCTGGCTCGTGCTCGTCGGCGGGATGGCGACCGCCATCGCGCTCACGGGCCGCGTCCACCTCGACTTCCTGGCCACCTGGGCGCCGTTCATCCTCGGCGGCGTCCCGGTCACGATCGGCGTGTCCATCCTGTCGATCGTGTTCGCCACGATGTTCGCGGTCGTCGGCGCCCTCGGCCGGCTCTCGACCCACGCGCCGGTCTACGCGGTCGCGACGCTGTACGTCTCGATGGTGCGCGGCACGCCGCTGATCGTGCAGATCATCTTCGTGTACCTCGCCCTGCCCCAGTTCGGCATCGTGCTCGACCCGTTCGTGTGCGGCGTGTTCGCCCTGGCGTTCAACTACGGCGCGTACATGACCGAGATCTTCCGGGCCGGCATCCAGGCGATCCCCCGGGGCCAGCTCGAGGCGGCCTCCGCGCTGGCCATGACGGACCGGATGACGATGCAGCGGATCATCCTCCCCCAGGCCATCCGGATCGTCATCCCCGCCATCGGCAACGAGTTCATCGCCATGATCAAGGACTCCGCGCTGGTGTCCTACGTCACGATCCAGGAGACGTTCTGGCGCGCCAGCACCACGGGGTCGCGCTACTTCCGGAGCTTCGAGACGCTGCTCGTGGCGGCCATCATCTACTGGCTCCTGACCATCCTGTTCTCGCTCGTCCAGGAGCGGATCGAGCGCCGGCTGCGCGAGAGCGAGGTGCGGCTGTGAGCGACGTCCGCGATCCGTTCGCCCGGCCCGGCGCGCTGACGCCGGCCGGCGCCGCGCCCATCGTCCGGGTCGGCGACCTGCAGAAGTTCTACGGCGCCAACCACGTCCTCAAGGGCGTCACGCTCGAGGTCTACCCCCGCGAGACGATCTGCCTGATCGGCAAGTCCGGCTCGGGCAAGAGCACGCTCCTGCGGTGCATCAACTTCCTCGAGGAGCCGACCGTCGGCTCCATCGAGGTGGACGGGCTCCGCGTGGGCGCCGACCCGCGGCACGCCCGCAACGCCGAGCACCGGGAGCAGATCCGCCAGATCCGGCTCCGGGCGCAGATGGTGTTCCAGGAGTTCAACCTGTTCCCGCACCTGCGGGTGATCGAGAACCTGATCGAGGCGCCCATCCGCGTGAAAGGGGTGCCGCGCGACCAGGCGATCGCCACCGCGGAGAAGTACCTCGACAAGGTGGGCCTGTCCGACAAGCGCGACGAGTACCCCGGCCGGCTGTCGGGCGGGCAGAAGCAGCGGGTGGCGATCGCCCGGGCGCTGACCATGGAGCCCAAGGTGCTGCTGTTCGACGAGCCCACCTCGGCCCTCGACCCGACCCTGGTGGGCGAGGTCCTCAACGTGATGGAGGAGCTCGCCCACGAGGGCGCGACCATGATCGTGGTCACCCACGAGATGGCGTTCGCCCGCGAGGCGGCCGACCGCGTGTACTTCATCGAGGACGGCACGTTCGTGGAGGTGGGCCAGCCCGATGAGGTCCTGGGGCACCCGAAGGACCCGAGGACCCGCGAGTTCCTGGCCCGGACGCTGGGCGAGGCGCACGTCCCGGCCTGAGCCGGATCGCGGCCGGAGGTCGGTGCGCTCGGCCCCGACCCGGCCGTCCCGTATCATCGCGCCATGGCCAGCCTCTCCCGCGCCGACGTCGAGCACGTCGCCCACCTCGCCCGCCTCGGCCTGACCCCCGAGGAGCTCGCCCGGCTCGAGGGCCAGCTCAACCACATCCTCGACCAGTACGCGAAGCTGGCCGAGCTCGACACCGACGCGATCCCGCCCACGGCGCAGACGATCGAGCTGGAGAACATCCTGCGCTACGACGCGGCGCGGGGCTCGCTCCCCGCCGCGGAGGTGCTCGCCAACGCCCCCGAGCGCGACGGCGACTTCTTCGTCGTGCCCGCCATCCTGGGCGGGGAGTAGCGCCGTGGCCGAGGACCTCACGACCCTTCTCGCGCACCAGATGGCCGCTCGCCTGCGGGCGGGCGAGGTCACGTCCCGGGAGCTGGCCGAGGCCCACCTCGCCCGGGCCCACGCGACGGACCGCGGGCTGCACGCCTGGCTCTCGCTCGACGACGACCGCGCGCTGGCCGAGGCCGACGCCGCCGACGCGAGGCTGGCCGCCGCCCGCGCCGCCGGGCCCGCGGCGCTCGACGCGCTGCACCCGCTCCACGGCGTCCCGGTGGCGCTCAAGGACCTGGTGTCGGTCAAGGGCGGCCAGTGCACGGCGGGCTCGCGCATCCTCGAGGGCTACCGCGCCCCGTACGACGCCCACATCACCGAGCGCCTCCACGAGGCGGGCGCCGTGATCCTGGGCAAGACCAACATGGACGAGTTCGCGATGGGCTCCTCCTGCGAGCACTCGGCGTTCGGGCCAACGGCCAACCCGTGGGACCTCGGTCGCGTCCCGGGCGGCTCGTCGGGCGGCTCGGCGGCGAGCGTGGCGGCGTTCCAGACGCCGCTGTCGATCGGGACGGACACAGGCGGATCGATCCGCCAGCCCGCCGCGCTGTGCGGGATCGTGGGCATGAAGCCCACCTACGGTCGCGTGTCGCGCTACGGGATCGTCGCGTTCGCGTCGAGCCTCGACCAGGTCGGGCCGTTCGGCCGCGACGTGCGGGACGCGTCCGCGCTGCTGCACGCGGTCTCGGGCCGCGACGAGCGCGACTCCACCTCGGCGCCGATCCCGGTGCCGGAGGATCTGGTACGGCTGCCGTCCTCCGACGACGAGGCCGCGGCGTGGCTGCGCGGCCGCCGCTTCGGCGTGCCCAGGGAGTACTTCGTCGCCGGCATGGACCCGGGCGTCGAGGCCCGCATCCGCGAGGCGGTGGCGGTGCTCGCGGCGTCCGGCGCGTCGGTCGAGGAGGTCAGCCTGCCCCACACGGACTACGGCCTGGCCACGTACTACATCGTCGCGCCGGCCGAGGCGTCCGCGAACCTCGCCCGCTATGACGGCGTCCGGTTCGGGCACAGCGTCCGCGGCGGAGAGGACTACCTGGCCGACTACCTCGCGACCCGCGGCTCCGGCTTCGGCGCCGAGGTCAAGCGCCGGATCATGCTGGGCACGTACGCGCTGTCGGCCGGCTACTACGACGCGTTCTACCTCAAGGCGCTCAAGGTCCGGACGCTGATCAAGCGCGACTTCGACGTGCTGTTCGAGGCGGGGTTCGACGCCCTCGTGGCGCCCACCTCGCCCGACGTGGCGTTCCGGTTCGGCGACAAGATGGCGGACCCGGTGCGGATGTACCTGTCCGACGCGTGCACCCTGCCGGTCAACATGGCGGGGCTGCCGGGGATCTCGGTCCCGTGCGGGCTGTCCGAGGGGCTGCCGGTGGGGCTCCAGTTCATCGGGCCGGCTTGGTCGGAGGCAGCGCTCCTGCGCGCCGCGCGCGCATACGAGGGCGCGACCGCCGGGGCCGACTGGCGCCAGGTGCTCCCGCGCGACCTCGCGCTGCTCGAGGACCCGGGGATCGCCACGCCGGCGGAGCGGGCGGCCGCGCCGCACTGACCGCCGCGCCGCACTGACCGAGGTCGGGTCGCGCGGGACTCGTCGATCGACGCCGCTTTCCGCTCCATCCGAACACGGCGCGGCGATCAGCGGGCTCGCGGCAGGGGGCGATGCATCGGTCACGCGTCCGCCGCGTCCCGGTCCCGTCGGGATCCGCACGTTCAAGGCAGTCTGGCGGCCGATCTTGCCGGTCGGCGCCAGTCTGGCGGCCGATCTTGCCGGTCGGCGCCAGTGTGGCGGCGCCAATCGGGCGAAGCTGTTCGGTCCTTCCGAAAACCGAGGTACCGGACCCCGCCGCTGTGCCTCTCCTCCGCGGCAGCGCCAGCATGGCGGAAACGCGCCGCCCCGGCCGCCCCGCCGGCCCGCCCCGCGGCCCGGGTCGCCGCGTCGCGGGCTGGCTTCGGATCCGCAGTCCGAACTTGCGCCGGTGCGCGTACGAGTCCGGACCACCAGTCCGACCGCGGCCGCGCACCGCCGGCCCGAGGACCCTGGGCGTCACGCCTTCGGCGCCTGGGTCCGGAACCCGGGCAGTCCGAGGCCTGGGACTCGGACCGCCGGTCCGGGCGCAGCACTCGAACCGTCCCCGGGCGGCCCCGACTTCGCAGGCGCCTCGGCCCGTGCCCGCGGCACGGCCGATTCGCTACCCTTCGCCCATGACCGAGACCACCCCCCGCGCCCCGCTCGCCGAGCGAGCGCTCGCCCAGCGTGTCCGCAGCGTCCCGCCGTCCGGCATCCGCCGGTTCTTCGACATCGCCGCGACCATGGACAACGTCATCAGCCTGGGCGTCGGCGAGCCCGACTTCGACACCCCGCGCAGCGTCGTCGAGGCGGGCGTCGAGAGCCTGCGGGAGGGCCGCACCCACTACACGTCCAATTACGGCACGATCGAGCTGCGGCGCGCGCTGTCCGCCCACCTCCTGCGCCGCTACGGCGTCCGCTACGCCCCCGAGAACGAGATCCTGATCACGGTCGGGGCGTCCGAGGCCGTGGACCTGGCCCTCCGGGCCACCTGCGACCCCGGCGACGAGGTCATCCTCCACGAGCCCAGCTACGTCGCCTACGAGCCGGCCATCGTGTTCGCCGGCGGCACGGTCGTCCACGTGGCGACCCGCTTCGAGGACGACTTCGCCCTGGACCCGGCGGCCGTGCGCGCCGCCATCACGCCCAGGACCAAGGCGCTGTTCCTGGGCTACCCGTGCAACCCCACGGGCGCCGTCCTCGACGACGCCGTCCAGGACGAACTGGCCAGGATCGCCGAGGAGCACGACCTGCTCGTCTACAGCGACGAGATCTACGACCGGCTCGCTTACGGCAGCTACCGCCACCGGGCGTTCAGCTCCCTGCCGGGGATGCGGGAGCGGACCGTCCTGATGGGCGGCTTCTCCAAGGCGTACGCCATGACCGGCTGGCGCGTGGGCTGGATGTGCGCGCCGGCGCACATCCTCGAGGGGATCGTGAAGGTCCACCAGTACGGGATCATGTCCGCGCCGACCGTCGCCCAGGACGCGGCCCTCGTGGCGCTGGTCGAGGGCGAGGCCGCCGTGGAGGAGATGGTCAGGGAGTACGACCGCCGTCGCCGGCTGCTGGTGGATGGACTCAACAAGCTCGAGCTGCCGACGTTCGAGCCCCGGGGCGCCTTCTACGCGTTCCCCAGGATCAGCAGCACCGACATGACCTCGGACGAGTTCACCGAGGCGCTGATCCAGGAGGAGGCGGTGGCGGTCGTCCCCGGCAGCGCGTTCGGGCCGTCGGGCGAGGGCCACGTCCGGATGTGCTACGCGACGAGCTACGAGAAGCTCGAGGAGGCCCTCGAGCGAATCGGGCGGTTCGTGGAGCGCCACCGCTACTAGTCCGCAGCCGGCACCGCACCCCAGCGGATCGGGCGGTTCGTGGAGCGCCACCGCTACTAGTCCGCAGCCGGCACCGCACCCCAGCGGGCGGCGGGCCCGTGGCCAGCCCGGCCGACGCCTGCCCTCCCGCGAGGCCGCGAGCCGGGGGCGTGTGCGAAGATGGCGCGGTGGCGGCGACCGTGCTGATCCTGACCGGGACCTTCGCCCTGGCCTTCGGCCTGGTGCGGGGCTACCTCTCGGCGCGGGCGGCGCTGCTGCCCGTGTCCGGCGAGGGCGAGCCCACGCGGACCCTCGTCGAGGCGTCCAAGCCGCTCCATGCGCGGACGCGCGTCCGGACCTCGCTGCGCCACGGGGCCCAGGCGCTGGTCTGGCTGGCGGTGGCGCTGTACGGGGTGCTGCTGGTGACGGTTGGCTTGGAGGTGATCCGGTGACGGCGACGGCCGAGCGCGCGGCGAGCGCCCTGGAGCGGTACGAGGCCGTCATCGGCATCGAGATCCACTGCCAGCTGCGGACCGCGTCGAAGATGTTCTGCTCGTGCTCCACCCAGTACGACGGCGCGCCGCCCAACACCCACACCTGCCCGGTCTGCCTGGGCCTGCCCGGGGCGCTGCCGGTCATGAACAAGGCGGCCGTCGAGCACGTGATCGCGACGGGCCTGGCCATCGAGGCCTCGGTCCCCGAGCACACCCAGTGGGAGCGCAAGAACTACTTCTACCCGGACCTGCCCAAGGGCTACCAGATCAGCCAGTACGCGATCCCGCTGGCGGCTGACGGGCGGCTGACGGTGGACACCTCGGCCGGCCCGTTCACCGTGCTCATCCGGCGCGCCCACCTCGAGGAGGACACGGCCAAGCTCGCCCACGGCGACGCGCCGTCTTCGAGCGGCTACCGGACGACGCTGGTGGACTTCAACCGCTCTGGCGCCCCGCTCATGGAGATCGTCACGGAGCCCTGCCTCCGGACCGCCGAGCAGGCTCGGCGCTATGCCGAGGAGCTCCAGCTGCTGCTCCGGGCGATCGGCGTGAGCGACGCCGACATGGAGCGCGGCCAGATGCGGGTCGAGGCGAACGTGTCCCTGCGGCCCCGCGGGACCGAGCCGTTCGGGACGCGGGTCGAGGTCAAGAACATGAACTCGTTCCGGGCGGTGGAGCGGGCCATCGCCTACGAGATCGACCGGCAGGCCGCGGCGATCGACGCCGGCGAGCCCCTGTCGATGGAGACCCGCGGCTGGGACGACGGCCGCCAGGCGACCTACCGCATGCGCTCCAAGGAGACGTCCGAGGACTACCGCTACTTCCCGGAGCCGGACCTGCCGCCGCTGCGCGTGGACCGGGCGTGGATCGAGCGGATCCGGGACGGTGTGCCCGAGCTGCCGGCCGCCCGGCGCAAGCGGTACGTCGCGGCGGGGATCACGCCCTACGACGCGTCGGTCATCGTGGCCGACCAGGGCATGACCGGCGCCTTCGAGGCGATCTCCGCGGCCGGCGCCGCCGTACCCGCCAAGGAGGTGGCCAACTTCGTGACCGGTCCGCACGCGCGCCTCGCCAAGGCCGCGGGCCTGAACCCGCGAGGGACGGCCGGGCCGTCCGACCCGAGGGAGATCGCCGCCATCCTCGCCGCCATCGCGGACGGCACCGTGGGTCGCCCGATCGGGCGCGACCTGCTCGACCGCCACCTCGCCGACGGCACGCCGGCTGCGGACCTGCTCGCCACGGTGCGGTCGACCATCTCGGACGACGACGACCTGCTGGCCCACGTCGAGGCGGTCATCAGGGCCAACCCCAAGGCGGTGGCCGACTTCCGGGCCGGCAAGCCCGTGACCGGGTTCTTCGTCGGCCAGGTCATGCGGGCCACGGGCGGGGCGGCCGACGCCGCGAGGGTCACCGCGCTGGTGCGAGCCCGGCTCGAGGCGGAGGGCTGATGCCGTGAGCCCCGTCTCGCTGGTCCTCATCGCGCTCGGGATCGCGCTCGTCGCGTACGGCGTCGTCCGCGCGCGGGGCCCGTACGAGCGCTACTCGGCGCTGCGGGAGCAGGACGCCAACGTCGCGCGCTACGAGGCGTGGCGCGGCGGCGTCCGCGCGAACGACCGGACTGGCGCCTCGGTCGCGATGGCCATCCTCCGGCGCCAGGTGCAGATCGGCGTCGGCATCGCCATCGCGGGCGTGGTGGTGATCGTGCTCGGACTCGTGATCCGGTAGCTGGGCTGGCGCTGTGGGACGCCGCTGCGGGCGCCGGAAGCCGGGATGCCGGCGTCGGGCGTGCAGTCGGGCGGGGAACGGGCCGCCGCCTCACTGCGCCCGTTCGTGATCCACCGGCCTCCGCCTGAAGTCGAGGAGGGGACCACTAGCCTGAACAGCCCCCGAGATGTGGCGACGCATCTCGGTCATCTCGGCCTCATCTTGCGCGCCCCGACGAGCGCCTGGTAGGGGGTCAGCCCGCGGGTGAGGCGCCCGGTGTGGGCGCGCCCGGT
>JAJYLZ010000061.1 GCA_021787395.1 Chloroflexota bacterium
CCCTCCGCCGCCCGCATGGCCGGGCGCCGCCGTCTCCACGCCGCCCGCGCCGCCCGGGCCCCCCACCGGCCGAGCCCCGGGCGCACCGGGGGCCTGAGCGCGGGCCGAGACGCGCCGGTGTCGGGGATGGCATGCTGCCGTGGACGGGACGAGCCCAGCGAGCCCGTCGGAGCCGGCTCGCACCGCAGCTAGGAGGCGCCGTTGGCCCGCTACCGCATCCTCGCCTGGAAGGACATCCCGGCCCAGGTCCAGGTCACCGACGATGCCGGCACCAGGGTCAACCGCATGCTGCCCGGCTGGTTCGGCGCCGAGATCGACCGCGTGGCGATGCGCGAGGGCCTGGCCGGGACCGACGACTACCTCGAGATGTTCGAGTGGTCGGACGAGGCCGAGCGCGCCGGGACGGCGGAGGAGGTGGCGGATGCCGTGGTGGCCGAGCTGATCTCCGCCTGGGACAACCCCGACTGACGCTGCCGGGCCCCCGGCCGCGGCGCCTCATGGCGGCCCCGGCTCCGGATTAGGATGGATCCCGGCGCTCGAGGGGCGTCGACAGCGCCAGGACTCGAGCCAGCCCGCCGAGGGCGGTCGGGAGGCCGAACCCAGCGATGCGCCGGCTGATCAGCTTCTATCGCGCGCAGGTCGAGGTGATGCTGGCCTGGCGGCCGCGCCAGCGCGCGCGCCTCCGACGCGCCCTCGTGAGCCTGGCCGTGAGCGCGGCGTCGCTCCTGGCCGCGGTCGCGGTAACGCCCGGGTTCTCCCTCGCGCCGGGCGGCGGCTGGATCACCGCGGCGCTCGAGGGGGCCCTGCTGCTGGCCCTGCTCAACCTGCTCGTGCGCCCGCTGTTCATCGCGCTGTTCGCCGCCGTGTCGGTCATCGCGGTGGTGATCGCCACGGTGCTGTTCCAGATCGTCTCGTTCCTGGTGGTCCCGGTGCTGCTGCCCGATCTCCACATCCAGGGCCCGCTGACGGCGCTGGCGGCCTCGTTCGTGTACGCGATCGTCAACACGACGCTGACCTCGCTGCTGTCCATCACCGACGACGATTCGTACTGGGCCGTGCTGCTCCAGCAGCTCGCGACGCCGAGGGAGGGCGTCATCCGGACCCCGACGCCCGGCCTCGTCGTGGTCCAGATCGACGGCCTCGCGCGCCCGATCCTCCAGCGGCAGGTCCAGGCCGGCCGGGTGCCGCGCCTGGCGCGCTGGCTGCGCTCGGGCCGGTACCGCCTCGTCGGCTGGGACACGCTGCTGCCGTCCACCACGCCCGCCAGCCAGGCCGGCATCCTCCACGGCAACAGCGAGGGCATCCCGGCGTTCCGCTGGTACGAGAAGGACTCCGGGCGGCTGATCGTCGCCAATCATCCGGACGACGCCCTCCTGATCGCGGGGAGGATCAGCAACGGCGAGGGGCTGCTGTCGAACGACGGGGCGTCGGTGGGCAACCTGTTCTCCGGCGACGCCGCCCGCTCCTACATCTCGATGGCCACCATCCGGGACCGCGAGCAGGGCCTCGGCCAGAGCCAGACGTTCATCTCGTTCTTCGCCAGCCCGTACAACTGGCTGGGCACCCTCGCCCGGACGCTCGGCGAGATCGTCAAGGAGTACGTCCAGGCGTGGCGCGCCGAGCGGGCCCGGATCGTGCCCCGGATGCACCGCGGGATGCCCTACCCGGTGGCCCGGGCGGCCACCAACGTGGCGCTGCGGGACCTGTCCACCGCGCTGGTCATCGAGGAGATGTACCGGGGCACGCCGATCATCTACGTGGACTTCACCGACTACGACGAGATCGCGCACCACAGCGGGCCCGAGCGCGGCGAGACGCTCGACGCGCTCGACGGCGTGGACCGCGCCGTCGCGATCCTGGAGCGGGCCGCCGTCAGCGCGCCGCGCCCGTACCGCTTCGTCGTCCTGTCGGACCACGGCCAGACGCTGGGCGCCACCTTCCGCCAGCGCTACGGCGAGACGCTCGGCGACCTGGTCGGGCGCCTCATGGGCGGTGGGGCCACGGTGGCCGAGGCGGGTGACCGGGCTGAGGAGTTCGGCCCGACGAACGCGTTCCTGTCCGAGCTGCTGCAGGCTCAGGGCGCGTCGGGGAGGCTGGCCCGGACGGCGCTGCGCAACCAGGCCCAGGACAACGTGGTCACCCTCAAGGTCGGCCGGTCGGGCCGGGCGGCGGCGGCGCAGGCCGACGCCGTCGCCCGCGAGGCGGCCGGACGCCCGGACCTGGTCGCCATCGCCTCGGGCAACCTGGGCCTGGTGTACTTCCCGCGCCTGGCCGGCCGGGTCACCCTGGAGCAGCTCGCCGACGGGCACCCCGGGCTGGTGGAGGGGCTGGCGGCGCACCCGGGCGTCGGCGCGGTCCTGGTCGGGTCGGACGAGCTCGGCTCGCTGGTGGTCGGCCGGGCTGGCATCTGCCACCTGCGCGACGGCCGCGTGGACGGCGTGGACCCGGTTGCGCAGTACGGCGGCCGCGCGCTCGAGGCGTTCCGCCGCCTGGACGGCCTCGAGCACGTGCCGGACCTGGCGGTGGTCAGCCGCTACGACGCCGAGTTCGACGAGGTGGCGGCGTTCGAGGAGCTGATCGGGTCCCACGGGGGCCTGGGCGGCCCCCAGACGCAGGCGCTGCTGCTCCACCCGGCCGAATGGGACCTCGACGAGGATCTGGTCGGCGCCGACGCCGTGTACCGGCAGCTCCGCCGCTGGGCCGAGCGGCACCTGGACCAGCGCTTCGGGCGCGACGGCTCCGCGGACCCGCTCCCGGCGCCAGCGCGGCGGGACGGCGCCATCGATCCGACGGCGGAGCAGTCAGCTTGACCGGCTCCGCCCACCGGACCGCGCGCCCGATCTGCCGGCCTGGGCCCGCTCGGTCGCTCCGGGACGGCGAGGGTGCGGCGCGCCCCGGACCCGGCCGGGACCCGCCGGCGGCTCAGCCGCCGGGCCGGAGCGTGCCCGAGAACACCTGCCAGGCGAGCAGGCTCTTGGCGACCAGGCTCATGACCATGTAGGTCTTCTCGCCGGTCAGCCAGTCGCGCCACGGGCCGACCCGACGGAACTGCAGGACCATCGTGATCGCGAACACGTTGAACGAGATGAACAGGCTGGCCACGATGGCGTAGACGAAGCCCGGGATGCCCGAGCCGGCCGGCAGGTCCGGCTGGAGGCTGTACGCCGCGAGGATGCCGACGATCCCCACCCAGGGCGCGATGCCCGTGAGGCAGCCGAACCAGTACCAGCGCCACTCGATCCGCTCGCCGCGCTCGAGCCGGCCCTGGTTGACCACCTCCATCGCCCAGCCGAACAGGATCATCGCCACGTTGGCGGCCGCGATCGCGACCAGCGCCGGCAGGTCGTGGATGTAGGACAGGTAGGCGATCGCCACGATCATCACCGTGGAGCTGAACGCGTACTCGATCCACCGGTGCGCGCCGACGCGCCTGGCCAGGCCGGCCTCGTACCGGGACCGGAGCGGCCAGCCCACCAGGAAGTGCGCCGCGGCGCTCATGGCGAGGAACGACGCGATGACCCACGCGAGGGGCAGCGAGAACAGGTCCACCGTCGTCGGCTCGATGCCCGTGAACTTGCCGTTGACGAGCAGCGGCTTGATGGTGGGGACGGTCACGGTGAACAGGACCGACGTGTTCGCGATCAGCAGCATCGCGACGAACTGCACGGCGTGGAGCGGCGCGAGGACCCGGTTCCAGCGGGCGAGCGACCGGGCGCGGTCGGCGGGGATCGCGGGCGCACGCACCGGCGAGGGCGTTGACGCTGTTGCCGCGGCTGACATGGGCACCTCCTCAGCGGACCGTCCAGGCCATTCGGGAGCGCCCGGCGTCCGCGTGCCGGCTCCAATGTAGTCTTTCGAACCCCGGCCGATCGCGGATGGGAGTGGCCCGCGGGCCACTCCGGCGTTCTGGCGGCCGAGCCGCCCCGGCCCCCACCGAGGGCTGCGCGGGCGCCGGCCCAGCCGATCCGCCCGGGCCCGATACGATTGGGGGCGTCTGATCCGACCCGCACTGGGGCTCCGATGACCGACATCGACTGGGCCAACCCGGCAGAGGCGGCGCTCGCGCTCGGCCGCGTCGTCAACACCTGGCGCTCGCACCTGGAGCGGGCTGCATCGAGCCGCAGCCGCGCGGCGCAGCTCCGGGCGGGGGCCCTCCCGCCACCGGCCGGGGTCGCCGAGGCGGACTGGCGCGGCTTCCCCGACCTGCTCGACGCCCAGGCGGCGGACTGGGACGCCGCCGCGGCAGACGACGAGCGGGAGTACCGCGAGGCGGTGGCGCAGGCGGTGGCCGGCGGGCGGCTGACGCGCGGCCAGGCGAGCCAGCTGACGGCCGCCGCAACGATCGAGGAGGCCGAGGCGGCGGTCGCCTCCCTCAAGCGCGACCTGTTCTGAGCCTGCGCGGGGCCAGCTCCCCCTGTGCCCGGAGCAGCGGCCACACCTGCAGCGTCGCGTCGCGCGGCCGGACCGAACGAGGGCCGACCGTCAGCAGCCCGTCGTCGGCGAGGAGCTCCTCGAGACGTACGCCTCCGGTCAGCCGAACCACGTCTCCGATTCGGTCGCCGAGATCAGCGGCGCGGTCAGGAGGCTCCAGACCGCAGTCGGGGGCAGGCTCGTCCGTCGGCCCACCAGCCGCACGACGCAGGCTGGATCGTGGTGGCAGCGCGCCAACGCGCGGCGGTCGAGCCGGGGCCAGAGGCTCAGGGCGCGCCGGTCGATTCGGCACTGCTCCGGGTCGGGGCAGCCGATGTGGAAGGGGCGGTGCGGCGGCATGGCTCACCTCCGGGCTTCCGCGGTACTCCGACCGCGGACCGACCGCGAACGGCTCGACGCAGCTGGCGGGCCGGGACGCAGGCCGCGCCGTCCCCCCATCGCCGAGGGCAGTCTGCGCCGTCCTCGTGCTCGGTCAAGCCGCTTATCCACAATCCGGGCACGCCGCGATGAAACCGCAAGCCGGGTCGTGACGGCCGATGGCCCTGCTCGTCCTGCGCCCGCCGGGACCCGGTCAGCCGCGGGGCCGGGGCAGGCTCGGCCGCTCCCGAGCGGGGCGTCGGTCACCAAGCAGGCGCGGGCACGCCCCGCTGATGCAGGCGCCCCTCGACGCGGTCGCGGATGCCGAGCATCTGGCGTCGCACCATGATGAACACGCCGAAGCCGAGCAGCCGGCGACCGAGGCCGCCGCGATCGCTGCGCTGGCCGGGAGTTGCCCCGGGCGGCTCCATGCGCGCTCGGAAGCGCTCGATCAGCCGTGTGCCCTCGCCGTGGCGCCGCAGGACGAACGCCCAGCTCGCGGCGAAGTCGCCCCGCACCGCGCGGTCGAGGTAGGCGCCCGTGGCCCGGACGTTGGCCGAGGCGGCCACCGGCCCCTCCGCGGTGCCCTCGCCGGACGGGCCCGCACCCTGGCCGCCCCGCTGCGCCTCCACGAGCGAACGATCGAGGTACGCCACCAGCGCGTGGTCGGGCTCCACGACCCGCACCTCGAAGCCGCCGCCCGGGTCGGTCGGCAGCACGTCGCCCACCGCCAGCGACTGGTGCTCGGGCAGGATCCGGCTCGCGCTCGGGTGGTTCATGTCCAGCTGGTCGTAGCTGTACCAGCCGGCCCGCCCGTACCCCATCTGCACGAGCCACGGCCAGACGGCCTCGGGCGGCGCGGCGATGTCGATGCCGCGGGTGTCGGTGGCCTGGGCGTCGACCACGAGATCGTCGCCTGGCAGCGCCTCGGACGCCTCCGAGGGCTCGACGCCCCAGCCGCGCCACGCCTCGCGCGCGGTCAGCGCCGCGTACACGGCCGCCGTCCCGGCAACCCCGGCCCCCACGATGAACAGCCTCTTGAGCATGCTCGACCTCCGTGGCCGGGATCGTGGTGCTGAGCGGCGTCGGCGGCCAGTGCCGTCGGTCGTTGCCGGCCGGCGGTCCCTCTCGCCGGGGCCGTCCCGACTACCAGGACGTCGGCTGGGGCCGGCCCTCCTCGTAGCCCGCCGCGCTCTGGACGCCGACCAGGGCCCGCTCCTGGAACTCGGGGATCGTGCTCGCGCCGGCGTACGTGCACGAGGACCGGACCCCCGCGACCACCTGGTCGAGGATGTCCTCGACACCCGGGCGGTCCGCGTCGAGGTACATGCGGGAGGTGCTGATGCCCTCCTCGAACAGCTCCTTGCGGGCCCGCTCGAACGGCGTCTCCTGCCGGGTCCGGTTGCGCACGGCCCGGTTGGACGCCATCCCGAAGCTCTCCTTGTACAGGCGCCCGTCGGGATCGCGGAGCGTGTCCGCCGCGCTCTCGTAGGTCCCGGCCAGCAGCGAGCCGAACATCACCGACGCCGCCCCCGCGGCGAGCCCGAGGGCCACGTCGCGCGGGTAGCGGACGCCGCCGTCGGCCCACACGTGCCTGCCGTGCCTGGCCGCCTCGGCGGCGCACTCCATGACGGCGCTGAACTGGGGCCGCCCGACGCCGGTCATCATCCGCGTGGTGCACATCGCGCCCGGGCCGATGCCCACCTTGACGATGTCGGCGCCGGCGGCGATGAGGTCCCGCGTCCCGGCCGCCGTGGCCACGTTCCCGGCCACGATCGGCAGCGAGCCCGTCGCGCCCCGCACGGCCTCGATCGCGCGCAGCATCTTCGCCTGGTGCCCGTGCGCCGTGTCCACGACGACCACGTCGCAGCCCATCTCCGCGAGCGCCCTCGCGCGGCCGGCCGAGTCGCCGCTGATGCCGACGGCCACGGCGCTCATGAGCTCGCCGCGCGCGTTCAGGGCCGGCCGGTAGATCGTGGAGCGGAGCGCCCCGCGCCGCGTGACCACGCCCACCAGCCGCCCGTCGCCGTCGACCACGGGCGCGGCGTGGATCCGGTGCTCGTTGAGCTGGTTGAAGATCTCCTCCAGGCTGGCGTCCGCGTCCACGAGCACGAGGTCGCGGGTCATCACGTTCTGGAGCTGCGTGAACCGGTCGAAGCCGACCGCGTCGCGCTCGGCGAAGATCCCGATCGGCCGCCGCTCGTCGTCCACCACCACCAGCACGCCGTGCGCCCGCTTGTGGATGAGGTTCAGCGCGAGCCCGACCGTCTCGGTGGGCCCGAGCGTGATCGCGGTCTCGAACACCGGGTGGCGGCTCTTCTGGTAGCGCAGGTTGTCGCGGATCACGTCCAGCGGGATGTCCTGCGGCAGCACGGTGAGGCCGCCCCGGCGCGCCACCGTCTCGGCCATCCGCCGCCCGGCGACCGCGGTCATGTTCGCGACCACCACCGGGATCGTGGTGCCCAGCCCGTCGGGCGTGGTGAGGTCCACCTCCAGCCGGGAGGGGACGGTCGACAGGCTCGGGACCATGAACACGTCGGCGTAGGTCAGGTCGTACGGCGGCACGGCGTCGTTGAGGAATCGCATCGGGGAGGGGCTCCGGGGTTCGAGGGCGGGCAGGGCGGGTCGTCCGCGCGGCGTCCAAGGATAGGCCGATCTCGGCGGGCCGCCGGGGGCAGGAGGCGCCAGTGACGCGCCCGCCCCCCGCGGGGTCCTGACCGACCTCGGGAACCGCGACGCCGGGATCCGCGTCCCGGGGGCATCACGCCGTCACGAAGCCGTCCCAAGGAGGTCCTTCACATGCGTCGCCTCGGCCTGCTGCTGGTGGCGAGCCTGCTCGTCGCTGCCTGCGGCAGCGGCTCGCCGTCACCCTCCCCGGTCCCGTCCGGCGCGCCTGCGAGCGCCGGGATCGTCGGGCCCGTCATCCTCGACGCGCAGACCACGTCGGCAACCGTCGCGGTGGGCCGGATGGTCGTGTTCAACGTGCAGAACCCCGAGTCCTGGGCGGTCAGCGCCGATCCCGCCGGCGTGGTCAGCGTCCAGAAGGGCTACAGCGACGGCTCGGCCACCTTCAACCCGGGCGCTCAGGCGATCGCGGCCGGGACGGCAACCGTCACCCTCACCAGCACGGCGGGCGACAAGCTGGTGTTCACGATCGCGGTCCAGTAGGGTCCCTCCGCCGGGGTGTGGAGACGGCCGTCCTCCCGGACGGCCGTCTTCCTGTTGGGGGGTCAGCTCAGGCGGTGTAGCTCACCCCGGCCCGGGTGAGCAGCGGGACGGCCGCGCTGACCGGCGTCGCGAAGCCGAGGCCCTCGGCGTTGGTCGCGGTCGCGGTCACCAGCGCGAGCACGCGGCCCTGCGTGTCCATGAGCGGGCCGCCGCTGTTGCCCTCGTTGACCGCCGCGTCGGTCTGGACCAGGCCAGTGCGGGTCACCTCGGTCTGGGACGTCATGTCGGCGACCTGGATGGACCGGTCGGTGCCCGAGATGATGCCCGTGGACACGGAGTCGGGGTACTGGCCGAGCGGGTTGCCGAGCACCAGGACAGCGGTTCCGACGACCGGCTTGCCCGAGGCGATCGGGGCAGCCGTGAGACCCGTCGCGCTGATCTTGAGCAGCGCGACGTCGTCGGTGGACGAGGTCGCGACCACCGTGGCGTCATGGGTGGAGCCGTCCTCGAGCGTGACCGTCACCGAGGTCGCCCCCTCGACGACGTGCTGGGCCGTGAGGATGTACCCGTTCGACGACACGATGACGCCCGACCCGCTGCCGCTCGTCTGGACGCCGAAGCCGCCGCGGCCGAACGCGGCGACGCCCTGCACGTTGACCGTCACGACGGACTTGCGGGCGCGCGCGATGACCGAGGTCAGGCTGGTGGCGGACCCGGAGGAGGCGGCCGTCGGGGCGGACGGGGCGCTGGTGGCGGCGGGCGCGACCGCGGAGGGCGCGGGGGCGGCGCTGGCCGCGGCGGCCGGTGAGGCCGCCCCGCCCGAAGTGGCAGCAGGGCTCACGGCGAGGGCGTTCGCGGCTGTGGCGGTGTCAGCGCCCTGACGCGTCGCCCCGCCCGTCAGGGCGAGCGTCGCCGACGTGGCGAGCGCGGCCGCCATGACGGCGGTCAGGACGGTGCCCGTCCCGCGAGGCAGCCGCCGGCGTGGTCGGCGCGGGGCAGGGGACGGGTGGACCGGCGAGCCGGGGAGGACGGGGTGGACGGGGTGGACCGCCGGCGGCGGCGGGGGAAGCGGAATCTCGCTCACGTACAGGCTCCTTCCAGCTCGCCGATCGGCGCGCTGCCAGACGAGCATGCGCGGTGATCCTGCGGTCTTCGTGATAGTCGCCGCGGCAGCCGGGGTTCCCGGCCCCCTGCGCGGCAGGCTCCCTCCGCTCGGCTGCGGGAGGTCAGTCCGGCGTCGCCCGGGGGCCTAGCGCAGCGGTCGTAGAATCGGGGGCGTCAGGAATTGGGGGTCCTGCTCGACTCGACGGCATCCGCGAGAGGCACGGATCGCGTCGGGATCGCCGCGCGCTGAAGGCGCTGCCGGCACCTGCGGGAAGCGGGCCCGCGTGCGGCAGACGGTCCGCCGCGGCGACCCTGGGCTCGGACATCGCCCAGGCCGCGGACCTGCCCAAGAACCCTGGCGCTCGGCAGCCGGTCGTCATCGCCGGCGGGCCGGGGCACGAGGGAGGCGGACATGGGCCCTCAGGCGGGATCGGCACCGCGTGCCGTGGTCAACCCCACATCCACTTCGGAAGGCAGCGCCGGCGCCCGGCGCGCGGTCCGCAGACGGCCTGCGGTGCGCACCATCGGCAGGTCGGCACGGTACGGCGTGGTGACGCTGGCCCTCGCGACGCTGGCCGGCACCGCCGCCGCCGCGCCCCCGACCGCCGTCGCCGCGGGCGACGACGCGGCCGCAGGCGTCGTGTTTGACTGGCAGACGGTGGTGAACAACGGCGTCACGGCGCCCGGCGACACGCGCCCGTTCAACAGCTACAACCAGCCGTCGCTGAACCTCGACGGGCTGGTCGTGTTCCGGGGCCGCACCAAGGGCGGGCTGAGCGGCGAGCCCACGCACGGCGTCTTCACGCGTGACATGGCCGGCGCCGGCGGCGTGCTCACGGTCTTCGACCGGAGCACAGCCGTGCCGCAGCCCGACAACCTGGGGTCGACGTTCATCGAGCCGCCGTCGTTCCCGCGCATCGACCTGTGGTCGGACACCATCGCCTCGCGCGGCAACCATTCGCCGGTGTGGACCTACCTGCTGCCGGACGGAACGGAGACCCGGGGCGGCACCACCGGCATCTACACCACGCCGTTCGGCAGCCTGGTCACCGGCGCGAGCAACCTCGGCGGGGTGCCGGACTTCTCGTTCCTCGCGGTGCCGGGGACTGACCCGGCGGTCAAGTTCGACGTGTTCCCGGGCTCCCCCTCGGTGACCGACCGGGCCACCATCGTGTTCAAGGGCAACTTCACCGACGCCTCCGGGGCCCAGACCGGCGTCTACTACCGCGACCTGACCGACGCCCCGATCGTGCTCGCGGACGGGACGACCGAGCTCGCGCCAGCGGGCGGCATGGGGCGGGTGGTGCGGATCGCCGACACCGGCACGAGGATCCCGGGCAGCCGGGCCACGTTCGGCTCCACCGCGCCGCCGAGCGCCGCCGGCCGCACGGCCGTGTTCGCCGGGTTCGACAACGAGGCGAGCCCGTCGACGGGCGGCATCTACCTCGCGCAGCTCACCGGAGCGGACCCCAAGCTCAAGGCGCTGGTCACAATCGGCCAGCCGGTCCCGGGCGAGAAGGGGGCCCGGTTCAGCCGTATCGGCGAGGGACTCTCGTTCGACGGGCGGTTCGTCGGGTTCTGGGGCGCGTGGGGCAGCGAGACCACGACCCTGGTGCTGCAGTGCCCGGCGGAGGGGAACAAGGACCGGCAGGCGTACTGCCGCCAGACCTATCCGGACGGCTTCACGACGACGGTGCCGGTGCACCAGGGCATCTTCGTGTTCGACACGGCCGACCAGAACCTGTACGCGGTCGCCAAGACCCCGAACGACTTCACCGACCTCGTGTACTGGAACTTCTCGGGCCGGGTCCCCGGTTCCGGCGAGGGGAGTGAGGGCGACACGGGCGAGCCGGCACGCTGGCGCTCCGCGTCCTTCGTCGCCGTGTCCGGGCTGGTCGACGGCTCGCTGCGCGACGTCAACTTCCACGTCGCCTTCAAGGCGAGGCAGGGCGAGGTGCAGGACGGCGCGTACGTGGATCCGCTGGACGGCATCTACCTGCGCAAGGGGCCGAGCGGCAAGGCCCCCATCGCGACCGTCGTCCAGACCGGCATGGACGGCAGCCTGATCGACCCACAGGCCCCCGTCGACACGACGGGCGCCGCCCCGGTCACCGAGATGGGGCTGGAGCGGGACGGCTTCCGGGGCGTCACGCTGGCCGTCAACGTCCGCATGGGTGCCGAGGAGTCGGCGACCGGCTGGGCCGGCATCTACCTGACCAGGGTGCCGGGGCTGCTCGAGTAGCCGCGCCACCGCGACCCGAGACGGGGCGACCATCGACGGGGCGGCGGGCGAGGCCCTCCAGCGGCCCGACCGCCGCCCCGGGTGCGCCGCCGGTGCACGCCGTCCGGGTGGCTGCGCCTCGTGCCCTCGTCGCCGCCCGGTCGCGCGCCGGTGCGCGGCGCGACGCGCCCGTCGCGCCCTCGCTGCCGGCTCCTGACGCGGGCCGCCGGCCGCGACGGGCCTCCGGGACTCGTCGAGATCTTTCGCAGCACCCCTTGACAAGGGACTTCCTGTGCGACTAAAAATAAGTCGCAGCAAAAGTAGGAGACATCGTGCCGGCACTATCGACCAGTCGAGACCTCCGCCGGGCCAACCGGTCCGCGGTGTTGCGTGAGCTGCTCTTCGGCGGCCAGACGAGCCGCCTCGCGCTGGCCGAGGCGACGGGCCTCAGCAATGCCACCGTGAGCGCGGTGGTGGGCGACCTGATCGATGAGGGGCTCGTGCGGGAGGCTGGCGCCGAGGAGTCGAGCGGCGGGCGGCCCCGGACCCTCGTGGGCGTGGCGGCGGACCGTGCGCTCGCGGTTGGCGTCGACCTCGGGGAGCGGGGCCTGCGGGTCGAGTCCTTCGACCTCGCCTGGCAGAAGCGCAGCGCCACCTTCGTCGAGGTGCCGCCCGGGTCCCTGGAGCCCGCGGACCTCGTCGGGCACGTCGCACGGGCCGTGGATGCCGTGGTCGCCGACGCCGGCGTCGCCGGTGCGACGCTGCTCGGCGTCGGCGTGAGCGTGCCGGGCGTGGTCGAGCGGACGGACCGCGCGGAGGTCCACGCCCCCGGCCTGGGCTGGGACGGACTGCCCGTCGGCGAGCTGCTGGCCCCGGTGATGCCCGGTGCGGTGATCGTCGACAACGGCGCCAAGGCGATGGGGCAGGCGGAGCTGTGGTTCGGCGCCGCACGCGGGGCGTCCGACGCCGTTGTCGCGCTGCTCGGGATCGGCGTGGGCGCCGCGATCGTCACGGGCGGTCGCCTCTACCGCGGGTCGCGCAGCAGCGCCGGCGAGTGGGGCCACACGCCGATCGTCGTCGACGGGAACCTCTGCCGGTGCGGGTCGCGCGGCTGCCTCGAGGCGTACGTCGGGGAGTCGGCGATCCTCCGCCGCTGGGACGCCGCGGGAGCGGCCCCGGCCCGCGACGGGGCGACCGACACCGAGCGGATCGAGGCGCTGTTCGCCCTCGCCGCGTCCGACCCGGCCGCCGACGCCGTCGCCGAGGCGTTCGCCCGCCACCTGGGCGCCGGCCTCGCGACGCTGGTCAACCTGTTCAACCCGGACCGGATCGTCCTGGCCGGATCGGTTGGCCTCCGCCTGACCCCCGACCTGCTCGCCCGCGTCCGGTCCGCTGCCGAGCGGTACGCGCTCCGCCAGCCGTTCGAGTCGGTGCAGATCGTCCAGGGGCGCCTCGGGGAGGACGCCGTCGCGCTGGGCGCGGCGACCCTCGTGGTGGACGCCCTGCTCGCCTCGGGCTTCACGCTCGGACCGGACGGCGAGCGGATCGCCATCGCCGCGGGGGCAGCCCGATGACCGGCCCCGACGACCTGGCCGCGCAGCTCGACCCGGGCCGCTTCCCCCGGGACTTCGTGTGGGGCGCCGCCACCTCCGCCTACCAGGTCGAGGGCGGCTTCGACGCCGGCGGCCGCGGCGTCTCGATCTGGGACACCTTCGCTCGGCAGCCGGGGACGACGGTCCACGGCGACACGGGCGACATCGCCTGTGACCACTACCGCAACTGGCGCGAAGACGTGGCGCTCATGCGCGACCTGGGCCTGGGCGGGTATCGCCTCTCCGTGTCGTGGCCGCGCCTGCAGCCCGGCGGTCGCGGTGCCCTCAACCCGGTTGGCGTGGCGTTCTACCGCGAGCTCCTGGGCACGCTGGCCGATTCGGGCATCCGGCCGCTGGTCACCCTGTACCACTGGGAGCTGCCGCAGCCGTTGGAGGACGCCGGCGGCTGGCCCTCCCGCGACACGGCGTCGCGCTTCGCCGAGTTCGCCGGCCTCGCGGTCGAGGCGCTGGGCGACCTCGCCGCCGACTGGATCACGGTCAACGAGCCGTGGTGCCAGGCCTTTCTCGGCTACGAGAGCGGGAAGCACGCGCCCGGCCGGAGAAGCCTGCCCGACGCCGTCGCAGCCGCGCACCACCTGCTGCTGGCCCACGGCCTGGCGGTGCGCGCGATCCGCGGGGCGTCGCCCCGCGCCCGGGTCGGGATCGCCGACCTCCTCACCGATGTCGTCGCGGCCTCGTCCGACGAGGCCGACCTCGCCGCCACCGCCCGCTACGACGCCAACAGCAACCGGCTCTTCCTCGACCCGGTCCTCGGGCGGGGGTACCCCGACTGCGTGCACGAGCTGTACGACCGCCGCGGGCTGGCCGCCAGCGTCGTCGCCGGGGACGAGGAGGTGATCGGCGCCCCGATCGACTTCCTGGGGGTCAACCACTACCAGCGCGTGCTCGTCCACGCCGATCCGGCCGACGGCCACCTCGGCGCGGTGGGCGTTCCCGCCGAGCCGGCCACGACCTCGCTCGGCTGGTCCGTGACCCCGGACGCCCTCCGCTCGGTGCTCGTGCGGGTGTCGCGCGAGTACTCGCCGGTCCCCATCTACATCACCGAGAACGGCGCGTCGTACCCCGACTACGTCGATCCGACCGGGCAGGTCCGAGACGTGGAGCGGGTCTCGTACCTCGCGTCGTACCTCGCCGCCGCCGCCGAGGCCATCGAGGCCGGGGTGGACCTGCGGGGCTACTTCCACTGGTCGCTCCTCGACAACTTCGAATGGGGCGAGGGCTACCGAAGTCGCTTCGGGCTCGTCTACGTCGACTACGGGACCCAGCGTCGCATTCCCAAGGCGAGCGCCGCCTGGTACCGCGACTTCATCAGCCGACACCGGCGCCGCGCCTGAAGCACGCGGGCGGCCGATCGCGACGGCCGCCCGCGCCGATGGGCCGCGGCAGCACCCAACCGCCGATCAAGGAGAAAAAGGAGCAACACCTATGGACGCGCGGACCCCCCGGTCCCGCATGGCAGGAGCTCTCGTCGCGATCGCGACCGTCGCGGCCGCGTGCTCGGGCAGCGCAGCGAGCGCGCCGAGCGCGGCGACGTCCCAGGCGGCGAGCCAAGCCGCCCCCGCACCCGCATCTGCGGCGCCGTCGGCCTCCGCGCCGGCCCCGGTCTCGCTGGCAGGCACGACGCTCACGGTCTGGACCATGGAGGACCAGGCCAAGTTCGAAGCCCTCGTCAAGCCGTTCGAGGACAAGACGGGCGCCACGGTCAAGGTGGTGGCCGTGCCGTGGGACGGCATCGCCGACAAGCTCACGACCGCGGTGGCGTCGGGCAACGGGCCCGACCTGACGCAGGTCGGGCTGTCCCTGCTGCCGACGTTCAACGCCGCCGGCGCCCTCGAGGACCTGAGCCCCTACCTCGCCGACCACCCGGCGCTCGCGGACAGCAACTTCCCGGCCGCGGTGTCGTCCAAGAACCTGTCCAGCAACGGCGCCGTCACGAGCGTCCCGTGGGTCGCCGACACCCGGATCCTGTTCTACCGCAAGGACATCCTCGACCAGGCCGGGATCCAGCCGCCCACCACCTGGGACGAGATGACCGCTGCGGCCCAGAAGCTCGCCGCCCGGGGATCGGGCAAGTACGGCTACTACATCCCGCAGTGGGACGCGCCGCTCCCGATCGAGTTCACGTGGGAGGCAGGCGGCGACCCGATCGGGGCCGACGGCAAGGTCAACCTCGACACCCCGGCCTTCCGCACGGCCGTCGACTACTACCTCTCGTTCTACGCCCAGAAGCTGGTGCCGACCGCGTCCGACTTCGACCAGACCGCCGGGTTCATCTCGGGCGCGGCGCCCATGCTGATCTCCGGCCCGTACCTCGCGGCGGCCGTCCACGGACAGGCCCCGGAGCTCGACGGCAAGTGGGCCGTGACCACCCTGCCCGAGAAGGTGACGGGCACCTCGCTGTTCGCAGGCTCGAACATGGGCGTGTGGAAGGGCACCAAGAACCTCCAGGGCGCCCTGGCGCTGCTCGACTACCTCTCCGACCCGGCGACGCAGGTCGCCTGGTACCAGGCCACGTCGGAGCTGCCGGCCAACGTCGCGGCGATGAACGACCCGGCGGTCACGTCCGACCCGAACGCGGCCGTCTACGCCAAGCAGCTGCAGGACGCGAAGCTGCTGCCGCTGACCGCCTCGTGGGACAAGATCAACAGCGCGATCCTCTCCTCGCTCAACGACATCGCCCTCAAGGGAGCTGACAAGGAGTCCACGCTGACGACCCTGTTCGCCACCGTCCAGGGCCTCGACAAGTAGCACCCGGCCGCCGGCAGGGGCCGATCTCCTCCTCGCTCCTGCCGGCGCCATTCGCCAGAGGCGCAGCGATGAACCTCGCCCGGACGCTCCCCGCCGCCCGAGCTCGTCGGATCCGATGGCCGTCCGCGACGCCGTACCTCCTGGTGGGCCCCGCCTTCCTGCTGCTCGTGGTGTTCGGCGCGCTGCCGATCGTCGTGGCGGCCGGCGTGAGCCTCACCAACCTCGACATCGCGGGCCTCGGCGACCCGTCCAAGGTTCGGCTCGTCGGGCTGGACAACTACGTCACGCTGTTCCAGGACCCCGACTTCTGGGCGTCGCTCGCGAGCACCGCCTTCCTGGTGCTGATCGGCGTGCCGTCGATCGTCGGCCTGTCGCTGCTCGCCGCGCTCGGCCTCGATCACGCCGACAACCGATTCTTCCGCGCCCTCCGGGTCTTCTACTTCCTGCCGGCGATCACCGCGATCGTGGCGATCTCGCTGATCTGGGGCTACCTCTACAACAGCGAGTTCGGGCTGCTCAACTACCTGCTGGGCCTGGTCGGGCTCGGGCCGGTGCCGTGGCTGAGCGACCCCTTCGTCGCGAGGCTGTCGGTCGCGGTCGTGGCCGTCTGGCGCGCCGTCGGCCTGAACACGATCATCTTCCTCGCCGCCCTCCAGGGGATCCCGGTCGAGTACCGGGAGGCGGCCGCGATCGACGGCGCCTCCGCTTGGCGCACGACGCGCTCGATCGTCGTCCCGCTGCTGCGCTTCGCGATCCTGTTCGTCAGCATCACCACGCTGATCTCGTGGATGCAGTTCTTCGACGAGCCGTTCGTCCTCCAGAAGTGGCCCGCCAACGCGACCACGTCGGTCTCGCTGTACATCTACTTCCAGGGCTTCCGGTTCAACGAGTTCGGCTTCGCGTCGGCGGCGTCCCTGGTGCTGTTCGCGATCATCCTCGTGGTGACCGCCGCCCAGCTGCGGGTGCGGAGGCTGGCCGATGCGGCGTAGTCAGCGCATCCGGACCCTGGCGATCGGCGCGGCCCTCGCGCTCGGCGCGGTCGTCACCTCGTTCCCGTTCGTGTGGATGGTCCTGTCCTCGCTCAAGCCGCTGTCGGAATCGCGGTCGATCCCGCCCACGGTCCTGCCGTCGACGCTCACCTTCGACGCGTACCAGCAGCTGTTCTCCCAGCTCGACTTCGCGCGGTACCTGCTCAACACGCTGGGCGTCGTGGCCCTGAGCTTCGTCGGCATGCTGCTGGTGGTGGTCGCCGGCTACGGCTTCGCCAAGTTCCGGTTCCCCTTCCGGGATGCGATGTTCATGGTCGCGCTCGCGACGATGATGATCCCGGCCCAGGTCACGATGATCCCCACGTTCCTCATCCTCAACGGGGTCCACCTGGTCAACACCCTGCTGGGCATCGCCGCGCCCACGCTGGTGAGCGGCTTCACGCTGTTCCTGGCGCGCCAGTTCATGACCACGATCCCCGACGAGATCCTCGAGGCCGCGCGCCTCGACGGGGCGGGCGAGCTGCGGGTCCTCCGGTCGGTGGTGATGCCGATGTCGAAGCCGATCCTCGCGGTCCTCGGCGTGCTCACCTTCATCGGCGGGTGGAACAGCTTCCTGTGGCCCCTCGTCATCGCCACCGACTCCGACAACTACACGCTGTCGGTCGGCCTGTCGCTGCTCAACCGCCAGCTGACCGTCAACCCGGCGCTGCAGATGGCCGGCGCCTCGGTGATGGTGGTGCCGATCCTGATCGTGTTCGTGCTCCTCCAGCGCCACATCGTGCGCGGCTTCGCGCTGTCGGGGCTCAAGTGAGCGCCTCGGGGTTCCTGCAGGCGGAGGGCACCCGGCTCGTGGACGGCACCGGCCGCGAGGTGCTCCTGCGCGGCGTGGGCCTGGGCAACTGGATGCTGCCCGAGGGCTATATGTGGCGGTTCCCCCAGCACGGCCCGCAGTCGCCGACGGAGATCGAGGCGCTCGTGCTCGACCTCCTGGGCCCCGATGGCGCCGCCGCCTTCTGGCGGTCCTTCCGGCAGCGGTTCGTGACGGAGCCGGACATCGCCCGCATCGCCGCCGAGGGGTTCGACCACGTCCGCCTGCCGATGAGCCATCGGCTGCTCGCCGACGCCCTGGGCCGCCCCGTCGAGGAGGGGTACGCCCTGATCGACCGGCTGGTGGGCTGGTGCCGGCGGCACGGCCTCCGGGTGGTGCTCGACCTCCACGCGGCTCCGGGCGGGCAGACCGGCACCAACATCGACGATTCGGGCGGACGGCCGAGCCTGTTCGAGACGGGGGAGCCGTACTGGACGCGGACGGTCGAGCTCTGGACCGAGATCGCCCGCCGGTACCGCGACGAGCCCGTCATCGCCGCGTACGACCTGCTCAACGAGCCTCTCCCGCCCGGCCGGGGGCACCACGCCCCGGCCCTCGCGGCGCTGTACCGAGAGCTCACCGTGGCCATCCGCGCCGTGGACGCGGTGCACCTGCTGACCTACGAGGGGACGCACTGGTCCACGGACTGGTCCATCTTCACCGCGCCCCCCGACCCCAACGCGATGCTCCAGTTCCACAAGTACTGGTCGGCGCCCGACCTCGCCAGCATCCGCCCGTACCTTGAGGTGCGGGACCGCCTCGGGGTCCCGATCTACATGGGCGAGGGCGGCGAGAACACGCCTCCGTGGCTTCAGTGCGCGTTCGGGCTGTACGAGCGCGAGCGCATCTCCTGGAACTTCTGGCCCTGGAAGAAGGTCGGGACGTGGAGCTCACCCCTGTCGATCCGCCCGCCCGACGGCTGGGACGAGGTGGTGGCGTACGCGGCCGCGATCGATGTGGCCAAGGCGTCGGGGATGGTGTGCACCCGGATGCCGCACCGGTCCCGGCCCGGCACCCGGCAGAGCACGGTGTGGACGGTCCGGGCGCGGATGGGCGCGGTCCGCGAGCTGGGCCGGCAGCTCGCCCGCGACGGGATCGAGATGGTGACACTGGAGTCCACCAGCGACTACGTGCGGCGTGATGGTACATGAGTTCAAGTGGGAGGCGCTGTTGGAGGTCCGGCTGATGCCGGAGGTGG
>JAJYLZ010000062.1 GCA_021787395.1 Chloroflexota bacterium
CCGCTCTGCGCGGGGCGGGCGGCGCCCGGCCGGGCCGACACGCCGGCCCGCGCGGGCAGCAGGCGGCAGGTCGGGCGCCGGCTCCCGCCGCCCCGCCTCGTGAGCCGAGGCCCAGCCTGGTGACCGGCCCGGAGGCGCTCCGGGCGTTTGTCCGCTCGCTCGAGGCGCGCGACGCGTCGCCCGAGACCCGACGCTCGTACGAGCACACCGTGGCCGCCTGGCTGGCGTGGGCGGAGGCGCGCGGCGCGGACTGGCGGACGCCGCCGCGCATGACGCTGCGGACGTACCTCGCCGCCCTGTCGGAGGGCCATGCCCGGTCCTCGGTGGCCCAGCGCATGGCCGCCCTCCGCGCCTTCTACCGCTACGCCGCCCGGTCGGGCCTGACCCCGGGCGACCCGTGGGGCGCCGTGTCGACCCCGCGGCTGCCGCGCCGCCTGCCGCAGGTGCTGGAGCTGGACCAGGTCGAGCGGCTGATCGCCGTCGTGGACGAGGACCTGGCCGCCGGCGCGGACGGCCAGCCGGTCGCGGCCCGGGACCCCGAGCTCGCCCGGGCGCTCGCGCTCCGCGACCGGGCGCTCGTGGAGACCGCCTACGCAGCCGGCCTGCGCATCAGCGAGCTGGCCGCGGCGGACCTGCGCAACCTCGACCTCCGACGCGGCGAGCTCCGCGTCCTGGGCAAGGGCCGCAAGGAGCGGATCGGGCTGCTCGGGCGGCCGGCGCGGGCGGCCCTCGCCGACTACCTCGCCGAGGGCCGGCCGGCCCTGGCCGGGCGCGCCCGCGCGGGGGGCGGCGCCCCGGACCCCGAGCTGGAGACCAGCGTCTTCCTCAACCACCTCGGACGGCCCCTCGGCGTCCGCGGGCTGCGCTACCGGCTCGACCGGCTGTGCCGCCTGGCCGGCCTCCCGGAGGGCGTCTCGCCCCACACGCTGCGCCACAGCTTCGCCACGCACCTCCTCGAGGGCGGCGCGGACCTGCGCGTCGTCCAGGAGCTGCTGGGGCACGAGAGCCTGGCCACCACGCAGGTCTACACCCACGTCTCGCCGTCGCGGCTGCGCGACGCGTACCGCCAGGCCCACCCGAGGGCGAGGGCGCACGACTGATGGACGAGCCCACGCTGGACGCGTCGGTGGTGGAGGGCGTGGAGGAGGCGCTGGCGCCCACCGCGCAGGCGGCCGGCGGCGGCGCGTGGTCCACCAGGGCGCTCGCCGCGGCGGGCCTGATCGTCACCGCAGCCTCGCTGGGCTCGCGGCTCCTCGGCTACGTCCGCCTCGTGGTCGTCGCCCGCGCGGTCCCGACGGCCGACCAGGGGGCCAGCCTCGACGCGTTCACCCAGGCGTTCAAGATCCCGGACTTCCTGTTCCAGCTGGTCGCGGCGGGAGCGCTCGCATCGGCGCTCGTGCCGGTGCTGGCGGCGCTGTTCGCCACCGGGGAGGAGCGCCGGGCCTGGCGGGTGGTGTCCACCATCACGACCCTCGTGCTCGGCGCGCTGCTGGTGCTGGTCGTGGTCGCCGAGTTCGCCGCCCCGTTCCTGATGGCGAGCATCGTCGCGCCGGGGTTCACCGGGGAGAAGCTCCAGCTCTCGATCGACCTGACCCGGGTGATGCTCCTCGGGCCGCTGTTCATGGCCGCGGGGGCGATCGCCTCGGCGGTGCTCAACGCCAGGGGGCGCTTCGCCGCCGCGGCGGTCGCCCCGCTCGTCTACAACCTCGGCATCATCGGCGGGGCCGTGCTCCTGGTGCCGGTGATGGGCGTCGAGGGGCTGGCGGTGGGCGTGGTCGCGGGGGCGGTCGGCCTGCTCGCCGTGCAGCTGCCGGGCATGGTCTCGGTCGGGGCCCGGCTGGCGCCCTCGCTCGACCTGCGCGACGAGGCCACCGGGCGCGCCATCGTCCTGATGGTCCCGCGGGCGATCGGCCTGGGGGCTGCGCAGGTGGCCCTGCTGGTGATCACCTCCCTCGCCACCAGCCTCCCCGACGGCTCGGTGTACGCGTTCAACGCGGCGTTCACGCTGCTGCAGATCCCGATCGGCGTGATCGGCGTCCCGCTGGGCACGGTGCTGCTGCCGTCGCTGTCGCGAGTGGCGGCGTCGGGCGAGGTGGACGCGTTCCGGCGCCTGCTGGTCCGAGGCCTGGGCATGCTCGCCTACGTGATGCTCGCGATCAGCGCGCTCGGCATCCCGCTCGCCGGCGACGTGACCCGCGTGACGTACGGGCTGTCGGGCCTGCACGCGGACGCCATGGGCTGGATCGGCTCGTCGCTCGCGGTGTTCATGGTCGGGCTGACCGCGCACTCGATGATCGCGATCCTCGCCCGCGCCTTCTACGCGATGCAGGACACGACCACACCGCTGATCGCGGCGGTGGCCGCCGTCATCGTCAACGTCGCGGTGGGCGTCCTGCTCATCGGGCCGTTCGGCTTGGCGGGCCTGGCCGCCTCGATCGCGATCGGGGCCTGGCTCGAGGTCGCCTGGCTGGTGGTCATGCTGCTGCGCCGGACGCCCGGCCTCGGGCTGGGCCAGCTGTGGCGCGACATTGCGCTGACCGCGGTGGCGGCGGTGCCGGGCGTGCTCACGGCCCTCGCCCTCGAGTCGGCGCTGGGCGCCTACGGGCCGGCCCCGGGGGGGACGCTGGTGTCCCTCGGCCGGCTCACGGTGGTCACGTCGGCGGCGGGCCTGGTGGGGCTGGGGGCGTCGCTCGCGCTGCGGATCGAGGAGCCCCGCCGTATCCTCGGGATCGTGCTCGACCTCATCCACCGCCGCGGTCGCGGATGACGCTGGCCGCCGGTCTCCCCGAGCCCGACCCGTCCGCCTGGGACGCCCTGGTCGAGGCGAACCCGCGGGGCTCGTACCTCCAGCTCTCGGGCTGGGCCCGCGTGAAGGCCGTCAACGGCTGGTCAGCGCGGCGCGTGCTCGTGCCGGGCGAGGACTCGGGCGTGCAGGTCCTGCTCCGACGCCCAGGCCCGCTGCCCTGGGCGTTCGGGTACGCCCCGCGCGGCCCCGTCCTGACCGACTGGGGCGCCGGGGGCATCCGCGCCTTCACGGCGGCAGCGCGGGCGGGCCTGGCGGGCTCCCGGGCCAGCCACCTGCGGATCGACCCCGAGATCGAGCGCGGCGCTGGCCCCGACCTGGACGGCGCGGTGACGAGCGCGCTGCGGGCCGCCGGCTGGCGCGAGGCCCCGCCGATCCAGCCGCTCTCGACCCGGGTCATCGACCTCACCGCCGACGAGCCCGCCCTGTGGGGCGACCTGCGCAAGAAGTGGCGCCAGTACGTCAACAAGGCGCGCAGCGGCGGCATCCGCGTGGTGGACGCCGGCCCGGAGCGGTTCGACGAGTTCTACGCGATCTACCGCGAGACGGCGGACCGGGCCGGCTTCCTCATCCGCGCCCTGTCCGCGTACCGCGACGTCTGGGACGCGTACGGCCCGGCCGGCCGCGCCCGGCTGCTGTTCGCGGAGCTGCCCGACGGCACCCCCGCCGCGACGCTGTTCCTCGTCCGGTCCGGCACCCGCGTGGTGGAGCCGTACGGCGGCATGACCGCGGCGGGCGCCGACTCGCGCGCGAACTACCTGCTCAAGTGGGAGGCGATCCGGTCGTCGCGGGAGGCGGGCGCGACGAGCTACGACCTGTGGGGGCTCGCCCATCCGGGGATCGCCCACTTCAAGACCGGGTTCGGCGGCCGGGAGGTCCGCTACATCGGCGCCTGGGACCTGGTGCTCAGCCGGCTGGGCCGGGCGACGTACGGCACCGCGGTGAGGGCGCGGGTGCGGGTCGAGCGGGCGCGGCACGGCCTCCGCGGCGCCGGCGGCCAAAGCGCCGCCGGCTACGAGGGGGACGGCGGGGGCGACACATGACCGAGGCCGTGCGCGAGCTGACGGGCGACGCGCTGTCCGACTGGGACGCCCGCGCCGTGGACGCGCCGGGCGGCCACGTCCTCCAGTCGCGGGCATGGGCCGAGCACCGGGCCGCCCGCGGCTGGCGACCGCGGTTCCTGGCCCACGGCGACCAGCGAGCGCTGGTCCTGGAGCGGCGCTGGCCGCTGTTCGGCGGCGGCTCGGCCTATATCGCGCGCGGCCCGGCGGGGCCCGGCGAGCCGTGGACGGGCGACGGCTCGGGCGCGGCCACGGGCGCGGCCCTGGCGGCGATGGCCGTCCACCTCGAGGGGCAGGGCATCGACGTGCTGGCGGCCGACCCGGAGGTGGCCGCGGGCGACGCCGGGTACCGCGGCGCGCTGGCGGCTGCGGGATTCCACGCCATCGCCGAGATCCAGCCCTCCCGCCACCGCACCGCGCTCGGGCTCGCGGGCGGCGACGAGGCGGGGGTGTTCGACGGCATCGCGAAGGCCACCCGCCAGCGGATCCGCCGCGCCGAGCGGGACCTGACGCGGGTCCTGCGCTGGGACGCGGCGTCCACGCCGCTCGAGGGCACGGAGCCGGCCGGCAGCGAGGAGCCGGCGCCGGACGCCCTGGCGCGCTTCTACGCGGTGCTCCGGGCCACGGGCGACCGCCGCGGCTTCGACTTCGCCGGGCCGGACGAGTTCGTCGCCTGGTGGCAGCGCGCGCAGGCGGCCGGGCACCTCGTCTACCTCGAGGCGCGGGCCGCCTCCGACGGGTCCCTGCTCGGCGGGCTCGTGCTGTACCGGCACGGGCGCCGGCTGTCGACGGTGCACTCGGCGGACGTGGCCGAGACGCGCCGCGCGCACCCGGGGACGATGCACCTGCTGCGCTGGCGGGCGATCCAGCTGGCGCTCGCCGAGGGCCGCGCCGAGATGGACCTGGGCGGCGTGGACGTGGCGGGCGCGCGGCGCGAGCCCAGGCCGGGCGAGGCGACCTACGGCCTGTACGAGCACAAGCGCTCCTTCGGGGCCCACTGGGTCGAGCTGGCCGGCGCCCAGGAGCGCGTGGCGCGGCCGTGGCGCTATCGGGCCGGGCGGGTCGCCAGCCGGCTGGCCAGGGCGGCTGGGCGGTGAGCCCGCTGCCCGCGCAGGGATCGCCGATCGAGCAGCGGGTGGCCGCGGCCGGCCCGCAGGCTCCGCGCCCGCTCGCGGAGCTGGTCGAGCGGCTGGGCGCCGCTGGGCTGCTGGCCGGGCCGGTCGACCCCGCGGTGGGCAGGGTTCCCGTCCTGGGCGTCACCGAGGACTCGCGCAGCGCGGCCGGCGGCCGCCTGTTCGTGGCGGTGCCCGGGTTCCACGTGGACGGCCACGAGTTCGCGGGGCGCGCCGAGGCCGCGGGGGCCGCCGCCGCCCTCGTCGAGCACGAGGTCCCGGGCCTCGCCATCCCGCAGGTCGTCGTCGGCGACGCCCGGCGGGCGCTGGCATCCGCGGCCGGCTGGTGGTACGGCGACCCCTCGCGGCGCCTGGGCGTGGTCGGCGTCACCGGCACCGACGGCAAGACCACCACCTCGTTCCTGGCCGCCGCGGCGCTCGAGGCGAGCGGCCTGCGCGCCGGCCTGGTGGGCACCGTGGAGACGCGCCTGGGCGGCCTCCGGGAGCGCCACGAGGCCCACGTCACCACGCCCGGCGCCCCGGAGCTCCAGGCGACGCTGGCCGCGATGGCGGAGGCGGGCGACGAGGCGGCCGTGGTGGAGACGACCTCGCACGCGCTCGAGCTGGGCCGCGTGCTCGGCGTCGCGTACGACGCGGCCGTGTTCACCAACCTCACCCACGAGCACCTCGAGCTCCACGGGACGTTCGAGCGCTACCGCGAGGCCAAGATGCGCCTGTTCTCGGCGCTCGCCGAGGGCCCGGCCAACCCGGCCAAGCTGGTGGGCGGACGCCCGTGGCCGAAGGTCGCGGTCGTCAACGCCGACGACCCGAACCGGGCCTGGTTCGAGCGCGCGGCGGTCGAGGCCGGGGCGCGCGTGGTGCGGTACGGATGGTCGCCCGACGCCGATGTGCGCGCGACGACCGCCGACGAGGACGCGAGCCGCCTGCGGGTGGCCTACGCGGCGCCGTCGGGTGCCGCCGAGCTGGAGCTGCGGCTGGCCGGCCGGTTCAACGTCCACAACGCCCTGGCGGTGGTCGCGCTGGGCGAGGCGCTGGGCCTGCCGCCGGCGGCCGTCCGGGCCGGGCTGGCGTCCGTTGCGGGCGTCCCCGGCCGCATGGAGCGGATCGCCCAGGGTCAGCCGTTCTCGGTCATCGTGGACTACGCGCACTCGCCGGCGTCGCTGCAGGCCGTGCTGGACATCCTGGCGCCGGTCGCGCGGGAGGCCGGCGGGGGGCTGATCGCTGTGTTCGGGTCCGCGGGCGAGCGCGACACCGCGAAGCGGGCGGTGATGGGCCGGATCGCCGGGGAGCGCTGCCGGCTGGTGGTCGCGACGGACGAGGATCCGCGGGGCGAGGACGGGGCGGCCATCGTGGCGGAGATCGTGGCGGGTGCCGTCGGTGCGGGCAGGACCGAGGGGGTGGACGTGCTGGGGATCCCGGACCGCCGGACGGCCATCGCCGCGGCCCTCGAGCGCGCCCGTCCGGGCGACGTGGTGCTGCTCGCCGGCAAGGGCCACGAGCCGACGATCCTGTACGCGAGCGGCGCGATCCCGTGGGACGAGGCCGGGGCGGCCCGGGAGGCCCTCGCGGCGATGGGCTTCCGGAGCGCCTGAGCCATGCGCGGCTGCCTGTTCACGATCGGCCTGGCCGCGGTCGTCGTGGCGCTGATCGTCCTCGTCGGCCTGCCGGCGGTGGCCGCCGGCCTGCTCACGGCAGGCGTCCGGGCGGCGGGCCTCCAGGCCGGCGACATCACCGTAGACGTCACCGCCGACCCGCCCTGGAACCTGCTCGCGCTCCAGGCCGATCGCGTGCGGGTGCGGGCCACGAGCGCCACCTTCCGGGGCCTGCAGATCAGCGCGCTGGACGTGACCCTGCTCAACGTGTCGGTGCTGGGCCGGACGGCCGGGGGCGTGGCGGGGCGCCTCACCGGCGTCACGGTGCCGGACGTCGCCGGCCAGGCGCTGAACCTGGCGGCCATCGACCTCGGGGGCACGGGCGACCGGGTGACGGTCGGCACGACCATCGCCGCGGCGGACGCGCGGGTGCTGGTGGCCTCGGAGGTCTCGTCCGTGACCGGCGTCGACGTGCCGGCGTCCGCCATCCGCCTGAGCGCGCCGGACAGGGTGGCGGTCAAGGAGGTCGTCACCATCGCCGCGACGCTGTCGGTGGACGCGGCCGGGAACCTCGTCGCCACGGCCCCCGACCTCCCGCCGGTGACCCTGCTGCACGCCGGCCAGGACGTGCCGATGCGCTTCACGTCGGTCAGGGTGGACGCCGCCGGCGACCTCGTCCTCGAGGGCATCCTGGCCGTGGGGCCGCTGGGGCCCTGAGCGCGCCGGCCGTGAGGCGCTGTCGAGGCGCTCGAACGGCGGCGGGGTAGACTTCGGGGATGGCCGACCCAGTGCTGCGCGAACCCGAGACCGCCGCCGACAAGGCGCGGCCGGCGACGCGCCGCCAGGGTCAGCGCGGCAGCCGCGATGGCGGCCCGGTGATGCCCGTGGAGGGCCAGGCGCACCGGCCGCACCGCAGCCCGCACCAGACGCCCGAGGCCGCCCGCCGGCCGCTCATGGACTCGCTGCGAGCCCACCACCCGCAGGCGGACCTGGGCGTGGTCGAGCGCGCCTTCGCCCTCGCGGTCGTGGCGCACGGCGGCCAGGTGCGCGCGTCGGGCGAGCCGTACGTGATGCACCCGATCGCGTCGGCGCAGATCCTCGCCGACCTGGGCATCGACCCGGTGGCAGTGGCGGCGGCCCTCCTGCACGACGTGCCCGAGGACACCGAGTACAGCCTCGCCGACGTCGAGGAGGGCTTCGGGCCCGAGATCGCGCACATGGTCGACGGCGTCACCAAGCTGTCCAAGTTCAGCACCCACAGCCACGAGCAGCAGCAGGCCGAGAACATCCGGAAGATGTTCCTCGCGATGGCCGACGACATCCGCGTCGTGCTCATCAAGCTCGCCGACCGGCTGCACAACATGCGCACCCTGGGCGCGCTGCCGGTCGAGAAGCAGCAGCGGATCGCCCGCCAGACGATGGAGATCTACGCGCCGCTGGCCGAGCGGCTCGGCATCTGGCAGATCAAGTGGGAGCTCGAGGACCTGTCCTTCAAGGCGCTCGAGCCCGACAGCTACCGCGAGCTCGCGAGGCTGCTCGACACGCGGCGCCGGGGCCGGGAGAGCTACATCGAGCGGGCGATCGAGGAGCTCCGACCGCGCCTCGCCGACGCAGGCCTGGTGGCCGAGCTGCAGGGGCGCCCCAAGCACATCTACAGCATCTACAAGAAGATGCAGCGCAAGGGCGCCGAGTTCGGCGAGATCTACGACGTCTACGCGATCCGCATCCTGGTCGACGAGATCCGCGACTGCTACGCGGCGCTGGGCATCGTGCACTCGCTGTGGCGTCCCATCCCGGGCCAGTTCGACGACTACATCGCCGTCCCCAAGAACAACCTGTACCAGTCGCTCCACACCGCGGTGATCGCGCTCGACGGCAAGCCGCTCGAGATCCAGATCCGGACCCACGCGATGCACCAGGTGAGCGAGGTGGGCATCGCGGCCCACTGGCGGTACAAGGAGGGCTCCAAGGCCGAGCGCGACTACGACGCCAAGCTCGCCTGGCTGCGCCAGCTGATGGAGTGGCAGCGCGACGTCAGCGAGTCGGACGCCACCGAGTTCGTCGAGGGGATCAAGCTCGACATCTTCCAGGACCAGGTGTTCGTGTTCACGCCGCGCGGCGACGTGAAGGACCTGCCGGCGGGCGCCACCCCGCTCGACTTCGCGTACCGCATCCACACCGACATCGGCCACCGGACGATCGGCGCCAAGGTCAACAACCGGCTCGTCCCGCTGGACTACCGGCTCAAGAACGGCGACATCGTCGAGATCGTCACCACCAAGGGCGAGCACGGGCCGTCGCGCGACTGGCTCAACATCGTCCGGACGTCCCATGCCCGGGAGAAGATCCGGCAGTGGTTCAAGAAGAAGGACCGCGCCGAGAACGTCGTCCACGGCCGCGAATCGCTCGACCGCGAGCTCCGGCGGCTGGCCCGGACGAGCGTCCAGCAGCTCGGCATGGACCGGATCGCCGAGGTGGCCAAGAGCTACAGCCACGAGACGATCGAAGACTTCTTCGCGGCGATCGGCTACGGCGCGGTCTCGGCGCAGCAGGTGGTGATCCGCCTGGGCGTGATGGACGACGGCCAGGCCGCCCTGCCCACGGTCGCCCCGCCGCAGCCCAGCCGGACCGGCGGCGTCCGCGTCAAGGGCGTGGGCGACCTGCTGGTGCGCTTCGCGAAGTGCTGCCACCCGATCCCGGGCGACCCGATCCAGGGGTTCATCACCCGGGGCAAGGGGATCACGGTGCACCTGCGCAGCTGCCCGACCGTCATCAACGAGCGCGAGGTCTCGCGCCTGATCGACGTCGAGTGGGAGGCGGCGCCGGCCCAGACCTACCCGATCGCGATCCGCGTGGAGGCCTACGACCGCACGGGGCTGCTGTCCGACGTCACCCAGGTCATGGCCGAGAACCGGGTCAACATCCTGGCGGCCAACGTGTCCGTGTCGCCGGACCACACTGCGGTGCTGACCATGACCCTGCAGGTCGCCTCGGTGGCGCAGCTGGCCAAGGTGATGAGCCGGGTGGAGCAGCTCAAGGACGTGCTCAACGCCCAGCGCGACCTGGGGTAGCCGTGCGGGCGGGGGCCGCCGGGACTGACCGCAGGCGCTGGCGTCAGCGCGGAGGGCCCCCCGGGTTCGACGCCGCAGCCGGCTCGACCGCGAGCACCGGCGCGATCCCGCGGGCGCGGATCCGGCCGAGCCAGGCGATGGCGACGAAGCCGGTGGCGACCGTGAGCACGCCCGCGATGACCAGCGACGCGCTGACCGTGGTCGCGGACGCCAGCCAGCCCGCGAACAGGCCGCCGATCGGGGTGGAGCCCGCGAACACGGTGGTGTACACGCTCATCACGCGGCCACGGTAGGCGTCCTCGACGTTGAGCTGGATCGTCGTGTTGGCGGTGGCCGCCATGCTGATCGCGCCGAGGCCCACCAGGGCCATGGCAGGCAGGGCGAGCGCGAACGCGTGGATCTCGCCGGCGGCCACCAGCCCGAGCCCGAGGCCGACCGAGCCGATCCCGATGATCATCGGCCGCGGACGGCCGGAGAACGCGATCAGCAGGGCCGCGACCATCGAGCCCACCCCCGTGGCCGCCATCAGGAACCCGTAGCCGGTGGCGTCGGTCTTGAGCACCACGTCGGCGAGGGCGGGGATCACGACCCCGAAGTTCATGCCCAGCGTCGAGGCCAGCCCGATCATCGCGATCGGCAGCATCAGCATCGGCGAACGCCAGCAGTACCGCAGGCCGTCGGCGAGCGAGGCGCCCATGGCGCGGACCGTCGCCGGGCGGTGGTAGTGGGCGGGGGAGCGGAGGTCGTCGTCGTCCATCACCGCGTAGGCGACGATGACCGCGAGGAAGCTGAGCGCGTTGAGCAGGAACGCGATCGGGATGCCGAACACGCCGATCGCGATGCCGGCCACGGCGGGCCCGACGATCCGCGCGCCGTTGAACAGGGCGGAGTTGAGCGCCACCGCGTTCTGGACGTCGTCGCGGCCGACCATCTCCACCGCGAACGCCTGGCGGGTGGGCATGTCGACTGTGTTGGTCAGGCCCAGGAGGAGGGCCAGGACCAGGATGTGCCAGACCTGCACGACGCCCGCCTGGGTGAGCGCGAACAGGATGAACGCCAGCAGCATCTGGCTGGTCTGGGTCGCGATCAGCGTGTACCGCTTGGGCAGGGCGTCGGCGACGATCCCGCCGAACAGGCCCAGGACGAGCACCGGCAGGAACTGGGCCGCCGACAGCAGGCCCAGCATGAACGGGTCGCTGGTGAGCTTGAGCACGAGCCACGCCTGGGCCACCGTCTGCATCCAGGTGCCCACCAGTGACACGCCCTGGCCGCCGAAGAACAGCCGGTAGTTGCGGTGGCCGAGGGCGCGGCCGCCGTTGCGCAGCGAGAACCCGACGCTCACCGCGCCCCTCCGCGCGGCGCCGGCTGGCCGTCGGCGTGCGGCCCGTGGTCGGGCCCGCGGCCGGCGTCGAGGTCGTCGAGGTGGGCCCGGTTGTGGGCGCGCCGGGCGGCGGCGTCGGCGAGCATGGCGTCGATCCGCGCCCGTTTGCGCTGCAGGGTCTCGATCTGCCGGTCGATCCGGGCGATGGCGTCGACGATGGCGGCGCGCTGTGCGGTGGGGTCGCCGCCCCGGAACCGCGCCCGGTTGCGGTCGCGCGCCCGCTCGTCCTCGAGCAGTTGGCCGATCTCGGCCAGCGAGAAGCCGGCGTCGTTGCGCAGGCCGGCGATGAACCGCAGGCGCTCGAGGTCGCCGGCGTCGTACAGGCGGTAGGCGCCCTCGGAGCGGGCGGCCGGCGCCAGCAGCCCCACCTCCTCGTAGTAGCGGATGGAGCGGGGTGTGAGGCCGGTCTCGGCGGCGACCTCCTGGATGCGCAGGAGGCGGGGGGCCGCGTCGGGTTCGGTTCGCTGGCTCACCCTGTAAACGATACCTGAACCTTGACGTTCACGTGAAGGTTGGCCAGATGTCGAGTGGCGTCGCCCGGCAGGGGACGGTTTGGTGGCGCCGCCCGCGTCGCGTCCCCTCATGGGCGACGAAGTGACCGCGGAAGGCGCCCGGAGGCCCAATCCCGGTCTGATCGTCCCCCCGGGAGGCGACGAGGCGACCTGGATCGCCCGAGAACGTCCCCTGTCAGGCGACGCGCGAACACAAGTCCACACTCGCTCACTGGATCAACCGCGCTTGACGTTGACGTTCACATGAAGGTTGTCCACCTCCGCGACCAACGCCTCTGGCGCACCACGGCGCGGTCGCGCACCGTCTCCATCCGCGAGCGGGCCACTCCGACGGGGAGCCCCGCGGGAGGCGTCCCGGGAGCGGTGGGACGGACGCGGCGGTCAGGCGGCTCGGGCCGGCGGGGGAGGGCTGAGGCGCGATGTTCTTCCCCGCCTCGGCGTGGTTCAGCGCCTTCGTCCTCACCGTGCTCATCGAGGCGCCGGTCGCCTGGTTCCTTCTGCGCGCCGCCGAGCCGAGCCTCGTCCGGCTGGGGCTCCTCATCGTGTTCGCGAGCGTCGCCACCCATCCGGCCGTGTGGTTCGTGTTCACCCAGCTGTTCCTCGTCGGCACGCTCGAGTACGTGATCGCCGCCGAGGGCTGGGCGGTCGTTGCGGAGTCGGTCTTCTGGTGGGCGGCGATCCGGGGGTTGAGCGCCCGCCGCGCGGTCGCCGTCGGCGTCGGCACCAACGTCGTCTCGTTCCTCGTCGGTCGGCTGGTGCTCGGGTTGTGGCCGGGCCTGCTCTGGTGATGGCCGTGCGGTCAAGCGTCCAGGGTGGTGTGGAATGGTCAAGCGGGTGCTGGCGGGGATCGCGGTGGCGGTCGTGCTCGCCGGTTGCGGCTCGTCGGGGTCGACACCCAGTGCGGGCCCGGCGGGCGCGTCCCAGGTCTCCGGCTCGCCGACGGCGGCACTGCCATGGCCGAGCATGGCCGAGCCGTCCCCGACGCCTGAAGGCTCGGCGGGTGCGTCAGCCCTCGCATCGCCGACCGGCTCAACGCCGAGCGCCAGGCCGAGCGCGGCGGCGCCGCAGTGGGAACTGGCGGGCTCGGTCGACATCGGCTCGCGCGAAGCCGGGACCGCGCTCAATGGCGGTGTCATGCTCGCCAATGGCGACGTCCTCCTCGTCGGCTCGGATGGTCGCAAGGCCGCGGTCCGCAACGCTCGTACGGGCGTCTGGCGCGTGGTCCCCGGGTTGCCGGCCGACCGAACCGCCTTCGGATTCATCGCCCTCCCGGACGGGAGCGCGCTGGTGGTGGGCGGCACGAATGCTCAGGGCGTCTCCTACTCGAGCGTCTATCGGTACGACCCCTCTGCTTCGACGTGGCAGCGACTCGGAGTCCTGAACTGGGCCCGCACGAGCCCGGGGGTCGCCATCCTCCGGGACGGTCGCGTGCTGGTCGCCGGCGGCGCGTACCTCAACGGCAAGAGGGAGGGCGAGGGCTCGACGACGGTCGTCCTTGCCGGCTACCGGAGCCACGCGGTCGAGCCGGCTGCGCTCGCCGATGTCGACGTGCCGCAGCCGGTCAGCGTCCCGTACGCCTCGGTCGAGATCCTCGACCCTGCGGCAGGGCGTTCCGAGATGGTGAGCCCGCTCGGCTGCGCAAGGGCGCACCCCGGGGTCGCGACGCTGTCCGACGGCCGGATCATGTTCGCGGACCTCGCCAAGTCCGGGTGCGGCGTCGCCGAGGTCTATGACCCGGCGACGGGATCCTTCACGGGGACGGGCGAGCTGCGGCCCATCGACACGAGATCTTTGGCACGGCAGGGCGTGGAGCTCTGGGAGGGTGACTTCAGTTCGTGGTACGAGGAGCTGCTCCTCGGACCCGTCGCGCTCGCAGACGGTGGCGCTCTCCTTCGCATCGACCAGTCGCAGAAGCACGGCGACGCCGTCTACCGCTCATTCCGGTACCGCCCGGACACCAACTCGTGGGCCCAGTTCGGTCCGACTGCCGCGGCCACCTGGGCGTGGCCGTCCGACGAGTTGCGGTGCACGAAGTCGTACTCGCTCAGCGGAGCAAGTCTCGTGCCGCTGGCGGACGGCCGCCTGTTCGTCGTGGGCGGATCGATCCCCTGTCAGGGCGGATACTGGTTCCCCCAGTTGCTCACCACGCGCATCTTCGATCCGTCCCGGAACGCCTGGACCTCTGAAGCTGACCTGCCGAGCCCGATGACGGTCGAAGAGAGTCTCGAGCTCATGGACGGATCAGTCCTGCTGGTCGGCCGGCTCGGAGGTGGCTACGAGACCGACTACCCGCTCTCGGGCCTGCGGTACGTGGTGGACACCGCCCCCTGAGATCGGGCCGTGTGCGCCGGCGGCGGCCCAGCGCCTCGCGCCGCCCGCCAGCCCGTACACTCTCGGGCAATGCCGACGTACCGAGCCCCCCGGGGCACCCGCGACCTGCTGCCCGACGACCGCGCGGTCTTCGACCGCCTGATGCGCCTTGGGGCCGACCTCACCCGGCGCTACGGCTACCGGCCCATCGAGACCCCGCTGTTCGAGCAGACGGCGGTGTTCGAGCGGGGCATCGGCGAGGTCACCGACGTCGTCGAGAAGGAACTGTTCCGGCTGGCGCCCCGGACCGATGAGTCGGAGGCGTGGGCGCTCCGGCCCGAGCCCACCGCGGGCATCGTCCGCGCCTACGTGCAGCACGGCATGCAGACCTGGCCGCAGCCGGTGAAGCTGACGACGACCGGGCCGATGTTCCGCTACGACCGTCCGCAGGCCGGGCGGTACCGCCAGTTCTGGCAGTTCGACGTCGAGGCGATCGGCGACCCCGGCCCGGCCATCGACGCGGAGATCGTCGAGCTCGGCCACCGCTTCTACACCGAGGCGGGCGTGCAGGGCGTCGAGGTGCTGGTCAACTCGATCGGCGACCCGGCCTGCCGTCCGGCCTACATCGCGACGCTGACCGACTACTACCGGGGCCACCTGGCGAAGCTGCCGCCGACGGAGCGGGACCGCTTGGAGCGCAACGTGCTGCGGCTGCTGGACTCCAAGGACCCCGACATGGCGGGCCTCAACGCGGCGGCGCCGCGGATCACCGACCACCTGTGCGAGGCGTGCTCCGCGCACTTCGAGAGCGTCAAGGCGCACCTCGCGGCGCTGGGCGTGCCGTTCCGGGTGGAGCCGGGCCTCGTCCGCGGGCTCGACTACTACACCCGCACCGCGTTCGAGTTCTACGTCGCCGGCCGCGAGGGCCAGCAGCAGGCGCTCGGGGGCGGCGGCCGCTACGACGGCCTCGTGGCGCTGCTGGGCGGCCGTCCGACGCCGGGGATCGGCTTCGGGCTCGGGCTGGACCGGGTGGCGCTCGTGCTCGCGGAGCAGGGGGGCGCCGACGGTGCTGCAGCCGGCGCGGAGGGCCCGCTGGCGGTGGTGGTGTCGGCCGACCCGGACGACACGGTCAGCCGCCTGCGCATCGCCACCGAGCTGCGGGCGGCCGGTCTCCGCGTCCGGGCGGACCTGGCGCGGCGCAAGCTGGGCCGGCAGCTGGAGTCGGCCGGCAAGGACGGCGCGCACTTCGCGGTGATCGTGGGCGAGGAGCTCGTGGATGGCCAGGTCCAGGTCCGCGACCTCCAGGCCGGCACCCAGCGCACGGTCGCCCCGGGCGATCTCGCCCGCGAGCTCGCCCGCGCCGAGGCCACGCACCACCACGGCTGAGGCGGGCGCAATTCCGGCTGGTTCGAACAGCGGAGGATCAAGCTCGGACCTGGGGCCACCTTCGAACGCAGTGCGAACCGCGGATCGGGGATGGACACAGCCGAAACCCGGGAGCCGGTCCCCCGGGCTGCTGCGACGCTTGCGCGCAGCGCAGGTTGGGGGCTCCCGAGCGCCGATCTTGTTCGGCTAGTCCGATAAGGCCCGTCGATCCTCCCGGCACCCGCTCCGCCCGCGAGGCTCCTCGACGGCTCCGGTAGCATTGCCGGACATCATCACCGCACCCGGGAGCCCTTCCGTGTCCGCCGAAACCGCCCCGCTCGCCACGCCCTACCGCACGCACACCTGCGGGCAGCTCCGCGTGGACGACGACGGCGCGGACGCCAAGCTGGCCGGCTGGGTCCACCGCCGGCGCGACTACGGGAAGCTGATCTTCATCGACCTGCGCGACCGCCATGGCATCACCCAGGTGGTGGTGGACGCGGCCGATGCGCCCGAGGCGCACGCCGAGGCGTCGAAGGTACGGAACGAGTTCGTGATCGCCGTCGAGGGCGCGGTCGCCAGGCGCCAGCCGGGCACCGAGAACGCCAAGCTGGCCACCGGCGCGGTGGAACTGCAGGCCCGACGGGTCCGCATCCTCAACGAGGCCAAGACGCCGCCGTTCTACGTCAACGACCCGGACGCGCCCATCGACGAGAGCATCCGGCTGCGCTACCGCTACCTCGACATCCGGCGCGAGGCGATGGCCCGCCGCCTGCTGCTCCGCAGCCGCCTGGTCCAGGCCATCCGCGAGGCCCACCACGCCCACGGCTTCGTGGAGGTGGAGACGCCCAACCTGATCAAGTCCACCCCGGAGGGCGCCCGCGACTTCATCGTCCCCTCGCGGCTGCAGCCGGGCACCGTGTACGCCCTGCCGCAGAGCCCCCAGCAGCTCAAGCAGCTGCTGATGGTCGCCGGCGTGGACCGCTACTTCCAGATCGCCCGCTGCTTCCGCGACGAGGACCTGCGCGGCGACCGCCAGCCGGAGTTCACCCAGCTGGACCTCGAGATGAGCTTCGTGGACGAGGACGCCGTCCGCGGGTTCATCGAGCAGATGGTGATCGAGGTCACCCGGGCCACCGTGCCCGAGCGCCCCATCCGCCAGATCCCGTTCCCGGTGTTCGAGTACGAGGACGCGATGGAGCGGTTCGGCTCGGACAAGCCGGACCTGCGCTTCGGCGTGGAGCTGTTCGACCTGGCCCCGGCGCTCGGGGCATCGTCGGGCTTCCGCGTGTTCGACGAGACGCTCGCGGGCGGCGGCCGCGTCAAGGGCATCACCGCGCCGGGCATGGGCGGCGTGTCGCGGCGCGAGGTGGACGAGCTGACCGAGCTCGCCAAGCGCTTCGGCGCCCGGGGCCTCGTGCACCTCTCGGTGCAGCCGGGCGGGGAGCTCCACGGCCCGATCGCGAAGTTCCTGTCCGCCGAGACGCAGGCGGCGGTGCGCGGGGCCGCGGGCGCGAGCGACGGCGACCTGATCCTGGTGGTGGCCGACAAGCAGGAGACGACCAACGACGTCCTGGGCCGGCTGCGCAACGAGATCGCCGCCCGCCTGGGCCTCGCCGACCCCAACGAGCTGGCGTACTGCTGGGTCCACCACTTCCCGATGTACCAGTGGGATGCCGAGCACCGCCGCTGGGACGCCACCCACAACCCGTTCAGCGGCGTGGTGCCTGAGGACGAGCCGCTGCTGACCACGCTGTCGGGCGACCTCGACGTCCGCGACCCCGGCGACCCGGCGGGCCGCGCCAAGGCGATGCAGTACGACGTGGCGCTCAACGGGTGGGAGCTGGGCGGCGGCTCGGTGCGGATCTGGAAGCCGGACCTGCTGGCCCGGAGCTTCAACCTGCAGGGCTACACGGTCGAGCAGATGCGGGAGCGGTTCGGCGCCATCCTCGAGGCGTTCGAGTACGGCGCGCCCCCCCACGGCGGGATCGCCCTGGGCGTGGACCGCTGGGCGGCCCTGCTCTCGTTCCAGACGAACATCCGCGAGGTCATGGCGTTCCCCAAGACGCAGTCGGGCTCCGACCTGATGCTCGAGGCGCCGTCCGCGCCCGACGAGGAGCAGTACCAGGAGCTGGGGCTGCGCTTCGTGGGCGTGCCGGAGAAGCGCTGAGCCCGTTCGCGGCACTGGGCTCGCGGCCGCGCACGGCGGCCGTCCTCGGCGCGCTCGCCATCGCCTCGTCCGGGATCTTCTACCGCTGGTCGGGGGTGTCGCCGGCCACCGGGGTCGTGTTCCGGTGCCTCTTCGGCCTGCCGATCCTGCTGCTCGTGGCGCGGGCGGAGGTGGCCGCCCGCGGGCCGATGGACCGACGGACGGTGGCGGTGTCGGCGCTGGCGGGCGTGTTCTTCGCCGCGGACCTGATCACGTTCCACGTCGTGGTGGACCTCATGGGCGCGGGCCTGGCCACCGTGATGGGCAATCTGCAGGTGGTCATCGTCGCCCTGGCCGCCTGGCTGCTGCTGGGCGAGCGGCCGCGCCGCGAGGTGTTCGTCGCGATCCCCGTGATGCTCGCCGGCGTGGTCCTGATCTCGGGCATCGTGGGCGTGGAGGCGTACGGCGCCGACCCGCGGGCCGGCGTGGCCATCGGCCTGGTGACCGCCCTCGCGTACGCCGGCTACCTGCTGGTGATCCGGCAGGCCAGCCCGGACCACCGTCCGGCGGGCCCGGTGGCGATCGCCACCGCGGTGACCGGGGCCCTGGCGGGCGTGTTCGGCGTCGCGGTCGGGAACCTCGACCTCGCCCCGGCCTGGCCGGCGCTCGGCTACCTGATCGCCTACGGCGTGGTCTCGCAGTCGCTGGGCTACCTCGCCATCCAGGCCGCGCTGCCGCGGCTGCCGGCGGTGATCTCGTCGGTGCTGCTGCTGGTCCAGCCGGTGGCGACGCTGGTGCTGGGCGTCCTCCTGCTCGGCGAGGACCCGTCCGGCGAGCAGCTGCTGGGCGTGCTGCTGGTGGTCGGCGGCATCGCCCTGGCGACCGGGGCGCCGGCCCGCATCGCGAGCGCGGCCGGCCTGCGGCGGCGGACGGCGCCGACCGGCTGACGGGTCGAGCCGGGCCGTCGCCCGGC
>JAJYLZ010000008.1 GCA_021787395.1 Chloroflexota bacterium
ATCTCCGCTGTACATCGACGTCGACAAGAACGGCAAGCACCCGACCATCCAGGCCTTCGAGAAGAAGTACGGCGTCAAGGTGACCTACAAGGAGGCCATCAACGACAACAACGACTTCTTCGGCAAGATCCAGCCCAACCTCCAGGCCGGCCAGCCGACCGGCTGGGACCTGATCACGATGACCGACTGGATGGCGGCGCGGCTGATAGGGCTGGGCTGGATCGAGCGCCTGAACCCGGCGGCGATGCCCAACTTCCAGGCCAACGTCAAGGCCACCTACAAGGGCGTCAACTGGGATCCCAACCTGGACTTCCACGCCCCCTGGCAGTCGGGCATGACGGGCATCGGCTTCGACCCCAAGGTCTGCGGCAACGTCACCAGCCTCAAGTCGCTCTTCACGGCCGACCCGCGCTGGACGGGCAAGGTCGACATGCTGACCGAGATGCGCGACACCATCGGCCTCACGATGCTGTCCCTCGGCCTCGACCCGACCCAGCCGACGCGCGCCGCGTTCGACCAGTGCATCACGGCGCTGACGGCGGCCAAGAACGCCGGGATCATCCGCCGCTTCACGGGCAACGACTACTCGCAGGACCTCACGGCCGGGGACGCCGTCCTCGCCATGGTCTGGTCGGGCGACATGGTCCAGCTGCTCGCCGAGGGCAAGGCCCTCAAGTTCAGCCTCGGCACCGAGGGCGGCATGCTCTGGACGGACAACAACATGATCCCCAAGGGCGCCGCGCAGCCGTACACGGCCGAGCTGCTGGCGGACTGGTACTACATCCCCGAGCAGGCAGCGGCGGTCGAGGACTACGTCAACTACATCTGCCCGGTCAACGGCGCGGCCGAGGTCCTCAAGAAGCTCGACCCGCCCGTTGCGAGCAACCCGCTGATCTTCCCGTCCGACGCGACGCTCGCGCAGTGCAAGATCTTCGGCGGGCTGACCGCCGCGGACGAGCAGTACTTCAACACCGGGTTCGACAACCTGATCACGGGCGCCTGAGCCGGGCTCGATCCCGCCTCGGCCGGCCATCACCCGCCACCAAGGGGCCAGTACGTCGATGGGCAGCTTCCTCAAGCGCCACCACTGGATCGCGCCGCTCGCGCTGCTCGCACCAGGCCTGATCTGGCTGCTGGCGTTCTACCTGTACCCGTCGTTCCAGATGTTCATGGCCAGCTTCTGGAGCGGGAGCCTTGCCACCGGCTTCACGTTCTCGCTCGCGAACTGGGTGAACTACCCGAACTCCGTGTCGACGTACGCCCCGGTCTACCTGCGGTCGGTGCTGTACGCGGGCGCCGCGACGGTCACGACGTTCCTGATCGCCTACCCGCTCGCGTACACCATCGCCTTCAAGGGCGGCCGCTACAAGAACCTGCTGCTGTTCCTGGTGGTGGCGCCGTTCTTCACCAGCTTCCTGCTCCGGACGGTGGCCTGGAAGATCATCTTGAGCGACAGCGGCCCCGTGCTCGGGCCCCTCAAGGGCATCGGCCTGGTGCCGCAGGAGTTCCACGTCCTCGCCTCGCCCATGGCGGTGATCGCCGGCATCACCTACGGCTTCCTGCCGTTCATGACCCTGCCCGTCTACGTGGCCCTCGAGAAGGTGGACCACCGCCTCGTGGAGGCGGCCAAGGACCTCTACGCCGGGCCGTGGCGGCCGGGCGGCGCCATCGTCGGGGGGACGGTGGGCTTCGTCCTGATGGCGGCCCTGGGCTTCGCGTTCGGCGCCGACCCCCTCGTCCTCGCGGTCGTGGGGGCCGTCATCGGGGCGGTCCTGTTCCACTTCCGGGTGTCGGAGTCGTTCGTCCGGGTCACCTTCCCGCTCTCGATGTCGGGGGTGTTCGCCGGCGGGCTGCTCACGTTCATCCCGGCGATCGGCGACTACGTCAACGCCGAGTTGCTGGGCGGGCCGAACACGAGCATGATCGGCAACGTCATCCAGGCGAAGTTCCTGACCGAGAACGACTACCCGTCGGCGTCGGCGCTGAGCTTCGTGATGATGTTCGGCGTCCTGATCGTGGTCATGGTCTACGCGCGGATCCTCGGCACCGAGGAGCTGTCCGCGGCAGCCGCGAGGGCCTGACGTGACCGCTGTCGCCGCCGTCCGCCCGGGGGGCACGATCGTCAACCGGATCGGCCGCGTCATCGACCGCTGGTCGATGATCGTCTACACGCTGCTCGCGGTGATCTACCTGCTGCTGCCCGTGGCGGTGGTCATCCTGTTCAGCTTCAACAGCCCGACCGGCAAGACCAACTACATCTGGAAAGGGTTCACCCTCCAGTACTGGCTCAACCCGTTCGGCCCCGACGGCCTCGCCAGCGCGGTGATCCTGTCGCTCACGATCGCGGTCCTGTCCACCGCCATCGCCACCGCGCTGGGCACGCTGATGGCCATCTCGCTCGAGCGCTACCACTACCGGGGCAAGTCGTTCACCAACGCCCTGATCTTCATCCCCATGGCGACGCCCGAGATCATCATGGGCGCCTCGCTGCTCACGATGTTCGTGTCGATCGGGCAGCCGCCGTTCTTCCCGCTGAACTTCGTGACGATCCTGATCGCGCACATCATGTTCAACATCAGCTACGTGGTCGTGACCGTCCGCGCCCGGCTGGCGGGGTTCCCCCGCCACCTCGAGGAGGCGTCGATGGACCTGTTCGCCAACGAGTGGCAGACGTTCTGGCGGGTCACGTTCCCGCTGATCCTGCCCGGGATCATCGCCGCGGCGCTGCTGGCGTTCAGCCTCTCGATCGACGACTTCGTGATCACCAACTTCACGTCCGGCATGGCCGTCACGTTCCCGATGTACATCTACGGCGCGGCGAGGATCGGCATCCCGGTCCAGGTCAACGTGATCGGCACCTGCATCTTCGTGATCGCGGTGGGCTCGGTCGCGATCACCACGGTCGCCGGGCGGCGTCGGCAGACGCGCTGATGGGCCGCCGAGCCGAGGGGGAGCAGCCCGCGGCGACGGCACCCCTCGGGGCGGTCGGCATCGAGGAGGCCGCCCGGCTGGCGGGGGTCTCGCCGTCGGCGCTGCGCGAATGGGAGCGCCAGGGCCTCGTCAAGCCTGCCCGCACTCCCGGCGGGGCGCGCCGGTACCTCGCCGATGACGTCGAGCGGCTCCAGCGGATCCGCACCTGGCGAACGGTCGACGGGCTCAACGCCGCGGCGATCCGGCGCCTGCTCGACGCGTCGGCGGCCGGACGGGGCTCGGCGGCCGGCGGCCGGCACCGGTCGATGGCGGGCGGCGGCCAGGCGCGCCCGGAGGCGACGCCCGAGGCCGAACTCGCGAGCGGCCTGGCCGTCGCCGGTCGCGCGGGCGTCGGGGTGTGGCCGGCAGGGTCACAGCTCCGGGCCATCCGGAGGTCGCAGCGCCTCACGCTGCGCGGGGCCGCCGCCAAGAGCGGGCTGTCGGCTTCGTTCATCTCGTCGCTCGAGCGCGGCGTGACCGGCGCGTCGATCACCGCCCTGCGCCGCCTGCTCGACGCCTACGGGCGCACCGTGGGCGAGCTGCTCAGGGCCGACGCCCCCGCGAGCGGCCGCCTCGTCCGCCCGGCCGCACGGCGCGTGCTCGACGCCGGCCGCGGCATCCGGATCGAGGACCTGTTCGCGGGCCCGACCGCGCTCGAGTCCCAGCTGTTCGTCCTCGCGCCCGGTGCCTCGTCCGACGGCTACTACCGCCACATCGGCGAGGAGTTCATGTTCGTGCTGGCGGGCTCGCTGGGCGTCTGGCTCGACGGCCCGCACGAGTTCTACCGGCTCGAGCCCGGCGACGCGCTCACGTTCCCGTCCACCGTGGACCACCGCATCGCGGCGCTCGGCCAGACCGAGACCCGCGTGCTGTGGATCAACACGCCGCCCACGTTCTGACCGCACGGCCGGCGGCCCGCCCGCCGGCGCGTCCCAGTTTCAGGAGGACCCGATGACGCAGACCGCCCCGTCCCCCGCCGATACCCTCCCCGACCCCTCGGTCGTGCCGCCGGTCTGGGGCCGCATCTTCAACCTCCAGGTCGAGCGCGGCGAGGGCTCATGGCTGGTCACCCGCGACGGCGAGCGCTACCTCGACTACACCAGCGGCATCGGGGTCACCAACACCGGACACGCCCACCCGCGCGTGGTGAAGGCGGTCCAGGACCAGGCGGCCAAGCTGCTCCACGGGCAGCAGAACATCGTCTACCACGAGCCGGGGCTGCGCCTCTACGAGCGGCTGACGCGCGTCCTGCCGGGCGGGCCGTGGCAGGCGTTCCTGTCCAACTCGGGGGCCGAGGCGGTCGAGGCCGCGGTCAAGCTGGCCCGCGTCGCGACCGGTCGGCCGGCCATCATCGCCTTCCGCTACTCGTTCCACGGGCGCACCGCCCAGACGATGGCGCTCACCGCCGCCAAGGACGTCTACCGCGGCGCCTTCGAGCCCCTGCCGGGGTCCATCTACCACGCCAGCTACCCGTACTGCTACCGCGCCGCCGGCGGGCCCCACGACCCGTCCGCGTGCACGTGCGACTGGGAGGCGCAGCTCGACCTGCTGTTCCACCAGCTCGTCTACCCCGACAAGGTCGCGGCCATCATCATCGAGCCGGTGATCGGCGAGGGCGGCTACATCGTGCCGCCGCCGGGCTTCCTCCCCCGGCTGCGCGAGATCACGCGCGAGCACGGCATCCTGCTCATCGCCGACGAGGTCCAGACCGGGTTCGGCCGCACGGGCGAGCTGTTCGCCGTGCGGCACTGGGACGTGGAGCCGGACGTCCTGGTCATGGCCAAGGGGATCGCGTCCGGCCTCCCGCTGTCGGGGATCATCGCCCGCTCGGACATCATGGCCAAGTTCGCGCCGAGCTCCCACGGCGGCACCTACGGCGGCAACGTCGTGTCCTGCGCGGCCGCGGTGGCCACCCTCGACGTCATCGAGGAGGAGGGCCTCGTGGCCAACGCCCGGGCCCGCGGCGAGCAGTTCCTGGCCGGCCTCCGGGCGCTCCAGGCGAAGCACCCCTCGCTGGGCGACGTGCGCGGCCTGGGCCTGATGCTCGCGATGGAGTTCGTGAAGCCGGGCGAGGGCGACGGCCGCGTGCCCGACCCGGCCATGACCAAGCGGGTCCAGGCCGCCTGCTTCGAGCGCAGGCTGATGGTCCTGACGGCCGGCTCGTACGTGAACGTGGTGCGGATCATCCCGCCGCTGGTCACCACCGCGGAGGAGGTGGACGAGGCGCTGAAGATCATCGGCGAGGCCCTCGACGCCTCCGGCGCCTGAGCGCATGATCGCGCCATGCGCGACGCGGACGGGCGACCTGACACCGGACCTGCTGGCGAGGCCGCCGCTCGCGCCCGGGTCGACGCGCTGTTCGAGCGGTTCAACCGCCTGACGCCCGCCGAGCTCGCCCACATCGGCCTCGGGCGCGAGGACCCGGAGCGCCACCGGGCGCGGATGGAGGCGGTCGAGGCCGCCGCCGAGGCGTCGGGACGCAGCGTGCTGCTGGGCGAGGCGAGGGCCGAGGCCCGCGAGATCGTCCTGCGCCGCTACGGCGAGGGACTCCTCAACCCGACCTGGGCGGGCCTGAACTGGGCGGTCTCGGGCGGTCCGGCCGCGGACCGGGCCGCGGTCTCGCTCGCCCTGTCCGACGCCGCGTCCGCGTCCGTGGTCGAGGATCTGCTCGAGCCGGATGCGCTGGACGCCCTGTCGATCGACGCTGAGCACGTGCTGGCGCTGGCGTCCGGGGACGCCTACGAGGGGGCCCTGGCCCGGGCGATCGAGCCGCCGGCGCCCGACCTCGCGGACCCGCCCGGGCGAACCGCAGTCGTGTACGGCGGCGCGCTGATCGGCGGGCTGCTCGTGTTCCTCGCCGGCGAGGTCCTGGTCTCGCCGCTGCTGGGCATCGCCGGCGGGCTCGTGTTCGCGATGATCGTGATCGCCCAGGGCCGTCGGGCGCCCGGTGAGCGGCCGCCGAGATGATCGAGGCCAATCGGCTGTCGAACCCGGGCGAGCGCGCCGCCCTTGCCCGGGTGGAGGCGATCGCCGAGCGGGCGGACGGACTGCAGGTGGAGCTGTTCGCGCCCTCGGGCCTGGCGCTGCTCGACCCCGACGAGCGCGCCCGCCTGGTGGCCGAGGTGAAGGCCGAGGCCGACCGGACCGGCCGTCGACAACTGCTCGACGAGGTGTGCGGCCGAGTCTCCGGCACCCTGCAGGCGCGCCTGAGCCGCCCCGTGCGGTCTGGGCCGGTCGGGCTGCTGTCGCTCACACCCGGCCGCCCCGACGACGAGGCGGCCCTGATCACGATCGTCACCGACGCCATCGCAGTCGCCGTGATGGAGGACCGCCTCCAGCCGGTCACCGCGGCGCGCCTGTCGGCCCCCGGGAGGACGCTCCTGGGCCTGCCGCTCCTCGGCGGCTTGGGCGGGCCCTCGGCGGCGAGTCCCCTGGACGTGCCCGAGCCGTCGCCGCAGGACTGGGCAGACGCGGCCGCCGGCGGAGCGCGGGCCGGCGTCTACACGCCATTCCCGGTGGGGCACCGCGTCGCGCTGGCGACCATCGTCGCGTGCACTGCCGGACCGATCGCCCTGTTCATCGGGGCCGGCGTGGGCCAGACGGGCGCGGGCATTCTGGCGGGCCTCGCCGTCGTCGCGCTCTGCTGGCTCGCCGCGACCTACCGGGGCTAGGGGCGGGGCGCGGTCCCCGGCTCCCGCCCCTCAGGCTGCCCGCCCAGCGGTCAATCCAGCGCACGTGCCCGCCCAGCGGTCACACCAGCGCGCGGACCGACCGCGGAGCGGCCCTCCCGCCCCGCCGCCGCATCGGGCTGCCCGCCCACCGGTCACGCGCGTCGCAGTGCCCGGCCAGCGGTCACGGCGGCCACGGCGGGCGCCCGACCGTTCGGCGGCCGCTGCCCTGCCGACACTCAGCCGCGGTCCCCGAGGCGCCGCAGGACCTCGTCGTGCAGCAGGCCGTTGGTGGCCACGAACGACGCGGCGTCGATCCGCCGCTCGCCGAGCGCATCGGTCACCCGGCCGCCCGCCTCCTCGATCACGATCTGGGGCGCCGCGAGGTCCCACGGCTTCATGCCCACCTCGATCATCGCCTCGGCGGCACCCTCGGCCAGCAGCGTGTAGCCCCAGAAGTCGCCGAAGCCGCGATCCCGCCACGCCGCGGCGACCAGCGCGTCGAAGCCGGGCATGAGTCCGGACGCGACGTTGTCGGTGCGCGAGCCGTACAGCAGCTGGGCGTCCTCGAGCGCCGCGACCCGCGAGACGCGGATCTCGCGCTCGCCGTCGAGCCCCCGCGCCCGGGCACCGAGCCCCCGCGCCGCCCACCAGCGCTCGCGCAGCATGGGAGCCGAGATCATCCCGGCCTGGATCTCGCCGTCCACCTCCACCGCGAGCAGCGTGCCGAACAGGGGCACGCCCCGGATGAAGTTGTGGGTGCCGTCGATCGGGTCGATGTACCAGCGGGTGGGCGCGTCCCCCGCCTCGGTCCCGTACTCCTCCCCGATCAGCCCGTGGTCGGGGTAGCGGGCCGCGATCCGCGACCGGATCTCGCGCTCGATCCCCTGGTCGGCCACGGTCACGAACGTGCGGTCCGGCTTGCGCTCGAGGTCGAGGTCGCGCCGGAAGTGGGCCTTGGCGATCCCGTCGGCGACGTCGCACGCCTCGTGGGCGAAGGCGAGCCAGTCGCGGAGGGTGGCCTCGGGGACGCGGGCGCGGGCGGCGGACCAGGCGGGTCCGAAGGGCTGGTCGGTCATGGCCGCATCATGCCCGATGCGCGCCGCGGGCGGGTCGGCACCCTCAGGGCCCACTCAGGTGCGGCCGTGGAGCGGCGGCGCGGCGGCCGACCGGTGGCTCGCGCACCGCCGACCGGACACCGACCCGTGCCTGCGTCGTCAGGCCAGCGGCTCGAACGCCACCGGGTAGCGCACGGTGCCGCGCAGGTCGTCGGTCCAGGCGGGCAGGCGGCGGGCCATCCACGCCGCGTCGGGCCAGGCCTCGGCCGGCGGCTCGAGGCCCACCGATCGCGCCGAGACGAAGCCGAAGCGCGGGTAGTAGGCCGGCTGACCGAGCAGCACGACCGCGGGCGCACCGCGCGCCATCGCCAGGCTGAAGGCGGCGGTGATGAGCGCCGTGCCCACTCCCCGGAACTGGACGGCCGGCAGCACGCCGATCGGGCCGAGGGCAAGCACCTCCCCCACGCGCCTGCCGGCCCCGTCCTCGACCGGGCAGGGCGAGAGGAGCAGGTGCCCCACGATGCCGCCGTCGCGGTCGAGGGCCACGATCGACTGCCAGCCGACGGGGCTGAGACGGCGGATCTCATCGACGATCGCCGCCTCCTCGGGCCCCGGGAACGCGGCCCGGTGCACGCGCCGGACCCCCGGCTCGTCGCCGGGGGCCTCGAGGCGGATCGTGACGGGGAGCGGTTCGGGCCCCTCGGCCGCGAACACGCCGCCGGGGCCCGACGCCACGTCAGCCGGCCGCCGCCGCCTTGAGGGGCTCGGGGATCGGCCGGGCCACCTTGACGGGCGCGACGTACTTGGCCACCGCGTCCACGGTGCCGGGAACCCTGAGCTGGTCGAACAGGAAGGCCATCTTGGCGCCCTGGGAGGCGAGGATCTCGTCCTTGGTCTCCAGGTCCCACAGCTGCCGCTTGAACGGCCCGATGGCCTTCTTGCGGGTGGTGTAGAGGAACTGCTCCTCCGTCTGGCCTTCCTTGCGCTCGTTGCCCGCGTTCTGGCGGCACCACTCGTTGATCTCGTCCATCAGCGCCTTGGGGAAGGCGGGGTGGTCGTAGAGCGCGTTCTGGAAGCCGGTCGCGAGGTGGATCTCGGCGGTCTCGACCGTCGGGAAGTGGTGGAACAGCTCGTCGGGCAGCGTGGACGCGCCGTGCTGGACGGCGCCGGCCAGGCCGTACGAGCGGGCCACCTCGCCCAGCGCGCGGAGCACCTCGAAGTCGAGCTTGACCTCGGCCACGCCGCCGCCCGGCAGCGGGATGCCGCCGTGGCTGGTGCCGGTCTGGACGCTGACCTTGGACACCCCCTTGGCGCCGGGGGCCAGCCGCTGGAGGACGCTGTTGTAGCCGTCGAGGTAGGCCCGCAGCTCCTCCACGGTGGAGTTGGCCTTGCCCACCTCGCCGATCTCGCCGCCCACGCTGACCGTGACGCCGTCGGTCTCGAGGCTCCGGATCAGGGCGGTCAGCTCCGCGGCGCGGGTGTAGTTCTCCCGCTGCTCGAGGTCGAGGTTCGGCTGGGAGAGGTCGACCAGCGTCGAGCTGTCGATGTCGATGTTGCGGTAGCCGGCCTCGATGGCCAGACGGCAGGCCCGGCGGATCTCCTCGGTCATCGCCTCGGGGTCGGCGGCGTACTTCTTGGCGTTGAACTGGTAGTGGTCGCCCTGGATGAACACCGGGCCCACCCAGCCGGCGGCGATGGCGCCCGCCAGGACGGACGTGGCGTAGTCCTGGGGCCGCTGGAAGGTGTAGGTCTGCTCGCTCCGGGCGAGCTCGAAGATCACCGCGCCGACCTGCTTCTCCTTGGCCACGGACAGGAAGGTGCGCGCCATGTCGAAGGTCTGGGCGCGCAGGTTGACGGCCGGGATCGTGAACCCGGACACCTCGCGGCGGCTGCGCGCCTCGTACAGGCCCTGGATGCTGGCCGAGAGCGCGCCCAGCGCCTGGCTGGCCTCCCAGACCATCCAGCGGGTGGCCTCGGCCGTGGGCTCGTCCTCGGTGAAGGCGGCCGTCCAGGCCAGGTCTCGGATCGTGTCGGAGCGGAACCGGGCCTCATCGTCGATGACGAGCCGATCGCCCTCGACGTGCGCGGCGCCGGCGATCGTGGCCAGCAGGTCGGCAAGGGATGTGGCGACGTGGGGCATCGGGGTCGGGTCTCCTGTTGCGTGCGCTCCGGATGGTACCGGCCGCCAGCCCGGCGTACACGATTTCGCGCCCGGGCGTCCCGGCGCAGGCTGAGCATGCCCCGTCGCGCGGGCGTTGGGACGGGCGGAACGGCGTGCCGGGCGCGGTCGATGCCGCCCGGAGCCCAGGCCGGCCGGACCGCGGCCACGGGCCGGTTGGCCGCAGGGCCCCGGGGGCGGGCACGCGGCGCCCTGCCCGCGGGTGGGGGCGGGCCCGCTGTCCCGGGCACGGCTCGCCGTCGGCCGGGTGGCCCGCCAGCGCTCCGCCGCGGCGAGTACGCTGCCGGTGTCCGCGGCCAAATCGACAGGAGGTGCCCCGTGTCCATCGTCCGCATCGACCCCGGTCAGCGCTTCGCGTCAGCGGTGGTCCACGGCGGCCTCGTCTACCTCGCCGGCCACGTCGCCCACAACCCCGACGCGGGCGTCCGCGAGCAGACTGCCGAGATCCTCGCGTCCATCGACCGCCACCTCGCCGAGGCCGGGACGGACAAGTCGCACCTGCTCACCGTCTCCGTGTGGCTCGCCGACATCAGCCACTTCGACGAGATGAACGCGGCCTGGGACGCCTGGGTGGACAAGGCCAACCTGCCCGGTCGCGCGACCGTGGAGGCGAAGCTCGCCTCGCACGTCTACAAGGTGGAGATCGCCGGGATCGCTGCGCTGCCCTAGTCTCGCCGCCGGCCCGCGGGGAGGGCCGGTCTACTGGAAGAAGCCGGCAGCGGCGTAGACGTAGTCGGCGTGGTAGGCCGACTTGGCCGTCTTGCCGCCCACCTTGTCGATCTTGAGCCAGGTGTCGCCCGAGGTGCCGCACGCGCCGGCGGTGTAGGGCGTGCCCGTCACCGTCGCGACGACGTGCACGGCCGTGCCCGAGTTGACCGTGCCGAGCCGGGTGCTCGTGGCCGCCGCCGACTTGCGGAGGCCGATCCCGGTGCAGATCGCGGTGGCGGTCGAGCCTGCGGCCGGGACTTCCGGGGTGGGCGCCGCCGTGGGCGGCAGGCTCTCGACCGGGGCCGTGGACGGGCCGGCGGACGGCGCGGCGGAGCCCAGGCCGGACGCACTGGGCGACGGCGTCGCGGAGGAGCCGCCGCATGCGGCGAGCGTGAGCGCGAGGACTCCTGCGAGGATCAGCCTGCGACGCATCCGCCACCTCCATGCGATCAGGTCCGCCAGCACCGGGCCCCTTCAGGATAGCCGCCATGAGGGGTCCCAGGTCGGGCCGGACGGACCGAAGCGACGCCCGGACCCGGCAGCCAGCGCCTCTACCCGGTCCCTTCTGCTGGTCCGTGAAGGGACGAACGGTGCGTCCGGATGTTGCGTGGACTGCCGCTGCCTGCGTGCTCAGCACCCGCCCCGGGCCAGGTGCGCCGCGCACGCCGCGGCTGTCCGGTCGCGGCCCCCGTGACGCGCGTCACCGCTGCAGGGCACGCGCGTCGGCCGCCTGCCCCGCCAGCGTGGGGGTTGACTCGGCCGGGACCCGCCGAGTAGACTCCCGGTCGGTCGAGCAGGTCGCTCGGCACGTCCTACTACCGGAGGCGAACGCCAGATGGTGCAGAACGCATTCCTCTGCCCGAGCACGTCGGCGCCCATCGGCGCTGCCGTTGACGGGAGGAGTGTGCCCACCGCAGGGTAGGACGCGGGGCGAGAGCCCCAGGAGCGACCACCGAGCCGTGGGCCACCAAGCCCGCGGCTCAAGTGTTTTTCGGGGCTGATCACGCCCCCGAGACGCGAGCCGCAGGCTCCCGGACTTCCGGGCCCGCGGCTCGTCCCATGTCTGGGACCCGTGGCCCGGCTCGCGAACTCACCGAGCCACTGCAACCGCAAGGAGGGTCCCGTGACCACCACCCTCGCGCCCGAACTGAACATCGCCCGCCCGGCGTTCGAGGACGCCGCCGCGTCCGCGAGCGCGACCGTGGCCACGGCGCCGGCCCTGCTCGTCGAGCACGTCACCAAGCGCTTCCGGCCCGACCGCCGCAAGGCACCCGTCCTCGCGATCGCCGATGTCTCGCTCCGCCTGGAGCGCGGCTCGATCCACGGGGTCCTGGGCGCCAACGGCTCCGGGAAGTCCACCCTGATCCGCCTGGTCTCCGGGCTGCTCACGCTGGACGAGGGCCGGGTCGAGGTGTTCGGCCTCGACATCGAGCGTGACGAGCTCGCGGTCAAGCGGCTCATCAACCGGGTCAGCGTGGACGCGGCGTTCTTCAAGAAGCTGAGCCCCATGGAGAACCTGCTGTTCGCCGCCCGCCTGTACGGCCTCGAGGCCGAGGCGTCACGGCGAGCGGCGACGAGGATTCTCGGCCGGCTCGGCATCGCGCAGAGCCGCCTCGGCCGCCCGATCGAGCAGATGAGCCGGGGCATGCAGCAGAAGGTCGCCATCGCGCGGGCGCTGCTGACGAGCCCGACCCTGCTGCTGCTCGACGAGCCGACCACCGGCCTCGACCCGCGCAGCAAGCTCGAGGTCCAGGCGTTCATCGAGGAGGTGAATGCGATGCACGACGCGACGATCGTCCTGACCACGCACGACCTGGCCGAGGCTGAGCGCCTGTGCGACCGCATCACGCTCCTGCGCGGGGGCCGCGTGGTCGCCGAGGGCACCACGCCCGAGCTCAAGCGCCTGGTCGCCGAGCGGTACGGGCAGCCCGAGACGCTCGAGGCCGTGTTCATGACGTTCACCGGCCGCTCCCTCGACGACGACGTCGAGGAGGACGGCGAGACCGACGACTGAAGGGCGAAAGGAGGTCCGCGATGACGACGCACCGAGACCCGCAGCCCCGCCGGCATCAGGCCACCCCCTTCCGAGAGGACAACCCGACATGACCACCATCGACTTCCGATACGCCGTGATGAAGGAGCGCCAACCCCGCTACCGACCCGAGGCCGAGCACGAGCGCGAGGCCCGGGCCGCGCAGCGGCCCATCCGCCGCCGGGTGGGCGCCTCGATCATCCGGTTCGGCCAGAGAGTGGCTGGAGAAGCCGTGCGCGATGCGCTCCTCGACTCCTCCGCCCCCGCCTGACGAGATGACCCTCCCGTCGGGCCCGCGTGCCGCGCCGGGCCGATCCGGCCCGGCGCGCCCCCTCCTGAAAGGAACCCTCCGTTGGCCCTCATCACGTCCGAGCTGAAGGCGTCGTACGCCTTCGTCGAACGCAACTTCTTCCTCACCCGGCGCTACTGGGGGTGGGAGCTGGCGTTCCTCGTCTACTCCGTCGCGGGCGCGCTGTCGATCAGCCTGATCGGCGCCGCGGCCGGCGACGACCGCCTGCTGCTCACGCTCATCATCGGCGCGGTGTTCTGGAACTACCTGTCGGTGGTGTTCAGCTGGATCGCCGACACGATCTCGGTGGAGCGCTGGGAGGGGACGCTCGAGTACACCTTCATGGCCCCGGTCCGCCGCTGGACCCAGCTGCTGGGCTCGTGCCTGTACGCGATGGCGTACGGCCTGGTCCACACCGCGGCCATGCTGCTCGTGCTCCTGGTGTTCTTCCCGCAGCTCCGGCCCGAGTCGATGAACCTGCTCACCGCGGCCGGCTTCGTCCTGCTGGGCTCGTTCAGCTTCGTGGGCATCGGCATGATGGCCGCCATCCTGCCGCTGCTGTACGTCGAGCGCGGCGCGCAGATGACGTTCGTGATCCAGTCCTGCCTGCTGCTGGTCTCCGGGGTCTACTACCCGGTCAGCGTCCTGCCGGGCTGGATGCAGGTGCTCTCGCACCTCTCGCCGGCGACGTACGTCCTGGCGGGGGTGCGGGCCGGCCTGCTCGACGGGACGCCGGTCACCGGGCTGTGGGGCGACGTCCTGCCGCTGATCGCGATGGGCATCGTCCTGATCCCGGCCGGCCTCTGGGCGTTCGGCCGGGCCGAGCGCTACGCCAAGCGCACCGGCAAGCTCAAGCGGGTGGGCTGACGATGGACGGACCCGAGCCCGGCCTCGCCGGCGCCTGCCCCGCTCCCCTGCCCGTCCCGGTCGGCCTCGGCTGGGACGAGGCCTGGGCCGCCGGCTTCGTCCCGTTCGCGGACGGACGCCGTCGGCCTGGCCGGGTGGTCGCCGCCCACCGCGGCGCCTGGATCCTCGCCCTCGAGGACGGCGACCGCGACGCGGTCCTGGCCGGCCGGCTCCGGCACGAGGCCGTCCGGCCGGGCGACCTGCCTGCCGTGGGCGACTGGGTGGCCGCCGAGGCCGAGCCCGCCGCACACGGCCCGGCGGTCATCTCGGCGATCCTCCCCCGCCGCACCGTGTTCCGGCGCGCCTCCGACGACGGCACCGCCAGCTCCGAGCAGGTCCTCGCCGCGAACGTGGACGTCACCCTCGTCGTCACCGGCCTCGACGGCGACTTCAACCCGCGCCGCCTCGAGCGCTACCTCGCCGTCGCCTGGAGCGGCGGCACGACGCCGGTGATCCTGCTCAACAAGTCGGACGCGGCGGTGGACCCGGAGGCGGCGCGGACCGCGACCCTGGGCGTCGCGCCCGGCGTGGACGTGCGGCTGATCTCCGCGCTTGCCGGGACGGGCCTGGACGACCTCGCCCGCGACCACCTGAGCCCCGGGCGCACGGCGGTGGTCCTGGGCTCGTCGGGCGCCGGCAAGTCCACGCTGCTCAACGCCCTGCTGGGCGAGGAGCGTGCGCGGACGGGCGCCGTCCGCGCCGACGACGGCCGCGGGCGCCACACGACCACCCATCGCGAGCTCCACCGCCTGCCGGGCGGCGGTCTGCTCATCGACACGCCCGGGATCCGGTCGATCGGCGTCGCCGGCGCCGACGCTGGCCTGACGGCCGCCTTCGCGGACGTGGCCGAGCTCGCCGCCAGCTGCCGGTTCGCCGACTGCCGGCACCAGGGGGAGCCGGGCTGCGCGGTGCAGGCCGCGCTGGGCGAGGGACGGCTGTCGCCGGCGAGGCTCGCGGCCCACCGCAAGCTCGAGCGCGAGGCGGCCCATGCGGCGCGCCAGGCGGACCGCCTCCTGCGCGAGGCGGACCGCCGCAAGTGGAAGGCGATCAGCACCGCGGCACGGGAGCACGTGGCGCGCAAGTACGGGAGGGAATCCTGATGGAACTTGAAGCCGCCCTGCCCGACGGCGTTGCCTTCCGCTCGGGAACGGCCGCCGACTGGCCGCTGCTGGCCCAGCTCTTCAACGAGGACCATCGGGGCAACGGCATCGACGAGCGGGAGTCGGCCGACAACCTGGCTGGCATGTTCGAGGCCGATCCCAGGTTCGCCATGGACCGCGACGTGCGCATCGCCGAGGCGCACGGGGAGGCCGTCGGCTTCTCGCTGGGCCGCGTGCGCGAGCGCGACCAGACCCTGGTCGGCGAGACGTGGGGCGCGGTGGTGCCCGCATGGCGGCGCCGCGGCATCGGGTCCGCGCTCCTGTGGCGGGCGATTGCGGCACTCGAGCCCCTCATGGAGGACGACCCGCGGCCCTGGCCGCGGGAGCTGCGCAACTGGGCCGACGACGTCGAGACCGGGACCATCGCGCTCTACCGCTCAGCGGGCTACCTCCCGATCAGGTACGGGTTCGCGATGCGCCGGCCCTTGTCCGGCCAGCTGCCGGAGCACCCGCTGCCGGCGGGCCTCGAGCTCAGGCCCGCGACGGAGCGCCAATCCCGGGCGATCTTCGAGGCCGAGGCCGAGGCCTTCCGCGACCACTGGGGCCACGAGGAGCCCACCGACGCCCTGTTCGCCTCGTGGTACAGCGATCCCGAGCTCGACCCGAGCCTCTGGGAGGTGGCCTGGGACGGCGACGAGATCGCGGGTGTCGTGCTCGGGATGATCCGGACTCGCGAGAACGAGGAGCTGGGCGTCCGCCGCGGCTGGCTGGACCGCGTGTCGGTCCGCCGGCCCTGGCGCGGCCGGGGCCTCGCCAAGGCGCTGTGCGCCGCGTCGTTCCGGGCCCTGCGCGAGCGGGGCATGGACGAGGCGTGGCTGGGCGTGGACGGCGCGAACCCCACCGGGGCGCTCCAGCTCTACGAGGGGCTCGGCTTCCACGTGGCGCGCCGCTGGACGGTCTACGGCCGGCCGCTCGACCGACCTGCCCCGCAGGGCTGGCGGAGCGCCGGCGATCGCGGGACCATGGGGCCATGACGCGCCACCCAGTCCTCGCCGCCGTGCTCGCAGCGCTGCTCGCCGCCGGCTGCGGGGCGAGCAGCGGGCCGGGCCAGACGGCCGGCGCCGCCACGGCCGCTGCGTCCGCGACCGCCGCTGCATCCGCGACGGCCGGGCCCGCTTCCACGCCGCCGGCGACCCCGGGCGGCACCATCGAGCCACCGACGGAGGCGCCCACGATGACACCCGACAGCGCGACCGCGAGCCCGAGCCCGACGCCGCGGTTCACCCTGACGTCCACGGCCTTCCGCGAGGGCGGCGGGATCCCGGCCCAGTTCACCTGCGACGGCCGGGACGTCTCCCCCGCCCTGGCCTGGATCGGCGCGCCGGCCGGCACCGGGTCGCTGGTCCTCGTGGTCGACGATCCGGACGCCCGCGACTTCGCGCACTGGACCGCATACGCGATCGACCCGGCCACGACCGGCCTCGCCGAGGGTGCCGGCGCGGCCTCGTCCCGCCTCGCACAGGGCACCAACGACTTCGGCCGCGTCGGGTACGGCGGGCCCTGCCCGCCGTCGGGCACCCACCACTACGTGTTCACGCTGTACGCCCTCGCCGCGCCGCTGGGCCTGTCCGGGTCGCCGCGCGCATCGGCGGTCCGGGCCGCGCTCGCCAAGGCGCGAACCCTGGGCAGGGCGACCATCACGGCCACGTACCGGCGCTGAGCTCGAGGCTCGAGCCCAGCGCGGGAGGGTCTCCCTCGCCGGCCTCCCGACCAGCAGACGGCGGTCAGAAGGGCAGGCGCCCGTCCCGCCTGACGACCTCCATCCACGGCCGCTCCCTGCCGATCGTGGTGGCGGCCCCGTGACCGGGCAGCACGCGGAGCGCGTCGTCGAGCCCGGCCAGCCGCGCGATCGACTCGGCCATCTGCTCGGGGGATCCGTTCGGCAGGTCGACCCGGCCCCAGCCGCCCGGGAACAGCGTGTCGCCCGAGAACAGGAGGCCCTCGTCCCGGTGGAGCAGGCACACGGACCCCGATGTGTGGCCGGGCGTGTGGAGGACCTGGAGCCGGATGCCGCCGAAGCGGACCTCGCCGCCCTCGGCCAGCTCCACGGCCGGCACCGACGGGATGATCTCGAACGGCGCGAACAGCGGGTGCGGGTCGAGCAGGTAGTGGTTGTCCGCGGGGTGGATCGCGATCTGCGCCCCGGTGTGCTCGGCGACGGCCTTGTTCTCGCCCACGTGGTCCCAGTGGCCGTGCGTGCTGACGATGAGTCGGAGGGCCCAGCCGCGGGCGTCGAGGACCTCCGAGATCCACGGCAGGCAGGGCGTGGCCGTGTCGATGGCGATGGCCTCGCGACTGCGCTCGTCGGCGAGCACGTACACGTTGGTGTTGAGGGGGCCGATGACGGCGTGGAGGCGCTCCATGGACCCCAGTCTCGCAGGTGCGGCCGAAGGGCGCGCAGGCGCAACGGCTTCGTGACGATCCGGGGGCTTCCGGCCCTCGCCCGTGCCAGGCCGCACGAGCACACTGCAGCTGGAGGTGGTCGAGATGACGGCCATGACGCACATCAGGGCGAAGATCACCCCCTGGGACGACTCGGCGTTCGTCCGTGCCTTCGAGATCGCGCGCGGAGCCACCGAGCACGAGGGCTTCGACGACGGCCCCAAGGCGGGGGCGCACGTGCAGCAGCTGCTGCGCGAGGCGGGCTACCCGAGGGCCACCGTCGAGGTGATCCGGACCGCCCGGGAGGCCCTGGAGCAGACCTCGCACTGGATCGTCTCGCGCGACGGGTAGCCGCCTGCGGGCGAGAGCGTCTCGTCGGCGGTCAGCCGGCCTCGAGCTTCGCGCGGATGCAGTCGAAGGTCTGGCCGATCATCTTGTTGGCCGTTCCCTCGATCATCCGCCCCCCCACCGACGCGAGCCTGCCCGCGATCGCCACGTCCGCGGACCAGTCCATCGTGGTGGGCCCGTCGGGCGGCCCCGACAGCGCCATCACCGCCGAGGCGTCCACCGCCGACCCCGGCGCCTGGCCGTGCGCCTTGATCTGCGCGCGGTCAGGCTCCGCTCGCTCCGCGATCGACATGTCCACCGCGAACCGGGACGAGATGAACCCGACGCCCACCTTCGCCCTGGCCCTGAAGTGGTCGGCGTCCACGACCTCGATCGACTCCACGCCCGGGCCGCAGGAGCCGACCCGTTCCGGATCCATCAGGAAGGCCCACACTCGCTCGCGGGGCGCGGCGATCACGACGGTGCCCTTGAACTGCATCTTCCCCTCCGGGACGGCTGCGGCATGTTGACGGCGGGGATCTCGACGCCTGGCCGGCGCCCGATCCCGGGTCATCGTGCAGACGGGGTGGACCCGCACGATACCATCGGGCGCGGCGCGGCCCCGACCGCGCGGCGTCAGCGCCGTGGAACCGCCCAGGTCACGACGCCGACCGATCCGACCGGCCCCGCGGCGAGGGTCCAGGCGCCGTCGCGGAAGGCGATCATGCCGGGCATCGCCGCCCGGAAGCGCAGGTCCTTCTCGCCGCCCTCCGCGATGAACAGCTGGCGGCGCAGGAATGCGGCCAGGGCGTCCACCGAGTCGAACGAGCGCGTCGAGCGCTCCACGCGGACCACCTCCGCGCGCCGTCCCCGGGCGTCGAGCAGGGCCAGCAGGTCCGGCAGCGCGGGCAGCGGGGAGCGCTCCTCGCCGTGGACGATCGGCCAGAACGGGTCGGCAACGGCCCCCGGGCTGTGGTCGGTCATGACGGCCACGCACCGCTCGCGCGCGGCGGCCTCCATCGCGTCGAGGAAGGGGCCGATCCGCTCGATGTCGTAGCCCACGTGCGCGATCAGCGCCACGTCCGCGGCGGGCAGCTGCCCGAGGTCCTCGAGGGCCTCCGGCCAGCTGCCGGGCACCACCCGAACGTTCGTGAGGCCGTGCTCCTCGGTGCCCGTCCGGAGGGCCCGGCGCATGCCAGCCGAGGGCTCGACGGCGATCACCTCGCGCACCCGGAGCGCCAGCGGCAGCGCGTACCGGCCGGCGCCCGCGCCGATGTCCAGCCAGGCGGCGTCGGGACGCGCGATCGACTGCAGCACGTCGAGCACCGGCTCGTCCGTGCGGCGGGGGTCGGCCACGAAGAGCGAGCTCACCGGGGCGTAGAAGTCCGAGCTCTGCGACTCCCGGAGGCGCTCGGCCTGCTCGCGGTTGGCGCGCACGTGCTCGGACCAGGCGGCCTCGAGGTCGGCTGAGAGGGCGGGGGCGTCGGAGTTCATCGCGAATCCTCGGCGGGGTCGGCTGCGGCGGCGGCCAGATCAGCGGGAGTGTCCACATCGGGGTTGGCGCCCTCGACCGAGACCTCGAGGACGAGCTCGGGGCGGCTGGCGAGCAGCGGGCCGAGCCCGCGGTCACCGTCGAGGCCGGCCGCCAGCGCCCACGCGGAGCGCCGGACGAGCACCGGGTTCGGCGCGGGGTCCACCGGATAGCGGGCGCGGATGAAGGACGCCCCGGCGGCCCCGGGCGAGCCCGCCGCGGCCACGATCCGGCGGACCGCCTCGGGCCGGAGCGCCGGCTGGTCGCCCAGCACGACGAGCACGGCATCGGCGCCCGGGACCTCCACCGCGGCGTCCAGGCCCACGCGCAGCGAGCTCGACAGGCCGTCGGCCGGCCGCGGGTTGACCACGCGGCGCTCGCCGCGCCACGCGACGCTCCGCTCGATCGCCGCGGCGTCGGCTCCCAGCACCACGACCACGTCGCGCAGCGAGGCGCCGGCCAGCGCGTCGAGCACGTGCTGGAGGACCGGCCGGCCGTGGAGCGGTGCGAGCAGCTTGGGCGAGCCGAACCGCGTGGACGCGCCGGCGGCGAGGACCACCGCGACGAGCGTCATCCGCCAGCCTCGCGCTCGCGGGCGAGGTCGCGCATCGGCCGGCCGGAACCGGACCGACGCTCGGCGACCACCTCGGCCATGATCGAGAGGGCCGTCTCGGGCGGCAGCCGGCCGCCCAGGTCGAGCCCGATGGGGCCGCGCAGCCGGTCGAGCTGCTGCGCCTGCACGCCAGCCGAGAGCAGGCGCGACCGCCGCTCCGCCTGTGTCTTGCGCGAGCCCACCGCGCCGACGTACCGGCAGCCGCGGCGCAGCGCCTCGACGATGGCCGGTTCGTCGAACTTGACGTCGTGCGTGAGCACGGCCACCGCGTCGGCCGGCCCGAGGCCGATCTCGTCGGCCGCCTCGTCCGGCCAGCCCACGACCAGGCGGTCCACGTCGGGGAACCGCGCCTCGGTGGCGAAGGCAGCCCGGCCGTCGACCACGACGGTCTCGTAGCCGAGCTCCCGGGCCAGGCGGACCAGCGTCCGGGCGACCTCGACCGCGCCCACGACCACCAGCCGGGGCCGGACCGGGTACGCCTCGATGAACGCCTGGCGCCCGGCGACCTCGACGGTCCGGCTCACGCCGTGGGCCAGCAGGTCCAGGGCCGCCTTGACGAGCGCCCCGTCCGCGGCCGCATCGCCCAGGGTCCCCTCCAGCGTGCCGTCGTCGCGGACGACCAGGGGCGCGGCCGGGGTCTCGCCCTGGCCCGGCTGGTGCGCACCGAACGTCGGCGGCGGGGCGTCGCCGGGGAGCAGGGTCACGACCGCGCGGCCGCCCGACCGGCCCGCGGCCGTCTCGCGGGCGGCGTCGGCCGCCTCGACGGGCACCGCGGGCTGGACCAGGACGTCGATCGTGCCGCCGCACGCGAGGCCCACGTCCCACGCCTGCTCGTCACTGATGCCGTAGCGGAGCACGCGCTGGCGGCCGTCGCGCAGCGCGCGCGCGATCTCCTCGGCGGCAGCCCCCTCGACGCAGCCGCCGGACACGGAGCCCGCAAGCCGGCCGTCGCTGGTGACCAGCAGCACGCCGCCCTCGGGCCGGGGCGCGCTGCCGAACGTCCGCACGACCACCGCGCGGCCCACCCCGACGCCTTCGGCGGTCCAGGCGTCCAGCTGGTCGAGCAGCTCGCGCACGGGGCCTACCTCCCCTTGCCCAGCGGTCGCGCCTGGTCGCGCGAGACCGTCGTGCCGCCCACGACCGACGGCCTCGAGGCGATGGGCGCCTCGAGGCCCATCGACGGCGCCACCGTGGTGGCGTGCGTCACGGCGGCGCCCCGGCGCGCGGTCCCGAGCGACGTCCCCGCGAGGATCACGCCCAGCCGCTCCAGCGAGGCGAGCGTGCCGGCGGGCAGGAAGTCGTCGATGTACGGGAAGGCGGCCTTCATGCCCGCCGCCAGCGGCTGGTAGCCGGGGGCCGACGCGAGCGGGTTGAGCCAGACCAGGCGGTGGCAGTTGCGCCGCAGGCGCGCGGTCTCCGCGGCCACCAGCGAGGGGTCGCCGCGGTCCCAGCCGTCCGACACCACGATCACCACGCCGCTCGTCCGCAGCGTCCGGCGCGCCCAGTTGTGGTTGAACTGCCGGAAGCTCTCCCCGATCCGCGTGCCGCCCGCCCAGTCGGTCACCGTGTCGGCCACCCGGGCGAGGGCGCGGTCGCGGTCGCGGTCCTTCATCAGCCGCGTGACCCGGGTGAGCCTCGTGCCGAACACGAACGACTCGGTGCGGACGTCGTTCTCGCGCGCCAGCGCCTGGACGAAGCGCAGCAGCAGCCTCGAGTGGCGCTCCATCGAGCCCGAGATGTCGCACAGGACCACGAGCTGCCGGGGCTCCTTGACCGGTCGGCTCCACACCCAGTCGGTCAGCTCGCCCGTGGCGAGGTTGCGCCGGTACATGGCCCGCGGGGCGAGCCGCCGCCCGTGCGGGTGGAGCTCGTGGCGGCGCGTCCGCCGCCGCTCCAGCCGCGGCTTGAGCAGGTCCACGAAGCGCTCGGCGTCACGGAGCTCGGCGCCCGTCATGCGGTCGAAGTCGCGGTGGCGGAGGGCCTCGCCGCGGGACCAGGCGTCGGGCGAGATCGTCTCGCCGTCCACCTGCGCCCCGTCCTCCACATCGACCGTCTCCTGCACGCCCATCCGCGCGACGTCGGCCAGCGTGGCCTCGCGACCCTCCGCCGCCTCGTCGGACTCGCCGGGCTCGCCGTCGAGCTCGCGGTCCGCGTCCGGGTTCGGGGGCATCTCCGGACGGCCCGGCATCAGCTTGCGGCCGCGGCGCCGCCAGAACTGGGCGAACACGCGGTCGTACACCTCGCGGTCGTCCCGACGGCGCACGAACAGGGCCTCGCCCGCGTCGTGGACCTGGTCGCGCCGGCCGAGGTCGACCAGGCTCAGCGCCCGGGCGAAGTCCATCGCCGCGCCCAGGTCCGCCGCGAGGCCGGCCGAGCGCAGCGCACGGCCGAACCCGACCGCCTCGGCGAGCAGGCGGCGCCCGTCCACGATCTCGCCCGTGGGCGCCTGGAGCAGCGGCGACTCGGTCACGCCTACAGACTAGCCGACCGCCGGATTCGCGCTCGCGGGGCGGCGCGCGCCCGCGGGCGCGCGGTGCGGGACGCGCCGAGGGCCGGCTCAGGCCTGGGCGGCGGTCGCCTCGGCCAGGTACCGGCGCGCGTTGGCGCCCTTGACCGCGCGGATGTCCTCCTCGTACTTGAGGACCACGCCCAGCGTCTCGTCCACGGTGTCGCCGTCGAGCCCGGTGGCGCCGAGCGACAGCAGCGCGGCGGCCCAGTCGAGCGTCTCGGCGACGCCGGGCACCTTCGTCAGGTCGGCGGTGCGCAGCCGGTGGACGAAGGCGACGAGGTCGCGGGCGAGCGCGGCCGGCGCGTCCGGCACGCGGGTCGAGACGATCTCGAACTCCTTCTGGGCGGTGGGGTAGTCGATCCAGTGGTACAGGCAGCGGCGCTTGAGCGCGTCGTGGACCTCGCGCGTGCGGTTCGAGGTGAGGACCACTCGCGGCGCCTGCTCGGCCCGGATGGTGCCGATCTCGGGGACCGTGACCTGGAAGTCCGAGAGGATCTCGAGCAGGTACGCCTCGAACTCCTCGTCGGCGCGGTCGATCTCGTCGATGAGCAGCACCGGGGGCACGCCGTCGTGCGCCTCGAGCGCCTGGAGCAGCGGGCGCTTGAGCAGGAACTCGGGCCCGAAGATGTCGCGGGCGCTGGCCTTGGCGATCTCGCCGCGCGCCTCGAGCAGCCGGATCTCGAGCATCTGGCGCGGGTAGTTCCACTCGTAGACCGCGGTGTTGACGTCGAGGCCCTCGTAGCACTGGAGCCGGATCAGCCGGGCGCCGAGGCTGGCCGCGAGCACCTTGGCCAGCTCCGTCTTGCCCACGCCCGCCTCGCCCTCCAGCAGCAGCGGCCGCCCGAGTTCGAGCGCGAGGAAGACCGTGGTCGCCAGCGACCGCTCCGCGATGTAGCCCTGCTCCCGGAAGGCGCCCATCAGGCCATCGATCGACTGCATCGGGAGGGGCCGCGCGGCGCGGGCGGCGGTTCGGGAGGCGGCCGCTTGGGCGGCGGGCTGATCGGTCATGACGGCGATGCTACACCGGGCGGCGCTCCGGGTCGGCCGGGCGGCTGTCCCCCGCCGGCTACCCCCCGGGCGCGCCGAGGTCCCGCGCGTAGGCCGGGAAGCGGAACCGCTGCGAGCCGTCGAGGATCCCGCCGTGGGCCAGCCGTGCGACGGTCGCGGCCGTCGCCGGATAGCCGGCCGCGAGCAGCGGCAGGAGCAGGTCCGCGGCGGTCGCGCGCGAGTAGGCGCCGCACGACGGCAGCCCCACCACGGCGACCGGGCCGAGACGGGCGAGCCAGAGCATGGAGCCCGGGTGGGCTGGCACGCCGCGGCGGACGACGCGGCCGCCGAGCCGGTCGAGGGCGACGAAGAACGCGTCGCCGGGGTCGGTGCTGGCGCCGCCTGCGGTGAGCACGATCCGGGCCGCTCCCCTGCCCCGGGTGGCGGCCGCGAGCGCCGCCGCCACGGCATCCGGGTCGTCGGGGACGTGGGCGATGCCGGCCAGCGTTCCGCCCAGGCCGGCCACGCGCGAGCAGATGGACGCCTCGAACCGGATGCGGTCCGCGTCCGAGAGTCGCTGCTTGACGACCACGGCGACCCGCGTCGGCCGGAATGGGCGCACGCGCACGACCGGCCCGCCCCGGCCCGCCGCGGCCTCCGCTCGGCGCAGGACGCCGTCGGGGACCAGGTGCGGCGCGACCTTCGCCGACGCCACGAGGTCGCCCGGCGCAACGATCCGGCCGGAGGCGACCGTGAACAGCTCGACCGGGTCGATCCGGTTGAGTCGGTCGAGCGCGGCCAGGCGGACCTCCACCACGCCGGCAGCAGCGGCCAGCAGGTCCACCCGCGACTGCACCGGCCCCTGCAGGGTGACGCCCGCCGCCGTCGGGTCGCCGGCCACGGCGGTGCTCGCAAGGCGAAGTGCCGCGTCGTCCTCGTGGACGTCGTCGGGCGCGGGGACGAGCACGGTGAAGGCCCGCCCCGGGGCTGCGCCCGCCAGCGCGTCGAGGTCCGCGGCCGTCAGCCGGCGGCCCTTGGCCCATCGCCGGCCCGCCACCACGAGGTCCCGGGCCAGCACGGCGCCGACGAGCCCGGCCGGCGACGGCCGGCCGGGCTCCAGGTGCTCGACGCGCACGCCCGTCTGGATGCTGCCGGGTGGCGCGGTCAGCGGACTCGCGCCAGCGCCGCCCCGATCGCCCGCCTCGCGTGCACGACGGCCATCGCCGCACGGTACTCCCGCCCGGCGTGGATGTCCGCGTTGACCTCGCGGTCGCCGACGACCAGGGCCGCGGCGGCGGCCACCGCCTCGGGGGAGCCGGTGGTCCCGACCAGCGCGGCCTCGACCTCGCGGGCGCGGTACGGGTGGTCCGACACGCCGGTCACCCCCACGCCCGCCCACTCGATCAGGCCCCCCGCGCCCAGGACCACCACGGCGGCGACCCCGGCGATCGGGTAGCCCGACGCCCGCTGCTCGAGCGACGCGTACGCCGACCCGGCGTCCGCGCGCGGGGCTGGCAGGATCACCGCGGCCAGGATCTCGTCGCGGGCGAGCGCCGTCGTGAACGCGCCCTGGAAGAAGCCGTCCACCGGGACGGTCCGCGACCCGGCGGCCGACTGCACCACGACCTCGGCGTCGAGCGCCAGCAGCGCCGCCGGGAGGTCGGACGCGGGGTCTGCGTGGGCCACGGCGCCGCCCACGGTGCCGCGGTTGCGGACCTGGACGTCGCCGATGCCCGGCAGCGCGTCGGCGACCACGCCGTAGCGCACGGCCGGCGAGTCCGCGAGCTCCGCGTACGTGGTGAGCGCGCCGACGGACAGCCGCCCGTCGTCGAGCCGGCGCACGCCCCGGAGCTCCGCGAGGCGCCCGATGTCCACCAGGCGGGCGGGCTGGGCCAGCCGCAGCTTCATCAGCGGCAGCAGGCTCTGGCCGCCGGCGATCACCTTGGCGCCCTCGTCGGAGGCGAGGATGCCGAGCGCGTCCTGCAGCGAGGAGGCCCTGGTGTACTCGAAGGCTGCCGGGATCATGCCTGGCCTCCCTTGGCGCTCTGGATGGCGCTCCAGACCTTCTGCGCGGTGAACGGCATGTCGAGGTGGCGGATGCCTAGCGGGCTCAGCGCGTCGTTGACCGCGTTGGCCACGGCGGCCGTGGACGCGATGCAGCCGGCCTCGCCGACACCCTTGACCCCCAGCGGGTTGACCGGTGACGGCGTGACCGTCTCGTCGAGCTCGAAGCTGGGCAGCCACTCGGCGCGCGGCAGCGCGTAGTCGAGCAGCGAGCCGGAGAGCAGCTGCCCGTCGTCGTCGTAGACGGCCTCCTCCCACAGCGCCTGGCCGACGCCCTGGGCGATGCCCCCGTGCAGCTGGCCGTCCACGATCATCGGGTTGATCTTCTTGCCCACGTCGTCCACCGCCACGTAGCGGACCAGTTCGGTGTTGCCCGTCTCCTCGTCCACCTCGACGACCGCGATGTGGGTGCCGAACGGGAACGTGCAGTTGTCGGTGTCGTGGTAGGCGGTCTCGTCGAGGTACGGCTCCATGCCCGGCGGCGTGTCGAACGCGAGGTCGAGCGCGAACGCGATCTCCTGGAGCGTCTTCTTCTTGTCGGGCGAGCCCTTCACGCGGTACTCGGCGCCCTCGACCTCGATGTCGTCCACGTTGGCCTCGAGCATGTGGGCCGCGTACCGGCGGGCCTTGTCGCGGATCTTGGCGGCCGCCTTGACGGCGGCGCCGGTGCCCACGTTGGACGTGCGCGACCCGTAGGAGCCGTAGCCGAACGGCGTGCCCTGGGTGTCCGAGTGCTGGACGACGATGTCCTCCATCGGGACGCCCAGCTCGTGGCTGACGATCTGCGCGAAGGTGGTCTCGTGGCCCTGCCCCTGGGGCTGGGTGCCCATCGTGACCACGACCTTGCCGGTCAGGTGGACCTTGATGTTGGACGACTCCCACATCGCGGCGCCCCAGCCCTCGCCCACGGCGCCGATCCACTTGGACGGCGCGACGCCGCAGACCTCGATGTAGGTGGACAGGCCGACCCCCAGCAGCTTGCCGCGCGCCCTCGCCTCGGCCTTCCTGGCCGCCATGTCGGCGTAGCCGGCCATCGCGAGCGCCTTGTCCATCGCGGGCTCGTAGTTGCCCGAGTCGATGTACAGCTTGCTGCCGTTGACCGCGGTCAGGAGGCCGGACGGGTTGTCGTAGGGGAAGGCGTCGGGCGGCAGGAAGTTGCGCCGCCTGACCTCGGCGGGGTCGATGCCCAGCTCGTCGGCGACGAGGTCCATCGCCCGCTCGACCACGTAGGTCGCCTCCGGGCGGCCCGCGCCGCGGTAGGCGTCCACGAACGTCGTGTTGGTGTAGACGCCGGTCACCTCGCAGTGGACCGCGGGGATCTTGTACGGGCCTGACAGGATGCGCCCGTAGAGCGTGGTGGGGATGCCGGGGCCGATCGTGGACAGGCGCCCGCCGAGGTTGGCGAGCGTGCGGACCCGCAGGCCCTTGACCTCGCCCTGCCTGGTGGCCGCCACGTCGACGTAGGTGATGTGGTCCCGGCCGTGGATGGTGGAGCCGAAGCTCTCGCGCCTGGTCTCGACCCACTTCACCGGGCGGCCGCCGACGAGCCTGCTCGCGAACAGCGACAGCGCCATGTCGGCGTAGCAGTAGATCTTGGAGCCGAAGGCGCCGCCCACGTCAGGGCTGATGCACCGGATCTTCTGCTCGGGCACGCCCATCACGAAGGCGGCCAGCAGCAGGCGCTGGATGTGCGGCGTCTGGCTGGACATCCAGATCGTGTACTCGTCGGTGCCCGGGTTGTACCAGCCGATGTCACCCCGGACCTCCATCGGGTTGGGGATCAGCCGGTGGTTCACGAGGCGCTGGCTGACCACCACCTCCGCGCCGGCGAACGCCGCGTCGGTGGCGGCCCTGTCGCCCACCTGCCAGTCGAACACGCGGTTGTTGGGGGCGTTCTCGTGGAGCTGCGGGGCGCCGTCGGCCAGCGCCTTCTCGGCGTCGGTGACGGCCGGCAGCGGCTCCCACTCGACCTGGATCAGCTCCAGCGCGTCCACCGCCTGGGCGGCCGTCTCGGCGACCACGGCGGCCACGCCCTCGCCGGTCCACTTGACCGAGTCGGTGGCGAGCGCGCGGGGCGTGTTGACGTTGTTCTGGATGCCCGACGCGCCGCCGGCGGGCCAGGCCATGGGCAGCGGGTTGTACGGGATGTCGGCGCCGGTGATCACCGCCACCACGCCGGGCGCCGCCTTGGCGGCCGAGGTGTCGATGGACCGGATGTTGGCGTGCGCGTAGGGGCTGCGCAGGATGGCGAGGTGGGCCATGCCGGGCAGCTTGATGTCGTCGAGGTAGCGGCCCTTGCCGCTGATGAAGCGCGGGTCCTCCACCCGCTTGACCGGGGCGCCGAGGACGTCGGTGGCCATCTCCCGCCCTCCTACGCCGACGCGGCGGCGCCGCGCATCACGGCGGCGGCCTCGCGGACGGCGGCCACGATGTTGTGGTAGCCGGTGCAGCGGCAGATGTTGCCGGCGATCGCGTGCCGGATCTCCGCCTCGCTCGGGTCGGGGTTGCGGGCCACCAGGTCGGCGGCCGCCATGATCATGCCCGGCGTGCAGAACCCGCACTGCAGGCCGTGCTTGTCCCAGAACGCCTGCTGGATCGGGTGGAGGGAGCCCACCTGGCCGAGGCCCTCGATCGTGGTCACCGACGTCCCGTCGGCCTGCGCCGCGAGCACCGTGCAGCTCTTCACGGCCCGACCGTCCACGTGGACGGTGCAGGCGCCGCACTGGCTGGTGTCGCACCCGACGTGGGTGCCGGTGAGCTCCAGGTCCTCCCGCAGCATCGTGACCAGGAGGGTGCGGGGTTCGACGTCCACCTCCCGGTGTTCGCCGTTCACTTCGAGCGCGACGTGCAGCTCGGCCACCAGGACGACCTCCTTCTGCCGTGTCCGGCATGGCCGCGGGTCCCGCCGCGGCCGACAGGGGTGACGCTGATCGTCCGCCGGGAAGCCGCGGGCGGGGCCCGGGCGTCGACGGGTGGTGCATGGGTCCGACGCGGCCAGGAGGCAGTGGCCCCCGGATGGTGGGGGAACACCGGGCGCAGGCGCGGCACCCCGGATGGTGGCAGGGTGGCGGGAATGCTGCAAGCGGGGGTGTCAGCGGGTGGCTGGACCCGGGGAGAGGTCCCGGAGGGGTGGCTGGACCGGCGGTCCAGACGCGAGGCACGAGGGCGCCCGGGGCTGGACTCCCGCTCCAGCCCAGCGCGTGCGCGGGCCGTCCGGCATGTCCGCCGCTGGACCCCCGCGCCAGCCGGCGGCCGACGACGGACAGATGTTGGGACTGGCAGTCCAGCGCCCTCCCAGGCGGCGACGCCGCAGCGCCGCTCCCCGGCGGCGGGGACGAGCGCGCTCCCCGGCGTCGCCCGGCGTCGCCACGGACCGCCTGCCCCGGGCAGGGGCTGGTGCGGGTTCTGCGGAGGCGTTCGGGCGGGTCGGCTCTTCATCTGCGCCGGAGCGGGGGTCATGCTGCCCCCGGCGCCGGGGGATTGGGCCGCGGGGCCCCGCGCCCGGGCGACCGGAAGAGGGGCCGGCGCCGAGGCGTCCCGGAGGGAGAGGGAGATGGGCGTGCTGCCCAGTCCGGCGCGTCGGCGGGCGCTCCGGATGCTCTTCGCCGCCGCGACTGTCCTGGCCCTGGCGGCCACGGCTGCCGGGCCCGCTGCGGCCAGCCCGGGCAGGCTGATGCCGCAGGTGGTCTCGGTGGGCTCGCACTACGACAGCGACCCAGACTTCACGGGGTTCGCCGCGGAGATGGCCTACTGCGCCGGGGCCAAGAGCACGACGCCGGACATCCACACCTACGAGTGGACCCCGTTCCAGGACAACTTCCAGGCGTACCTGGAGGGCACGTGGCCCGAGGGCTCGGAGGGCACGCCGGAGACCGTCGCGACGTGGTTCGGCGGCCACCGGATGCAGTACTTCGCCGGCCACGGCCTGCTGACCCCCATCCCGACCGTCTGGAGGCAGATCGAGCACAACTACTCGCCCGCGATGCAGGAGCTGTCAACCGGGCCCGACGGGCAGCTCTACTTCGTGCCCCAGTTCACCTACCCCTGGGTGGTCCTGTACAACACGAGCGTGTTCGCCGCACACGGCTACACCGTGCCGACGACGTTCGACGAGTTCCTCGCGCTGGCCGGCCGGATGCAGTCCGACGGGCTGGTGCCGCTCGCCTTCGGCGACGCCGACGGCTGGGAGGCCATGGGCCTGTTCGACATCCTGGACATGCGCCTCAACGGCTTCGACTTCCACATGGGCCTGATGAACGGCGCGCAGTCCTGGACCGACGCCCGCGTCAAGGCCGTGTTCGAGCAGCTGCGCGACCTGCTGCCGCTCGCCTCGCCCGACCCCCTGTCCCGCTCCTGGCGGGACGGCGCTGCCGAGCTCGCCGACGGCACCGCGGGCATGTACTTCCTGGGCACCTTCGCCAGCTGGGCGATCGACCCCTCGGTCATGCCCGACATCGACATGTTCGCGTTCCCGGTGTTCGGCAACGCGTACGACGCCGAGGCGGCCATCGACGCCCCGGTTGACGGCCTGGCCATGACCACGAACACGACCAACCTCTCGGCGGCCCAGCGCCTGCTCGCCTGCGCCGGCAGCCCCGCCGCGCAGCTCCAGTTCCTGGCCTACGACAGCGGCTACATCGCCGCCGCCAAGACCGCGGACACCAGCTCCTACACGCCGTTCCAGCAGCGCATGGCGTCGGTCATCGCGTCGGCCGGCCACATCGCCCAGTTCATGGACCGCGACATGCGGCCCGACTTCGCGGGGCCGGGCGGGATGCAGACGTTCCTCACCGACTTCCTCGCCAACCCGGACCAGGACCTCGACGCGTTCCTGGCGGGCATCCAAACCGCCTGGGACGCGCTGCCGCCGGAGTGATCCCGCGGCCAGCTTGCGCCCAACGGGGCAACAGGGGCCCGGCCGGCCGTCCGGCGGGCCCCTGCCTCGTGTCTGGGGTCACGGCGAGCCGCCGGGCCGTCAGCCCGCCGCGGCCACGTCCCGCAGCGCCGCGTCGAAGCCCTCGGCGATCCGCGCGATGTCCTGCTCGCTGATCACGAACGCGGGCGAGAACTGGATGCCCACGCTCCGGATGTTCCGGGTGAGCACGCCGTGCCGCCTGGCCGCCGCCGCCACCGCGTCCACGGCGCCCGGGTTGGCCGCCCGGGCCTCGGCCGACAGCTCCACGGCGGCGGTCAGGCCGACGGTCCGCACCTCGCCCACCAGCGGCGACGAGGCCAGCCGGCCGATCTCGCGCTCCACCACGGGCTCGAGCGCCCGCACCCGACCCACCAGGTCCTCGCGCTCCATGATGTCGAGGTTCGCCATGGCGGCGGCGCAGGCGGTCGCGTGGCCGGAGTAGGTGTAGCCGTGGCGGAACACCGCGCCCGGGATCGGCTCGTCCCAGAACGGCGCCCGGACCCGGCGGCCCACGACCACGCCGCCCAGCGGCACGTAGCCCGAGGTGACCGCCTTGGCGAACGTGATCATGTCGGGCTCGATCCCGTAGCGCTGGCTCCCCCACCACCAGCCGGTGCGGCCGAACCCCGTGATGACCTCGTCGGCGATCAGCAGCACGTCGAACTGGCGGCACAGCTGCTGCAGCCCGGCGAGGTACTCGGGCTGGGGCGGGATCACGCCGCCGGCGCCCACCACCGGCTCCGCGATGAACGCCGCGATCTCCGCCGACCGCGCGGCGAACAGCGACTCCACCGCGTCGAGGTCGTGGACGCCGACCTGGATGGTGTCCGCCACCAGGGTCCCGTAGCCCGCCTTGTTGAGCGGGATGCCGGCCAGCGACGTGCCCAGCGCCGCCATGCCGTGGTAGCCGTGCTCGCGGTGGACGATGATCCGCTTCTCGGGCCGGCCCACGACGTCCCAGTAGCGGCGCGCCAGCTTGCCCGCCGTCTCGACCGACTCCGACCCGCCGCTGGTGAGGAACACCGCCGCGTCGGGCATCGGCGCCATCGCCGCGATCCGCGCCGCCAGCTGCACCGTGGGCTCGGTGGTGTAGGCGCCGAACGACGAGTAGGCCGAGATCCGCCGCATCTGGGCCGCGGCCGCGTCGGCGATCTCGGCCCGGCCGTAGCCGGCGACCGTGTACCAGAGCGCGGCGGTGGCGTCGAGGTACTGGTTGCCGTTGACGTCGGTGACCCAGGCGCCGTCGCCCTCGCGGATCACCAGCTCGGCGTCCTTGACCACGTGCATGTCGGCGAAGCCGTGCCAGAAGCTGGTGCTCATCGGGTCTCCTTGCGCGCGGGACGGGCCGGGGAGGCTGGGGCCCCGGGCCCGGGGGTCGGGCTCTCGGCGGGGGCGCGGCCAGACTACCCCAGACCGGTCACCGGTCTCGCTGCTGGGCCTCGCGGGCCTGGCGCCGCCGGGCGGCCCGGTTGTCCGCCGGCAGCGGGCGGGCGTCCCGCACCGTCCGAGGGTCGAGGCCCGCCTCGACGGCGTCGTCGAGGTTCATGGCGGCGTACGACGCGCCCTTCGCCAGGCGGCGGACGGCCGCCTGCGCGGCCTCCGGGGTCCGGTCGGCGAGGCGGGTGGCGTTGGCGAGGCCCACGCGGGCCAGCCCGCGGTCGTTCGAGGAGGCGGCGTACTGCGCGGCCCACACCAGTTCGGGCGCCTGGTCCACCTCGACGCCGTCCTCGCGGGCGGTCAGGACCGCGCACACGATCCCGCGGTCGCCCGGCGCCTGGCGGACGAGGTACCAGTTGTCGGGGCCGGCGATCAGGTCCACCAGCAGCGACTGCCAGGGTGCGTCGAAGAAGGTGGCGCCGCCGGCGGCGTGGGCGGACCCGCCGGTGATGGCGAGCATCGCGTGCATGTCGCCGACGCGGGCGAGCAGTCGCCGGCTCGCGTTCGTGAACAGCGCCCGCTCCGAGGCGTTGTCGCCGATCGCCACCGCATCGGGCTCCTCGACCACGATCATCGGGCAGTCCGCCTCGGCCAGCGCGGCGACCTCGCGGCCAAGCGCCTCGGCGATGCTCAGCGTCACGTCGAAGCGGGCGGCGGTCAGGCCGACCGGGGGCGGCGGCTCCTCGTCCGCCTCCCGAGCCCGGCGCACGGCGTCGTCGATCGCCAGGCGGCCCAGGGTGTACGGCCCGGGCACGGCCTGCGCGACGGCGGCCGCCCCGGGCGCCGCGGCCGATGCGGCGGTCCAGGCCGCGACCAGCGGCCGCTCGGCGTCGAGGCGGCCCTCGAAGATGGCCAGCCGGACCGCCTCGGTCATGTCAGGCCAGCGCACCTGGCCGTCGGTGAGCAGCCCGAAGCCGGCCTCGGCCTGGGCGGCCAGGACCTCGGCCACGAGCCGGCTGGTGGCGGCCTCGAGCGCCGCGGCGTCGGCACGCCCGGCGGCCACGTCGGCCTCGAGCGCGGCCAGGTCGATCCCGTCGGAGGTCACGCGGGGCCAGGGCCCCTGCAGCATGGCGAACATGCGGGAGATCGTATCGTCCCGACGGGCTTGGGTATGATCGGAACGACGGGCGGGCCCCGCGCGAGAGGGTGCGCCGGGCCACGCGAGCTGCCCGCACGGAGGACAGGTGCCGGGAAACGACGACGCGCAAGCGCAGCGCCGTGCCGAGGACGCCGCCCTGCTGACGCGGATCGTCGCCCGCGACGAGGCCGCGGTCGAGGAGCTGTACGCCCGCTACGCCGGGCCCCTCTACTCGCTCGCGTACCAGGTCACCGGCGCCGAGAGGTTCGCGCAGGACGTGGTCCAGGAGACGTTCGTCGCCGTGTGGCGCGACGCCGTGCGCTTCGACCCCGAGCGGGGCGCGGTGGGGCCGTGGCTGTTCTCCCTGGCGCGCCACAAGGCGATCGACCTGGTCAGGCGCGAGCAGAACGTCCGCAAGCGGACGGCCGACGTCGACCTCGAGTTCGAGCAGGCCGACGACGACGTCGACCAGGAGGCCTGGCTGCGAATCCGGCGCGAGCGCGTCCGGGCGGCGATCGAGGAGCTCACGCCCCTCCAGCGCGAGGCGCTCGAGCTGGCGTTCTTCGGGGGCCTCACGCACGTCGAGGTGGCGGAGCGCCTCGGCATCCCGCTGGGCACGGCCAAGACGCGCATCCGCAGCGCGCTCCTGCGACTCCGGGACGTCCTGGGCGATTCCCTGTCCGACGCTCCGGGCGGCGCGGTCCTCGAGCCGGGGGCGAGCGCATGACCCGCGGCCACCGGCACGGCGGAGACCTGGCTGCCGGCGCGGCGCTGGCTGACCTGACCCCGCGGGAGCTGACCCGCTGGGCCCGACGGCGCGCTGCGTGCCCCGCCTGCCGTGCGCTCGAGGCCGAGCTCGACGGGGTGCTGGCCGAGCTGGCGCTGGCCGCGTCGCCGCGCCTGCCGCCGCCGTCGGTCCTGGACGGGATCCGCGCCGAGATCCGGGCGCAGGCCGAGCCGTCGCGGTCCTGAGGCCGGGTTCAGCCGAGTCCGGCCAGCGGGCTCCAGTGCTGGTACCCGAGCGCCCACAGCGCCCCGAAGGCCACCGCGAGCCCGAGAAGGCCGATCGCCTGGACGGCGAGCATGCCGCCGCGCCCGAGCAGCGGCACCGCCGTGCCGGGCTCCGGCCCCGGCCTGAGCCACAGCGAGTTCCGCACCGGCACGCCGGTCGGCATGAACAACAGGCCGAACCAGAGCCCCGTGAGCAGGCCGCCGACGTGGGCGAGGTTGTCGATGTCGGGGGAGGTGGCGCCCAGGTACAGGTTGAGCGCGATCAGGCCCACCAGGTTGACGAACAGGCCGCGCGTGTTCGGGCCGAGGTTCGGCCGCTGCACCGCGAGGGCGCCGACCAGCAGCCCGAACAGCCCGAAGATCGCGCCCGAGGCGCCGACCGCGAGCTGGTTGACGACGACGTTCTGCACGATCTGGGGCCCGGGGGCGAACGAGAGGAGCGAGCCGCCGAGCGCGCACACGACGTAGACCGCGAGCATGCGCCAGCGCCCGTACAGCCGCTCCACGAGCGGCCCGAAGATCCAGATCGCGTACATGTTGAACGCGAGGTGCAGCGGGTTCACGTCGAGCGGCAGGTGGACGAGCGCCACGGTCAGGAGCCGGTACAGCTGGCCGGCCGCGACTGCCGCCTTGTCCAGCTCCAGGGCCGCCAGCAGCTTGCCGCCGTCGGCGCCGCCGATGTCCGCGACCAGCGAGACGATCGTGGTCACCCCGATGATCGCGAGCGTCATGACGGCCGCCGAGCCGCCCCGCGCCCGGGAGAAGTACCGGCCCGCCGCCTTCGAGTCGCCCAGCTCCCGGCTCAGCCAGCCGAGGCGGGACGCGATCTCGGCCTTGTCCTGCGGCGGCGCGAGCCGGTCGGCCTGCCGGTAGGCGTCGAGCGCGCCGGCCAGGTCCGCCCGCCGCACCCGGGCGCCCGCCAGCTCGCGCCAGGCGGGGTAGCTCGCCGGCGTCAGCGGCAGCTGCGTGACCTCCTGCCAGGCTCCCACGGCCTGGTCCTCCTGCCCCAGCCGGTGCATCGCCTGGCCGAAGCCGAGCAGGGCTGCCGACGTCACGGCCGGGTCGTCGAAGCCGATGACCCGCTGGTAGAGCCGCGCCGCGTCCAGGAACTGGGACGCGCCCATCAGCTCGGCGGCGTGGTCCAGCGCGCCGAGCGCCTGTTCGCGGCCCAGCGGCCCGCTGCTGGCGAGCGTGCCGTGGAAGTCGAAGGAGGGCTGACCTGTCACGAGGCGAGGGTACACGGGCCGGCCGCCCGCGGCGCCATCGGCCGGAGGTACCACCGCAGCTCGCCAGCCCTCCTGCCGGCGTCCCGCGAGCGGGGCGAGGGCAGGAGTCGCGGGCCCTGGGCCGACTAGACTGGTGGCCAATGTGCGGACGGTTCCAGCAGCAGCGGCCGACCTCGGAGCTCGCGGCGATCTTCGAGGCCGAGGACCTGACCGACGGCCCGGGGCCGCGGTTCAACATCGCGCCCACCAACGAGGCGTCCGTCGTCGTGCAGCGCGAGGACCGCCGCGCGATCGTGCGCTACCGCTGGGGCCTGGTCCCGGCCTGGAGCGACGACCCGAGGATCGCGTCGCGCACGTTCAACGCCCGCGCCGAGTCCGTGGCCACGAGCCCGATGTTCCGCGACGCGTTCAAGCGGCGCCGGTGCCTCGTGCCCGTGGACGGCTTCTACGAGTGGCACCGGGCCGGTGCGGAGCGTACCCCGCTCACCATCTTCGACCCCGACGGCCGCCCGCTCGCGCTGGCGGGCCTGTGGACTGGCCGCCAGGACCCCGAGACCGGCGAGTGGCAGCGCACGTTCACGGTCATCACCAGCCGCCCCAACGCGTTCATGGCCCGCATCCACGATCGGATGCCCGTCGTGATCGAGCCGGGCGACTGGGGGCTCTGGCTGGACCCGGCGCCGCGAGATGCGGGCGAGCTGCTGGCGCTCCTCGAGCCGCGCGAGGACCTGGCCCTCGACGGGTACGCGGTGCGACCGCTGGTGAACAGCGTCCGCAACGACGGCCCGGAGCTGCTGGTGCCGGCTGCGGGCGCAAGCGGACTGCTCCTCCCCTGAGGTCAGCCCGCCGGACTGCGCCGGGTCAGTCGGCCGGGGAGGTCTCCCAGCCGGTGGCGCCCTGCGCGGCCGCGAACGCCTCGGCGGGCGGGGCCCCGGCGTCCAGCGTCGCCGCGTACGCCGCGACGATCGCCTCGAAGGCGCCCGCGTCGCCCTCGTCGGGGCTCGGCACGGAGAGCACCGTGGCGTCCTCGGGCAGGCCGGCGGGCACCGCGCCCGGCGCCTCACGCACCGGCGGGAGCAGCACCACCAGCTGCATCTGGGCGTAGCCGGCCGCCGACACCGCGGCGGCGAGCGCCTCAGCGGGGGCGTCCTCGGTGACCACCAGGACGCCGCTGGGCTCGAGGTACCGGACGGCGAGGTCCACATCCGCGCCCTCGAGGCGGGCGCCGGCCGAAGAGGCGGTCCTGGCAGCCGCCCGGCGGGAGGGCACAGGCTCGCCGACGGGAGACGAGCCGTCATCGTCGGGCGCCGCGGGAGGCGGGTCCACGACCAGGGTCGGCCGCGTGGGGTCGCGCAGGACGGTCGCGTGCCCGACGCCCGCCCGCGCGAGGGCGATGAGGAGCGCCTCGCCGGCGGCGTCCTCGCCGACGCGGCCGACCAGCTCCACGCGCGCGCCCCGAGCGGCGGCGGCGAGGGCGATCCCGCAGGCGCGGCCCGCGGGTCCGGGCGGGACGGCCGAGCGCCAGGCCGGACTGCCGACGATCACGATCACGCGGCCAGCCTACACCGGTGCGAGCCGGTCTCGGGCGGCTGGCGCGTCAGTGGTCGGGCGAATGCGACGGCCAGGGCGACCAGCTGGGCCAGGGCGACCAGCTGGGCCAGGGCGACCAGCTGGGCGAGGGCGACGGGGAGCCCTCGCCCTCGCCGCTGCCCTCGGGGGTCGGCGACGGGCTGGCGGTGGGCCGCGGCGTGCCGGTCGGGCGCGGCGTGGCCTTCGAGCCGCCCGATCCGTCCTGCGCCCTCGGCGTGCCGGTCGGCTCACCGGAGTCGCTCGGCTCGGGGCTCTCCGAGACGCCGGGCGCCTCGCTGCCCTGCGGCGCCGAGCTCTCGGCCGGCTCCGGGGAGGCCGACAGCCCGGGAGGCTCCGAGGCGGTCGCGGGCGCGGCCGGGGACGCGGTGACCCCCGGCACGGGACCGGGCGCTCGATTGCCGAACAGGCCGAGCGCCCCGGCGGCGCCCGCGGCCGCGGCGCCCGTGACCAGCGTCGCGGTCAGCACCAGGGCGAGCGCCTGGGCGCGCGCGGCGGCCGGGAACCCGTGGCCGAACGCGACCCGCACGGCGTCCCGCAGCGAGGCTGCCAACGCCACCGGCGCCAGGCGCCGAACGGCGGATCCGGCGGCGGCCACGGGCGCGGGCGCGGGCTCGGACGCGACGGCCGCCATGACCCGGTCGGCGAAGCCGGCACTCGGCCGGACCGTTCCGCGGTCCGCCACGCCCTCGAGGTCGCGGGCGAGCCGACCGTCTGCCGCCACGTCGTCGGGCGGCAGCTCCAGCCCGCCCAGCTCGGACGCGGAGAAGGGGTTCGGGTTGTGGCCCGGATAGCGCGCGCTCATCGGTCCTGCTCCTCGAGGGCCTTGCGCAGGCGGGCCAGGCCCCGGTGCAGGTGCGTCTTCACCGTGCCCAGCGGGCGGTCGGTCGCGGCCGCGATCTCGAGCAGCGACCGCTCCGCGAAGAACCGCAGCGCGACGACCTCGCGGTACGGCTCCTCGAGGGCGGCCACGGCGGCCCGGATGCGGGCGTCCTGCTCGGCCCGCAGCACGCTGTGCGCGGGATCGACCGCGTCGGCGCCGCCAGCCGTCCGGAAGCGGTCCCGGCCGGGCTCGTCCGCCTCCGCCGCGATCGGGTCGAGCCAGGTCACCTGCTTCCGCCGGCCGGCGTTGCGGATCGCGAGGCGGACCGCGATGCGCGCCAGCCAGGCGCCGAACGGGCCGTCGGCGCGCCACGAGCCGAGCGACCGGTAGGCGATCACGAACGCCTCCTGGGCGACGTCCTCGGCCTCGGAGCGGTCGCCGAGGATGCGCGCGCAGGCCGCGACCACCCAGGCGCTCTCACGCTCGACCAGTTGGCGGTAGGCGTCCCGGTCACCAGCCAGCACGGCTGCGACGATCGTGCGGTCATCATTCGCGGCTTCGGGTTCGAGGGCGACGTCCGGGCGTCCGTCCGTGGGCGTGTCCTCCGTGCTGCGCGATGCGCCGGCCCGGGCGGGGCCGGCGTGGGCTCGTGCCCCGTCCGCCGCCATTGTCGCGGACGAGGGGGATACCCATCGCAGAACGGAAGTCATCGGCTCCGGGTCAGGAGGGCCTACCGGTCGCCACCTCCATGATCGCCCCGGTCGCCGGGCGCGCCGCCACGGCGGCGGCCGTCCCCGGACAGCTCGGGGGTTGAGCCGACGGGGCGCTCCGATGCGGGCTGCGTCGCGGCCGCTCGGGCGGGCTGGCGGCGGGTCGGGCGGTCTCGCATGGGCTGGGCGCTCCCGGGGTGGATGCAGCCTCCATGGCGGGGCCGCTTCACCCTGTGTGAGCCGCCGCCCCGCGGAAAGGTTTCAGCGGCGCCGCCGGCGTCAGCGCGCGCCGAGGACCGCCGCCCCGCCGCCCGTCCCGAGGCGCCGGAGCTCGGGGACCAGGGCGGCCACGGCCAGCGCGCCCAGCGTCGTCAGCACCGCGCCGCCGCCCACCGCGAGCGCGGGCGACGTACGCTCCGCGACGGCGCCCGCCGCGAGGTTGCCCAGGGGGATCAGCCCGGTGGACGTCAGGATGTAGAGGCTCATCACGCGGCCCCGGAGGCGCGGCGGCACCAGCACCTGGACCAGCGTGTTGGTGGTGGCGTAGTAGCCCACCTGGCACGCCCCGAGGACCGCCAGGGCGGCCATCGAGAGCGGCACCACGCGCGACCAGCCGAAGACCGCCTCGGCGACGCCCGCGATCGCGAGCGAGCCGAGCAGGGCGCGCCCGCTGCCGCCCGACGGGCGGAGCACCGCCATCGCGAGCGCGCCGGCCAGCGCGCCGACGCCGATCGACGCGCTGAGCAGGCCGAGCCCGGCTGCGCCGATGCCCAGGACGTCTCGGGCGAAGACGGGCAGCAGCATGAGGTAGTTGAGCAGCAGCAGCGCCGGCAGGCCGGCCAGCAGCACCAGCGCGGCGACCACCCGGCTCCCCCGGACGTACCGCACGCCGTCGAGGAGGTTGGACCACATCGAGGCCTGCGCCCGCGCCATGGCGGACGGCGAGCCCTTGGGCAGCGAGAGGAACACGACCGCGACCGCCACCAGCGCGAGCCCGTTGCCCCAGAACGCGAGGTAGAGCCCGCCCGCGGCGATCACGGCGCCAGCCGCCGCGGGGCCGATGATCCGGGACAGGTTGAACTGGGCGGAGTTGAGCGCCACGGCCGAGCCGACCGTCCCCCCGTCCACGAGGGTGGACACGATCGCCTGGTAGGCCGGCGTCTGGACCGCGACGGCCACCCCGGCGAGCGCGGCCAGCAAGGCGACGTGCCAGAACGCGACCGCCCCCGTCGTGGTCAGGAGCGCCAGCACCAGGGCCACGATCGCGGCGAAGCCCTGCGTCGCCACCAGCACCAGCCGGCGGTCCACCTGGTCGGCGATCACGCCGGCCGGGACCGACAGCAGCAGGATCGGCAGCTGGCCGATGGCCGACACGACGCCCAGCGCCTCGGGCGAGTTGGTGAGCTGGAGGACGAGCCAGCCCTGGGCGGTCGACTGCATCCAGGAGCCGATCGAGCCGATGAACGCTCCCGCCAGGTACAGCCGGAAGGCGGTGGACGCCAGCGCGGGCAACCTCGCCGCGAGGCCGCTCTGCGCGCCTCGCGCCGCGACGGGCTCGGCGGCAGGACCCGCCGGACCCGCGGTGGTGGCCGTCTCGCCGTCAGCGGTCGTGGCCTGACGCCTCCGGCTCGTCCACGACGACCTCCACCGGGGCGATGCCCGCCGACTCCAGCTCGCCGGCGATCCTGTCGTGGTCGCCCACCAGCACGATCGCGCACCGCTCCGGGTGGATGTGCTCGCGGGCGACCCGCAGGACATCGTCGGCCCGGACCGCCTCGATGGCGGCGCGGTAGCGGACGAGCTCGTCGTCGGGGAGGTCGTGGACGAACAGCCCGGCCAGCGACCCGGCCACCGGCCCCGGCGTCTCGAACCGCAGCGGGAACACGCCCACCAGGTAGTTCTGCGCCGCGGCCAGCTCGGCGGCAGAGACCGGCGCCTCGCGGATCCGCTCCAGCTCGCCGAGGAACTCGCGGATCGAGGGCACGGTGACCTCGGTGTTGACCGCGGCCCGGGCCGAGAACGGTCCGGCGCCGCGCCGCAGGTCGAAGCCCGCGTACGCGCCGTAGGTGTAGCCCTTGTCCTCTCGCAGGTTGGTCATGAGCCGGGAGTTGAACAGCCCGCCCAGGATCATGCTCATGACCGAGACCGCGTGGTAGTCCGGGTGGCGGCGCGGGATGCCCGGGTGCCCGATCCGGATCTCGGACTGGACCGAGCCCGGCCGGTGGACCACCCGGATGAACCGCTCCTCGACCGCGCTGGCGGCGTCGGGCACCGGGGCGTCGGGCCGGCCGCCGGCCCAGTCCCCGAACAGCCGGCCGGCCATCGCCGTCACGGCCTCCGGGTCCACGTCGCCCACGACCACCAGGGCGGCGCCCTCCGGTCCGTACACGCTCTGGTGGACCGCCCGGAGCTCTGCCGACGTCAGCCCGGCCACCGTCTCGGCGGTGCCCCCCGCCGGGCGGCGGTAGGGCGAGGACTCGGCGTAGACCGAGGACACGAACGCCTCGTCGGCGCGCCGGCGGGGGTCGGCCTTGGCCTGGATCAGGTCGTTCAGGCGCTCATCGCGCAGCCGGTCCACCTCGGAGGCGGGGAACGACGGCCGGCGCACCACCTCCGCCAGCAGCTCCAGCGCGGGCTCGAGGCGCGACGCCGGCACGTCCAGCCCGGCCGAGATCGCGTCCCAGCCAGCCTCGGCGTGCATCGAGGCGCCCAGGCGCTCGAAGGCCTCGGTCAGCGCGATCGCGTCGCGGAGCTCGGTGCCCTCGGTGAGGCCGCGGGCCCCGAGCACGGTCGCGCCTGCGACGGCCCCGGGCTCGTCCGCGGCGCCGGTCCGGATCGCCAGCGAGGCGGCCACGAGCTCGCGGCCGGGCATCGGGGTCACGACCACGCGCAGGCCGTTGGCCAGCACCGCGCGGTGCGTGTCGGGGAACTCGTAGCGGCGGGGCCGGCCCGGGACCGGCCGCTCCGCGATGATGCCCTCGGTCGCGCTCATGCCTCGCCCTCCCGCTCGTCATCGGCTGCCCCCTCGCCGCCGGCGCCCTCGGGGCCCACCTCCTCGGCGGGCGCCTCGAGGGCCTCGGTCGCGCCGCCGGCCGGCAGGTAGGTGAGGACGACCCGGTTGTCCTCGCGGAACACCTGGGCGGCCACGTCGCGGATCTGCTCGGCGGTGACCGAGAGGTAGCGGGCGAGGACCGTGTTGACCAGGTCCGGGTCGTCGAACAGCGTGGCGTACATCGAGAGGCGGTCGGCGCGCTCCTCGACGCGCGCGAGCGCGCCCAGCTCGTCGGCCTCGATGAGCGCCCGGGCGCGCTCCATCTCGTCGTCGCTCGGCGGCTCCGCGGCCAGCTTGGCCAGCTCGTCGAGGAAGGCGGCCTCGACCACCGCGGGGTCGACGCGCGGCCGGACGGTCGCGTAGCCCAGCACCGCCGACGCGCCGCCGACCGCCGGCAGGGTGGCGATCATGAGGTCCTGCGCGATCCGCTCCTCGCGCACGAGGCGCCGGGTGAGGCGGCTGCTCTTGCCGCCCGAGAGCAGCTGGGTGGCGACGTCGAGGGCGTCCAGGCGCGGGTCGCCGAACGCCGGGCCGCGGAACGCGAAGCAGATCCGAGGCAGCGGCACCTTCTCGACCACCACCTCCCGCTTCTCCTCGCCGATGACCGGCGGCAGCGACAGGTCGGGCAGCGCCGGGATGGCGGGGTTGCCCGGGATGGCCCCGAAGTAGCGGTCCACCCAGCCGCGCACCTGGGCGCGGTCACAGTCCCCGACCACGGAGATCACGGCGTTGTTGGGCACGTAGTAGGTCTGGAAGAAGTGGCGCACGTCCTCGAGCGACGCGGCGTCGAGGTCCTCCATGGACCCGATCGTCGGGTGGTGGTAGGGATGCCACTCCGGGAACAGGTGCCCGAGCAGCTTGTGGACCCAGGTGCCGTACGGGCGGTTGTCGTAGCTCCAGCGCTTCTCGTTCTTGACCACGTCGCGCTGGTTGTCGAGGTTCTCCTGCGACAGCGCCTCGAGCAGGGTGCCCATCCGGTCCGCCTCCAGCCACAGCGCGAGCTCGAGCTGGTGCGAGGGCATCGTCTCGAAGTAGTTGGTCCGGTCCAGCCACGTGGTCCCGTTGAGCGTCCCGCCGGCCGCCTGGACGAGCGCCATGTGCTCCGACTTCCCGACGTGCGCGCTGCCCTGGAACATCACGTGCTCGAACAGGTGCGCGAAGCCGGTCTTGCCCGGGACCTCGTGCTTGGAGCCGACGTTGTACCAGACGTTGACGGCGACGACGGGCGCGAGGTGGTCCTCGGCGACGATCAGGCGCAGGCCGTTGGGCAGCCGCTCATCGCTGAACGAGACGACGGGTACGGGCATCCGGAATGGACCCTCGGGTGACGGGGTGGGTCCGGCGATTGTAGGGCGCGCGGGCCGATGCGGGGAGCGCGGCCCGGGCCGGCGTCACAGGGGCACGGCTGCCGCGAGGACCGTCAGCGCCAGGGCGACCACGAACGAGTCGCGGAGCATCCTCCTCAGGGCCGCCATGTCCACCGCGTGGGCGGCCTCGTCCTCGACCCGCCGGACGGTCCCGTACGTGCTGCCGAAGTTGGACCGCCGGCCGATCGCGTAGGCGCCGCAGAACCGGCGCCGCGCCTGCAGCACCGAGAACGCGCCGCCCCACGCCGGCAGCAGGACGAGCGCGCGCGCCGCCACCGGCGCGTGGAGCGCGATCAGCGCCAGGGCCAGCAGCGCGGCCGCGGCGAGGCCGAGGATGCCGAAGGCCCAGCGGCGCCGGACCTCCCAGGGGCCGATGTTGCAGACGCCGGGGACGTAGCCGTCGCCGACGGGCTCGATGGACAGTTGGCTGGGTCCGGGTCGGGTGGTGGTCATCGGTTCCTGCTGGGCTCGTTCGGTCGCGGTCACCCCCCTGTTCGCCCGTCGGTCGGCCGCGGATGCCCCGGGCGCGCCCTCAGGCGCCGGCCGGCGCGCCTCCCCGAACCGGATCGGGCCGTCTGGACGCGGGGACCCAGTCGGTCAGCGGGCGCACCTCGGCGATCGAGTCCACGAGCGACGGGTCCAGGGCCTCGGCGGCCGCCGCGCCCGTCTCGATCGAGGTGAAGCACAGGATGCCCTCGGCGATCGTGGCGTGGCGGATGTCCGCGGCGTCCCGCACCGGCCCCGAGCGCGGCGTGGGCGTGTTGACCACGAGGCGCACCCGGCCCGACGCGATCAGCTCCAGGATGCCCGCCTCGTCGCCGGCGGGCTCGGCGCCGAGCTTGGCGACCGGCAGGATCCCGGTGATCCCGACGCGCTCGAGCAGCGCCCGGGTGCCGGCGGTCGCGGCCAGGCGGTAGCCGGCCCGGACCAGCGCGCGGCCGAGGACCTTGAGCCCCCACTTGTCGCGGTCGGCGATGGACAGCAGCGCGAGCGGCGGCTCGCCCTCGCCCGCGCGGGGCGGGATGAGCGCGGCGCCGGTGAGCGCCTTCGCCATCGCGACCGGCGCCCGGTCCGAGATCCCGATGACCTCGCCGGTCGACTGCATGAACGGCCCCACCGAGGGGTCCACGCCCCTGAGCTTGGCCGTCGAGAACGCGGGCGCCTTGACGGCGACGAAGTCGGGCGGGGACATCAGGCCGCCGCCGCGGCCCATGGAGCGGAGCGTCTCGCCCAGCGAGATCCGCACGGCGAGCTCCACCATCGGTACGCCGGTGACCTTGGACAGGAACGGGACGGTGCGCGAGGCGCGCGGGTTGACCTCGATCAGGTAGACGCCGTCGTCGCGGACGATGAACTGCGCGTTGACGAGGCCGCGGGCGCCCAGCGCGAGGCAGACGCGCTCCATCGTCGCCACGATCAGGTCGCAGTCGGCCGCGCCCACGCTCTGGGGCGGGAACCAGGCGATCGAGTCGCCGGAGTGGATGCCCGCCCGCTCGACGTGCTCGAGCAGTCCGGGGATGAGGACGTCGGTCCCGTCGCACACCGCGTCCACGTCCACCTCGATGCCCTCGAGGAAGCGGTCGATGCGCACGGGCCGGTCGGGGTCCACCACCGCCGCGGCGGCGAGGTGGCGGACGAGGTCCTCGGGCGAGTACGCGAAGTCGATGGCGAGGCCGCCGATGACGAACGACGGGCGGACGATGACCGGGTAGCCGATGCGGTCGGCCAGCGTCAGCGCCTCCTCCACGCTCTCGGCCATGCCGCCCTCGGGCTGCGGGATGCCGAGGCGGTCGAGCAGCGCGGAGAAGCGGGTCCGCTCCTCGGCCTGGTCGATGGCCTCGAGGTCCGAGCCGAGCAGCGGCACGCCCGAGCGGACCAGCGGGGCCGCGAGGTTGAGCGGCGTCTGGCCGCCGAAGGCCACCACCGCGGGCAGCGCCCGGCCCGCCGAGAGCCCCTCGGGCCCGCCGCTCTCGAACTCGACGATGCTGCGCACGCTCTCCGGGTCGAGCGGCTCGAAGTACAGGCGGGTGGACGCGTCGAAGTCCGTGGACACCGTCTCGGGGTTGGAGTTGACCATCACCGCGCTCCACCCGTGGCGGCGCAGCACGTCCGCGGCCTGGACGGCGCAGTAGTCGAACTCGATCCCCTGCCCGATCCGCACCGGGCCGCTGCCGATGACGAGCGCGCCGGGCCGGTCCACGGCCGGCGCCTCGGGCGCCGAGCCGGCGGCGGCGTAGGTGGAGTAGAAGTACGGCGTCTCGGCCGCGAACTCGGCGGCGCAGGTGTCCACCATGGCGTAGCCCGGCGACAGGCCGAGCCTCGCCCGGGCGGCGCGGACGGCGGGCTCCCCCACCCCGGCCAGGGCGCCGAGGTCGCGGTCCGAGAACGCGAACCGCTTGGCGGTGGCCAGCAGGGCCGCGCCGTCGGCGTCGTCCGGGTCGGCGAGCCGCGCGCCCATCGCCCGCACGTCCGCCTCGAGCTCGATGCTCCGCCCCATCTCCGCGAGGAACCAGGCGTTGATGCCGGTGACCCGCCGGACGACCTCCTGCGGCACGCCCCGGCGCAGCAGGCCCAGCACCCGCCACAGCCGCGAGTCCGACGGGACCAGGAACTGGCGCAGCACGATCGGGGCGGCCGAGCGCTGGGCGAGCCGCGTGCTCTCGCAGGCCTGGCCGCGCTCGTCCAGCCAGCGGATCGGCGCGTCGCGGATGGTGAGGCTGTCGAGTCCGCCCACGCCCCAGCGGACGCCGTCGCCCGCGTCGTCGTGGTCCACCCCGCCGTAGACCGCGGCGAGGTAGTCGAGCGTGGGCCGCCACGAGGGGTCCTCGCCGAGCGGGCCGGCGCCCGCCTGCTCCAGGCCCCGGAGCGCCTTGTTCAGCGCCGCGCCGAACGTGCGGTCGATCGCCATGACCTCGCCGGTCGCCTTCATCTGGCTGCCCAGGCGGCGGTCGGCGGTCGGGAACTTGTCGAACGGGAAGCGCGGCAGCTTGACCACGACGTAGTCCAGCGCCGGCTCGAACGCGGCCACGGTGGTGCCGGTGACCACGTTGGGGATCTCGGCCAGGGTCCGGCCCGCGGCGATCTGCGCGGCCACCCGGGCGATCGGGTAGCCGGTGGCCTTCGAGGCCAGCGCCGAGCTCCGGCTGACCCTGGGGTTGACCTCGATCACCGCGTAGTCGGCCGAGTCCGGCGACAGCGCGAACTGCACGTTGCAGCCGCCCTCCACGCCCAGCGCCCGGATGATCGCGAGGGCCGCGCTCCGGAGCCGCTGGTGGACCGAGTCGGTGAGCGTCTGGACGGGGGCCACCACGATCGAGTCCCCGGTGTGGACGCCCAGCGGGTCCACGTTCTCCATGGAGCACACGGCGATGCACGTGTCCTCGGCGTCGCGCATCACCTCGTACTCGATCTCCTGCCAGCCCGACAGGTAGCGCTCCACCATCACCTGGTGGATCGGACTGGCGCGGAGGCCCGACCGGACGCGCTCCCAGAACCCGTCCACGCTCTCGACGATGCCGCCCCCGGTTCCGCCGAGGGTGAACGCCGGGCGCACGATGGCCGGCAGGCCGATGACGCGGAGCGCCTCCTCGGCCGAGGCTCGGCGGGCCGCCTCGTCCGGCCCCTCCACGATCGCGGACGGCGCGTACGGCTGGCCCAGGCGGTCGAGCAGGTCGCGGAACGCCTCCCGGTCCTCCGCCATGCGGATGGCGTCGAGCGGGGTGCCCAGCAGCCGGACGCCGTGGCGCTCCAGCACCCCCGCCTCGGACAGGGCCATCGCCAGGTTGAGCGCGGTCTGGCCGCCCAGCCCGGCGAGCAGGCCCTCCGGCCGCTCGCGCGCGATGACCGACTCGATGGCCGGCACGGTGAGCGGCTCCAGGTACACGGCGTCGGCGACCGCGGGGTCGGTCATGATCGTGGCCGGGTTGGAGTTGACGAGGATCGTCCGGACCCCCTCCGCGCGCAGGGCGCGGCAGGCCTGGGTGCCCGCGTAGTCGAACTCGGCCGCCTGGCCGATGACCACCGGGCCGGACCCCAGGATCAGCACCGACGAGGGCCTGGGCCGGTGCGCGCGGACGGGCGGGCTGGGCGGCGCTGCGGCCATCGCGTCAGCCGCCCCGCCGCGCCGCGTCCACGAACCGGTCGAACACGGCCAGCGCGTCGAGCGGCCCCGGGGCGCCCTCGGGGTGGTACTGGACGGTCTCGATCGGCTTCTCCGCGTGGCGGAGGCCCTCGACGGACCGGTCGTTGAGGTTGAGCTGGCTCACGCGGAACCCCGACCCGTCGGGCAGCGTCCCCCCGAGCACGTGCACCTCGTGGTTCTGCGCGGTCACCTGGACGTAGCCGGTGTCGAGGTCCTGCACCGGGTGGTTCGCCCCGTGGTGGCCGAAGCGGAGGCGGCCCGTCTCGGCGCCGGCCGCCCGGGCGACGATCTGGTGGCCCAGGCAGATGCCCAGCAGCGGCCGGCCGTCCTCGATGATCCGCTGCGCCAGCGCCACCGGACCGGCGAGGCGCGCCGGGTCGCCCGGGCCGGGCGAGAGGACGACGCCGTCCACGTCGTCGGCGAGGACATCGTCCGCGGTCGCCGTGTGGGGGAGGATCCGGACGCGGGCCCCGCGGCGGCGGAGCGACCGGACGATGTTGGCCTTGAGGCCGAAGTCCACGATGGCGATCAGCGGCGCGTCCGGGTCGTCGCCGAGCTCGGCCACCTCGGCCGGCGAGACCTGGGCGACGAAGTCCTGGTCCTCCCAGCGCGGCACGGCCCGGGCCATGGCGATCGCCGTGTCGCGGTCGGTGACGCCGGGCGCGGTGATGACGCCCCGGAGGCAGCCGTTCGCGCGCAGGTGCCGGGCGAGGGCGCGCGTGTCCACGCCCGCGATGGCCGGGATGCCGTAGCCGCGCAGGAGCGTCGCGAGCTGGCGGGCGTCCTCCAGCACGGCGGCCGTGGCGTGGGCCACCACCAGGCCGCGGAGCCAGGGCCGGGACGACTGGTCGTCGTCCTCCAGGCGCCCGTAGTTGCCGATCAGCGGATACGTCATCACCACCACCTGCCCCGCGTAGGACGGGTCGGTGGCGATCTCCTGGTAGCCGGTCTGGCTGGTGTTGACCACCAGGTCGCCGCCCGAGGCCACGGGCGCCCCGAACGCGATGCCGGGGAACACGGTGCCGTCCTCGAGGGCGAGCAGCGCCGGTCCCGCGTCGCCGACACGCGGATCGACGATCGCGTCGGCGCGCGGCAACGGCGGTCGGTGGGATGACGGTGGGGCGATCACTCAGATCCCGGCGGTGCGCGGCGCGCGGGCGCCGGCGGCGGGCAAGCGAAGGTGCATGCGGCCTCCTACCCGGCCTCTCCGGACCGGTACGCCGGCCTCACGGGACCGGCTCTCAGGACGCCCGAACTGTACCACGCGGCAGGGCGGCAGGCCCGGGGGCGGGGCGCTCGCCCGCCCGACGAGGGCTACCCCAGCAGGGCCGATGATGCGGGCGGCGCCTCGCCGCCGGCGCGACCGCGGTCGGGGGGCGAGGGGGGCTCCGGAGCCGGCACCGGCAGCTCGACGCGGAACGCCGCGCCGCCGCCCGGCCGGTTGGCGACGCCGATGCGCCCGCCGTGGCGGTCCACGATCCACTTGGCGATGGCCAGGCCGAGGCCCGTCCCGCCCGACGGCGCGCCCGGCGCCCGCCAGAACCGGTCGAACACGTGCGGCATGTCCTGCTCGCGGAGGCCGGGCCCCTGGTCGTCCACCTCCACCGAGGCCACCCCGTTCCCGGAGCGCACGATCACGCTGACCTGGCCGTTCCGGGGCGAGTGGCGGATCGCGTTGTCCACGAGGATCGTCACCAGCTGGCGCAGCCGCCCGGGGTCGCCGTCGAGCATCGTGGGCTCCGGGTCGACCTCGACGTGCACGCCCCGGTCTGCGGCCATCCGCCCGAGCGCACCGGCTGCCTCGAACGCGATGTCGCCGAGGTCCAGCGGCATCCGGTCGAGCGCCACGGCGCCGGAGTCGGAGCGGGCCAGCAGCAGGAGGTCGTCGACCAGGGCCGTCAGGTGGGCCACCTCGGCGTCGATGTCGTCGAGCGCCTCGCGCTGCTGCCCCACGGCCGCGTCCGGGTGGCGGGCGAGGTGCTCCAGCGAGGAGCGGATCACCGTGAGCGGCGTGCGCAGCTCGTGGCTGGCGTCGGCGGCGAACTCGCGCTGGCGACGAAGGGCTCCGCGCTGGGCTTCGAACGACTGCCGGATGGGCACCAGCGCGCGCCGGGCGTAGACGTAGCCGAACAGCACCGAGACCACGACCACCAGCCCGCCGCCCACCAGCAGCACGGTGACCAGCGACTGCAGCGTCTCGACCTCGACGGACCGGTCCTGGAGGGCCTGCAGGAAGTAGGTCTGGCCGTCCACGCGGTACACGAACCGCTGGGTCATCAGGCGGGCCGGGAAGACCGACGTGCCGACGGTGATGTTGACCTCCCGGATGTCGCGCCCGTCGGCCGCCGCGCTCGCTGCGGCCAGGCTGCCGTCCACGGGCATCCCGGCCAGCGCAGGCGCGGGCTGGCGGTTGAGCTGGACCTGGTTGCCGCTGGCGTCGAAGGCGTAGAGCCAGACGCTGCCGCGTCCCGTCTGCAGGCCGAACTGCGAGTCCGGCGCGTCCGTGCCGGCACTGCCGTCGGGGCTCGGCTGGCCGGTCAGCGAGGCGACGACCGGGTTGACCACCGAGTCCAGCTTCGTGACCGAGGCGTTGTACAGGGTGTTGGCGACCACCGCGTACAGCGCGCCGCCGAGCACCAGGAGCACCACCAGCGTGGAGACGCCGCTCCACAGGACCAGGCGGCGGCGGGTGTGCGCGATCAGCCGATGCTCGTCGGCCAGCGACTCCTGCTCGGCGCCGTCGTCGCGCGGGTCGACCGCGATGCCGTCAGCCATCGCTCCGGTCGCCCATGCGGTAGCCGACACCGCGGACCGTCTCGATCTGGGAGCCTGCCTCCGCCAGCTTCGTGCGCAGGTAGTGGACGTAGGCGTCCACGGCATTGGGCGTCACGGCCACGCTGAACGGCCAGGCGTGGTCGAGCAGCTGGTCACGGGTGAGCACCTGGCCCGGATGGCGCAGGAGCGCCTCGAGGAGCGAGAACTCGCGCGGCGAGAGGTCCACGCTGCGCCCGTTCACGGTGACGCGCCGGGCGGCCTCGTCGAGCGCGATCGCGCCGCACTCGAGCCGCGGCTCGGCCCGCCGGGGCCCGGGCTCGGCCCGCCGGGCGAGGGCACGCAGCCGCGCCGCCACCTCCTGGTAGGCGAACGGCTTGACGACGTAGTCGTCGGCCCCCGCGTCGAGGCCCACCACGCGGTCGTTGATGGTGTCGCGCGCGGTGAGCATCAGGATGGACACGTCCGTGCCCGCCGCGCGGATCCGCCGCGCGACGTCCAGGCCCGAGATGTCGGGCAGGCCGATGTCGAGGATGACGCAGTCGAGCCCGCCCACGCCGGTGGCGAGCTCGAGGCCGGTGCGGCCGTCGGGCGCGTGCTCCACGACGTGGCGGTCCTCCTCGAGCAGGCGGGTGAGCGCCCGCGCGAGCCGTTCGTCGTCCTCGACCAGAAGCAGGTGCATGCGGTCCCGTACCCTCGTCAGGGCAGGACGGCCACGTGGGTGGCCGCGCCCAGCGTTCCGCCGCCCTGGGGCTCGTCGGGCCGGAAGCGTCCGTAGGCCTGCAGGACGACGGTCTTGCCGGCAGCCACGTCGGACCGGCTGCCGCTCGTCTGCTGATGGTAGGCGGTGGACGGGCGGGCGCCTACCGTCACGGCGGCACCGTGCACCAGCTGGACGGCGAACGAGCCGCCGGTCACGGCGCGCAGCCCCGCCGGACCCGAGCCCCTGGACGGGGCCGGGACCGGCGGGATGGGCGGCTGGGTCATGGCTGCAATCGCTCCTGCCCGGCGCCGGGGCGCCGGGCGCGGATCCCCTACTGGCCCAGGACGGTGATGTCCGTCACGTCCAGCTGCAGGCCGCCGTCGCCGGGCTGGCCGCTGGGCGCCGGGCCGCCGGACGCCGCCGCGGCGGCGCCGCGGGTGGCGCTGAGCTGGACGTGCGCGCCGACCGTGACGTCCGAGGACGACCCCGCCGCCTGGGTGTGGTAGGTCACGGTGCTCGGGACCTGGAGCGTGACGCTCTGGCCGCTGGCGGTCTGGATCGTGATGGAGCCGTTGGACACGGCCGTCACCTGCCCGTCGATCGAGAGGCCGCCGGCGCCGAACACACCCCCGAAGCCGCGGCCCGCTCCGCCGGCCTCCGGGTTGAAGCTGCCCCGGGCGAAGCCCGCGAAGCCGCCGTTGGCGAAGTTGCCGCGCGCATTCGTGCTGGCCGGGGCGGTCAGTCGGCCGCCTGCGAAGCCGAGGCCCGCGGCCGCGATCACGATCGCGGCGACGAACGCGATGGTCCCGCCCGACGCGCCCTGGCGGGGCCTGGGGCTGGCCGAGGCGGCGATCACCGACGGCGGGATGAACGAGGGGACCGCAGGCTGCGGCGCGGGGGGCGTCGGCTGGCCCGGCACGGGCCCGGGCTCCGGGTGCGCGAATGGGTTCTGCTGGGGGGCGGGGGGCTGGGTCACGGGGTGGGTCTCCTCTAGAGACGGCAGGGGCGCGACGCGGCGCGCGGCGGGGCGATTCGGACGGGGGCCGGCCGGACGGGGTCGAGAGCGGTCACTGCACCAGCAGCCCGTCCCGGACGTGGACCTGCCGCCGGGCGTGCTCGGCGACGTCGAGGTCGTGGGTGATGAGGACGATGGTGGTCCCGGCGGCGTTGAGCTCGTGGAGGATCTTGATGACATCGGCGCCGGACGTGGAGTCGAGGTTGCCGGTCGGCTCGTCGGCGAGGATCAGCGCGGGCTCGGTCACCAGCGCCCGGGCGATGGCGACGCGCTGCTGCTGGCCGCCGGACAGCTCCGACGGCTCGTGCTCGAGTCGGTCCCCGAGGCCGAGCCGCTCCAGCGCGGCCTGCGCTCGCGCGTGGCGCTCCTTGCGGGAGACGCCCTGGTAGAGGAGGGGCGTCGCCACGTTCTCGAGCGCCGAGGTCCGGGGCAGCAGGTTGAACGACTGGAACACGAAGCCGATCGCGCGGCCGCGCACGCGGGCGAGGTCGTCGTCGGAGAGCTGCTCGACGGGCGTGCCGCCGAGCCGGTAGGAGCCTGCGGTGGGCCGGTCGAGGCAGCCGATGATGTTCATCATCGTGGACTTGCCGGAGCCCGACGGGCCGACGATGGCCAGGAAGTCGCCCGGCCAGACGTCGAGGTCCACGCCCCGCAGCGCGGCGACCTCGAGCCGCCCGGTGCTGTAGATCCGCGTCACCCCGCGGAGCTCGATGACGGGGACGGCCGATCCCGCCGGCTGGGCGGGCAGTCCGAACGGGCTGGGCTCGGGGGGCGCGAACACGGTCTCGCTCATGGTCAGCTGCGCGCTCCCGGCGCCCCGCGCCGGGGGCCGGCGCCGGGTCGGCCGACCCGACGGCCGCCGGTGCTGCCGGTCCCGGTCCGCGCGCGCGACGGGACCCCGACGATGATGGTGTTGGGGCCGTTCAGGCGAGGCCGCATGCGAGTCCTTTCCGGGCGGAGCCGATGGTTGCAGGATGAGGGCGGATGGCGCTTGCCCAGCATGGTGCCGGGCGCGCCTGAAAGCCGTCTGAGAGGCGACCCGGGTCGCTCGGCTGTCGAGCCCGCGCGCCGCTAGGCGCCCTGGCCCGCCTGCGCCTTGTCGATCAGCGCCTTGGCGTCGTTGATCGGGATGGCGAAGCCCAGGCCCTGGGCGTTCGTGGACACCGCGGTGTTGAGCCCGATCACGGCGCCGGTCCCGTCGAGGAGCGGCCCGCCGCTGTTGCCGGGGTTGATCGCCGCGTCCGTCTGGATCAGGTTCTTGAGCGTCGAGGGGCGCCCGGTGACCTCGTCCCGGACGGTCACGGTCCGGCCCAGGCCCGACACGATCCCGCGGGTCACGGTCTCGGTGTAGGTGCCGAGGGGGCTGCCGATCGCGAGCGCGGTCTCGCCCACCTGGATCTTCGAGGAGTCGGCGATCCGCGCCGGGGTGAGCCCCTTGGCGTCGATCTTGATCAGGGCCAGGTCGTTGTCGTTGGCGATCTGGATCACCGTGGCCGGGTACTGCGTGCCGTCCTCGAGGGCCACCGTCAGCGTCTGGCTGCCCTCGACCACGTGGCGGTTGGTCAGGATGTAGCCGTTGGCGGTCAGGATCAGGCCGGAGCCGATCCCCTGCGTCGTGCCGAAGTCGAAGCCGTTGGCGCTGACGCCGTCCGCCGTGATCGTGACGACCGACTTCTGGGCATCGGCCACGATCGCGGTGATGTCGGTGCTCTGGATCGTCGTGGTGGTCGTGGCCGCGGTCTGGATGGGAGCGGACGACGCCGGCGCGAGCGTGGCGACGGCGGCCTCCTCGGGGACCAGCTCGTGCACGAGCAGCGCGGTGCCGCCCGAGGCGAGCACCGCCGCCAGGACGCCCACCGAGAGCAGCGTCCCGATGCCGATGCCGCGCGGACGGCGCTGGGCGGGCAGCGGCGCGCGCTCCGGCGTCGGCGGGAACGGCGCGGCCCAGGGGGCCGGCTCCACGGGCGTGCTCGGGGTCTCTTCCGGCCGGGCCCAGGCGGGCGCCGGGGGCGTCGGCGGGACGCCGGCGGCCGCCCAGGGGGAGGGTCCGCCCGCCCCGGGCCAGCCCGGGGGCTGCGAGGGAACGGGGGGCGTGGCGGGTGGCGGCGAGTACGACCACGAGCGGTCGGCGGCCGTCGGCTCGGAGGGGTGCGCCGCCCAGCCGGGCGACGGCGCCGCTGCCTGGGGTGCAGACCCTGGCTGGGGGGGAACCGGGGCCTGCGCCTCAGGCAGCGGCGCGGTGTCATCCTGCCCGGAGGGTTCCGGGCTGGCTGGCGGGAAGGGCAGGGTCATGTGGTCGGGGGCACTCCATGCGGGGACGCGCGGGAGGATTGTGACGCAGTCAACCGCACGCCGCTGAGATTGCCCTGAGAGAGGCGCCCGCCCGGAGCGGGGTTGAGCCCGCCCGGTTCACGCCTCGCGGGGCGCGAGCAGGACCCGGTCCACCAGCTCGGTCCACACCATCCGGTCGGCCGCCGTGATCGCGAGGGCGCCGAAGCCCGGCTCCGCGGCGACCCAGGCCAGCCCCGCCTCGCCCATGACGAAGCCCGCGGTCGCGTAGGCGTCGGCGAACGCGAGCGTGGGCCCGATCACGGTCAGGCTGCGCAGGCCGGCCGGCGCAGCCCCGGTCCGCGGATCGACGACATGCGCCCCGCGCTCGTACAGCCCGGACGTCGCGACGGCCAGGTCGCGGACCCCCAGCACCGCGGCGGTCGCGTCCGCGCGGCCCGGATGGCGGATGCCGATCCGCCACGGCTCGCCGGGCTCGGGCTCGCCCGCCGCCACCAGGTCGCCGCCGGCCACGACCTGGAAGTTACGCGCGCCGGCCAGGCGCAGCCTCGCCGCCGCCTCGTCCACCGCCCAGCCCTTGACGATGCCGGTCGGGTCGGGCCGGCCGTCCGGGCGGTGGCCCCGCGGGTCGAACGCGCCGCCGGACCGGTCGCGGACCAGGTCGGCGAGGGTGAACATCGCCTGGACGTCCGAGCTGGCGTCCTGGAACGCGAGCTCGCCCGTGCCCACGCGCGTGACCTCGCTTTCGGGCCGGAACGGGCTGAACCGGCGGTCCACGTCGTGGAGCCACTCGACGACCGCCTCGATGACGGCGTCCTCGACGAACGGGGCGCGGATGTCGACGGTCACGACCGTGCCCATGACGGGCTCAGTTCGCAGCTGGCGCGCCGCATGCGCCGGTGAGCTCACGTCACGGCTCCAGGCTGTCGAGCGCCGCCTGCAGCGACGGCGCGCAGGCGCCGCTCGTGTGCGTGGCGCGGCCGCGGCACGGAGCGGGCTCGGGGCGCGGGTGCGGCGGTCACCCCCGGATCGTCCGGCGGGCGGATGAGGCCCCGCTGAGAGCCGACCTCAGGCGGCCCCCGAGCAGTCGTACAGGCTGCCGCCGCCCGCCCCGGCGACCTGGCGGCAGTGGCCCTGGACCCAAGCGTTGCGCTCGCCGGCCACGCTCCCCTGCCCGTCCCCGCCGAAGAACCCGCCGGGTCCCGCTCCCCGCCCGCCGAGCAGGACGTACCGCAGCTGCCCGTCGTGCACGTACTGCTGGAGCTGCTCCAGGGTCGGGACCGGGTCGCTGCCCATGAAGCCGCCCATCGCCATGACCGGGACGCCGGACGCGAGCTGGAGCGGTCCGGCCGCGCTGGCCGACGAGACCGCCACCAGCCAGGTGGCCGAGCCCCGGTTGGCGACGAGGTAGTCAACCAGGGCGCGGTCGGTGCCGCCGGGATCGCCGCGGAAGCCGGCGAAGCCACCTGGCCCAGGCAAGCCACTCGGCCCGCCGCCGACGGGCCCGGCCGCCGGGTCGCCGCCCGTGATCGCCCGGCCGACCGTCGCCGCCGTCCAGACGGACGGCCCGACCAGGATCGCCGCCAGGCCCGCCGCCGCCGCACCCTGCGCGATCCGCCGCGCGCCCCGGTCGCCCGGGACCGCCGGCATCACCAGGATGATCGACGCGGCCAGCGCCACGCCCAGGGCCCCGATGCCGAGCCCGGGCAGGAACGCGGGCGCGCGCCCCAGCAGCTGGAGCTGCCACCAGGCGGTGGCGAGCAGGATCAGCGCGAGCAGCGCCCCGGCCCACGCCACTCGGTCGCGGAGGCGCCACGCCTCGACCAGGCCGGCGCCGGTGAGCGCGGCTGCGGCCGGCGCGATGGCCGCCGAGTAGTACGGGTGCGCGATCCCGCCCATGAGGCTGAACACCAGGATGTGGACCACGGCCCAGCTGCCCCACAGCAGGAGGCCGGCCCGGCGCCCGTCCCGGCGCGGGGCCCGCCAGCGGGCAGCCAGACCCACCGCGAGGCCGATCCCGGCCGACGGCAGCAGCCAGCTGATCTCCGTCCCCCACTCCGCGTTGAACATGCGGAGCAGACCCGGCGCGCCGCCGAAGCTCCCGCCGGGGCCGCCGAAGCCGCGGGCCGCGAACCCGCCCGGTCCGCCGGGCAGTCCGCCGGGGCCGCTGGGGGCACCGCCGGTCCGGCCGAAGATGCGGCCGAGCCCGTCGTAGCCGAACACCAGGTCGAGGACGGAGTTGTCGGTGCTGCCGCCGATGTACGGGCGCGAGCTCGCGGGGATCAGCTGCACGATCGCCACCCACCAGCCCGAGGCGGCCAGCGTGGCCGCGGCGGCGAGGGTCAGCCCGGCCAGCCGCCGCCGCAGGCTGCCGCGACCCGCCGCCAGGTAGGTCAGCGCGAACCCCGGCAGCACCAGGTACGCCTGGAGGTACTTGGTCAGGAAGCCCAGACCCACGAGGGCGCCGGCCAGGGCGAGCCAGGCGCGGCGGTCCGACTCGAGCGCCCGGACGAGCGCCCAGGCGGCCGCCACCAGCAGCAGGACCAGCAGGGCGTCCGGGTTGTTGTAGCGGAACATGAGCGCGGCGACCGGGGTCAGGGCCAGCGCCAGGCCGGCGATCACGGCCGCCGGGAGGCCGAACTGCCGCCGGACTGCGTCGTACAGGAGGACGGCTGCGGCCACCCCGCACAGGGCCTCCGGGAGCAGGACCGCGAACGGGCTCAGCCCGAGCGCCCGCACCGAGAGGCCCATCAGCCACAGGGCGGCCGGCGGCTTGTCCACCGTGATGAACCCGGCCGGGTCGAGGGACCCGAAGAACATCGCCGACCAGCTCTGGCCGGCAGCCTGCGCGGCGGCCGAGTAGTAGGTGTTCGCGTAGCCGCTGACGTCCAGCGCCCACAGGCAGACCGCAGCCGCCAGCAGGGCCACGAGGACGGCGCCCGCCCAGGCGGACGGCTCCAGCGCGCCGCGGGCCGCCAGCGCGATCCTGGGCGCCGAGCCGGCACGCCCCGGCTCGCGAACCGGCGATGGAGACATGGGAGCAGAGAGGCTCAAGGGCGGAGACCGGTGCCGGACAGACGTTCGCGGCACTCTCGGTGGGGAGGAGAGGAGGGTTGCGGAGCCACCGGGAGTGCCGCGTTGGTGCCCAGTACAGCGCCAGCCCCTGAGAAGGCCATGAGAGCCGGCGGCGTCAGGCGCCAGCCTTGTACGGATACGTCACCCAGCCGTCCACGGTGGCGGCATAGTGGTCAGGGCGGCCCGGGACCCGCGACCGTCCTGGCTTGTAGTGCAGCACCGCCGAGACGGGCTCCGCGCCCGCCATGCGGACCCGGCCAAGGACCTCGGTCATCGTCTCGCCGGTCTCCCAGACCTCGTCCACCACGAGCACGCGCTTGCCGCTGAGCAGCGCCGCGTCGGCGAAGTGGAGCACGAGGGGTTCGGGGTGGGTGCCGCCCTCGGAGCGGTAGAACTCCACCCCCGCCACCAGGATCTCGCGCAGGTCGAGGCGATAGGCGAGCATCCCGGCCGGCACCAGGCCGCCGCGCGTGATCGCGAGCACGAGGTCGTGCTCGCGCCCCACCTCCGCCGCCAGGGTGGCGACGAGCTGGTCGAGATCGTCCCAGGTCAGGAGCAGCGAATCCGGCACGCCCCCATCATGCGGCACGGGCCGGGCACGGTGCGACGCCCAGCGTCAGCCGGCGGGACCCGGAACCTCCGCGGCCGGCGGCGAGAGGAGCGGCGAGGCGGGCGCGCTCGGCGAGGGCGTCGCGCTGGGCGCGGGCGACACCATCGACGCCCCGCCGATGTCGTGGCACAGGACGCAGGTGTCGTCACCGCGCAGCGCATGGTCGATCGGCAGCGCCCCCACGCTCGACGACTGGTGGCAGTCGCGGCACTTGAGGTTCTGGGGGTCCGGGTGCGGCTTGATCGGCGGCGGGGACGGGTTGGGCTTGTGGCACAGCTCGCAGTCGTTCTGGTTCCGCCCGACCATCGAGGTCGGCAGGTGGGCGACGGAGCCGTGGCAGTCGAGGCAGGGCTTGTTGAGCGCGGCGTGCGCCTGGGTGATCGCCGGTCCCTGCACGGGCTCCTTGTGGCAGTTGGTGCACTCGCTCTCCGGGATGCCGTCGTGGCCCGGCGCCGTCCTGCCCAGCTCCTCGTTGGTGTGGCAGGTCAGGCAGGCCGTGAAGCCGGCCAGCGGGTGGCCCATGGCGGGGATCGTCTTGACGGCCGCTGAGCCGCCGCCCTCGTGGCACAGCACGCACTGCGCCGAGGTGGGGATGTGCGCGATGCCCATCTGGAACAGGCCCCCCGACGGCGAGGCCGCGGCGGCGCCCGTGTCGGCCGGGACCGAGGATCGGGTCGGGATCAGCTGGAGCCAGTTGGCGACCATCAGCGCGGCCAGCATGGCCACCATCGTGAGGTTCAGCAGGATCAGGACGCGGAGCGTCCGGTCCAGTCGCCGTCTCATGCCGTCGCCCCCTTGGGGCTGCCGCCACCCGGCCCACCGGCAGTCGCCACGAGTCCGCCCAGCTGGCTCAGGTGGTCCAGCACCGCCGCGACCGCCCGGGGGAGCGCGGCCGCCACCGGCTCGGAGAGGCCGGCGCCCAGCTCCGTCTTGCCGACTTGGACGCCCACCAACGCCACCGACTGCGGCAGCCAGCCCATGAGCCGGGCCACGGCCAGCAGCTCCCCCACGCCGCCGGGGATGCAGCGGCCCCATGCGGCGCCGGCGGCCTGGATCTCGGCGCCGCGGAGCACGGTCACGGTGCCGGCCGGCTGGTCGAGGTCCACCGCGTCGATCAGCAGCAGACTCCGCGCGCCCTCCACGTCGGCCAGCAGGTCCACGCCCAGCGTTCCGCCGTCCACGAGCCGCGTGGCCTCCGGCAGGGCGCCCGGGTCGCGCTCCGCGATGGCGCGCAGCGCCTCCACGGCCCGCACGCCGACGCCGTCGTCCCCGAGCAGGACGTTGCCCACCCCGATCACGACAGCCGGGCCCTCGGCGTCAGGGATCATGCGTCGGCCCTCTTGGCTGCCTGCTCGAGCACCTCGGGGCCGCCGTCCCGGGACTCCACGACCTCCTCCCGGGTCGGGAACTTGTAGCCGGTGAACATGCTCGTGACCACGCCCACGTTCTCGATGTGGTCGACGAGGACGCAGCTGTACACGTGGAACAGCGCGATGGCCAGGATCAGCCACATCGTCAGGTGGTGGACCAACCGCAGCATCTGCGGGCCGAGCAGCTCGCGCAGCCAGGCGAAGGCCGTGGCGCCCGGCTCGGCGCCCATCAGCCCGTCGAGCGCGAAGCCCGTGACGGTCTCCACCAGCAGCAGCGCGAACAGGGCGAGGTATGCCGCCGCCGCCAGCTGGTTGTGGCCGAGGACCTTGGGGATCTCGCTGCGGACGAAGCCGTAGAACCCGGCCTGGCGGAAGAGCTCGGTGAACTGCGTGCGGTTGGTCGGGATGAACGCAGTCCAGCGGACGAAGCGGTTGCCCGCCAGCAGGTAGACCGTGCGCACGACGCCCGAGACCAGGAACGTCAGGGCGGTGATGATGTGGACCAGCCGGATGGTCGTCATGACGTTGCCGCCCGGCGGGATGAGGAACGGATCCGCGATGTAGCCCCCGGTGAGGCTCAGGGTCACGATGCAGATCGCCGTGACCCAGTGCGTGATGCGGACCGGCGCCTGCCAGATGTAGACGGCCACCCGGTCGTTGGGCCGCTGCACCGCGTGATGGGCGGCACCGGCACCGTGGGCGGACGCGCCGGTCGGGGCCGCCGGAGCGGCCAGGGGCTCGTCGAGCGCGGTCATCGGATGTCCTCCCCGACTCGGGCCACCACCTCGGCGGGCGTGTCCCGACGGGGGCTGAACACGTGCGCGGCGCAGGCGGCGCAGGGCGCGAACGAGTGGACGACGCGGAGCGCCTCGAGCGGGCGCTGGGCGTCTGCGATCGGCGTGCCGACGAGCGCGGTCTCGATGGGGCCCCGGAGGTTCGACCCGTCGCGCGGCGAGAGGTTCCAGGTCGAGGCGTCGATCACCTGGTAGTCAGCGACGACCGCGTCGCGGATCGTGACCCAGTGGGCGACCGTGCCCCGCGGCCCCTCGCCCAGCGAGAACCCCTTGGCCTCCGACGGCCAGGAGCCGGGGTCCCAGTAGGTGACGTCGGCGACGGCGACGTCACCGGCGCCCAGGTTGGCGCGCAGGTCCCCGAGCCAGAGCGGCAGCTGCTGCACGACCACCTCGGCCTCTGCGGACCGGGCCAGCAGCCGGCCCACGACGCCGCCCAGCTTGTCAACGGTCAGGTTCAGGGAGTTCACCCGCTGGGCGATCGCGGCCGTCAGGTCGGCCTGCCCGTTGGCCAGGCCGACGAGGACCCGCGCCAAGGGGCCAACCTCCATGGGCACGCCCCGGTAGCGCGGCGCCTTGACCCACGAATACGCCGTGGCACCCTCGAGGCTCTGGATCGGCAGGGCCAGGCCCGGCCAGGCTGGCGTGGTCTGCCCGGCGCTACCGCTGAGCAGGGTGTCGTTGCCGCCCGAGTGGAGGTACCAGGAGCTGGTCACGGTCTCGGTGAACTCGGCGTTCTCCACGCGCTGGGACGCCTCGAGGTTGCCCTGGTCGAGGCGACCCGTCGGGAACAACGGCTCCGGCGTGTCCTTGGCCCCCTGGGGGAACTCCCCGGCCGACAGGCACCCGCCGGGACCCGCCCCGAGTCCCACATACTCCGGGTAGGCGGCGGCCAGCAGGGCGACGTCGGGCACGAAGGCCCCCAGCACGAAGTCGCGGGCGCTGACCATCTGGCCGCTCATGAAACCGTAACCGTCGGGGCTCAACGCCTCCGGGGAGTTGGCGTCCGGGACCTGCGGGTGGTCCCGCCCGGACGCCCCCGACGGGCCTCCCCACGGTGGCGCCACCGCCATGCCGCCCACGAGGTAGGTCTGCGGATGCGGGTCCTTGCCGCCGAGCAGCGTCTGGATGCGCATGAACTCCCGCTGCCAGCCGATCGCCTCGAGCATGTGGGCGACCAGCAGGAGGTCCTGCTCGGGCGACAGGCGGTAGGCCGGGTGCCCCCACCAGCCGTTGCCCAGGACACCCGGGTGGCCGTCCGCCAGCTCGGCCCTCAGCCGGTCCTGGACCTTGGCGAAGTCGCTGGCCGCCTGTCCCTGGCGCTGCGCCTGTGACGCCGCCAGCTTCGCGGTCGCGGCGGGGTCCGCGGTCGTGGCGGCCTGGACGTCCACCCAGTCCTGCAGCTGCGACAGGTAGAAGTCCATGACGTGGTCGCGGACGAGCATGGTCCCGGCGAGCAGGTTGCGGATGTGCCGGGCGTTGGTCGGGATGGTGATCGCGAGCGCGTTCTCGACGGCCCGGACCGACGCCAGGGCATGGACGCCCGTGCAGGTGCCGCAGATGCGCTGCGCCAGGAGCCAGGCGTCCCGCGGGTCCCGGCCCCGCAGGCTGAGCTCCAGCCCTCGGAACGTCATCCCCGAGGCCCAGGCGTCCGAGACGACGCCGCCGTCCACGGCGAGCTCGACGCGGGCGCTCCCGCCGGCGCGGGTCAACGGGTCAATCGCAAGCCTCGGCACGTCAGCGCCCCTCCCGCCCGACGGGGGCGTCAGGGCGACCGTCAGCCTCGTCGGCGGCCCCGTGCTCGGCCGGCGCGAGGCCGACTGTCGCAGCGGGCTCGGACCGCCTCCCCGCATCGCCGACCGCCGGCGGGAGCGGGCCCAGCGGGACGGCGGCGGCTCGCTCGTGGGCAGCGATCATGCGCCGGCGCTTGAACCGCACCCCCATGCCCACCGCGTGGACGCCCATCACGCCCGCCACCCCGCCCAGGAGCGCGCCGCCGACCATGTCCACGGTCACGTTGGGGAGGAACGGGACGGGCGAGGGCAGGCGCTTGTAGGCCGGGCCCATCGCGTTCCAGAAGCTCGGCGTCATGCAGCCCACGCAGCCGTGCCCGGCGCGGACGTTCCAGCTGGTCTTCTCGCCGTACCTGACGGTCGGGCAGTTGCCCATCGTCTCGGGGCCCTTGCAGCCCAGCTTGTACAGGCACCAGCCCCTCTGGGCGCCCTCATCGCCCCACTCGGTGGCGAACTCCCCGAACTCGAAGTGCGGCCGCCGCTCGCACTGGTTGTGGATGAGGTCGCCGTAGGCGGCCAGGGGCCGGCTCGCGAGGTCGGCTGGGGGCAGCTCGTTGAAGGTGAGGTAGTGGACGATGACCGCCGCCAGGTTCACCGGGTTCACCGGGCAGCCGGGCAGGGCCATGTACCGGGCGCCCGCCAGGGCCCGCACGCCGCCCGCGCCCGTGGGGTTGGAGCCCGCGGCCGGGGCGCCGCCGTCGCAGGCGCAGGAGCCGACCGCGATGGTGGCCAGCGCCCCGGCGCACACCTCCCGCACGACATCGGCGGCCGGGCGACCGCCGATCAGGCAGTAGGCGCCCGAGGCGCCGCTCGGGATCGAGCCCTCGACGACCGCGAAGTAGCCGTTCCGGTAGCGGTCCATGGCGCTCGTGCGCGCCAGCTCGGCGTCACCGCCCGCCACCCCGAGGAACGCGTCGTGGTACTGGATGTCCAGGACGTCGAGGAACAGCGCGACGGTGTCAGGGTCCGACGACCGCAGGAACGCCTCGGTGTCGCCGCCGCAGGCCTGGCCGCGGATCCAGATGACCGGAAGGCGCTTGCTGCCCTCGACGGCGGCGGCGATCCGCGGAGCGTAGGACAGGGGCAGGGCGAGGGCCGCCGCCATGGCGGCCGAGAACTGGAGGAAGGATCGCCGGGTCATCCCCCGCCGCACCAGCGCGGCGTACAGCCCGTCGTCCTGCATCTCGGACCCCGCGTACCGTGCGCCAGTGGCCTCGGATGGGACCCGGAGCGGCAGAGGCGCAAACCATCGGGACGCCGGTGTCCATGGTCGCCCACGGGGAGCCGTCGGCAGAGGCCCGATGGTCGCCGTGCCGCGGTGCCAAGGACACCGGCGGGGCGGGCCATGGGCACCCCGCCGCGGGCCGGATGGGCCCGGGCGCCCTGCCGTCGGGTACAGGCGGCCGCCGCGAACCGCCGCCGAGAGCCGTGCGGCGCATGAGAAAGGCCCCCCGGATCGCCCGGAGGGCCTCGTTCGTGCGTGGGAGGTTGGTGAGCCCGCAGGGATTCGAACCCTGAACCTAGGGATTAAGAGTCCCCCGCTCTACCGTTGAGCTACGGGCCCGGACCGGCCGAGAGGATACCGCATGTGGGCGGCCCCGCGCGAAGTACGGCCCTCAGCCGGGCTGGTTGTCGATCTGGGCGCGCTGGAGGCGGCCGCTGAAGTCCACGTAGACGGCTTTCCACTCGGTGAACGTGTCCAGCGCCACGTGGCCCGCCTCGCGGTGGCCGTTGCCGGTGTCCTTCCAGCCGCCGAACGGGAGGTGCGTCTCCGCGCCCGTGGTGCCGGCGTTGACGTACACGATGCCGGCCTCGAAGTCGCGCATCGCGCGGAAGGCGGCGTTGACGTCCCGGGTGAACACCGACGCGGAGAGGCCGTAGTGGGTCCCGTTCGCCGCCGCGAGCGCCTCGGCGTAGCCGTCGACCGGGATCACCGACAGCACCGGGCCGAAGATCTCCTCCTGGGCGATGCGGGCCATCGGGCCGACGCCGGTGAACACCGTGGGCTGGTAGAAGTGGCCGTGGGCGAGGTCACCGGCTGTCTCGCGCTCGCCGCCGCAGACGAGCTCGCCCTCGCCGCGGCCGATGGCGACGTAGGACGCCACCTTGGCAACGGCGGGGGCGTTGACGAGCGGCCCCACCTCGACCGTCTCGTCGAGGCCGGATCCCAGCCGCAGGCGCTCGGCGCGCTCGGCGAGCCGGCGGACCAGCTCGTCCGCGATCGGCCGGTCGGCGATCACCCGCGAGCAGGCCGTGCAGCGCTGGCCCGTGGTGCCGAACGCGGACCACAGGATGCCGTCCACGGCGAGGTCGAGGTCGGCGTCGCGCAGCACCACCACCGCGTTCTTGCCGCCCAGCTCGAGCGACACCCGCTTGAGGCGGCGGCCCGCCCGCTCCGCGATGGCCCGGCCGGTGACGGACGAGCCGGTGAAGCTGATGACCGGGACGTCGGGACTGTCCACGATCGCGTCGCCGACCTCGCCGCCCGCGCCGGTCACCAGGTTGACCGTGCCGGCCGGGAAGCCCGCCTCCGCCATCAGCTCCACGAGGAGCGTCGCGCAGTGGGGCGCGTCCGAGGCGGGCTTGAACACGACGGTGTTCCCGCTGACGAGCGCGGGCATCATCTTCCAGCACGGGATCGCGATCGGGAAGTTCCAGGGCGTGATGATCCCGGCGACCCCCAGCGGCTGGCGCACGCTCATCGCCCACTTGTCGGGCAGCTCCGACGGGACGGTGTCGCCGAACAGCCGCCGCCCCTCCCCCGCCATGAGGAACGCGATGTCGATCCCCTCCTGGACGTCGCCGCGGGCCTCCGCCAGCACCTTGCCCATCTCGCGGGTCATCGCCCGGGCGAGGCGCTCCTTGTGCTCGGCCATCAGGGCGCCGAAGCGGTACAGGATCTCGCCGCGCTTCGGGGCCGGCGTGGCGCGCCAGGCCGGGAAGGCCTCGCCCGCGGCCCGCACGGCCATGGCCACGTCTGCGGCGGTGCCCGCCTGGAAGCGGCCAACCACGTCGCGGGTGTCGGCCGGGTTGACGCTTTCGAACGTCGCCCCCGAGACCGAGTCGACCCAGCGGCCGGCGATGAACAACTGGTGCGTGGCAGGCTCGGGCATGGCGGACCTCCGGGATGGCGACGGTGGCGCGATCGTCGAGTGCGGGGGGCGGCGGCGTCAAACGCAGTGCCTTGCGGGAACCTGCGAGACGCCGGAAGATCGCGTCGTGCCCAACCCCGACCGGGAGCCCGACTCTCCGCTGCTGGAGTTCGATCCCGCCCGCGGGGCGGTTATCGAGCCCAACGCGGCCGTCCGCGGCTTCGTCGTGCCGGAGACGCTGGTCATCTGCTTCTTCCGGGAGGCGATCGACCGGCTGTGCGAGGCGGAGGGCGCCCGCGAGGTCGGCCGCCTGGCATCGGAGATGGGCGAGGTGCCCGTCCGCGCCGTCGACTGGAAGGGGACCAGCGTCGGGATCGCGCAGGGCGGGGTCGGCGCGCCGCTGGCCGCCGGCTGGCTCGAGGAGCTCGTTGCGCTGGGCGCTCGGCGAGTGGTGGTCGCCGGCGGGGCGGGCGCGCTCGTGCCGGGCCTCACGCTGGGCCACGTGGTGGTGCCCACGGCGGCGGTCCGCGACGAGGGCACCAGCCACCACTACCTGCCGGCGGCGCGGCTGGTCGAGCCCACGCCTGAGGCCGTGGCGGCCATCACCCGCGTCCTGGAGCGGGACGGCGTCCCATACCGTGCCGGCACGACCTGGACGACAGACGCGCCCTATCGCGAGACCCGCGCCAGGGTCCGCCGGCGCGTGGCGGAAGGCTGCCTCACGGTGGAGATGGAGGCGGCCGCGCTGTTCGCGGTCGCCAAGTTCCGGGGCGTCTCCCTGGGCCAGATGCTGTACGCGGGGGACGACCTCTCCGGCGACGCGTGGGACCCGCGTGGCTGGATGCACCACGCCAGCGGACGCGACCTGCTCTTGCGCCTGGCCTGCGAGGCGGCGGTCGCGATGGGCGCGACGGCCTCAGGCTGACGGCTGTCCCTTCGTCTCGAGCCGCTCCAGCAGGGCGCGGACCTCGTGGAGCTCGTCCGCCTCCTGGCGGCCGAGCGTCGAGCGGAGCAGCTGGAGCGCCGTCCGGACCAGCTGGAGCTCCTCGTCAGTGAGCTCGAGCGTCACCTTGGTGGGAGCGAGGGTCTGGGGCATTGCGGGCACCTCCCGCGACGGCGGTCGGACCGGGACGGCCGGCGGCGTCCCTGCCGACGAGCCTGATCGTGATCACGGCCGACCGCCTCCGCAAGAGGCCGATGTCCCGGGCCATCGGCACCGGTTCCCCCTTCTCACCGCCCTCGGCGGTGCTGGGCACGTCCACTGCGGCCGCACACGCTCGGCGAGGGTGCCGGATACCGCCACCGGTGGTGGGCGGGTCCAATCCAGCGGGCTTGCACCGCCGGCGGCGGTGCCACCGATGCGGGGGCCGGGCGCGCGGGAGCAGGCGCGCTGCGAGGGGGCAGTCGCCGCTGACCGCCCGATCCGCCTCAGACCCGCTCGAAGGCCATGGCGACTGACCCGCCGCCCCCCAGGCACAGCGTGGCCAGGCCGTACCGCCCGCCCCGGCGCCGCAGCTCGTGCAGCAGGGTGGCGACGATCCGGGCGCCGGACGCGCCGATCGGGTGGCCCAGCGCGATCGCGCCGCCGTTGACGTTGACCTTCGCCCAGTCGAATCCGAGCTCGCGGCCGTCGGCAAGGACCTGGGCGGCGAACGCCTCGTTCACCTCGACGAGGTCGTAGTCCGCGGGGGCCAGGCCGGTGCGCCGCTCCAGGGCCCGGACGCCCTCGATCGGCGCCAGAAACAACCACTTCGGCGTGGTCTCGGCCTGCGCGTAGCCCACGATGCGGGCGAGCGGCTGGAGGCCGTACTGCTCCACGGCCCGCTCGGACGCCACGACCGTGGCCGCGGCCCCGTCGGTGATGCCCGGTGCGTTGCCCGCCGTCACCGTCCCCCTCGTCGCGTCGCCGCGGTCATCGCCCTCGGGCAGCGGGAACACCGCCGGCAGCCGTGCCAGCAGTTCGGCCGAGGTGTCGCGGCGCGGGCCCTCGTCCACCGTCACCACCGTCTCACGGCCCTTCGCGTCGCGGATCGTCACGGGGGCCATCTCGTCGTCGAAGCGCCCGGCGTCGATCGCCGCCACCGCCCGCCGGTGGCTCTCGAGCGCGAAGGCGTCCTGGTCCTCCCGCGACACGCCGGCGCGGATGGCCACCCGCTCGGCGTGCGTGCCCATGTGGCAGTCGTCCACGGCACACCACAGGCCGTCGAGCACCGCGGCGTCGTCCAGCGCCCCCTGCCCCAGCCGGTAACCGAAGCGCGCCTTCCGGAGCAGGAACGGGGCCTGGTTCATCGACTCCATGCCACCGGCGACGAACACCTCGCCGTCACCCGCCTTGACCCCGGCCGCCGCGTACATGATCGCCTTGAGCCCCGAGCCGCACACGCGGTTGACCGTGGTCGCGGGCACCGTCTCCGCGAGCCCGGCCCGGAGCAGCGCCTGTCGCGCGGGGGCCTGGCCGGCGCCCGCCTGGAGCACCTGGCCCATGATGACCTCGGCGATCGGGGCGGCCTCCGGGAGGCCGGACCGGTCCACGGCGGCGCGGATGGCGGTCGCGCCGATGTCCACCGCGGGCACCCCCGAGAGGGCTCCGCCGAACTTGCCGATCGGCGTCCGGGCGGCGGCGACCAGGTAGACCTTTCCGTCGGGTCCTGCGAGCTCATCCATGGCCGGACTGTACACCCCGGCAGGGTGCGCGCCGGACACGCCCGGGCGCGCCGGGCGGGTGCCTCAGCGCGGGTAGCTGTGGAACCCGCGCCCCGTCTTCTGGCCGAGGTGCCCGGCCGCCACCAGGTCCACCAGCACCGTCGGCGGCTCGAACTGCGGCCCCCCCAGCCCTTCGTGCAGGACCCGCATGACCCCGAGGCACACGTCGAGGCCGATGAAGTCGGCGAGCTCGAGCGGGCCCATCGGGTGGTTGAGCCCGACCCTCGCCCCGGTGTCGATGTCCTCGGCGGTGCCGGTCCCCTCCTCGTAGGCGTGCATCGCCTCGGCCAGGAACGGCATCAGGATGCGGTTGACGATGAACCCGGGCCGGTCGGCGCTTACGATGACCTGCTTCCCCAGCTCGGCCGCCAGTTCGCGGACGGCGGCCTCGGTGGCGTCATCCGTGGCCGCGCCCCGGATCAGCTCGACCAGCGGCATGACCGGCACGGGGCTGAAGAAGTGCATCCCCACGAACCGCGTGCGGCGCGCCTCGGACGTGGCCGCGGCGAGGCGGTCGATCGAGATGGACGAGGTGTTGGACGCGAACACGGCGTGCGCGGGGGCCAGGGCGTCGAGCGCCGCCCAGAGCGCGGTCTTGACCGCCTCGTCCTCGAACACCGCCTCGACCACGAGGTCGGCGTCGGCCGCGGCGCCCGGGTCGTCGACCGGCGTCAGCCGGGCCAGGATGGCGTCGCGGTCGGACGGGCTCAGGCGGCCCTTCGAGACGGCCCGGTCGAGGTTGCCGGCGATGCGGTCCCGACCGGCCGTCGCACGGGCGAGGTCCGGCTCGTAGAGCGTCACGCGCTTGCCGATGGCCGCGTGCACCTGGGCGATGCCGTGGCCCATCAGCCCGGCGCCGGCGACGAAGACGTGGTCGATGCTCATGGGGCCTCCTCCCGGCCAAGCGCGGCCAGCAGCGCGTCGGCGGCCGCGTAGGGATCCGTCTCGTGGCGGGCGACGCGCTCGAGGGCGGCGTCGGTCGTGGGCGTCAGGGAGGGCGACGCGAGCCGCTCCCACAGGCGCTCGGCGAGCACCGCGCGAACCTGGGCCGCGGCCCGGGCGCGGCGGGCGGCCGGCGCCGCCTCGGCAGCTCCGTCGGCCCGGTGGCGGTCCAGGGCGGCCAGCAGCTCCGGCACGCCCTCCCCGGTCAGCGCCGTGACGACGAGCACGTCCGGGCGCCGAGCCGAGGGCCCGTCCGCCCGGCCCGACTCGCCCGGCGGGGTGAGCATCGCCCGCAGCTGTGCCGCGGTGCGCTGGGCGCCGGGCCGGTCGCCCTTGTTGACGACCACGATGTCGGCCACCTCGAGCAGGCCGGCCTTGATCGCCTGGACCTCGTCGCCCATCTCGGGCGCCTCGAGCACGACAGTCGTGTCCGCCGCCGCGGCCACCTCCACCTCGCTCTGGCCGGTGCCGACGGTCTCGAGGAGGACGACGTCGAACCCCGCGGCGTCGAACACCGCAGCTGCGGACGTGGACGTGGCGGCGAGCCCGCCGGCGTGCCCGCGCGAGGCCATCGAGCGGATGAACACGCCGTCGTCCGAGGCGTAGGACTGCATCCGCACACGGTCGCCGAGGAGGGCGCCGCCCGTGATCGGCGACGACGGGTCCACGGCCACCACGGCGACGGTCCGGCCGGAGGCGCGCAGCTGCGCGATCAGCGCGGCGACCAGGGTGGACTTGCCGGCGCCCGGCGGTCCGGTCACCCCGACCAGGTGGGCGCCGCCGGCGAGCGGGTACAGCAGCCGCAGCGCCTGCTCGGCGACCGCGGTGTGGTTCTCCACCGAGGTCAGCAGGCGGGCGAGGGCGCGGCGGTCCCCGGCGCGCGCGGCGTCGGCCAGGGCCGCGGCGCGTTCGGCGGGCGAGCCGCCCGGCTCGGTCACGCCTCGCGCGGCGTGGCGTTGGCGCGGATGAAGTCGGCGACCTCGCGGATGGTCGTGCCCGGGCCGAACACACCCGAGACGCCGGCCGCCCGGAGCGGCTCGACGTCGTCGTCGGGGATGATCCCGCCAACGGCCACCAGCACGTCGCCCAGGCCCTTCGCGCGCAGCTGGTCGCAGACGCGCGGCACGAGCGTCATGTGGGCGCCCGAGAGGATGGACAGGCCCACCACGTCCACGTCCTCCTGGAGGGCGGCCGTGACGATCATCTCGGGGGTCTGGCGGAGGCCCGTGTAGACGACCTCGAACCCCTCGTCGCGGAGACCGCGCGCCAGGACCTTGGCGCCCCGGTCGTGGCCGTCGAGCCCGGGCTTCGCGATCAGCACCTTGAGCGGTCGGTCGGTCATGGCGGGATTGTAGGGCCACGGAGCGGTCCCGAGGCGCCGGCCCGGGCAGTTCCCGGGCGCTTGCCCGGCGGCGCGTCGAGGCGATGCCGGTGCCTCGCAACCTGGGCATTTCTAGGTAGCGGGGAGTCCGAGGCTCCGGCATACTCGCGCCTTCCCGGGGGCGGAGGCTCCGTCGGCGCTGCGCGCAGCCGCGGTGTCCTGTTCGGCGTCCCGAGCGCGAGGAGGAATCATGAAGCGTCCCATCACCGCGGCGGTCGCGGCGGCCTGTCTGGTCGCCACGGTCGCGGCCTCGAGCGCCGTGGCGGACAGCCCGGCCTACACCGTCGTCGCGGGCGGCCTGCACAGCCCGCGCGGCCTCTCGTTCTCGCCCGACGGCACGCTCTACGTCGCCGAGGCCGGCCTCGGCAGCGGGACCACCACCACGCAGCCCGGCTTCGGCTTGACCGGCCGCGTGTCGGCGATCGACGGCGCGACGGGCAGCGCGGCGTCGGTCCGCACCGTCCTCGACTCACTGCCCTCGGCCGCCGCCTCCGACGGCACCGTGGGGCCGGCCGGGATCTCTACCCAGGGCAACGGCAACATCGACGTCATCATGTCCCTGTCGCAGCAGGAGACCGGTCTGCCGAGCCCGATCGGCCACCTGCTCAAGCTGACGCCCTCGGGCCAGTCCCGGTCGCTCGCTGACGTGGGGGACTTCGACTACGCGTGGTCGACCGACAACCAGTCGCTCGCCCCGCACGACTTCCCCGACAGCAACCCGTACGGCGTGCTCGCCGTCCCGGGCGGCGAGTACGTCGCCGACGCGGGCACCAACACGCTCGACTGGGTGAGCGCGAGCGGCCGGATCTCGGTGCTCGCCTTCTTCCCCAACAACACGCTGGCCGACGCGACCCCCACCTGCATCGCGCAGGGTCCCGACGGCGCGCTCTACGTGGGCACGCTCGCGTTCGTGGACTCCCTGGGGTCCATCCTCAACCCGCACCTGCCGCCGCCGCATCCCGCGGCGATCGTCTACCGCGTCGACCCGGCGAACGCCGATCCGTCGAGCCTCACGTCCGTCCTGACCCTGGCCACCCCGTGGGCGACGTCGCTGTGGCCGATCACCGGCTGCGCGTCCGACGGCACCAACCTGTACGTCTCGGAGTTCATCTCCGGTGTCGGGCAGACCGGACCGTACGGTGACGTGGTCTCGATCCCGTTCTCGAACCCCTCGGCCCAGACCTCGCTGACCGGCGGCACGCTCGCCTTCCCGGGCGGCGTGGCGGTGGGGCCCGACGGCAAGGTCTACGTCTCGAACCAGAGCACGTCTAGCAACGGCCAGGTGGTCAGGATCAACTGAGCCCGGCCGCACGAGCGCGTCCCCGAGGCCGTCCGCCGCACCGGCGGACGGCCTCGCCGCGTCTCGCAGGGCGGACGCCGAGGGCCCCGGGGTCGGGCCGGGCTTCCTGCGGGCGACCCGCGAGCGGCCTCAGCCCTCGGGCGAGCGGCGGCCGATGTGGGCGAAGAACTCCGCCCGCGTCTTGTCGTTGCGGCGGAACAGGCCGAGGACCGCGGCGGTGGTCATGACCGTGCCGGGCTTGCGGACGCCGCGCATGGCCGCGCACAGGTGCGTCGCCTCGAGCACGACCCCCACCCCGTCCGGCTGGAGGCGCTCCATGAGCAGCTCGGCGATCTGCTGGGTCATCCGCTCCTGGACCTGCAGGCGCCGGGCGTACATCTCGACGATCCGGGGGATCTTCGACAGTCCGATCACGCGCCCCTTCGGGATGTAGGCGACGTGGGCGCGCCCGAAGAAGGGCAGCAGGTGGTGCTCGCACAGCGAGTGGAACTCGATGTCCCTGACCACGACCATCTCGGAGTACTCCACCTCGAAGATGGCCCGGTTGATCAGGCGGTCCACGTCCACGTGGTAGCCCGCGGTGAGCTCGCGGTACATGCGGTGCATGCGGGCGGGCGTGTCGACGAGGCCCGCCCGGGCGGGGTCCTCGCCGATCTCGATGAGGATCTGGCGGACGGCCGACTCGATCCGGCCGTTCGAGCGGCCGGGCTCCGGCGGCGGCGCGTCGTCGCCGTCGTCCGTCTCGATCTCGTTGACGATCCGGCGGACGTGGTCGGGCAGGGCGGCGGGGTCGTTGCGCGGCATCGCGCCGATGGTACCCCTCAGCGGACGGCGTCGGCCCCGACCGGCTCGGGGCGGCCCTCGGCGTCCTCGGGCTTCAGGCCTCCACCCCCGCGGCCGTGAAGCCCAGCGCCGGCCGCGGGTCGTACGGGCGGCCCTCGGCGCCGCGCAGCCAGGTGCGCGCGTTCTCGCCCAGGGCCGGCAGGTAGTAGCCGCCCTCGGCCAGGATCACCAGCCGCTTGCCCAGCCCGGCCGTCCGCCGGCCGACCTCGTGGTAGACGTCGGTGGTCAGGGCGAAGTCGCCGATCGGGTCCTGCCCGTAGGTGTCGAAGCCGAGCGAGACCACCACCACCGAGCCCGGCTCCGACGCGATGCGGTCGAGGCCGCGGTCGAGCGCCGCGAGGTACTGCTCGTTGGTGCAGCCCGGCGGCTGGGGCAGGTTCAGGTTGGCGCCCGCCCCGTCGCCCTCGCCGGTCTCGTCCTCCCAGCCCAGCACGTACGGGTACTGCCGGTCCGGATGCGCGTGGATCGACACGTACAGCACGTCGCCGCGCCGCCAGAAGATCTGCTCGGTGCCGTTGCCGTGGTGGTAGTCCACGTCGAGGATCGAGACGTGCTCGCCGGTCCGGCGGGCGATCTCCTGGGCCGCGATGGCGGCGTTGTTGAAGTAGCAGAAGCCCCCGTACATCGAGCGCGCCGCGTGGTGGCCGGGGGGCCGGCAGATGCCGTAGGCCGCGGTCTCGCCGCCGTCGAGGACGAGGTCGACCGTGGTCAGCGCCACGTCGACGGCGGCGCGGGCGGCGGCGTACGTCCCGGCCACGATGGGCGTCGAGGTGTCGAGCGCCCAGAAGCCGGGCCGGCCGTCCGCGCGCGGCGTCTCGTGGCGGAAGCGGTCCGACATGCCCTCGGTCAGGCCCGCGGCCATGATCGTCTCGGGGATCAGGTGGTCGTACGGGTGGCGGATCGCCCGCGCGCCCGCCCACGCCTGCTCGAGGAACCGCAGGAGCCCGGGGTCGTGGACCGCGGTGATCGGGCCCTCGCCGTGCTCGGCGGGCTCGCCGAACTCGAAGCCCCCGTCGGCAAGGAGCGAGGCCCGGATCCGCTCCGCGCGGGCGGCGACCTCGTTGGCCGGGACCTGGACCCCGAGCACGGTCTGCGTGGTGATGTCGTGGCCGAGGTGGAGCGGTGAGTACACGACGCGCATCGGGGGCCTCTGGGGCGGGGGGCTGGACGTGGAGTGGATCGTAGCGGGACGGCCGCGCCGCGGCCTCCCGGGCGCCCGTCGTGCGCGACCACGTCGGCGGGGCCCCGCATCGCGGCTAGGATACGGGCGCGATGGTCAAGCAACGCCGAGGCTCCAAGGCTGCGCGCCGACGCCCGCGGCCGGCGTCGCACCACGTCGGATTCGACCGCCTCGTGGACCGCGCCATCGCGTCCATCCCGGCGCAGTTCCGCAGGGCCCTCGACGGCGTGGCGGTCGTGATCGCCGACGAGCCCAGCCGCGAGCAGCGCCGCGAGAACGGCCTCGGCCCCGACGAGACCCTCTACGGCCTGTACGAGGGCGTGCCCCTGGCCGAGTGGGGCGGCGATTGGGTCCCGGTCCCGACGCGGATCGTCCTGTTCCGCCTGCCGCTCGAGGAGGACTTCCCCCACCCCGACGACCTCGCGGAGGAGGTCCGGATCACGCTGCTCCACGAGCTGGCCCACCACCTGGGCATCGAGGACGAGGACCGCCTCCGGGAGCTCGGGATCGACTAGGCCGGGACCCGCGGCGGGCCGTCCGGCGCCCGGCCCACTCTACCCCAGGGGCATGGCCAGCACGCCGATCACGAGCGACGCGAGCGCGAGGGCGGCCACGGCCGCGAGGCCCGGCGTGAACCAGGGCTCCCAGGCGCGCCGCCCGCCCAGGGGCCGGCGCCGCCCCAGCTCCAGCCCGCCCGTGTAGTGCGTGAGCGCGACGAAGGCGTGGACCGCCGGCGCCGCCGCGATCGCCTCGGCGAGCAGGACCAGCGTGCCGTAGGCGAACACGAGGGCGGCGGCAAGGAGCACGGCGAGGGCCGGCGGGAAGTGGTCCGCCAGGCCCGCTCCCGACACGACCCGGGACACGGTGTCAACGGCGAGGCCAAGCCCGAACTGGACGACCAGGCCCGAGAGCACGGAGAACAGCGTCACCGCGAACGCCAGCCGCACGCGCGTGCGGGCGAGGCGGACGGACCGGCGCAGTGCCTCGACGGCGCCGGCCTCCCCCAGCACGATCCCCGGCGTGGCGTAGATGAACGGCATCCCCACCACGATGCCCACCAGCACCGAGACGCCGTAGCCGAGGACGTCCGTGCCGCCGATGGCCGCACCGAGCAGGCCGTTGAGCACGAACTCGACGGCCAGCGACAGGGCGCCCACCAGGACCTCGGCGGCGAGGACGGGCCAGAACCGGGCTCGGCTCACCGCGATCGACTCCCGGAGCCGGAGGGGCCGCCCCTCGGCCCGTCCGCCGATGATGGCCGTGGCGAGCGCCCTCGCCTCGACACCCCCCGCGATGAAGCCGAGGGACGCCGGGGCCAGGGCGAGCAGCAGCCACCACGCCCACGCCGGCAGCGGGGTCCCCGGGCCGGCGCCGGCGAGGGCGTCGGCGGCGCCCGACGCCACCGCGCTGCCGAACAGCGCCACGGCCGGCGCCACCGTCACCAGCAGGATGAGCCCGATGTAGAACGAGGCGCTGCGGAGGCCGGCGTCCGGCCGGGTCAGCAGGTCGAGCGACATGCCCACCAGCCTGCGGGGCCCGAGCGGGATCGCCAGCACCTCGGCGGTCGGGGGCGGCTGGGGCACGGGCGTGGCCGGCCCCTCCGGGCCTGACCCGCCGACCCGGAGGAATGCCGGCGGGGGCGGGGGGCCGAAGGCGGGCGGGGGCGGGGGGCGGAGCGGGGATGCGGCCCGGGGCGGTGGAGCCTCGGCGGAGGAAGGGGAGGTCGACTCGGCCGGGGCCGTCGGCTCGGGCGCCGGCGTCGGCCGTTCGGGCGGCCCCCCGGCGTCCGTCACGCCGACGATCCCAGGGGGGCGGCGGCGGCGAGCAGCTCGCCCAGGCGCTCCACGGCGACGTTGCCGCCGGACAGGATCACGCACACGCGGTCGCCCTCGCGGAGCGGCACCGCGCCGGTCAGCACGGCCGCCAGCGCCGCCGCGCCCGCCGGCTCGAGGACCTGCTTGAGCCGGTCCACCGCGAACCGCAGGCCGGCCAGGATGGCGGCGTCGGGGAGGACCACCACGTCCTCGAGGTAGTGCTTCGCGACCGCGGTCGCCAGGCGCCCGGCAGACGGCGCGTTGAGACCGTCGGCGACGCTGCGCGGCACCAGCGGCACCGGCGCCCCGGCGGCCAGCGCCCGGCGCAGCGCGTCGGAGCCCTCCGGCTCCACCCCGTAGACGCGGACCCGCGGCCGGCTCTCGCGGAGCGCGACGGTCACGCCGCCCAGCAGTCCGCCGCCGCCGACCCCGACCACGACGACGTCCACGTCGGGCAGGTCCTCGAGGATCTCCAGGCCGCAGGACCCGTTGCCCAGCAGGACCTCCGGGTCGTCGTACGGGTGGACGAGCACGAGGCCGCGATCCTCGCGCAGGCGCTCCAGCCGCTCCAGCGACTCGCCCACGTGCCGGCCGTGGAGCACCACCTCCGCGCCGTAGCCCAGGCAGGCGGCAACCTTGGACGCGACGGCGTCCTCGGGCATGACCACGGTCATCGGCACCCCGGCCTCGCGCGCGGCCCACGCGTACGCCTGGCCGGCGTTGCCCGCGGAGATGGTGATCGCGCCGCGCCGCCGCTCGTCGTCGGTCAGCGACGAGATCCTGGCCAGCGCCGCCCGCGGCTTGAACGACCCCGTCTTCTGGAGGTGCTCGGCCTTGAGGTACAGCTGGCCGTCGGCGAGGCGGACGCCCCGGGCGGCGCCGGCGACCCTCGCCGCGGTCACCGAGGACAGGATCTGGGTGCGGTGGATCCGCCCGTCCAGGAGGCTCCGGGTGGCCCGGATGGCGGCGAGGGTGATCGGCGTTTCGCTCACGGTCCGAGTATGAGGGCGCGGGCCGCGGGTCGTCGCGCCGGTTCGAAACCATCTACTTGCGTTCTTGCGCAATCGATGAGATACTGCCGCCATGCTCGACAGCCTGACCACCGAGGAGGAGCGCAGCCGCTCTGCGGCCGTCGCCCGCGCCCTCGGTGACCCCAAGCGCCTGTGCGTCCTCGAATCCCTCGCCCTGGGCGAGGTGTCGGTGGGCGACCTCGCCATCCGGGTCTCGTGCCAGGTGCCGAACATGAGCCAGCACCTCGCGGTGCTCCGCTCCGCAGGGCTCGTCACGGCGCGCCGTGACGGGAACACCGTGTACTACCGCCTCTCGGACCCCCGGGTCCTCGAGGCGTGTCAACTCCTCATGTCCATCGCCCGCTGACGGGCCGGGTCTCCCGCCCGCGCGGGAAGAAAGGAGCCGCCGCATGGCGGAGATCAAGCACGCGACCGACGCCACGTTCGAGCAGCTGGTCATCAACAACGACAAGCCGGTCCTCGTGGACTTCTGGGCCGCGTGGTGCGGGCCGTGCAAGATGGTCGCTCCCGAGATCGAGAAGCTGGCCAAGAAGTACGACGGGATCGTCGACGTGGTCAAGGTGGACGTGGACGCCAACCCCGGCATCTCCCAGGCGTTCGGCATCATGAGCATCCCGCTCATCGCGCTGTTCACGCCCGGCCAGCAGGCCAAGGGCGCCCCGGGCTACCGCTCCGCCGAGCAGCTCGAGCAGCTGTTCGGGCTGACCAGCCTGGCCGCTCCGGCGAACTGACGCACCCAACTCGAGCCCCCAACGGCCCCGGTCGCCCGACCGGGGCCGTTTGATTCCCGGCGAACGCTGGCCCGGTCCCGACAGCGCGGGCCCGGGGGCGCTCGGCCTGGTTCGCGGCGGCTCCCCTACCCCGTCGCGCGGCGGTGGCCCAGCCGCAGCCACGCCTCCGCCCGGTCGAGCGCGAACCGGTCGGCCTGGCGCGGTCCGAACGCGATCCAGCCGGCGCCGCGCGGCGACGGTCGCGTGTCCGGGGTGCGCAGCGCCGCCGACGCCACGGGCGGGTCGAGGGCCACCTCGAGGAAGTCTGGCCCCAGGACCGCGAACACACGGCCCCGGACGGCGAGCAGGGCCACCTCGGCGTCGTGCCTGCGGGTCACCCCGGGCAGGTCCTCGAGCACGAGCTCGACGCGCTCGTCGAGGGTCTCGTCGAGGGCCTCGTCCGCCATCGCCTCGCCCGCGGCCGCCTCGGCCTCGTCCAGCGGGGCGTCGGCCTCGTCGGGAGCCTCGCCGCCCGAGGGCCCGGGGCCGCCGCTCCCGTCGCTCACCGAGCGGCGTCCAGGATCGCCCGGAGCTCCTTGAGGTGCTCCTGGTAGTGCTCGGTGGTCTCGCCGAAGAAGTACTCCTGGTGCGCCGCGTGCTTGATCCAGCGCGCCTCGGGGACCACGGTGAGGTAGCCGCGCAGCTCGCCGGCCGTGGTCCGGAAGGCGGCCCGCACCTCGTCGATGGGCATCGCCCGGAAGCGGGCCAGGCCGTCCTCGTTGACCTGGTCGCCGCCGGCCGCCCACTGGGCCTCGGTCCGCTCCATCGCCGGGCTGGCCTCGCCGACCGCGAGCTCGCGGGCGGCGGCCAGGGCCGCCTCCTGCCACAGGACGAGGTGGCCCATCAGGTCGCGGCCGGACCAGCCGCCGGCCTCCTCGACCGGCCGGTCGAGCTGTTCGTCGGTGAGGTCCAGGAGGGCCTCGTAGGCGCGGAAGGCGTCGCGCTCGTCTTCCAGGAAGGAGAGGGCGTCGAGGTACATGGCGCGATGGTAGTCGCTGGAGGCCGCCGGTCGCCCGCTCCGGCGCCACGGCGCACGGCCATCAGCCGCCGGGGCCGCGGGTCGCCTCGGGGTGGTGGGTCGGCATCGGCATCATCGCGGCCGTCGGGGTCGGCGCCGCGCTCGGCGTGGGGGTCCGCATGGGGGCCGGCATCGACGACGACATCGGGGCGCGGGTCGGCATCGGCATCGTGGTGGGCATGGCGGTCCGGCCCGGCATGCCCGTGGGCATCGCGGGCATCGACGGCATGCCCGTGGGCGGCATCGTCATCGTGGGCCCCGGCGTCGTCCCCGGGACCGAGGGCGAGGGCGCTGGCGAGACGCTCGGGGCCGGGTGGGTCGCCACCCAGGCCGCCGCGGCCGCGCCGCCGAGGCCGCCGCCCACCGCGGCCGCCAGGACGAGCACCGCGAGCGCGGACGACAGCCGGACGCCCACGGGCCGGCCCGCCCCCAGG
>JAJYLZ010000063.1 GCA_021787395.1 Chloroflexota bacterium
AGACGCCCGCGGGCAGCGCGGCCAGCGCGCCGGGCGGCAGGTCGCCGAGCCCGGCGAAGCCCACCCGGTGGGCGTACGGGAAGTCCTCGTAAAAGGCGAGGCGCGCGGCGGCGCCGGCGGAGGGCGCCGCCCAGGAGGGGTCGCCGGCGAGCAGCGCCAGGCCGGCGTCGCGGGCCAGCTGGTGGTCCACGTGCCGGCCGACGCCGAGCGGGAAGTACACCCGGGACGGCCCCAGGCGGGCGAGCTCGCGGCGGAGCAGGCCCGCCGGCGCCGGGTCGTCGGCCCGGGGGGCGGAGAACAGCTGCGCGTCGCCCTCGTAGCCGCGGAACACCGCGTCGGGCAGGTCCAGGAACTCCGTGGCGACCCCGGCGAGGGCGGCGAACCGCTCGTCCTCGAGCCGCCGCAGCGCCATGGCCCCGGCCGCCGCGGCCGCGTCGCTCAGTGCGGCGCTAGGGCCCGCTCCGGGCGCCCCGGGCGCCCCGGCCGACGGCCCCGCTGGCTCGGCGCCGAAGCCCAGCGCCTCGCGCTGGTACGGCGTCAGGCGCTCCGCGCCGCCGGTGCCCGAGAACAGCGTGAGGACGGTGACGGCCTGGCCCCGCTCCCGCAGGAGGGCGATGAGCCCGCCGCAGCTGAGCGCGGCGTCGTCCGGGTGCGGCGCAACGAACACGTGGGCCATGGCGCGCGAGTATAGCCGGGCCCCCGGCCCGCGACGGCGCCCCGTCCCCGCGACGGCGCCCGGCGCACGGCCGGCCGCGCCCGCGCCCGCCGAGTGCTCAGTCTGCGAGGCGCAGGAACGCGGCGCGCGCCTCGTCCGGGTCGACGGCGGCCAGCCAGGCCCGAGCGCGCTCGTCCCCGAGCGGAGCCACCCGTCCCAGCGACCGCCGCTCGGCGGGCTTGAGCTCGGCGCGTGCCGCCTCGACGTCCCTCACGAGCCCCAAAAGGCGTGCCAGGTCCTCCGCGTCCCGCAGCGCTTGCCGCGCCTCCCACGCCCGGACCTTGAGGACGATCCCGCCGATGAGCGACGGGACCGGCAGCCGGCCTGCCCCGCAGCCTGTGACCGTCACGTCGAGCACTCGGCGCGACGCGAGCGCCCGGCTGCCGCCCGGGATCTCGGCGGCGGTCCCGGGCGGGACGGTCGTGAGGTCGGTGCGCGCGCCCAGATGGTCTGGAGCGAGCAGGTCCACTCGCTCAGAGCCGCGGAGGAACCGGTAGGGGTGGTGCCCGCCACCAGGCTCGAACCCCGCGGCCACCAGACGAGCCGCGGCCCCCCGCATCCCGCCGGCGAGTGCCCGGACGTCCACCAAGGCGTCGATGTCGCCCGTCGTCCGCCCGGATGGTCGGCCCGCCTCGTTCTCCAGCAGCATGACCATCTGGGCGCCGACGAGCGCCCAGGGGACGTCCGACAGGATCGAGGCGACCCGGAGCGCCGTGGACCAGGCGGCGGCCTCGCCATCGCCGCCGGGCACGACCTCGACGGTCACCGCTGCTCCAGGGCCTCGCGCGCCGCGGCCTGCGCGCGCGGGTCGCGGTCCTCTGCCAGATCGAGTGCCACGGCCAGCCTCGGTGCGACCCGGCCCGGCATCCACGCCCCGACGCCCTCCGGCAGGACGCGCAGGCGGACGTTCGGCCGCTCCGACGGGCGCAGCGAGTAGCGGGCGACCAGCCGGTCCGCCGTCGGGCCGTCTACGTAGAGCTCGACCGGAGCGTCGGACGCGACGAGGCCCAGGCCCACGTCGGGCGCGTGGCGGGCGCCGGTCAGCCGCACGCCGTCCTCCGACTCCAAGCGATCGAGGTCGGAGCTGTGGGCGCGCAGGTCGCGCCGCTGCGCGCGCGACACGAGTCGCGCCCGGATGGCCCAGAGACTGCGATCCCGGAGGACCGCACGCAGCTTGGACCGCGTGACCGGGTCCAGTCCGGCGGGGGTGGCGCCATCGGCCAGGAGCACGAGCGCCCAGGCGCGGCGCGGCGAGAACCGGCGTCCGCTCGCGGCCCCCGTGTCGGCGCGCGCCTCGACGTCGTCACGCCGCATGAGGTATCGGGAGCCGATCCGGCGCGAGCCGATCGCCCCGGAGGCCGCGAGCTGGCGCACACGGCCGGCCGTGAGGCCCAGCAGCTTCGCGGCCTCCGCCGTGGACATCCAGCTGGCTCCGATTTCCTCAATCATGGTGATGACAGCATAGATCAGGAAATACGTGTGTCAACGGGGCAGATCGCTTGGCGCCCGCCCGTCGCCCGCGCTCAGGGGAGCCGCATCACCCCCGCCAGCACCCCGTAGGAGCACAGCGCCACGCTCAGGGCGATCAGCGCCTGCTCCAGGCGCCCGAACCGCCGGCGCATCGCCATCGCCACCAGCACCAGCAGGAACGGTGTCGCGTCGAGGAAGTAGCGGTAGCCGTAGGTCTCCCAGCCGGCGCCCCCGTAGTAGGCGAGCAGCGCCAGGGTCACCAGCAGCGCGGCCGCGGCCATCACCTGCGGGGTCCGCCGCCGCCACGGCGCCCCGGCCCCCACCAGCAGCGCGGGCGTCGTGAGCAGCACCGACTGCCCCCAGTCCGAGGGCACCAGCCACGGGAAGGTCGCCCGGACCTCGAAGCCCTTGCCCAGCAGCGTGGCCAGGTTCGGCCCGACGTGCGCCAGGCTGAACACGCCCTCGCGCCGCAGCGCCGCCAGGGTCGCGTTGTCCAGCTGCGCGATCCCGTAGCCGCTCTCGATCGGCGAGCCGAACCGGGCGAGGTTCCAGGCGCCCATCGCCGCGAGGCCGGCCGCCAGCGGCACGCCCAGGCCGACGGCGGCCCGGAGCCTCGAGCGCGCCTCCCAGAGCATCCACAGGCCCATCGGGACCGCGGCCAGCAGCACCGTGGGCCGGGCGAGGGCGGCCAGCGCGAGCGCCCCGCCCACCGCCGCCGGACGGCGCCGGCCCTGCCACTCGATGAGCGCGGCCGTGGTGGCGGCCATCGCCTCGGCGTGCTCGAGGTAGTACATGTCGCCCCGGACGCTGAGCGGGAACACCAGGGTGCCGAAGGCCACCAGCGCCGCGAACCAGCGCCGGCGCGGCCCGGCCAGGCCGCACGCCCCCGCCAGCGGCCAGCCGAGCGCGCCGGCCAGGGCGCCGAACGCCGCCGACACGATCCACCCGCTGGGGGCGTAGAGCGCGCCGAACGGCACGAACGCCAGGTACGGCAGCACCGGCCCCAGGCCGATCACGTGGTAGGTGGCGCCGCCCCGCGTCACCGTGTCGTTGGCGCCGGGCGCGAACCCGATCGACGGCACCCCCGTGTGCACCAGGTTGGCCGCGATCGACATCGCCGCGTCCACGCGCGGCGGCGTCCCCCACGCCGTGGCGACGGTGGCCAGCGCGTACACGGCCGCGACCAGCGCCGCCCAGCCGAGCAGGGGCCACCAGGGCCGCCCGAGCCTCATCCGCATCCGATCACCACCAGACGGCTCCCCGGCGGGGAGGGGCCCCGACCGTACCGGATCCGCGCCGACGGCGCCTCACCCGCGGGGGGGGCGCGCCCGCGCCCGCGGCCCCCGCGCCCGCGGCCCCCCGGGTGGCGAGGTCGATCGCGTACAGGGACGTGGTCGCCGCGATGAACAGGGTCGACCCCGCCGGCCCGCCGAACGCGCAGTTCCCGACGCGCTCCGGGACCGGGATCGTCCCGAGCCGGGCCCCGTCGGGCGCGAACACCTGGACGCCGTCGCCGGCCGACGTGAACACGTTCCCGCCGACGTCGACCGCGAAGCCGTCGGGGACGCCCGGCGAGACCTCCGCGAAGACGCGCGGCCGCGCCAGCCGGCGCCCCTCGACGACGTCGAACGCGACGATCCGGTGGTTCCCCGTCCCGTCGGTGCGCAGGACGGCGGACGTGTCCGAGACGTAGAGGACCGACTCGTCGGGCGAGAAGCCGATGCCGTTGGGCTCCTCGAGCGAGTCGGCCACGGCGGCCAGCGACCCGTCGGCCGGGTCGAAGCGGAAGACGAGGTGGCGCCGATCTCCGACTCGGCCCGGTGGCCCTCCCAGTCGCTGACGATCCCGTAGGGCGGGTCGGTGAACCAGATCGTCCCGTCCGACTTCACCGCGACGTCGTTCGGCGAGTTGAGGCGGCGGCCGGTGAACCGGTCGACCACCGTCTCCCAGCGGCCGTCCGCGGCCCGGCGGCTGACGCGGCGCTCCCCCTGCTCGCAGGCGAGCAGCCGGCCCTCGCGGTCCAGCGCGTGCCCGTTCTGGAACCGCGACGGCGCCTCCCAGACGCCGCTCCGGCCGTCGGGCCACCACCGCAGGAGCCGGTCGTTCGGGACGTCGCTCACGACCACCGACCCGTCGGCGGGCAGCCACACCGGGCCCTCCGCCCAGGCGAGGCCGGACACCAGCCGGCGGAGCCGGGCGCCGGCCGGGCACAGGGAGCGGAAGCGCGGGTCGCGGCCGGCCGGCCGGCGGTCCGGGGCCGGCCGGCCGCGGTCTGTCACGCGGAGGCCGTGAGCATGCGGGCGGGGTTGCGCACGAGCAGCGTCTCGATCTCGCCGTCGCCCAGCCCCGCGGCCCGCAGGCGCGGGATGAACTCCCGGAACAGGAAGGTGTAGCCGACGCCGCCGAAGGCGGTGTAGAGCGAGGTGAGGCAGATGTCGTGCGAGAGGAGGATCTGCTCCAGGCGCCCCTTGCGGACGAGGTTCATCACCCACTCCACCCGCGAGGAAGTCGCGTACTCGTTCTCGCCGCGGATGGTGTCGAACTCGACGAACGCGCCTGTCTCGGCGATCGCCTCGTGGTACGCCATGGACGGGACCATGTCGCAGTGGCCGACCACGACGTGGCGCGGGTCCACGCCCATCTCGCGCAGGATCGCGAGCTGCGGCAGCCCCAGCGGCCAGCGCGCGGCGTGGGTCATGACCGTGAGCCCGGTGGCGAGCTGGGCGCGGGCGGCGACCCGGAGCGCCCGCTCCTCCGTGGACGAGATCCACTTGTGGTTCGAGCCGACCTCGCCGATGATGCCGGGCCGGATCCCGGTGTCCTCGTACCCGTTCCGGATCTCGTCCACGAGGTCGGCCGTGAGCCCGTCGATCCCCTTGCGGTCGAGGTACTCGCGGTTGATGTACGGGTCGCGGTAGTGGCCGCAGCCCATGACGATCGTGAGGCCGGTCGCCTCGGACATCCGGCGCAGGGCGACGGGGTCGCGGTCCAGCTCGAGGCTGGTCAGGTCCACGAGCGTCCGGCAGCCGACGTCGTCGAGCTGGGCGAGCTCGCGCCGGGCGAGCTCCTCGTCGTTGAGGACGCCCTCCTTCTTGTACTCGAGCATGAGGTTGAGGAACACGTGCTCGTGCGGCAGCGTGACGCCCAGCGTGCTGGCGTCGACCGGCCCGCGGACCGTCATGACCTCGGCCACCGATGACCTCCTGAAGCGTGCCCGCCCGGGCGCGCGGCGCGGCCCGGGCGGCTGGGATCGGTTTGGGGCGGCCGGCTACCTGCCCGCGAGGATGTCCATCGCCTCTGGCTCCCGGACCTCGTCGAGCAGGGCGGGCAGCTCGGTCCAGACGGACTCGGGGAGCTCCATCTGGGCGGCCCTCCAGCAGCCCTCGACCTCCTGCGCGTTGGCCGAGCCGATCAGCGTGCAGTCGAACGCCCGCTGGCGGACCGCGAACTGCAGCGCGAGCGCGAGGACGGGCACGCCCCGCTCCTTGCACCAGGCGTGGACGCGCTTGGCGCCGGCGACGGACGCGGCGGGCGGCGTCCACTTGGGCGTGCCGACGGTGTCCGGGTCGCGGCCCGAGAGCAGCCCCATCGCGAGGGCGGCGCCGTTCACGAGGCCCACCGCCCGGTCGCGGGCGAGGGGGACGATGTCGTCGATGTACTGGCGCATCAGGGTGTAGTCGTTGACCATCATCTGCACGTCCGAGACCCCGGTCGCCAGCATCCGCCGGTGGACGTCGTGGTTCTGCACGCCGACGCCGATCGCCCGGATGACGCCCTGCGCCCTGAGCTCGACCAGCGCCTCGAGCGCGCCGCCGGGCCCCAGCGCCTGGTCCATGTGGTGGGGCTCCGGCTCGTGGATGTGGCACAGGTCCAGGTAGTCCACGCCCAGGACGCGGAGGCTGTTCTCGACGGTCCAGCGGGCCGCGTCCGCGGAGTAGTCGAGCGGGCGGTCGGGGTGCGTGCCGACCTTGCTCGAGATGAAGTAGCGGTCGCGCGGGACGCCCCGGAGGGCCATCCCCATGCGCCGCTCCGCCTCGCCGTACTTGGGCGACGTGTCGAGGTAGTTGATGCCGAGCTCGAACGCCTTCTCCACGGCCCCGATCCCGTCCGCGTCGCCGACGGGGCCGAAGATCCCGCCGAGGCCCGCGCCGCCGAGGCTGACGGCCGTGACCACCATGTGGGTCCGGCCGATCCGCCGCCGCTCCAGTAGGTCGAGCGCGCCGGGCTGGTTCATGTCTGCCACTCCTTGGGGCCGACCGGTCACTTGATCGCGCCGGCGGTCATGCCCTTGACGAGCCAGCGCTCGATCGAGATGAACAGGATGACCACCGGGACGACGGCGATGAGCGCGGCGGCCATCAGGTAGTGCCACTCGATCATGTACTGGCCGAGGAACGAGTAGATGCCGAGCGGGAGGGTCCGGTTGCCCGGCGACGAGATGAACGTGAGCGCGATCACGAAGTCGTTCCACGCCCAGATGAAGGCGAACACGGTGGTCGCGACCAGGGCCGGGCCCATGCTCGGCAGGATCACCCGGAACAGGGCGCCCGTCCGCGAGCAGCCGTCGACCATCGCCGCCTCCTCGATCTCCTCGGGCACCGACTTGTAGTAGCCCTCGAGGAACCAGATGGAGAAGGCGACGCTCAGCGCCGAGTAGGTGAGGATCAGCGACCAGGGCGTGTCGATGAGCCTGACGCTGGTCATGAACCGGAACAGGCCGATGATCAGGATCGCCGGCGAGAACATCTGGGTGATCAGCAGGATCTGGCGGAACACGCGCCGGCCCGGGAAGTTGAGGCGCGCGAGGGCGTAGCCCGCGGGGATCGCCAGCGCGAGCGTCAGGACAGTGGACGTGCCGGCGATGAACACGCTGTTGAGGATCCACTTGCCGAGCGCGACCACCGACCACACGTTGACGAAGTTCTGGGGCGCCCAGGTGTCGGGCAGCCAGGTCGGAGGGAAGCGGAAGATCTCGGCCCGCGGCCGGAGGGCCGTCGAGAGCAGGTAGACGTAGGGGAAGATCGAGACGACGAGCACCACCAGCAGGGTCGCGAGCAGCACCGCGTGCGCGACCCGGTGCTCGTTGCGGATCCTCCGGCGGGGCCGGGCGGCGGCGGTCATGCCTCGGCCCCCGCGAGGGTCCGCGTCCGGCGCTCACGGGTGAGCCAGGTGAACGCGAGGGTGAACAGGAACAGCCCGACGAACACGATGATCGCGATCGCGGACGCCATCCCGAACTGGCCCTCGCGGAACGCCTTCTTGTACAGGAAGGTGATCAGGATGTCGGTGCGGTAGGCGGGGCCGCCCTCGGTCATGACCCAGGTGATCGGGAACGAGTTGAACACGTAGATCACGTTCAGGACCGTGGTCACGACGAGCGTCGGCCTGAGCAGCGGCAGGGTGACGTGACGGAGCGTGTACACGAAGCCCGCCCCCTCGACCCGGGCCGCCTCGTACAGCTCCGACGGGATCGACTGGAGCCCGGCGAGGACCGAGAACGAGGTGAACGGGATCGAGACGAGGATGCCGACCGTGAGCAGGCAGATCCAGTTCACGACGTCGGTGCCGAGCCAGATGATGGGCTCCTTCAGGATCCCGAGGCTCATCAGCGTCCCGTTGATGATGCTGTACTGCCCGTCGAGGATCCAGCGCCAGATGATCGCGTTGATCATCAGCGAGGCCGCCCACGGGATGATGAGCAGGGCGCGCGCGATCCGCCGCCCCGGGAACTCGAGGTTGAGCGCGAGCGCGACCGGGATCGCGATGAGCGTCGTCACCACGACGATGACGCTCGTCCAGAGGAGGGTCTGCAGCACGACGTTCCCGAACACGGGGTCGTTCCAGAACTGCAGGTAGTTGGCCAGGCCGACGAACTCGCCCCGCTGCGCGATCGAGTTCACGCTGCTGACCGACATCAGCGCGATCTCGAGGATCGGGTACAGGACGACCACGCACACCAGCACGAGGGCCGGCAGGACGAAGGCGAGCCCGGTCAGGGTCTCGCCGGACAGCCTGCGCCGGTGCTGCCGGCGGAGCACGGGGGCGGACGGCACGACGGCGAGCTGCTCGCTGATGGCAGTGCCTCCTTGCGGCGCAGCCGGGGCCCCGGACGCAGACAAGTCCGAGGCCCCGGCTCGGGAGGAGCTAGAGCCCGTTGATCTTGGATGTCGCCTCGTCAAGAGCCTGCTGCGGCGTCATCTCGCCGGTCAGTGCCTTCTGGACCGCGACGGTCATGATCTGCTGGATCTGCTCGAACTTCGGGTGCTGCGGCTGGAACTTCGCCGTCGCGAGCGCGTCGACGAAGGGCTTGTAGTCGGGCGCCTGGAAGTAGTCGGACTGGGCGACCGCGGTCAGCTCGGGGAGCATGCCCTCGGTCTCGTCGAAGGTCTGGCGGTACTTCGGCTGGTACATGAACTGGACGAACTGCCAGGCCTCGGCCTTGTTGGCGCAGGAGGAGCTGAGGCCCATCGAGTCGGTGACCGAGACGGTCGCCTGCTTGTTGGAGCCGTTGACCGGGAACATCGCGAACCCGTAGTTCAGGTTCGGGGAGTCGGCCTTGATCATGGCGTTCATCCACGGCCCGGTCGGGTACATGGAGAGCTGGCCGCCCTTGAACATCTCGATGATCTGCTCGCGGGTGAACCCGGTCGGCTTGGGCTGGCTGCCCCCGGCCTTCACGAGGTCGACGAGGTACTGCAGCGCCTCGACCGACGCGGGCTGGCTGAGCATGGACTTGCCGTTGGCGTCGAGGATGTCGCCGCCGTTGTTCCACAGGAAGTAGTCGAAGAAGGTGTCCACCTCGATCCCGCTGGCCGGGACGCCGAGGCCGTAGTTGCTCGGCGGGTTGGCCGTCTTGACGGAATCCGTCTTCAGCTCATCCCAGTTCGCCGGCGGGTTGGCGATCCCGGCCTTCGCGAACAGGTCCTTGTTGTAGAACATCAGGCGCGCGGAGGCGGCGACGGGGATCCCGTAGGTCACGCCGCCGAGGATGCCCGCGTCGAGCAGCTTGGGGATGAAGCTCGCCTTGAAGTCGCCCTGGAGGTACGAGTCGAGGGGCTCGAGCTGCTTGAGGCCGGCGAACTCGGAGATCCACCGGGTGGCGTAGCCGAAGACGCACGGCGCCTGCCCCGAGCCCATGCTCACGGCGAGCTTGTCGTGCATCTTGTCCCACGGGGCGGTCTCGAGCTGGACCGTGATCTTGCCCTGGTTGGCCGCGTTGAAGTCGTTGACCACCGACGTCATGAGGTCGACGGTCTTGGCGCTGTACTCCGGGAACAGGAAGCGGAGGGTGACGGGTCCTCCCGCCGCGGGCTGGCTGGCCGCCGCCTGGCTGGCTCCGCCGGCCTGAGTTCCGCCTGGTGCCGTCGTCGCGGAGCTGCCGGTGCAGGCCGTGACGATCAGGCTGACTGCGAATGCGAGGGTCGCGAGCGTGCGAGTGCGCAGCACCCGCGGGCGTCCCACCTTGGCCGAATGCTCCACTGTCGAGGCCTCCTCCTGGTCTCTTGCCGACAGGTTCGCCGGCGGCGGGACGACCGTCGGCAATGGCGCTGCCGCTCAGCTCATCGGGCGGTGGCGGCCGGGCCGCCGGCCGCGGGGACGGGCGCCCTCTCGTCGCGCCGGCCTCCCGCGCACCACCACGCCGTGGGTGTCGCGGGCTTTCTATCGCGGTATTACTAACGCCGCGATAGAAAAGCTGTGCGCCACAATAGCGGGTGCTGTCAAGGGGTTCAAGGGCTAGTTGGATCACGTTCCGCGGCGACGTGCGCGGATGCCGTCTGTCGTGACGGTCGCGCCCGTTCGACCGCGCCGGCCCCGTGGCGGGGGCCGCGACGGGCGCCGGATCAGGCCGCCCCGCACGGGGCCGACAGGGCGGGCTCAGCCCTCGATGCGCGCCCTGAGCCAGGCGTCCGCCAGCTCCAGCGCCGCGTCGACCGCGCCGGTCACGACCGCCTCCGGGACGAGCGGCGAGGCGACCACGGGCGGGGCGACCGGCACGATCGCGGCCAGCTGCTCGGCCAGCGGGCCGTGGATCCGATCGAAGGCGCGGCTGATGCCGCCGCCCACCACGACGACCTCGGGGTCGAGGACCGCCACCAGCGCCCCGATCAGCCAGCCGAGCCGCTGCGCGAACTCCTGGACCGACTCCGATGCGGCTGAGTCCCCGTTCCCGGCGGCCTCGAACACGTCCGCCGCCGTGTCGCAGCCGTGGTCGCCGCCCCGGGCGCGGTACTCGCGGAGGAGGCCGTCGCCCGTCAGCAGGGTGCCCAGGGGCCGCGGCGTCCCGCCGCCGGCGATGGCCGGGATCCAGGCGACGCGGCCCGCCGCGGCGTGGGCGCCGGCGAAGACCGCGCCGTCGGCGATGACCCCCACGCCGATGCCCTTGCCGACGTTCAGGACGACCGCGTTCCGGCTGTCCACGCACCCCCCGTGGCGGTGCTCGGCGAGGGCGGCGAGGTGGTCGTCCTGGTTGACGACGACCTCGGTGGCGAACGCCTCGCGCAGGCGGGTGCCGAGGGGCAGGCCCGCCCACTGGAGGTGGAGGGAGGCGCGGCGGATCGTCCCGTCCGGATCGGTGACGGCGGGGACGCCGACGCCCATCCCGACGATGCGTTCCGGGTCCACCCCGGCCTCGGCGAGCAGGCGGCGCACGAGGCGCTCGAGCGACCCGGCGAGATCGTCCTCGATCTCCCCGGTCGCGAGCTCGACGCGGACCTTCGGGGAGCCGGCGAGGTCGGTGACGACCGCCCGGGTCGTCTCGTTCCCCACGTCGATCCCGACGACGTGGCCGATCGACGCGTTGAACTGGTACAGGAAGGAGGGGCGGCCCAGCCCGGCGCTGGACCGGCCGGCCGAGACCAGCAGCTTGCGCCGCCGCAGGTCGGTCACCAGGCGGTGGACGGTCATGGCCGTCAGGCCCGTGTCGGCGGTGACGCGCGAGCGGGTCGCGATGCCGGCGGATCGGACCGCCGTCAGCACGCTCCAGGCGTTGCCGAGGCGGACGTGCGACTGGTTGAGCGGTGCGGGGCCCTCGGACGGCGCGCGCTCTTGGCCGTTCAGGCCCTTCCCCCTGTCGGGCTCGTCCAGCCCGTTGTCCGCCCCGTCGCTGTCCATAGAGGCGGCAGCGTACACGCGATCGTCGGCGGACGCCTGCCGCGCGCGACCCGAGGGGCCAGGAGGGCGCGGCGCCCCTCGCCGGTGGGGGGACCCGGCGAGGGGGCGGCCGCGTCGCGGGTGGAGGGTCACACCGCCGCTGGCTGGCGACGAGCCTCGGCGATGGCTGCGAGGACGCCGTTCCACCCGGCGATGAAGTTGTTGCGGAAGTGCTGAACGGGGCCGAAGGCCTCGAACTCCTCGACGGCGAGGCCGTCGAGGCGGAGCGCCGCCGCCACGTCGGGAAAGGCAGCCCTCAGGCGCTCGACGATCGCGGGGTCGATGGGCGCGTCGATGCCGGGGGCGAACGCTTCCGGGCTCTCGAGCACCTCGGCGAAGGTGCTCCAGTTGATCGTCGCGTGGAGCGGGGCGCCGACGAGGCCGGTCAGGTCGAACGCGATCCGCGAGCCTCCGCACAGGAGGGTCACGGGGTACTCGCGCTCCTGGACGATGCGGTGGCACTCGCGCGCCAGGGCGACGCCCGCCAGCTCCATGTCCGACGTCGCGACCGCGAGGCCGTCGCGCTTGGCGACGGCCTTGAGGTGGTCGCCGAAGATGCCGGTGATGGGGCTCATGAAGAACGGCGGGCGCTTCCCCGTGGCGGCCGTCACGCGCAGGTAGCGCTCGCTGGCGTCGACCAGCTGGGCGAGGCTGAACACCTCGGTGATGATGGTCGGGTAGCCCTCGGCCACGAGCTGCTCGAAGGCGAGCAGGCCGGGCTCAGTGGCCGGGAGCTTGGGCGCCGCGTTCGGCCCGATCGCGTGCCCCGCGTGGGCCTCCTCGACGATGTGCCCGGCGTCCCTGTCGGCCTCGGGTGCGCCCTGGATCGAGACGAACCCCAGGGTCCCCCCGCTCGCGTCGAACAGCGGGCGGAAGCGCTCCACGATCCTCGCGACGAGCCGCTGCTGGACGAGGTCGGCGACGACGGTGTCGTCGTCCGACAGGGCGACGCACTCGGCGATCACCGGCAGGATCTGCTCCGGCGCCCGCTTGAGGAGGTTCCCGCCGTAGGCCGGGTTCGTCGTGCTGCCGACGGCGCCCTGGGCGAGCGCGAGACCGATCTCGTCGGCCGTGGGGTTGTTCACCCAGACGCGCGTCGGCGTCTCGGCGGTGAGCTGCTGGAAGTAGGTCGCCGTCATCTGCTGGTCCCTCGCGAACAGTGGGCCGCCCCGCGACTGGTCTCGCGCCTCATGCGGCGCCCGACCCGGTGCCGGCCGCCGTGGGCAGCACGGCCGACTGGACGTCCTCGAGCGTCTGCGCGAACTTGGCGACGATCTCGTCGATGTCCGCACTGGTGACGATGAGCGGCGGCGAGATGAACACCTCGTCGCTCGCGTAGTGGCTGCCCCCGCTCTGGTAGATGACGAGCCCGTTCTTGAGGCCCTGCTCGTGCACCTTGCGCCCGACGCCGAGCGAGCGGTCGAAGGGCTCCTTGGTCGCCCGGTCCTTCACCAGCTCGACGCCCCACAGGAGGCCCTTGCCGCGGAGCTCCCCGGCGATCGGCAGCCGGGCCACGGTCTCCCGGAGGCGCGCCTCGAGGTACGCCCCCTGCTTCGCGGCGTTCGCGACCAGGCCCTCGCGCTCGATGATGTCGAGGACGGCGAGGGCGGCCGTGCACGCGACCGGATGGTTCTGGTACGTCAGGCCGTGCGTGTAGCGGCCCCCGGCCTCGAACGACCGGATGACCTTCTCGGAGATGATCAGGCCCGACAGCGGGACGTAGCCGCCGGAGAGCCCCTTGGCGACGACGAGGATGTCCGGCTGGGCGTCCCAGTGCTGGTACCCGAAGTTCCGGCCGGTCCGCCCGAAGCCCGTGACGATCTCGTCGGCGATCCACAGGACGCCGTACTTGTCGCAGACCCGGCGGATCTCCTCGTAGTAGCCGGCGGGCGGCGTGAGCGCCGGCGCCGCGGCGCCGACGATCGGCTCGGCGATGAACGCCGACACGTTGTCCGGCCCGAGCTCGAGGATCGTGCGCTCCAGCTCGGAGGCGCAGGCGACGTTGCACTCGGGGTACGTCTTGCCGAGCGGGCAGCGGTAGCAGTAGGGCGCCGGGATCTTGGCGCTCGCGGCGCTCATGTAGCCCGGGTAGATCGACTTGCGGGCGGAGACGTCGCCCACCGAGAGGGCCATGAACGTGGCGCCGTGGAAGCTCCGCTTCCGGCCGATGACGATGTTCCGCTGGGGCTGGCCGTTGAGGACGTGCGCGTTGTGGGCGAGCTTGATCGCGCTCTCGACCGCCTCGGACCCGCTGGAGAAGAACACCGCGTGCGAGAAGTCGCCGCCCGCGAACTCGACCACCCGGGCCGCCAGACGGTGGGCGGGCTCGTTGTGGAACTCGTTGTCGTGGACGTACGCCATCCGCATCACCTGGGCGTGCATGGCGTCCGCGACCTCGCGGCGGGCGTGGCCCACGCTCGCCACCGAGATCGCACCCGACGTCCCGTCGATGTACTCGTTCCCCTCTGCGTCCCAGAGGCGGATCCCCTCGGACCGGACGATCACCGGGAAGTGCATCCCGAAGACGCGGGGGAGCAGATGGCTCTGCGATGACATCGGTGACCTCGTCTCTCCTGAGGTTGCGCACGGCTGGGACCTCTGGGACTCGCCGTCTCGGCGAGCCCGCGGCCGCAGGCATGCGACCTTTATAACTACGTGTTAGAAAGTCTGGCACGCACCTTGCCGGGTGTCAATACGTGGCGGCGGCTTCTCGGGACGCTGGTCGGGTCGGGCGGCGGCTTCCGCCTGCCGCCCGGCGTTCAGCGGGCGTCGAGGACGGCGATCAGCTCCGGCACGCCCTCGGCCCCGTGGCCGGCGTCGACGGCGGCGGCGAAGATCGACCGCACGGCCCCGGCGACGGCGCGCTCGGCCCCCAGCTCCTCGGCCAGGGTCGTGTAGTAGCCGAGGTCCTTGGCCGCGTTGCTGATCGAGAACCGGTAGGCGCTCGTGTCGCCGTCCTCGATGAACGGGCGCATCCGGTCGAGCATGGTGCTCTTGCCGCCCCCGTTCGCGAGCACGTCCACGTACAGCCCGATGTCGATGCCGGCCCGCTTGGCGCACGAGACGGCCTCCGACAGCACGCCGGCGAACCCGATCGACACGAAGTTGTGGAGGAGCTTGAGGGTGTGGCCGCTGCCGGCCGGCCCCGCGTACACGATCTTGCGCGCGTACCCGGCGAGGAGCGGCCGGTACGCCTCGAACAGCGTCGGGTCGCCGCCCACCAGCAGGTTGATCTGGCCCGCCGCGGCGTCCTTGGGCGTGCCCGTCATCGGCGCGTCCAGGAAGCGCCCGCCCGCGTCCGCGACGCGTCCCGCGATTCGCTGGGTGGAGGACGGGATGGCCGTCGAGTGGTCGATCACGACGGTGCCGGGCCGGAGGTGCGCGAGGATGCCGTCCGGACCGAGCAGGACGCCCTCCACTTCGGGGGTGCCGGTCACGCACAGGATCACAACGTCGGCAGCTCCGGCCAGCTCGGCCAGGGTGCCGACCTTGGCGGCACCGGCTGCGACCAGGTCGTCGGTGGGCTGGTTGCCGGGATGGTCGAGGAAGGTGAGCGGGTACCCGTGGCCGACGAGCGTCGCGGCGATGCCGTGGCCCATGTTGCCGATGCCCACCATGCCCAGTCGTGTCGTGCTGTCCATGTCGTCCTCCGCGCTGCGCTGGCCCGGGCCAGGGGGTCGAGGGCCGCCCCTCGGGTGAGGCGTGCGCCGTCGGGGCGGCCCCGTGGTCGTGCCCCGCAGGGCCCGCGCCCGTCAGATGCTGGCGGTGAACCCGCCGTCGGCCAGGAATGTCGAGCCGACCACGAAGGAGGACTCGTCCGAGGCCAGGAACAGGGCCACCGCCGCCTGCTCGCGCGGCGAGGCCATGCGGCCGATCGGCGCCCATGCGTCGTAGGCCGCCTTGGTGGCGGCCGGGTCCGGCGAGTTGTCGATCTCGCTCTGGAGCAGCGGCGTGTTGGTCTCGCCGGGGCAGAACGCGTTCACCCGGATGTTGTGCTTGATGAGGCTGATCGCGATCGCCTTCATGAACATGTGCAGGCCGCCCTTGGAGGCGACGTACACCGGGATGGCCGGGTCGGCGATGAAGCCCATCTCGGAGCCGGTGAACAGGATGATCCCGCCCCCCTGCTGCTTCATGGGCGGGACCACGGCCCTGGTCAGCAGGAACGCGGCCTTGAGGTTGACGTCGATCACGCGGTCCCAGTCCTCCTCGGACAGGAGCTCGATCGACTCCACGACCTTCTGGACCGCGGCGTTCGAGATGAGGACGTCGATCCGTCCGAACTGGCGGACCGTCTCGGCCACCATGCGCTCGACGTCGGCCGCGACGGCCACGTCGCCCTGCATCGAGACCGCCGTGCCGCCCCGCTCGCGGATGGCGGCGGCGACCGCCTCCGCCTTGTCCCCGGCGATGTCCTCGACGACGACCCTGCCGCCCTCCTCGGCGAACAGCTCGGCGCAGGCCTGCCCGATGCCCGAACCGGCGCCCGTCACCAGCACGACCTTGTCCTTCATCCGCTCCATGCGAGCCATTCCTTTCCTGGGCTGGGACGCCGTGTCGGCGACGATTCTCGGCTGCACTCGCCACCGCGCGCTCCGGGCGCGGCGCTGGTGCGGGGCCCGGCCGGCCGAGGGGGGAGAGGCGCGGCCGGGCCCCGTTGGGAGGTGCGGTTCAGGCGCCCGTGTGGGCGTCCATCTCCGCGTCGAGCTTGCGGGCGGCGATGTCGGCCTCCTCCGCCTCGTCCTCCTCGATGAACATCGTCTTGCCGATGACGTCGAGGCGCGACGCGTCGCGGGACCGGATGACGAGCATCACCACCACCCCGATCGCCACCCAGATCAGGATGGCCAGGGGCATGACGTCCTGCGGCGACGCGGGCAGGGGCACCACGCTCTTGTACAGGGCGATGGTGAACACGATCGCGCCCAGCACCGGCAGCAGCCCGTGCCGCCACCAGCTGAACTCGGCGCGGTAGCGCCGCCACATGAAGCTCACCAGGAGCAGGTTGACGACGATGAAGATCGGCAGGATGCCGAGGCTCGAGAAGTAGCCGTTGTTGCCGAAGGCGGCCTGGGGCCCCCACATGAGGCCCGTGACGAGCGTCAGGACGGCGCTGAACACGCTGAACCCGATGATCGCCCGGTACGGCGTCATGTGGACCGGGTGCGTCTTGCCCAGCCACTTGGGCAGCACGCCCTCGCGGCCCATGGCGTAGAAGATGCGGAAGTTGGCGTTGTGGATGGCGATCAGCACCGCGACGTTGGCCATCAGCGCGGCGATGTCGACGAACACGGCGTAGCCGTTGCCCAGGTACCGGCGGGCGAGCGTGTCCAGCGGCACCGCGTCGTTGGCGAGGTCCCCCATGTGGCTGGGGCCGAAGCCCACCACGACCGCGTACAGGGCGAAGATGAACCACAGGCCGGTCAGGCCGACGGACCCGAGCAGCGCGATCGGGATGTTCCGCCGCGGGTTCTCGCACTCCTCGGCGACGGTCGTCGACGACTCGAAGCCGAAGAAGGCGAACAGGATGAAGATGAACGCCTGGAAGATGCCGGTGAACATGTCCGGCGCCCCGGGCCCGGGGGACAGGCTGGGGGTGAACGACTGCGGCGACTGGCCCTCGGCCCCGCCCGTCACCACGATGTAGATGAGCAGGATGGCCATCACCAGGACCTCGAAGGCCACGAAGATGATGTCCAGCCGGAGCGAGTAGCGCAGCGACTCGTAGGCGAGCCAGGCCACGAACAGGATGATCGCGAGCGCGAACACCCACCAGAACGCGGTCAGGTCGATCCCGAAGTCGCGCTGGAGCACCTGGGGCACGAAGAAGCCGAACAGGTTGGTGTTGATCGGGCTCTGGAACGCGTACGTGAAGAACAGCAGCCAGCCCACGATGAAGCCGACGTAGCGGCCCGCGGCCTGGCCCGCGAACGTGTAGAAGGTGCCGGCTGACGGCACCCGCTTGGTGAACTCGGCGAGCGTGTTGGCCATCAGCAGCACGCCGATCGTGCCCACGATGAACGCGAACGGCGCGGACGCGCCCGCCTGGCCCGCGATCAGGGCACTGATGAAGATGACGCCGATCGTCGGCGAGATGAACGCCAGGCTCATGGCCATCGCGCTCGGCAGGCCGATCGCGTTGCGCCTGAGCCGGTTGTCCTGGGCCCCCGCCGGAACCGCAGCTCCGCTCATGCGGCTCACTCCTCCTCTGGTCCCTCGGTTCTTATCGCACTGTTAGAAAGTGCTCGGCCCGGATGCTACGCGACCGCGCGGTCGGGGACAAGAGGGTTATTCACATTGTGATAGGAATAAGGTCCCGCAACGCCCACGTCGCGCCCCCAGCGTGTCGGGGCGCGCGTCTGCGGCAGCGCGAGCGGGGCGCGGCGAGCGGGGCGCGGCCGCCGCGCCGCACCTGGTCGGCGCGGCGGGAGGCGCCGTCAGCTCGCGGACGGCGACGGGGCTGCGGACGACGGCGCCGCCGTGGGCTTCGGCGTTGCCGTCGGCTTCGGGGTCGGCTTGGGGGTGGGCTTCGGCGTGGCCGTCGGCTTGGGGGTGGGCTTCGGCGTGGCCGTGGCCGTGGCCGTGGCCGACGCCGACGGGGCGGCCGACGCCGACGGGGCGGCCGAAGGCGCGGCCGAGGCCGACGGGGCTGCCGAAGGCGCCGTGCTGGGCGCGGCCGACGGCGCGGCGCTTGGCGCGACAGACGGCGCCCCGCTGGGCGCGGCCGACGACGGG
>JAJYLZ010000009.1 GCA_021787395.1 Chloroflexota bacterium
CCCTCGCGGCTGCCGTCGTCGCCGCGGCGCTCGGGGCGGTCGCCGCCGACCGGCTGGTGCGGCCGCTGCGGCGCCTCGAGGCCGCGGCCGCCGCCGTGTCCGACGGCGACCTCGAGCGGCGCTCGGGCCTCGCCGATCGGTCGGACGAGGTCGGCGACCTCGCGCGCGCCTTCGACCGGATGGCCGACACGCTGGCCACCTCGGAGGCGACGCAGCGCCGGTTCCTCCAGGACGCGATCCACGAGCTGCGGACGCCGCTGACCGTCGTCGAGGCGACGACGTCGGCGATCATCGACGGCGTCTACGAGCCCGAGCCCCGCCACCTCGCGACCATCCGCGGGCAGGCGCGCGTGCTCTCCCGGATCATCGACGAGCTGCGCACGATCAGCCTCGCCGAGGGCCGGGGTCTCGACCTGCGCCCCGAGCCCGTCGAGGTCGCCTCCACCCTCCGCCGGGTCGCCGAGGGGTTCCGCGCCCGCGCGGGGGAGGCGCGGATCGCGCTCGAGGTCGACGCGCCCGAGGCGCTGGTCGTGGTGGCCGACCCGGAGCGCCTGCGCCAGATGCTCGGCTCGCTCGTCGACAACGCGATGCGGCACACGCCCGCCGGCGGCGCGATCACGCTCGCCGGGGCGGCGCAGTCGGGCGCCGTCCGCATGCACGTGCGCGACACCGGCACCGGTGTCGCGCCCGAGGACCAGCCGCACGTGTTCGAGCGCTTCTACCAGGCGGACGCGTCGCGCGACCGCGCCCGCGGGGCCTCGGGGCTGGGGCTCGCGATCGTGAAGGCGATCACGGAGGCGATGGGCGGCCACGTTGGCGTGGCGAGCACGCCGTCCCGCGGCGCCGACTTCTGGATCGAGCTGCCGACGGCCTGACCCAGCGGGCGGTCCGGCGGTTCACAGGCGGGCAGCCCCCTCGACATCAAGCTGAGGCGAGAGTCTGGCGGCTGCCCGCTGCCGCCTCGGCAGCCAGGATGACCGGCGGCCCCGTGATGAGCGCCCCGTTCTCGGGCGGCGCCCCGGCGCGAGGGCCGCCGTCGCGCCCGGCCGCCCACCGTTGCCCGCCGCCGCGGGGCGCATGCCATGCAGGTCCCCAGGGATCGGCACGGTCCCTTCGGCCGCCCCATTGGTGCCCCCTGGCACGTCACGGGGAGGCCGCGGGCCGCGGACATTGGCATCAAGTCGACTTGCTCGCACGAAGCAGGCCTCCTTGTCCGGAGCATCGGCCGTGACAGCGTCCCTCGCCGCCCCGCTCGCCGCCTCCACAGCGCGCCGAGCCGCCCACGTCCTACGGGTCCTCGGCCCGGCCTGGATCGTGATGATCGCGGACGTCGACGCGGCGTCGGTCATCACGGCGGCACAGGCCGGCAGCTCGTTCGGGTACGCCATGCTCCTGCCGCTCGCGGCCCTGGTCCCGGTGCTGTACCTGGTGCAGGAGCTGACCGCTCGCCTCGCGGTCGCAACCGGCCTCGGGCACGCAGAGCTCATCCGCGAGCGGTACGGCATGCGCTGGGGTGCCGTCGCCGTGGCGTCGATGGTTGCCATCGACCTCGTCGCCTATGTCGCCGAGTTCGCGGGCATCGTCCTCGGCGCCAGCATCGTCGGCGTCCCTGCGCTCGCTGCCGTGCTCGGCGCCCTCGCCCTGCACTCACTGGTCGTCCTGACCGGAAGCTATGCACGGTTCGAGCGGCTCGTGCTCGTCCTCTCGCTCGGGCTCTTCGCCTTCGTCGCGCTGGCCGTGGGGGCGCACCCCGACCCGGCGGCCGTCCTCGCGGGCCTCTCACCCGCCGGCCAGGCCGGGCTGGGCGGCGGCTACATTGAGCTGGTGGTGGCCACCATCGGCGCCGTGGTCATGCCCTGGATGCTCTTTTACCAGCAGGCGGCGACCGTGGACAAGGGCCTCACGCGGCGCGACCTGCGGGCGGCCCGCTTCGAGACCCTGGTCGGCTCGATCGCCAGCCAGGTGCTGATGGCCGCCGTCGTGGTGGCCGCCGCGGCCGCCGTCGCGGGCGGCGCCACGTCGACGGTGTCCGCGGGCGGGCTCGTGCTGCCGGCGGGCCTGACCGGCCTTGCCGCGGGCGGCGGCGCGGGCCTGATCGCGGTGGGCATGGTCGGCGCCGGGCTGCTGGCCGCGATCGTCATCTCGCTTTCGTCGGCGTGGGCGTGGGCCGAGCTGTTCCGCTGGCCGCGGAGCCTCAACCTGCGGCCGCGCCGCGCGCCGCTGTTCTACGGGCTGTACCTGGTCGAGATCCTCCCGGCCGCCGCCGTCTCCCTGGTGGCGACCGACCTCGTCGCGGTCGTGGTGAACGCGATGGTCCTCAACGTCCTCGTCCTGGCCGTGCCGCTGACGTTCCTCATCCTGCTCTCGAGCGACAGGCGCGTCGTGGGCGACCTCGCGAACTCGCGGCGCCGGAAGGCCGTCCTCTGGGCCATCGCGGCCTCGCTGCTCGCGCTGGGGTTGTCGAGCAGCGTCGCCATCCTCCTCCCGCGCTGAGGGCGCAGGGCAGCACCGTTGCTCCGCCGGGGAGGCGCGTGGGTCGGCTCGGGTCATCGCCGCCGTCGGGCCTCGCCCCAGAACGCGCGTTGTGGTCGGGGCGGGAGGAGGCGATGAGGGCGCTCCGAGCGGCTGGGGCCGCGCCGGTGGCGGCGGGCCGCGTGGCGCTCGCTCCGTCACGCCCGGCGGGCTGGCGCCACCGTAACGCGGCGCCGGGTCGGAGGTGCGACCGGCCCCGGCTCGGCTCCGAGCCTGGCCGGCCCGCGCTACGGGCGGGAGGCGCGGAGCGCCTCCTCGATCCACGCGCGAGGCGGCACGCCGCGCAGGCCGTCGGGGGTCCGGTAGAGGCGGCAGCGGGGCGTGTAGTCGCCCGGGTCCTGGTACCCGGGGTCGACGTCCACCCCGTCGACCCGGATCGTCGGCGAGCCCGGGAAGCGCCGCTCCCTCGCGACGGCCCCGTCCGAGGCGTCGACGTCCTCGATCGTCGCGCCCGGGTCGACCTCGGCGACCACCTCCGCGAGGAGCGCGCGGGCGGGCACGTGGCTCGGGCAGCCGTCGAACCAGAGGAACTCGACCCTGGTCATGCTGGGGCTCAGCGACCGAACCAGGCCGCGAGACGGTCGGCCTCGAACGCGGCCTTCCCGGCCATCGCGCCCTCGGACGGCCCCTGGACGTCCGCCGCCGGCGGGTCGGCGTAGAAGCGGGCGTCGATCTGGACGGCCCGGCCGCCTCCGGTCTCGGCGAAGCAGGTGCCCGTGCCGTCGAAGGTCGCCGTCGGCTCCCGGCCCGCGAACTCCGCGGCGATCCGCTCGGCGACCGCGTGGCCCTCGGCCTCCGCGAACAGGCCGGCCTTCGGCAGCGGGAGGCCGTGGGCGAGCGTGATGGCCGTCGCGTCGCCGACCGCGTACACGCCCGCGAACGGCGTCGCGAGCGTCCGCGGGTCGACCCCGACCCAGCCGCCCGCCGGGGCGAGGCCGGCGTCCACGAGCACCCGCGGAACGCGGTGCGGGGGCACCGCGAGCAGCAGGTCGAACGCGAGGTCCCGGCCGTCCGCGAGGTGGACGACCCCGGCCCCGACCGATGTCGCGGGCTGGCCGCGGTGGAACGGGATGCCGGCGGCGTCGAGCAGCGCCTCGACCTTGGCGCTCTCGGCCGGCCCGAGGACTGGCAGCGCGATCGGCATCGGCCCGAAGACCTCGACGGACACCTGGGCGCCGCGGGCGGCCAGCGCGTCGCGCGCGAGCAGCGCGAGCTCGAACGGGCCGGGCGGGCACGCGTACGGCGTCCCGAAAACCCCCACGAGAAGGCGGCCGCGCTCGAGGGCGGCCAATGCGTCGCGGGCCCGACCGGCGTTCGCCCGGTCCCAGACGTTGACCCCGTGCTGGGCGAGGCCTGGGACAACCTGGGGGACGGTCTCGGCGCCCAGCGCGACGACGATCGCGTCGGCGTCGACCCACGCGCCGTCGAGGCGGACGCGCCGGGCGGCGGGCTCGATCGCCTCGACCGACGCCTGCCGGACGTCGATGCCGCGGCCGCGGAGCGCCGCGAGGGGACGTCGGCCCTCCTCGAGCGGGTGCGCGCCGACGACCTCCCACGTCTTGTGGAGGCCCATGACGAAGTCGGTCGACCGATCGACGAGCACGACCTCGTCGGAGGGGTCGAGGAGCGAGCGGAGCCGGGTGGCGGCCGCGATGCCGCCGAAGCCGGCGCCGAGGACGAGGACGCGTGCCATGGGGCCTCCCTGTTGTGCCTCTAGAACGTGACCACTTTGTCCGCCCAGATCGTCCACTCCGTCAGCTCGGCGAGCGTGGAGCGCCGGGCGGGCTCGGCGAGCGGGTCGTCGGCCATGCCGCGGGCGTCGAGGCAGGTGCCGCAGCAGCCGACCGGCACGCCCCTGGGCTCGAGGCCGCGGAGCATCCGCTCGAGGTTGTAGTAGCCGTCCGCCGTCTTCTGCGGCGTCTTGGCACAGGTCACCGCGTCGCCCATCAGGAACACCCGGATCTCCTGGCCCTCGGCCTTGGCCAGCGAGAGGGCGAGCCGCAGGCCGTTGTACGAGCGCTCGTTGCCGTACGCCGGCTCGTTGAGGATGAACAGGGTCTTCACGGTTCGCGACTCCATGCGGATCGCGGGCGGGACGGACCACGCGAGTCAACTACTCAAACGAGGAGTAGAGTAGCAGCATGACAGAGGCCGCCGAGATCGGCACGCGGGCCGCCAAGAACGAGCTCCACGACGCCTTCGCCCAGGTCGGGAAGGCCCTCGCCAACGGCCACCGGATCGAGCTCCTCGACCTGCTCGCCCAGGGCGAGCGCTCGGTCGAGGCCCTGGCGTCGCGGGCCGAGATCTCGGTCGCCCTCGCCTCGGCCCACCTCCAGGCGCTCCGGCGCGCCGGGCTGGTGGCGGCGCGGCGCGACGGCAACCGCATCCTCCACCGGCTCGCCGACGACGACGTCTACGCGCTCCTCGCCTCGCTGCGGACGGTCGCGTCGCGCCTGGGCGAGGCGGAGCGCGCGGCGGCGCGGTTCCTCGGCGCCCCGCAGGAGGCGGTGAGCCGGGCGGAGCTCGTGGCCCGCGTCCGCGCGGGCGAGGCGGTCGTCGTCGACCTGCGCCCGGCCGACGAGTTCGACGCCGGCCACATCGCGGGCGCCCTGTCGATCCCCCTCCCGGAGCTCGAGGCGCGCCTCGCCGAGCTGCCGCCCGACGTCGAGGTCGTCGCCTACTGCCGCGGGCCGTACTGCGCGATGAGCCCCCAGGGGGTCGCGCTGCTCGAGCGCGCCGGCCGGCGGGCGCGCCGCCTCGAGGACGGCTACCCGGAGTGGCGCCTAGCGGGGCTGCCCGTCGAGAGCGGGGGCGCCCGGTGACCGAGATCTACCTCGACTACAACGCGAGCACCCCGATCGACGCGCGCGTCGCGGACGTCGTGCGCGGGCTGCTCGACGGCCCATACGCCAACCCGCCAGCGCTCCACCGGGGCGGCCGCGGGGCCCGCGCCGTCGTCGACCGCGCCCGGACCCAGGTCGCGGGCCTGCTGGGGGCATCGCCCGACGAGGTTGTGTTCACGTCGGGCGGCAGCGAGGCCGACAACGCGGCGCTGCTGGGCGCGTGGTTCGCGCGGCGCGACGGGACCGACCACCTCGTGACGACCGCCGTCGAGCACCCGGCGATCATGGAGCCGGCCCGGTTCCTCGAGCGCCTCGGGGCGCGCGTGACCGTCGTCCCGGTCGACGGCACTGGCCTCGTCGACCCTGATGAGGTGCGACGCGCGATCACGCCACAGACGTTTCTCGTCTCGGTGATGCACGCGAACAACGAGGTTGGCACGATCCAGCCGGTCGCCGAGATCGCGGCCGCCACCCGCGGGGCGGGCGTGCTGCTCCACACCGACGCCGCGCAGAGCGTGGGCAAGATCCCGACCCGCGTCGACGAGCTCGGCGTCGACCTGCTCTCGGTCGCCGGGCACAAGCTGTACGCGCCCAAGGGGATCGGCGCGCTGTACATCCGCCGCGGCGTGCGGCTTGAGCCCCTCGTCCACGGTGCCGGCCACGAGTCGGGCCGCCGCGCCGGGACTGAGAGCGCCCTGCTCGACGCGGCGCTCGGCGAGGCGTGCGCGGTCGCCGCCGACCTCGGGCCGATGGACGAGACCCGCGCGCTGCGCGACCGGCTGTGGGACGGCCTCCGGTCGCTGTTCGGCGGCCGTGTTGTGCTCAACGGGCACGCGACCGAGCGCCTGCCGAACACGCTCAGCGTGTCCTTCGTCGGCCGGCCGGGCGCCGACGTGCTCGCGGCCCTCGGCGACGTGGCGGCCTCAACTGGCTCCGCCTGCCACGCCGGCTCGGTCGAGCTCTCGCCCGTGCTCGCTGCGATGGGCGTCGAGCCCCGGGTCGGCATGGGGGCGGTGCGCCTGAGCCTCGGCCGCATGACGACCGCCGCGGATGTCGACGCCGCGCTCGAGCGGTTCGCCTCGCTCCAGCGAGGAGCCTTGCTCGCGATCTGACCGCGACGGATCGCGCGTCGTCGCCCGGCGACCAGGGGAGATGGTCATCACCGCCCAGACGACCGCGACGATGACGCAGAGCATCGCAACCGCCGAGCATCCAGAGCCCGCCGCCCCAGCTTTGCCCATCGATCGTTCCCCTGTCTCGGCAGTTCGTCGATCAAACAGGCGCGGGCAGCCAGTGGGACTACACTTGAGTTATGGCTCAAGTGTTCGCCTCTGAGATCGACGCCGACGCGTGCTCGACTGAGTGCCTCCACCCGGAGGCGATCGAGCCGCTCCTTGGGCGGTCGCTGGGCGCCGACGGGGCGCGGGCCGTGGGTGAGCTGTTCGCGACCCTCGCCCACCCGTCGCGGGCCAGGATCGTCCACCTGCTCGCGATCACTGGGCAGGACCTGTGCGTGTGCGACATCGCGCTGGTCCTCGGCATGAGCGTGTCGGCCCTGTCGCACCAGCTCCGATTCCTGCGTGAGCGCGGCGCGGTCGAGCGGCGCAAGGGCGGCCGGATGGCCTACTACCGCCTGGTCGACGACCACCTGCGCGACCTCGTCCTCGGCGCCGCGACCCACGTCGCCGAGGGCGCCTGATGCCGCACCCCCACGGCTCGGTTGCGGCTGCCAACCGGAACCGGCTGGTCGCGGTGCTCGCCCTCAGCCTCGTGATCCTCGTCGTCGAGGTCGCGGGCGCGCTCGCCTCCAACAGCCTCGCCCTGCTCGCGGACGCCGGGCACATGCTCACCGACGTGTCGGGCATCGGCCTCGCGCTGCTCGCGATCTGGTTCGCCGGCCGCGCCCCCACGAACGGCCACACGTTCGGCTACCTGCGGGTCGAGATCATCGCCGCGGTGACCAACGCGTTCCTGCTGTTCGGCGTGGCCGCGTTCATCCTCTACGAGGCCTGGCGGCGCCTGTCCGCGCCGCCCGAGGTCGCGTCGGGGCTGATGCTCGCCGTCGCGCTCGTGGGCCTGGCCGCCAACGGCGTGTCGCTCTACCTCCTGCGCCACGCCCAGCGAGAGAGCCTCAACATGCGGGGCGCCTACCTCGAGGTCATGGGAGACTTCGCGGGCTCGGCCGCCGTGATCGCGGCGGCCCTCGTCATCGCGGCGACCGGCTGGGCGCAGGCCGACACGGTCGCCTCGGTCGCCATCGCGCTCCTCATCCTGCCCCGGACGCTCGCCCTCCTCCGCGAGGCCACCGATGTCCTGCTCCAGGCGACCCCCAAGGGCGTGGACATGGACCACGTGCGGGCGCACATCCTCGACGCCCCAGGGGTCGTCGACTGCCACGACCTGCACGCCTGGACGATCACGTCTGGCATGAACGTCGTCTCGGCCCACGTGGTCATCCGCGACGGGGCGGATCCGGCCCTGACCCTAGACGCGCTGTGCGAGTGCCTCTCGGACGACTTCGACATCGAGCACTCGACCTTCCAGCTCGAGACCGCCGACCGGCGGCGGTTCGAGGAACGGAGCCACGCATGACCGTCCTCGCCGCCTCGCGCCCTTCCCTGCTCCGGCGGGCGATCCGCCTCGAGCAGCTCACGGTGGGCTGGAACCTCGTCGAGGGCGTCGTGGCGGTCGCCGCGGGCCTCGCCGCGAGGAGCGTCACGCTCGTCGGCTTCGGCGTGGACTCGGCGGTCGAGACGGTGTCCGGGGCGGTCCTGCTGTGGCGTCTGTCGTCCGAGGCCCGGGGCACGCTCGACGAGGAGGCGGTCGAGCGGGTCGAGCGCCGCGCCGAGCGGCTGGTGGGCGCCGCGTTCCTGCTGCTCGCGGCCTACGTCGCGGTCGACGCGGTGCTCACCCTCGTCCGCGGCGAGCACCCGGAGGCGAGCCCGGTCGGCATCGCGCTGACGGCGGTGTCGATCGTCGTGATGATCTGGCTCACCGGGCAGAAGCGCCGGGCCGGCGAGGCGCTCGAGAGCCGGGCGCTGGTGGCGGACTCCAAGCAGACCTACGCCTGCTGGTACCTCTCCGTGACGACCCTCGCCGGGCTCGCGCTCAACGCCCTGCTCGGCTGGTGGTGGGCCGACCCCGTGGCCGGCCTGGGTGATCGTCGCGTTCCTGCTGCGCGAGGCCGTCGAGGCGCTGCGCGGCGAGGCCGACGAGGACTGACGACGACGCGAAGGAGCGAGATGACGGACTACACGATCAGGTCGGATGAGGACGAGGTCGCCATCGAGATCACGGGGCCGGGGGCTCCCAGGCGGAGCTGCTCCAGGCCTTCGGCGAGTGCCAGCAAGGGCAGTGCTCGTGCCCGACCAACGAGTACGAGAAGGTCGACGCGATGGACGTCGAGCCTGCGGGAGACCGCATCGCCATCACGCTCCGGGCGAAGCCCGGCGCGAGGTTCGACGCAGACGAGATCGCGGCTTGTCTCGACTACACCGTGGGCAAGGGCGAGCGCAAGGGGTAGGCGCGCTCACGCGGCCGATGCGCGCCTGTCGCCCCGAGTGGGCCGGCCCCCTCGTCGAGACGGCCCGCCCCGGTGGCCCTGCTCCCCTTCCCGCCTAGCACCGCAGGCGAATAGACCGCGCCAGCCACCTTCCCGACGATTGGCGGGTCAAGCTATCCGCGGTCTGCGGTGGGGTCACCAAACACGCGGGAAGCCGCTGTACGGCGCACGCCCGCCAGTCCAACCGCAGCCGCCATAACGCCCTCTGCAGCACGCGCGCCTGGCAGACGCTCAGCGCCCGAGTGCTGCGCTCCTGGCGGGGTGAGCACGTCAACTGGTGCCCTGGCTACGGCCGTCCCGCCCGCCGCAGTGCTGTGCCGCTCGTGCAACTCGACCAAGGGCGCGTCGGTCGGGATGTGGGGTTGCCCATAAGGGACCGGCGATCGCGTGCGCTTGTGTTCCAGCGGCCGGGTCTCGCGCGTTTCAGAGATCCACCCGCTCGGACGCCACGCCCGCCCAAGTGCCGCCGAAACCGCGCATGCTGCCTGAACACGTGTCGGCCGCTCTTCGGTCGATCTGGGGTCGAGCGGCGCGACTGGGGACTGGCCAAGGCGTTCAGGTCCGAGCCTCGTGGGGCTCACGGCCAGCGATCCACGTCCGCGACCTCAGACTTCGATGATCGGGCGCGATCGGGTACGGCAACATTCCGGAGCAGCCTGAAGTGGCCGAGCACCAGAACGGGCGAGTCGCACCGCCGGTCGCCTTCCAACGGCGCTTCGGGTGGGTCCGGGTCAGCCGCCCACGGTGACGAATGCGCCGTACATTCCCTCGGCGGCGTGCCCGGGGACGGTGCAGAGATACGTGTAGCGCCCGGGTGCCGGCGCGGTGAACGTCGTGGCGGTCTCGGGCATGGCGCTGCCCGTCGCGGCCGGCAGCGTGTCGGTGGCGGCGCCCGCCGCGACCGGCCCGGACATCATGATCATGGCGCTGAACGGCGGCGTGGCGCTGGTGACGAGGAAGTCGTGCTCCATGCCGGCGTCGGCGTTGATGAGCTCGACGGACACCTTCGCGCCCGCGGGCACGACGATCGACGGGTTGACCAGGCCGGCGATGCGGAACGTCTCGTCGGGGCCGTCGCGCGGGGCCCCCAGGACCACGAGGCGGACCGGGCCGGCCGAGAACGTCACGGTGTTGCCCGCCGCGTCGACGGTCGCGCCAGTCGGGGCCGCCGAGCAGAGGCGGGCGGCGTCTGCGGGCGCCACCATCCCGGCCGCGGCCTCGCCGGTGCCCCCGCCCCCCGCGCCCTGGCCGTAGCCGCCGCCCATCATGCCCGGGCCTGACCCGCCGCCCATCACGCCCGGGCCGTAGGCGCCTGCGGGTGCCGTGCTGGAGCAGGCGGCGACACCCGCCGCGAGGGCGAGCGCGAGGGCCGCGCCCGCCGGGCCGCGGGCCGACCGGCGGCGGAGTCCCCGAGCGGGCGGCGCGACGAGCCGCACGGTCACATCTCCATGCTCGGCATGTACGCGGGGTCCAGGTACTTCGCCGGGTCGTCGGCGAACTCGAGCTTGCAGCCCTTGCCGCAGAAGTAGTACGGCTGGCCCCCGTGCTCCGCGACGAGGCCTGACGCCTTGGCGTGCGCGACCTCGACGGTCATGCCGCACCCGGGGTCCGTCGCGGTGGTCGGCTGGTCGGTCATGGTGGTCTCCTCCCTCCGTGGGTGGTGGATGGTCAGGCCGGCTGGGTCGCGGCCGTCATGTCGTGGCTGGGCGCCCGCTCGAGGCGCAGGCGGCGGAGGAGCTGGGCGTTGGCTGCGACGATGATGGTCGACGCGCTCATCACCACTGCCCCCACGGCCATCGGGAGGTCGAGGCCCCACGGCACGAGGACGCCGGCCGCGACCGGGATCGCCACGAGGTTGTAGGCCGTGGCCCAGGCCAGGTTCTGGACCATCTTACGGTAGGTCGCCCGGGACAGCTCGACGGCGCCGACCACGTCGCGGGGGTCGCTGCGCACGAGCACGATGCCGGCCGACTCGACCGCCACGTCCGTGCCGGCGCCGATCGCGATGCCCACGTCGGCCGTGGCGAGGGCCGGGGCGTCGTTCACGCCGTCCCCGACCATCGCGACCCTGCGGCCGCCGGCCTGGAAGCGCCGGACGGCGTCGGCCTTGTCGGCCGGCAGGACCTGGGCCGCGACCTCATCGACGCCGAGCCGGCGGGCCACCGAGTCCGCGACCGCCTGCGCGTCCCCGGTGATCATGGCGACCTTGAGGCCCATGCGGTGGAGCCGCTCGACGGCCTCGGCCGACTCGGGGCGGACCTCGTCCTCGACCGCCACGGCACCGACAACGACGCCGTCGGCGACCACGTGCAGCACCGTCCGGCCCTCGCGCGCCCACGCGTCGGTCGCCGGGTCGGCGTCGAGGCCGAGCTCGGCGAGCATGCGGGGGCCCCCGACCGTGACCTCGCGGCCGTCGACGCGCGCCCTCGCGCCGCGCCCCGGCAGCGCCTCGAAGGCCTCGGCGCGCGAGGGCTCGACGCCCCGGGCGCGGGCGCCCTCGACGATGGAGCGGCCGAGCGGGTGCTCGGAGTCGGCCTCGACCGAGGCCGCCAGGCGCAGGACCTCGGCCTCGTCCGCGCCGCTGACGGCGGCCAGGGCGGGCGCGCCGCGCGTGAGGGTCCCTGTCTTGTCGAAGACGACCACGTCGAGCTCGCGCGCCCGCTCGAGGGCGACCCGGTCCTTGACCAGGAGGCCATGCCGCGCGCCGAGCGACGTGCTGATCGCGATCACGAGCGGGATCGCGAGGCCGAGGGCGTGGGGGCAGGCGATGACGAGCACCGTCGCCATCCGCGTGAGCGCGCCCGCCCGGTCGCCGTCGAGCCACCAGAAGGCGAACGTGACGGCCGCCGAGCCCAGGGCCACGTAGAAGAGGACGGCCGCGGCCCTGTCGGCCAGGGCCTGGGCCCGCGAGGCGGAGGCCTGCGCGGCGGCGACCATGCGCATGATCCCCGAGAGGGCGGTGCCCTCCCCTGTGGCCGTCACCCGGACGCGCAGGCTGCCGCCCGCGGCGACCGTGCCGGCCACCACCCTGTCACCCGGCTCCTTGGCGACCGCGCGCGACTCGCCGGTGATCATCGACTCGTCGACGTCGGCCGTCCCGTCGACCACGGTCCCGTCCACCGGGACCCGGCCGCCGGGCCGGACCAGGACGATGTCGTCGACGGCGAGCGCGTCGAGGGCCACGGTCTCGGTGCCCTCGCCGGCCACCCGCTCCGCCGTGTCGGGCAGCAGCTCGGCCAGCGCGGCCAGGGCGCCGCGGGCCTGCGCGATCGAGCGCATCTCGAGTCAGTGGCCGAGCAGCATGATCGTGATCAGCGAGCTGAGCTCCCACCAGATCTCGATCTCGAACAGCCCGAGCGTCCCAGACCAGCTCGTGACGAACGCGACCACGATCGCGAGGCTGATCAGGGTCATAATGCCGGGGCGCCGGTCGGCCAGCTCGCCCCGCGCGCCGCGCAGGAAGACGAGCCCGCCGTACAGGAAGACGATCGTGCCCAGGACCGGCGGGACCCAGTCGGAGCCCGGGAACGCCGGCGCCGTGTAGCCGAGCCAGGCCTGGGGGGTCGGGGCTCCAGATGACGGCCGGGATGGTCAGGATCAGGCTCAGCCAGAACTTGTCGCGGAACATCGCGGCCGAGTGGCCGGCGTGGCGGTCGTGGCCGGACCCGCCCGCGTGGTCGGCGTGCTGCATGTGGCCCGCGTGCGGGGCCCCGGACGCGGGGGCGTGCCGGTCGTGCTGCTCGTGAGGGGTGGCGCCCGTGTGCGTGACGTGCTGGCCGCCCGTCATGGCGTCATGGTCCGTCGGGGAGTGGTTCATCGTTCCGGGGTCATCAGTTCGGGGTCCATCGGTGTCGAGCGGGCGCTCGCGTCATGCCTCGGCCCTCGGCGCGGACCTCAGCAGACATCAGGGGTTGAGCACACATCACGACGCCTCGTCTTGGACGACAGGCGGAGCGTCGGGACCTTGACAGGTTCTCGCGAATGGCCGTCGCGGGGACCGCCCGACGACGCCGTCGACAGGACAGGATACTCCCTGGGGGTATAAAGTCAAAGGGCTTCCGCCGTCCATCACAGGGACGGCAGCCGTGGGCAGCCGTATGGGTTCGCCTACCTCGGCGAGCCCATCTGGCCGGCAGGTGAGCCCGCGTGACGGCGGTCTGAGCACCGGTCCGTGCTTCGACGGATGCTCACGCCGGCCCGCGACCACGGGAATGCGAGGCCGCTCGGCGGCCCGGCAGTTCTCACGCCGTCATCACCCCGCACTCATCTCCGATTAAGGCTGCTCGACGACCGTCTGCACCGTCACCGGGCGGGCTGCAGCAGGAGGGAGATTGGAGTGCGATGGACGGCAACATGACCGTGTCTGGGTCCGCGACGGACCAAGACAGCTACAAGGCCCGCGTGGCCGAGCACGGGCGCCTCCGCTCCCTGCTGGAATCGTTCGCCTACTCCGGGCCGTACCGGGCAATGTTCAAGCGCGCCGCCCCGTTCTACGCCGAGTCGTACTGGTACTGCATGGGCGGCATCACCTTCCTGATGTTCGTCTACCTGACGGTGAGCGGCATCCTCCTGGCCTGGCTCGGGCCCTTCTGGTGGCTCACCGACCCGGTGGGGCAGTTCCTCAAGGCCACCCACTACTGGTCGGCACAGGCGTTCTTCTTCTTCCTCGTCCTCCACCTGGTTCGCGTCTGGGCGACGGGCTCGTACCGGGGGCGCCGCTGGGTCAACTGGCTGATCGGCGGCACGACCCTGCTGCTGGCCCTGGGCGAGAACCTGTTCGGCCTGCTGGCGCGCGGCGACTGGGAATCGCAGTTCGTCTCGATGCACTCGGACAACATGCTGTTCATCCAGCCGTTCTTCCTCAACCTATTCAAGCCCGGCGACTTCACGACGGACCTGGCGATCCACGTGGCGGTGATCCCGGTCGTGATGTTCGGGCTGATCCTGGCCCACCTGACCCTGGTCCGCCTCCAGGGGATCGCGCGGCCGCTCTAGGCCGCAACCCGGAGGTGCGAGCATGACATCCCAACCTGCCATGGCATCCGAGCGCACGGGGGAGACGTCGGGCCCGCCCGAGACGCACGTGCGCCACGCGTTCTGGAAGTACCCGCTCATCGCGGCCGCGATCCTTGTCGTCATCGTCGTCGTCGCCCTCGTCGCGGGCTCGCCCAACTGGCCGCGGGACAGCATCGCCACCGTCGCCAAGCAGGACCCTGGCGGCTCCGTCCTCGCCTTCACCCAGGAGCTCGACGGCACGTCGTCGTCCTGGGGCAACACGGGGGAGGTCAACTCGCGGCCCGACCAGCTGTTCGTGCTCGGGCCGCTGACGGCCTACGAGCCCCTGCTCGGGGCCCCGGTGAGCGCCGCCGTGGCGATGTACGAGCAGGCGTCCGACGCTCAGCGGCAGGCGTGGGCGTCAGCCTACGACGACGCGCTCGGCACGATCACCCCGGAGGGCTCCGGCGGCGGCATGGAGGGCGCGGCCAGCCCCGACTACTCGAAGGTCGGCACGCTCACCGGCGACTTCGGCCCGGTCCCCGCGCTGACGGCCGCGTCGCTCCAGCTGGCGCAGGGCGGATACCTCCAGATGTACCTGACCGCGCTCCGCCCGGGCCACTCGCTCCACCTGACGACCATCTGGCTCTACGACGAGCCTGCGATGCTCAACACGGCCGTCGACCAGGGCCTCACGGACGACCAGTGGGGGATGATGAAGGAGCGCGGGTTCGCGGTCGGCCCGTGGTACCTGGCCCTGCCCGCGGTCATCCACGTGCTGCTCCCGGGCGGCGCGACCGGCATCGGGTTCACGCTCTGGAACCTCGGGTTCGCGCTCCTGTTCCTGTTCGCGGTGCCCCTCGTTCCGGGTCTGCGCGGGCTCCCGAAACGGCTCCGGCTGTACCGGCTGGTGTACCGCTACCCGCTCAGGGACGAACGGGTGACTCCGTATCCGGGCGCCGGCGAGGAGGCACGATGAACGGAGGAGACGTCGCGATGCACTGGCGGCGCGGGCTCGCCGAGGCGGCCCTGTTCATCGCGGCGTCGACCGCCGGGATCTACGGGCTCGGCGAGGGCCTGAACGGCTTCTTCGGCGGTGCTGCCGACCCCTGGTGGCTCGCCGTGAGCGCCGTGGCCCTCGCCGTCCTCGCCAAGCAGATGGGCCGGGTGCAGGACCGCTGGCCGCGGCGGGCAGCCCCGGCCGGCGACGTCAGCGGAACGGCAATCAACTCCCCCGCCAGCGGCGGACGCGACCACCAGCACTGAGGAACCACCATGCGCGCTCACCTTGACGCCTATACCGCGGCCGCCTCGATCGTGCTCCTGGCTGCCCTCATCCTCGCGCTGCTCGCGGTGGTCAACCCGATCACCTAGCCCCGCCGAACGGCCGAGCAGCCCGTCCCCCCCGGAGGATTCGTGAACAAGTCGCCCCAGGAGCGCCCGATGGCGGCTCCGACACCCGCAGGCCGAGCACCGTCAACCCGAGCGGCCCGGCGTCAGGCGGCCCGACGCGAGGGCAAGCTCGCGACCGGCGGGCGCGCCGGAGCCGCCAGCCACCGTCGCCGCCCGACGAGGCTGGCGACCGGCCTCGTCGCGGTGATCGCGGTCGGCATCCTCGCTGCCGGCGCCGCCTTCGCCGCGGGCGCGTTCGGCGGGGGAACCGGCGCGAGCCCCGTCCCGTCCGGCACCGCGGTCTTCGCGGAGTCGGACCACGCGCACGTCACGGGGACCGTCTCGTACGACCGCACCCCGCCGGCGGGCGGCGCCCACAGCGCGGTCTGGCTCAACTGCGGCGTCTACCCCGATCCCGTGCCCGACGAGAACGCCGTGCACTCGCTCGAGCACGGCGCGGTCTGGATCACCTACCGCCCTGACCTGGCGACCGACGAGGTGGCCCAGCTCCGGCAGTTCGCCGAGAGCCACCGCGTGGGCACCCAGGGCTACATCATCCTGAGCCCGTATCCGGGGATCCCCTCGCCGATCGTCGCCTCGGCCTGGGGTGCGCAGCTGGCCGTCCCAAGCCCGGGCGATCCGGACCTGGCCGCGTTCGTCCAGCACTACGCGGGCGGAGCCCAGGGCGGCGAGCCGGGCGGCGAGTGCACGGGCGGCGTAGGGTCGCCGGTCGGCTGACCGATCTGGCGCGCCCGGGCCGCGGGGCGCCCTGTTCGAGCCGGTTGGGGCGGCCTCGTCCCAGGCGTGGCCGCGCCGCGAGTGCCGCGCGGTGAAACGGTTCGGGCACGGCGTGTCCCTACCGGTGCGGGACAACGAGGTCCCCCGTACCGAAGGATCGCAACCGTGCTTCACCTGACCGCCCTCCACGCCGTCGCCCGCCCGCTCGCCGCCGCAGCCCTCGCCGTCGCCGGGATCGCCGGCCCGGGCATCGTGGTGGCGCAGGCCGTCCCGGCCGCGCCCGCCGCGGTGCACGCCGCTGCGTGCGCGACCGCGCCCCGCGCTGCGGGCGCGTCGCGGGCATGGCTGCGCGTCGACATGCCCGGCTCCTGCGCTTCCAAGGCACGCGGTGTCGCGATGGGCATGACCGGCCGCGGCAGCCGCTAGAGCTGGCGTCTGCTGGAGTCATCGGGGCCTCGCCCGAGCCGGCCAGACAGGGCTGGGCGGCGGCTGCGTCGAGCTGATGGCCACCGTCGGCGCGGCGGTCATGCATGGATGCTCCGTCCGGTATGCAGCCGCGACCGTGGAGAAGTGGCATGACCCGCCGGGAGGCCCGGGCGGCGCGCTTCGAGTCGGCCGGGATCGTCGTCTCGCTCTCGTCCGCGTGGGCTCGCGGTCGTCGGCTTGCGGCTAGGATGCTCTGATAACCCTGCACGACCGCCCGCCGCGCGTCCTCGTCGTCGACGACGAGCCGGCGATCCGCGCGGTCGTGCGCGGCTTCCTCGAGCGCGACGGGCTGGACGTGTCGGAGGCGGGCGACGGTCCGTCGGCGGTCGACGCGGCCGTCGGGCTCGAGCCCGACGTGATCGTCCTCGACGTCATGCTTCCCGGGTTCGACGGCCTCGAAGTCCTCCGCCAGGTGCGCGCCTTCTCCGACCCCATGGTGGTGCTCCTGACCGCCCGGACCGAGGAGGTGGACCGGATCGTCGGGCTGCGGGTCGGCGCGGACGACTACGTGACGAAGCCGTTCTCGGCAGCCGAGCTGGCTGCGCGCGTCGAAGCGCTCCTGCGCCGGCGCCGCGCAGCGCCCGCCTCGGCCAGCGGCACCCCGGAGGGATTGGTGCTCGACACCGCCCGCCGGCTCGTCTCGGTCGACGACGAGCGCGTCGAGCTCACGATGGATGCTCGAGTTCGACCTCCTCGCGGCCATCGCCCGCGACCCCGGCGTCGTGCTCACGCGCCAGCAGCTGCTCGACGCGGCGTGGGGCGAGGACTGGATAGGCGACGAGCACGTCCTCGACGTCCACGTCGCCAACCTGCGCCGCAAGCTCGGCGACGAGCCGTCGCGGCCGCGGTTCGTCGAGACCGTGCGCGGCGTCGGCTACCGGCTCCGGACAGACGCGCAGTGAACCGGGCAGGCAGTGCCGAGCGCTTCGGAGCGCGCAAGTAGGCCCGCGACGCCGTGCGGTGCGGGTTGACGCGCCGACCTGGGTGGGCCTCACGGGCGCCATCGTCGCGCCGCGAGCCCTCCACCGGGCGGGTCGGTCCCGCTCGCTGAACGCCGCCGAGCGGCCCCTGGTTCGCGTCAAGCAGTCGCTGGTCGAGGCGATCGTCGGCACCCCCTCCGTGGCAGGCAGTGGCGGGGGCTCGTCGCGACCTTCACCCCGCGGCAGCCGCTCGCCCGACGCGGCGCCAACTCAGCCGCCCGGCTGATGGCTGGACCCGGGCTGGCGGCCCGGCTTCGACATCGACGTGGGCGCGACGGTCCTCGTCGGCATCGGCATCGCGGTGGGCATCGCGCTCCGTGTCGGCATGGGGGAGGGCATCGCCGTGGGCATGGAGGTGGGCATCCCAGTGGGCATCGCGGTCCGTTTCGGCAACGGTGACGTCATCGGCATCGCCGTCGGCATGCTGGTGGACGGTGACATCGGACGGGGCGACATCGGCATCGCGGAACCCATCGGGCGGGATGGCGACGGCAGGGGCGACACGACCGGCGACGGGGTGGGCGAGGGATGCGTGGCCACCCACGCCGCGGCCACCACCCCGCCGCCGGCGCCGCCCAGGGCGACGACCACCGCCAGGATGACGAGCGCCGACGATGCCCGGACGGCGACCGGCCTGCCGGCGCCCAGGGCGACCCGCCATGCGTCGCGTATGGCCGCCAGGACGCCCGACGGCCTCCGCGAGCGCGCGGCGGCTGCCATCGCGGAGACCGGGGCGGGCATCGGCTCCTCGGCGAGCGCGGCCATGATGTCGCGGGCGAGCTCCGGCCGCGGGGCCGGCCCCTCGTCGCGGGCTGTGCGCTCGAGTGCGGCGGCCGCCGAGCTGATCCGCGCCGCCTCGTCCGGGGTGAACCCGTCGCGCTCGGTCATCGGGCTGCCTCCAGCGTGTCGAGCCGCTCCCGCAGCCGCAGGAGGCCGCGGTGCAGGTGGGTCTTGACGGTGCCCTGCGGCCGGCCGCAGGCCTCGGCGATCTCCGGGACGGTCAGCCCCGCGAAGTAGCGCAGTGCCACCGTCTCGCGGTAGGGCTCCTCGAGGGAACGGAGCGCGTCGCGGACGACCGCAGCCTCCTCGCCCGCGAGCGCAAGGCGGCCGGGGTCGGTGGCATCCGCCGCGTCGGCTGCCGCGCCCGCGAAGTGGCGCGCGACGCGTCGTCCGCCGGGGTCGAGCATCTCGTCCTGGCCGTCGAGCGACGCTGCGTCGATCCAGTCCACGGGGCGCCGCTGGTGGGCCCGGCGGATGGAGATGCGCACCGCGATCCGCGAGATCCAGGCGATGAACGGCCCGTCCCCCCGCCAGTCGGGAAGCGAGCGGTAGGCGGCCACGAATGCCTCCTGTGCCGCGTCCTCGGCGTCGGCCGCGTTCCCAAGGACCCGATAGCAGACCCGGGTCACGGCCGGCAGGTCCCGCTCGACGAGCACGGCGAACGCGTCGCGGTTCCCGTCGAGGACGGCGCGGACGGCACGCACCGCCGTATCGTCGCGCTCGACAGCGGCAGGCTGATCGGCGGTGGCGTCAGGCTGGGGTTCGATGGCGCGAGGCCTCTCGCTGGGGCACCGCTCGGGTGCTGGCGACGCAGGGACGGTGTCAGCATCGTCGGGTGCCCCGCTGGGAGTGGTCAGGGTCCGTCCGGCTCGTCTCGCCTGACGACGGACCCCAAGACGGCCCGTCGTCAGGCACGCGTTCGGTGGCCCGTCGGTTCGCGGCCTCGTCAGTGGCCCATGCCGGAGCCCATCCCGGAGCCCATCCCCGAGCCCATCCCGCGGTAGCCCGCAGCATCGCAACCGATGAGGCAGGGCGCCGTGGTTTGGCGGGGCGCCGAGGTCGCGCCGGGCGCCTGCTGCGTCGTGGTGGTCATCCACTGCTGGCGGTCGGTCGCCATGGTCGTCCACTGCTGCTGATTGGCGGCCCGGGTGGTGGCCTGCACCTTCGCCGAGGCGGCGGGCGCGACGGACATCATCGGCCCGAGGGGCGAGGCGGGTGCCACCGACGCCATCGGCGCGAGGGACGCTGCCGCGGGCGCGTGTGAGGCGGCAGCTGCCTCACCCGGCGTCCGCGACGTGACGGCGTTGACCCCCAGGGCACCGGATGCGACGAGCGCCCCGGCGAGCAGCGCGCGGGCGGCGACGTGTGCGATGGTCTGGAACGCGGTGAAGTGCAGCACGATTGGTCCTCGGTGACGTGGAGTCTTGATGCTCCATGCCGGTAGGGGCACGTCGCGCCCGAACCGTTTCACGTGTCGCACTCCGGCGCTGTCCGGCCGGCGTGCAGCGCGAGGAGTGCCCGCCTCAGCGTCGATCTCGGTGGGTGGGTCGTAGCTCCACCGCCCGCAGGCTGAGCGGCGGGCGAGGCCTGGGCGGTCGGGCAGCCGCGGCCCGAACGCTCGGGACGGGGACGCGTGCTGCCACGACCTTGACCTGATCTTAACTGAGCGCGGGGGCACGTCGCTGTAGACTTGCGGAATGGCGATTCGGCTCGAGTTGGGGTGTACGTGTCCGCGGCGGCTGCGCTGTGCAGAGGCCACGACCTCGGACTCCCGACGAGCTGATCGTCCCGGCCGGCCCGACTTCGGCTGACCTGAGGTCTCGACCGAGGCCTCCTTTCCTGAGCAGCGCACGCCGCGACTTGTCTCGCCACGCGCCCCTCAGCCCTCGTGCCCAGGAATGGAAGCCCCCATGACCCTCGCGACACTCGACGCTCCCCGTCCTACCCTGCCCCCTGCCTTCGCTCCGTGCTGCGCGACCCACCAGCACGACGCGCGCCAGCTCGCCCGCGTCGCCGCGGCGGTCATGCCCCCCGGCACCGCCCTCGACATCGGGTCGGGAACCGGGGCCGTATCCGTGCGGCTGCTCCGCCTGCGGCATGACCTTCGCATCGTCGGTGTCGAAGTGTCGTCGGCGGCTGCGCGCGAGTCGGTCCGGCGCGCGACGGCGATGGGCCTCGGCGACCGCTTCCGCGTCATCCGCGGCGACGCCCTCGCGACCCGCCTGCCGGATGCGCCGTCGGTCGTGGTCAACCCGCCCCTGCTGCCGACCGAGGGGTGGTTCGCGCCCCCAGCGGCGTCGTCCCCGCGGGAGGGCTTCGCGGCCGCCCTCGTCCGCCGCCTCGGCGAGCGGCAGGCCACGTCCGACATCTGGATCCACCTGTTCGACTTCCACGGCATCGACCGGTCGTTCGGCTGGGGGACGCCGATCGCGCAGGTGGCGGCCGACCTCGGGTTCGAGCTCGGGCTCCCGCACCGAGGCTGGCGCGCTGTCGGGCCGACCAGCCGCATCCGAGACGCGCTTCCCCTGCTGGCCCTCCTCTTCCCCGATGCCAGGGCCATCGTCGACGGCGCGCCGGCCCGCCTGCAGGAGCTTCGGACGATCGAGACGCGCCCGCTGCTGATCCCCCACTCGGTCGTCCGGCTCCACCGGACGCAGAGCCCGAACGGAGCCGCCCGATGACCGCCACCGCCGGCGCGGCTGCCTCGCCGCGTGCCATGCGTTACGCCGATTCCGTGCTCGACCTCGTCGGCCACACCCCACTCGTCCGCCTGTCCCGCGTCACGCGGGGCCTGGGCGCGGCGGATGCCCAGCCCGTGCTCCTCGCCAAACTCGAGATGCTCAACCCGGGGGGGTCGGTGAAGGACAGGATCGGGCTGCCGATGATCGAGGCGGCCGAGCGGGCGGGGCTGCTGCGGCCGGGCGGGGTCATCGTGGAGCCCACCTCGGGCAACACGGGCCACGGCCTCGCGATCGCGGCGGCCCTCAGGGGCTACCGCTGCATCTTCGTGGTGGCCGACAAGCAGTCCGAGGAGAAGCGGTCGCTCCTCCGCGCCTACGGCGCCGAGGTCGTCGTCTGCCCCACCGGCGTTCCCCCGGAGTCGCCCGACAGCTACTACAGCGTTGCCCGGCGCCTTGTCGAGCAGACGCCCGGGGCCTTCAGCCCCGGCCAGTACTGGAACCGCGAGAACCCGGCGGCCCACGAGCGGAGCACTGGCCCGGAGATCTGGGAGCAGACCGCCGGGCGGATCACCCATCTGGTCGCCTCGGCCGGAACCGGAGGGACGATCAGCGGCACGGGCCGCTACCTGAAGGACCGCAACCCGGCCATCGAGGTGGTCGGCGCCGACCCGGAGGGCTCTGTGCTCTCGGGCGACGCGGCGAGGAGCTACCTGACGGAGGGCGTGGGGGAGGACTTCCTCCCGGGCACCTTCGACCCGGCCGTCGTCGACCGCTGGGTCCGTGTGCCCGACAGCGTCGCCTTCCACACCGCCCGGCGGATGGCACGCGAGGAGGGCATCCTCGCGGGCGGCTCCTCGGGCACCGCCGTCGCGGCCGCGAGGCTGGTCGTGCAGGAGCTGGTCGAGCGGGGCGGAGGACCCGAGAGCGTGGTGGTCGTCGTCCTACCGGACACGGGGCGGAACTACTTGACCAAGTTCCTCGACGACGGCTGGCTGCGCGACCGGGGGATCCCGGCCGACGGCGTGGAGCACGCCCGCTTCGTCGAGTAGGAGCGGGCGGGCGGGCCGCCTCGGACCGAGGGGCACCGCCCGCCCGGGCTGCTACATCTCGGCCACGTAGCCCTCGGTGAGGAACGTCTCGGGGTCCTCGCCGAACTCGAGGAGGCAGCCCTTGCCGCAGAAGACGTACTCGCGGCCAGCGTGGTCGCGCGCGAGGCCCTTCTTGCGGGCCTCGGCGACATCGACCTTCATCCCGCAGACGGGGTCTTCGTCCGGCGCGACGGCGCGGTGCTCGGCCATGTCGGAACTCCTCTCAGTGGTGGTGCGCGGCCCCGAGGGCGGCCTGCTCGGCGTCAAGGGCGGCCTTGACGTCCGGGTACGCCTCGGACAGGCAGCACGAGCAGCTCTCGTACCAGCGGCGCATGCCGGCGTCGATCACGACGGGGCCCGCGGGCGCGATCGAGGGATCCGCCGCGGCCGCCTCGGCCGTCGCGATGTACTCGGGCGGGTCGTCCACGAACGACCGGCGGCAGCCTCGGCCGCAGAAGGCCCATGTCCTGCCGTCGTGCTCGAGGAGCAGGCCAACCGCCTCGGCCTTCGCGACGTCGACGGACATGCCGCACACGGGGTCGATCAGGGTCTCCGGTCGGGGTTCCTGCAACGCGAGGCTCCTTCTGGTGGGTCGCCCCGCCGGGCGGCCTGAACCAGTCTACGGCGGTCAGGACGCGGCGCGGGCGGCGGCCCGGGCCGACGACGGGGACGTGACGGCGGGGCGAACCCGGAAGCGCCGGAGCCGCAGGGCGTTGGAGACGACGGTGACCGACGAGGCAGCCATCGCGGCAGCGGCGAAGATCGGGTCGAGCAGCATCCCGTTGACCGGGTAGAGGACGCCCATCGCGATCGGGATGAGGATGACGTTGTAGCCGAAGGCCCAGACCAGGTTCTGGCGGATGTTCCGCATGGTCGCATTGGACAGCGAGATGGCCGTGACGAGGCCCCGCAGGTCGCCCGACATGAGCGTCACGCCAGCCGATTCCATCGCGACGTCGGTCCCGGTGCCCATGGCCACGCCGACGTCGGCGGACGCGAGCGCGGGGGCGTCGTTCACGCCGTCGCCGACCATGGCCACGACCATGCCCTCGGCCTGGAGCGCCTTGACCGCGGCGGCCTTGCCGTCGGGCCGGACGTCCGCGACGACCCGGTCGATGCCGGCCGTGCGGGCGATCGCCTCGGCGGTCCGCCGGTTGTCGCCGGTGAGCATCGTCACCAGGATCCCGAGGCGGTGCAACTCGGCGACCGCCTCGACCGAACCCGCCTTGAGCGTGTCGGCGATCGCGATGACCGCGGCCCCACGCCCGTCGACCGCGGCGAAGACCGGCGTCTTGCCGTCGGCGGCGAGGGCGTCGGCGGCGCCCGTCAGCCCGGAGACGTCCACACCGACCGACTGGAGGAAGCCCGGTCGCCCGACGACGACCTGCCGGCCGCCCACTGCGGCGGTGACCCCCCCGCCGGCGACCGCGAGGAAGTCGGCCGCCTCGGCGAGCGTGAGGCCCCGGGCCCCGGTCGCCTCGCGGACGATCGCATCGGCGAGCGGGTGCTCCGAGCCGCGCTCGGCGGCCGCGACGAGGGCGAGGATCTCGTCCTCGCGCAGGGCGCCTTGCGCGACGACCACGTCAGTCACGCGCGGCTTGCCCTCGGTGAGGGTGCCGGTCTTGTCGAGGACCACCGCCCTCACCGAGCCGAGCCGCTCGAGCGCCTCCGCGCTGCGGAACAGGACCCCGTTCTCGGCGCCCTTGCCGGTGCCGACCATGATCGAGGTCGGGGTGGCCAGGCCCAGGGCGCAGGGGCAGGCGATGATCAGGACCGCGACCGTGTTGAGCAGCGCCATGTTGAACGCGGGCTGCGGCCCGAGGGCGAACCACACGACGAAGGTCAGCACGGCAAGGAGGAGCACCGCCGGCACGAAGTACCCGGTCACGACGTCGGCGAGGCGCTGGATCGGGGCGCGGCTGCCCTGCGCCTCGGACACGAGGCGGATGATCTTGGCGAGCACCGTGTCGGCGCCGACGCGCGTCGCCCGGAACGTGAGGGTGCCCGTTGTGTTGAGCGTGCCGCCGACGACGAGGTCGTCGGCGCGCTTGGCGACCGGCAGGCTCTCGCCGGTGATCATCGACTCGTCCACGCCCGAGGCGCCCTCGGTGACCACGCCGTCGACCGCGACCGTCTCGCCGGGGCGGACGCGCACGAGGTCGCCGACGCGGACCTGCGCGATCTCGACGTCGGTCTCCGCGCCGTCGCGGATGACGCGCGCGGTGCGTGGCGCGAGGTTGATGAGCTTGCGGATGGCGTCGGAGGTGTGGCTGCGGGCGCGCGCCTCGAGGAACCGGCCCAGCAGGATGAGCGCGATGATCGCCGCGCTCGTGTCGAAGTACATCGGCAGCGCCCCGCCGTCCATGCCCAGGCCCGCGGCGCGGAAGAAGCCGGGGAACGCGATCGTCGCGACGCTGTAGAGGTACGCCGCGGACGTGCCGACGGCGATGAGCGTGTTCATGTCGGCGCTCTTGTGCCGCAGGGCCTTCCAGGCGCCGGCGTAGAAGACCGAGCCCGCCCAGAACTGGACCGGCGTGGCGAGCGCGAGCTGGAACCACGGGTTGGTGAAGACGGCGGGGATCCCGGGCAGCACGGCCATTCGCGCGAGGCCCACGATGAGCGGCAGCGTCAGCAGGGCGGCGACCGCGAGTCGCCGGCGCAGATTGGCTGCGTGCCTGGCGGCTGCCTCGTCGCGCTCGGCCTTCGCGGCGGCGGCCTCGGTGACGTCCGCCGCGTGGTCCGCTGTCGCCGCCTGCTCGAGGCGCGCCACGTAGCCCGCGGCGTCGACGGCCGCGACGAGCTCGGCAACGTCCACGCGAGTCGGGTCGTAGCGAACGGTCGCGGACTCGGACGCGAGGTTGACGCTCGCCTCGTCGACACCGTCCACCTTGTTCAGGAACCGCGTGATGCGGTTGACGCACGAGGCGCAGGTCATACCCTCGACGGGGAACGACACGATCTCGATCGGGGCGGAAGGGGTGGTCATCTGCAGGCTCCAATATACTCCTGGGGAGTATTGTACACGCGCGTCAAGCGCAGCCGTCAGGTGTGTCGCGGCGGTCGGGTGGCTGCGTCGCCGGACTCGTCGAGGTATGGGGCGGAGCCCCCTGACTTCGCGGCAGCCGGGGCGGGCGCGTGCGCCGACTGGTCGGCCAGCAGCGTCCGCGCCGCAAGCTGCGACGACGCGGCTCCCGCTGTGGGCACCGACCTCGCCCCCGCAGGGGCAGCGGCGGACGGAGGGGCATCCGCGGGCTTCGGGACAACGGTGATCTGGGCGGCGTACATCCCCATCGCGCAGGTGTAGCGCAGCACCCCGGCGGGCAGCGGGGGCAGGGCGAACGTGTTCGGGCCCTTGTGGAGGCTGGACCGGATGTCCACGCCCGGAGCGAAGATGGACGCCGCGCAGGTGCTGGTGTTCGACGAGACCACGGTCCACTCGACCGGATATCCCGCGTAGATCGTCACGTTCGACGGGCTGTAGCCGCCGGCGTCCTGGCGGGTGGTTATCCGCTCCACGCCGTCGGCGCCCACGACCGACGGGTCGACGGCGGCAGCCCGTGCCGCGCCCACGACCGAGGGAAGCGCGAACCCGGACAGCCGGAGCCCGGCGCCGCCGTTGAGCGCCGCGAAGCCGATCACGACGATGCCGACGAGGCGCAGCAGCGTGGGCTTGGCCCGCGACGGGACGACCAGCGGGAGCCCCGCCAGCGCGAGCAGCCCGGGCGCGGTTCCCAGCGCGAAGACGCCGAGCAGGACGGCGGCGTAGGCGGGCGACCCGGTCGAGAGAGCGAAGATCTGGATCGCCTGCGTGAAACCGCAGGGCAGGAAGAACGAGAGCGCGCCGAGGGTCGCCGCGCGGCGGTCGGAGTAGGCGCCGGTTCCGCCTTCGCCCGACAGTCCGAGCAGGTGGCCGAGACTCGTCGGGAGGGTCGGCGACCAGCCCGCCAGGCGCGGCGACAGGCCGGTGAGGCGCGCGCCGAGGAGCAGCATCACGACCGCGACGCCCAACATCAGCGCCGCCGTCAGCTGCGGCGGCATCGAGACCGACGCGCCGAGGACGCCGAGCAGGGCGCCGAGGGCCGTGTAGCCGACGATCCGGCCGCCGACAAGGACGAGCGCCGGGCGCATCTGCGCGGCCCGGCCCGTGCCCGCGGGCCTGCCGGCCTGGTAGGAGGCGGAGAGCCCGAGGACGAGGCCGCCGACGAGGGCCATGCACGTGGACACGCCTGCGGCGAGCCCGAGGAGCATGGCGACCAGCACGCCGCCCCTGCTGATGTCGCCCGCCGAGTTCGCGAGGTCGCCGATGCCGCTGAGCTGCGCGGCGATCGCGAGGCCGAGGACCACCACGACGCCGAAGCCCGCCGTGCCCCAGACGACCGGGTCCGTCGCGAGCCAGGAGTCGCGGCCGACCTCGTAGCCGGCGCTGCCGATCGCCGACATGATGGACGCCGCCGAGACGGGGGACAGGCACTCGACGACGACCTCGCCCTTGGCCGCGGAGGCGCTGACGTGCGCGACGCCGGGGAGTCGGCCCACGAACCTGCCGATGCGCGCCTCGCAGGAGCGGCAGGTCATGCCCTTCATGGGAAACGCCATCGAGGTCGTGCCGGCAGCGGTCACAGACCGCCTCGGGGCGACGGGCCGCTGGCGCAGGCCCATGCGGATCTCGCGCATCTCGACCGCGCGGCGGTGGAGCTCCCCCGCCTCGTCGAGGGGCTCGACGGCGACCGCGGCCCCCGGCTGCAAGGCGTCCGCCCGGAGGCGGCGGTCTCGGCGCGCCTCGGCGCCGGATCGGCTCTCGCGAGCAGACGCCGGTGCCGCGCTCGGGACGCGGGCTCGGGCGGAGCTTGGGCCGCGGGACATCACGACGCCGGCTCGTCGCCGTCGACGGGGCGGACGGCGATCACAACGAGAAGGATCACCGGCGGCCCAGAAGCCGCTCGAGCAGGCCGCGGTCAGAACCCTCCGGCAGCTCCTCGGCCGAGTCGAGGTCCGCCTCGTAGCCGGCGGCGGCGACCGCCGCCGCGAGCGCCCCGTCGGGGGCGCGGGAGGGCTCGCGGCGGACGGTCGCGGTCTCTCGGCGGAGGTCGACGGACACCTTCGCGACCCCGGGGACTCTCGAGACCGAGCGGACGATGCGGCTGACGCAGGAGCCGCAGGTCATGTCCCGCACCGGGAAGCGCACGACCTGGAGCTCGGCCGGGGCGCTCACATCGACACCATCAGGCCGAAGCTCATCGCGATGATCGCGAGCGCGATCCCGGCCTTGACCCACGGCGAGTTGGCGCGGTTCCAGCGGCCAACCTGGCCGAGCACCCGACGGTTGCTCACCGCGAGCAGCATCGCGACGAGCGGGACGATGAACGCGATGTTGTACAGCGCGAGGAGGGCGAGCCCGGTGGGCCCGCCGCCCGAGGCGTGCAGGACCGCCGTGATCTGGAGGTACATCGCGCCGGAGCAGGGCACCGTGCAGATGCCGACGAGGACGCCGGCGAGCAACATGCCGCCCAGCCCGCCCCGCTCCATGGCCTTGCGCATGCGGCCGTGCGTGCCCGAGGGCGCCATCATCGACGGCCCGACGCCCGGCAGGAGCACGTCCTTGAGCATCCAGAGGGCCATGACGAGCGCGACGACCGAGGCCACGCGGGCGACGAGGTGGTCGCGCCCCATCCAGCCCAGGAAGCTGAGCAGGCCTACCCCGATCACGAAGTAGGTGACGAACACGGCGCCCACGTACAGCGAGCCTGCGCCGAGCAGGCGCCGCCGGGCCTCGGCCGTCGGCGAGCCGTTCGCGGTCACGGCGTTCACGAGCGTCAGCGTGAACGTGGCGAACAGGACCAGCAGGGCGAAGGCGCACGGGTTGAAGCCGTCGAGGAACCCTGCGGCGAGGACCGCGGGGATCGTGAGGCCACCGAACGCGGCGGACTCGAACGGCACCGCGAGCACGTACAGGGAGGCCGTCGCCCCGACGACGGCGAGCATCGCGGCGAGGAGGAGGGCGGGCAGGGGCCAGCCGGCGATCGTGCGGTGGGAGGGCAGCGGGCCCGCGGCCGGGGCGGTCACCCGACGGTCCCCGGCACGGCGGCCGGCGCCGCCTTCACGACGATCTTGCCGTGCATCTGGGGGGCGTCCTTGCCGCCGCAGCACGAGTCGCAGTACACGTCGTACGTGCCCGGCTTGTCCGGCACCGTCCACGTGAGCAGGCGCGTGCTCTCGGCGGGCAGCTCCTCGTGGAGGCCGAGGTCGGGCGAGACCATCGTGTGGACGCCGTTCGTCAGGTGCGGTGCCGCGTCCTGCGTCCACCACTTGAGGGTGACGGTCTGTCCGGCCGTGACGTCGATCTCGGACGGCGTGAAGCCCGCCATCGAGCTCTGGACGTCGATGATCCCGCTCGACGCCGCGTCCGCGGGCCGCCGCAGGAAGTCCCCGAAGGCGAGATAGCCGCCCACAGCGAGCACGGCCACGACGATCCCTCCGAAGGCCAGCTTGCGGAGCTTGTCCAGGCGGGCGGCGCGCTCGCGCTGGGCGCGGCGGGCGTCACGCCGGGCGACCACGACCTGGTGGAGGGCCTCGCGCTCCTGCCCCCTGCGCTCGCGGCGCGAGGCGGGCGGCTGCGGTTCGTGGTCAGTCATGGTGGGCCTCCTGGCGGCGGGCGGCGCGGCGGCGCGCCGATGCGTGATGGGGCGGCGGGTCCTCGTCGAGGGCGGCGACGGCGCGCCGGTACTCCTCCTCGCTGATCTCGCCCCGGGCGAAGCGGTCGCGGAGGATCCCTGCGGGGTCGGGGTGGCGGGCGCGCCGGGGCTCGCGGACGAGGAGCCAGACGACCAAGGCCATGACGAGCACCCACGCGCCGATCCAGACCCAGGCGTCCATCCCCATCTGCCAGCCCGTCATGCCGAGCCTCCCTGTCGCCGGCCGGCAGACCGCCGGTCCTGGACGAGGATCCGGCGCCGCGACTGGGAGGGCCATGGAGGGACGGGCAAGCGTTGGTCAAGAGTCGATCAACGCAAGACCCTGCGCCCGGCCGACACTCTCACCTCCCACTCACCTCCTGCTCAGGAGTCGGCTCGACGATGCGGAGGCATCAGCGCGTGCCAACAGCGTGCGGCATAGGCCATCGCGCACGCTCCCGCGAGGAGGGCCCGATGTCACCGGCGTCTTGGCTGCTCTGGGGGCACTTGCTGGCGACCGTCGTCTTCGTCGGCTACTACGTCCTTCTGGCCGTCGTCGTGATCCCGGCCGTCGCCCGTGTCCTGGGCGACGGCGCTGCCGACCGCATGCCGGCGGGCCCGCTGCTGGCGGCCATCGAGCGGCGCGCGCTGCCGCTGCTTCTGGCCTCGCTCGGCATCTTCCTCGCCACCGGCGTCGCCCTCCAGACCGCGGACCCGCGGTACCTGGGGCTGGGACAGGTCCGGGGCGCGGGGCGGGCCTGCTGCTCGTGAGGCACCTTGTGGTGGTGGCGATGCTCGCGGTCGGCTCGCTGCTCGACGGCTTGCTGGTCCGGGCGGGGCGAGACGACCAGTCGCCGGTGCCGGAGGCACCTCTCGTCTGGACGGCACGCGCCCAGGCCGCGCTCGGGACGGTGGTCCTCCTCATCACGGCGGCGGCCCAGGGAGCCTAACGGAGATCCGAGGTCCTCTGGTCCTCGACCGAACGGACGAGCGCCATGCTCGGAGTGGCCACCACCTCCGCTCTCGCGGCCGCGCAGCGCGAGTCGCCTACTGTTCCCGGGGCCCCACATCGTCGGTTGAACGACGCTCGCGGATGGCCTGCCACACGCGGACCTGCCGCCCGAGGTCCTCGGCCTCGACATAGCCGAGGCCATCAGTCCCGCGAACGAGCGCGAAGCCATGGCGGGCAAGCTCCTGGAGGACGTCGACCGCCCCGGCAGTCGGCCCGAGGATCCTGAGCGAGCCCAGCGGCACCATCAGCGCCGCGCACCGGTCGTCCAGCCGGGCGCCAGCGACGCCCGCGAGCTGGCGGGGCCCGACCGCGCCGGCGATGCCGGCGCCGCCCTCGATCAGCGCGACGGAGGCATCCGTCCGGAGGCGGGCGAGCAGGCTGGCGACCGGCTCGTCAGGCCCGGCGTTGGTCGTGATGGGCCGGGCGAGGTCGCCCGCCACGTGGCCCGCGAGGAACCTCGCCGTCGCGTCCTGCCGGGCAGCGAGCTGCCCACCGGTCCACGTCAGGAAGGCGAGCGCAACGCCCAGCGCCAACAGCATGGGGTCGCCGAGGAGCACGGCGCCGAGGACCACCCCGAGCAGGATCGGCACGCCGACGGCGCGGGCCAGACGAGCGGCGCGCGGCTGGCGCTGATCCGGAGAGGCGCCAGTCGCATCAGCCAGCGCGAGCGCGAGCGCCCAACCCGGCAAGCCAGGCACCATGACGAGCGCCCCGGCGGCCACGGCGACGTTGACGCCGAGAACAAGGGTGGAGATGGCGTGGGCGGGCGTTGCCGGGTCCATCGCAACAGCCGCAGACCCCGCAAGGACGCCGAGTGCAGCCGGCCCGACGGCACCAGCCGCGACCGCGGCCAGCCGCCACCGCGCTCCGACGTCTGGCGACGTGAGCGGATCCGGGCCGGTGCCGAGCAGAACGATCGGCTCCCTGCTCCCGCCGAGTCGAAGGATCACCCCTCGCAGCACGCGCACAGCCGCGATCGAGAGTCCCACGGCGTAGAGCATGGCGGCGGTGGTCACCAAGACGCTGAACGGCCCCGCGGTCGGGTCATGCGCCGGCACGTAGAGCAGACCGAGGGCGAGGCCGGCGAAGACTGCCGACCCAAGCCAGCCTTGGCCGAGCGACAGCCAGCCTGAGGATCCCTCGCGGCGTCCAGAGACGTGGCCCAAGTTCATGGCGGGAGCATCGCTCGCGTTGCTGAGCGCCGGGTGAGAACGCGGCGAGGGGTCGGTGAGATCGGCCGGTCAGCCGCGAGTCCCCAGAGACGGCATCGTCAACGAGCACTTCCGGCGGGCTGCTGGCGGCCGTCGCGGCCTTCACATCGGCGGTACAGGGTGGTCGGCGTTGATGCGATCACCGAGAGCATCGGGGTCGTTCGCAGGACGCCGGCCCTTGGATCTGTGCTCCGCTGACCGCAATCCTCGACGGGGACCGCATCCCCGGTCGCCTCCAACTGCGCGACCGGCGGTCTCGCCACCTCGCCTGACCAGGGAAGCGCTCTGACGCGGGCGAGCAACGACACGCGGGCGACACGCGGGCGAGCACGAGGTGCGTCGAGCCATAGAATCGCGACGCGGGCGGCTGGAGCGACTAGAGCACCCGGACCTTGCACGGGCGCTGCATGCGCGCAGGGTCACCCTCGAGGGAGCACCGTCGACGCGCCATGCAACGGACCTGATCGACGAACGAGCTGACGGAATCACCGATGCGCCTGCTTGGCGCGGGCCTCCTCGCCGACGGCGTCCGCCGGATCGCCCGACGCTCGGCGACCCGCCGCGCACTCGGCGCATCAATCGTGCTGGGCGTCATCGAGTTCGGAGCCGGGCTCAACATGCTCGAGCGGGCCCCGATCAGCCCCCGAACGCTGTACCGGGTCGTCGCCCCGGTGTACGACCCGATCATGCCGCTGTGGCGCGACTGGCTGCATCGCGACGCCACCCGGGCCTTCGACGATGCGTTGCGGACCTGGTGCCGGCCCGGGAGCCACGTGCTTGACCTCGCGTGCGGGACCGGGGCGGTGCTCGAGTGCTTGCTCGCGATCGGCGCGCCGTTGGCGTCGTACACGGGCGTCGACCAGTCGGCCCCGATGCTGGACCGGGCGCGGGCGAAGTTCGGCGCCATGCCCAACGCAGCATTCGAGCCGCTCGACCTGCGCTCGGGTTCCCTGCCCGCGGGACCCTACGACCTCATCGCGTCGGCCTGGGCGCTGGAGCACCTGCCCGATCCCGGGCAGGTGATCGCCTCGGCCGCCGAGCGGCTGCGCCCAGGCGGCGTTCTCGTGCTGCTGTTCGAGGCCGACGGGAACAGCTGGCGGGAGCGGAGCCTGAGGCGTGTGTGGCGCTTCCTCGCTGTTCGGCTCATCCCTGCGCGAGAGTACGCGGCCTGGCCCGGCGCGACCTCGATCCAGCGATTCGGTGCGGCGGGTCCCAGCGCCGTCGTGCTGATCGCAGCCCCAACCACAAGCACCTGAGCGCGAGCCCTGGTTGGGCAGGTCAGCGGGTCAGGTCGCGGCGTCGCACGCCCCACGCGCCGGCGGCCAGGCCACCGACTGCAAGCAGGATCGCGACGCCCATGCCGGCGAGGTCCGACTCGCGAGCATCGGTTCGGAGATGACGTGGCTGGACAGGAAGGCCGTCCGGCCCTCGGCCGTGCGTATGAAACGGCGGGGCCGGCACTAGGGCCGGCCCCGCCGCTACGAACCCGGCGGGGGGAGAGCCGGGCGCGGAGGGAGGATGGCGACGGGACGCCCGAGGGGCGCCCGGTCGTTCTGATTGACGGGCGAAGGCGGGCCCGAGGTGGCTCGGTCGCCGGCGTCCGGTGTGATCTCGTTGCCTGTCACGGCGGATCATGTTGCGTCCGGCTGAGAGGAACGTGCGCGGCGGCTAAGAAGTGCAGCGACCGGGATCGCCGGCGATCTCCGCCTCCCACGGCGGTGGAGGTCGGGCGCCGGGCGGCGCTGACACGCGAACGTTCTCAGCGAGGCATCAGGTCGCGTTCAGGGAGGGTTCACGCTGGCCCACCATCCTGTAGCCAATGGCCGGCGGGCTGGAGCGGGTTCGCCCCTCGCCCCGGGACGCGGCCAGGCTCCAACGGCGCGCTGTCCAGTCGGGACGACAACCTGGCGCGGACGGCGTCCGCATTCGGAGGGCGACTCAGGGACTGGGCGAGGAGACACGAAATGAACGCAACACAGCACCCGGCGACGAGCGGGCCGGCATCTTGGACCCATCCGGCACCCGCGGGAGTCCCGTGGCGCCGCTGGGCCGCTGGCGCCCTGGCGGTCGCCGGCCTGGTGGCAGCGATCCTGCTGCTGGCCGCGCTTGCCAACCGGCCACCTGTGCCGGGCGCGACTGCGCAGGGCATCCTCAGCGACCCAGGGGCATACATGGGCGAGCGCGTCGCGGCCAGCGGGCGCGTCGAGGAGCTGCTCACGCATCGCGCCCTGACACTCGCGGGCGGACCAACGCAGGACCCGCTGCTCGTTCTGGTCGAGGAGCCGGCCGTGGTCAACGCCTACGCCGAGGACGGCGGGGGGACGCTGACCGGCTATGTCCCGGACGCGCACGGGCCACTGTATCGCCCGCAGACGCTCGTCCGGCTCACCGGGACGGTCGAGCGGTTCGATCGCGCGACGCTGGCGAGCCAGCTCGACATCGTCCTCGACGCGCGGCTGTTCGGGTCGTATGAGGGCAAGCCGGTCCTCGTCGTCGACCAGCTCGACGCCAGCAGCCTCGTGGGCGTGCAGCCGGCAGGCGCGGTGCCGTCGACGGAGCCGACCGCCCCGACGGCCCGGTAGCACGACTGGCGCGGTCAACCGCGGCGCGACTGCCTCATCAGTTGACCACGCTGGGCCAGCGCGTCGCACACCATTCGCTCGTGGCTCCAGACTCGCTCCTCAGCGCTGTCCGCCGGGATGGCGCTTGGCCGGGTTCCGAGGTCGACGATGGGGCGTCGCCCCGTTCGCGATGGCGCGCCACGCGGCGAGCGCCCCAGCACTGATGGTGGCGCGGTTCGCCTCGTCGCACTCGTCGAGGCCGCAGGGGTCCGTCTGCCCCGAGAGGTAGCGGTCCGGGTCGGCCTCGAAGCGAGCCAGGCAGCCGAGACAGCGAAAGCGCAGCGCGCGCCCCCGCCATGCGACCGCGACGCCCTCGTCGTCCTTCAGCTCGTTGCCGCAGACCGGACAGCGGTCCGCGGGCTGGGGCTGGCCAGGGCTGTTGCCTCGCTGCCCGCTCATGTCCACCCGCTCGCCCGCACGGGGGCACGCCTTCCGGCGCAGCAGCTGCTGCTGTGACCGGCGAGGAACTGGACGGGGTCTGCCATGAGGCGCGGCGGGCAGCCGGCGTCCCGGGGCCGTGGGGCCGGGCCGCGGCGTCGTGCCGTCGGGCGCGGCGCCTCGCGGAGGGCGCCTCCGCCTGCGACATGCTCCCCCGCATGGGGACTGAGCGAGTCGAGGAGCACAGGCTCGGATGCCATGATCATCTAGCTGCCTCCGAGGAGGGCGGTCCTAGGCGGGCCCGCTCCGCGCCGCGGCACGGGGCCTCGCGGGGCGCACCGCGGAGTCTGTCCTCGCCAGCTGAGCGCCCGATGAGCTGCATCTGAGACTCGGATGGATCGGGTGGCCGTGGGCCTCCTGCTCCTGCCCGCACCCCGCCGGTCGGCGCGTCCTCCGACGGGCGCGATGCCGCCGGAGGACTCTCAGCGCAGCTGGACCGTCGGCGTCGCGGCCGCCGCGGGCTCGGCCGCGAAGTACTCGCGGCGAGTGAACCCCATCATGCCCGCCATCAGGACCATCGGGATCGACTGGATGGCAGTGTTGAACGCGCGGACGGCCGCGTTGTAGGCGTCGCGCGCGCCCCTGATCATGTCCTCCGAGGTCGCAAGCTGGTCCTGGAGCGAGAGGACGTTCTGGCCCGCCTTGAGGTCCGGGTACCGCTCGACGACGGCGAACAGCGAACGCAGCGTCGCCGACAGCGCGTTCTCGGCCGCGGCCTGCTGGCCCGGGCCGGCCGCGCCCGCCGCGACCGCCGCGGCGCGCGCCTCGGTGACGTCGGTCAGCACCTGCTGCTCGAAGCCCATGTAGCCCTTCACCGCGGCCACCAGGTTCGGGACCAGGTCGTGGCGGCGCTTCAGCTGGACGTCGATCTGGGACCAGGCCTGGTCGACCTGGTTGCGCATGCGGACGACGCCGTTGTACATCCGCACGATCAAGAGCAGCCCCACCACGAAGACGATGACGACGACCAGGACCGCGACCATGACGCACCCTCCGCTGCTCAGAGGTCCAGTCTACGCACCCACCTGTCTGGCGCCATCTGGGTCGCCGGCAACATCGAGCTCGAGGGCAACCTCCGGCAGGATCCGATCGAGCCAGGCGGGGAGCCACCAGTTCCAGTCGCCGAGGAGGCGCATCGTTGCCGGGACCAGGACGATCCGGACGACCGTCGCGTCGACGAGCACCGCGGCGGCGAGGCCGAAGCCGACCTCCTTGACGGCCAGGATCGACGACAGCGTGAACGCCGAGAAGACGACGACCATGATCGCCGCGGCGCCGGTGATCACGCCGCCGGTCCGCTCGAGCCCGGTCGCCACGGCGTCGACGTTGCCATGGCCGCGGTCATGGAGCTCGCGGATCCGGCTCAGCAGGAACACCTCGTAGTCCATCGACAGCCCGAACAGCACACCGAACAGCAGCACCGGGGTGATCCAGTTGACCGCGCCCATCGAGGTGAAGTCGAGCACGCCGGCCGCGTAGCCGCGCTGGAAGGCGAGCACCAGCAGCCCGTAGGCGGCGCCCACCGAGAGCAGGTTCATGACGACCGCCTTGAGCGGGATGAGGATCGAGCGGAACAGCACGAGCAGCAGCACGAACGTGGCGGCGAGGATGATCCCCACGACGAGCGGGAGGCGAGCGTAGAGCGCGTCGACGGCGTCCATCTCGATGGCGGTCGTGCCGCCCACGAGGACGGCGTCGCCGCGCAGGCCTGAAATGGCCGGCACGATCTCGCCGCGGAGAGTGCGGACGGCGTCCCGCGCCGATGCCGAGCCGGGGTCGTCGCGGAGGTAGGCCAGCACGACGGTCACGTTGCTGCCGCGGTCGAGGTTGACGACCTGGCCGACTGCCGGCCGGAGCGTCGCGGGCACCGCCGCGAAGCCGTCCGCGTACATGGCCTGGTACGCCGCGAGGCCGAGGCTCGGGTCGAGATTGGTGAGACTCGTCGCCCCGCTGAAGTGGGGATCGGCCTCGATCGCCCGGGTCAGGGCATCCAGGGCGGTCAGGGTGGCCGGCTGGCCGACCCCGCCCGGGGCGTCGATGACGACCTGGACCGGCGCGATGACGCCCGGTCCGAAGTCGCGCGCCATGACCTCGTAGCCCTGCCGGCTCTGGGCGTTGCTGCCCAGCAGCTTGACCCCGAGCGACCCGGTCTGGAGCGAGAAGACTGGCCACGCGAGCAGGGCGATCACGGCCAGGCCCGCCGCCAGGAACCGCACCGGCCGGCGCATGACCGCGTGCGCCCAGCTCGCCCAGAAGCCGCCACGGTGCGTGCGCCCCACGAGCCGCGCCAAGCCTGCCGGCCACTCGATCCGGTCGCCCAGCAGCGTCAGCAGCGCCGGCAGGAGGGTCAGGGCGGCGGCCACGGCCACCAGCGCGACGAGCACCCCACCGATGGCCATCGACATGACCGTCGGCTCGCCGGCGGCGAGCAGCGCCAGCAGACCGATGGTCACCGCGAACGCTGAGAAGGCGACCGCCTTGCCGGCGTGGCGCACGGTCTCGACGACTGCCACCTCAACCGGCCGTCCCGCCCGTCGCTCGACTCGGAAGCGGCTGAGCAGGAACAGCGAGTAGTCGATCCCGAGACCGAGGCCGAGCATCGTGGTGAAGTTCTCGAGGAAGACCGAGAGGTCCATGAGCTGGCCGACCGCGAAGGCCAGTGCCAGGGCAACGACGATCGCGATCAGGCCGATGACGAGGGGAAGACTCGCCGCCACGAGGGCCCCGAACACGAGGACGAGAACCACGGCGGCAACGGGAAGGCCCACCGCTTCGGCCTCGGCGAGGCTCTTCTGGCTGGCGGACGTGATGTCGGCGTGGATCGCCTCAGTGCCGGTGACATACACATGGAGCCAGGCGGGGGTCTGTGTGGCGGACACCACGTCGATGAGCCGGCCGGACGCGTTCATGCCGTCCGAGTGCGTCGTGGAGCGCAGGTTGAGGAGCATGTAGGTGGTGTGGCCGTCGGCGCTGACGAGCCGACGGTCGCCAGAGGCGTAATAGCCGTCGGCGCTGACGAGCCGACGGTCGCCAGAGGCGTAATAGCCGTCCACGCTGGTCACGAGCCCTGTCGCCTGGACGGTGCGCATCACTGATTGCGCCGCTTCGCGGTAGGCAGGGTCATCCACGGTCCGCTTGTCGCTGGTGATGACGAGCTGCTCCTCGAACGGACTGCGACTGGTGAACTCGGATGCCACCAGGTCCGCAGCGGCCTGCGAGTCGCCAGTGTTGCCCGTGACGAACTGCCGGGCGAAAACCTCCTGGAGGCGCGGGGCGAAGACGCCGCCGAGGGCGAGGATCCCGACCCATGTCCCCACGACAAGCCACCGCCGGGCGACGGCCAGGCGGCCGAGGGCGGTGAAGAAGCGGTCCATGGTCACACCTCGGGAGAGTGCAATGCGGTGGCGGCCGGCGCCTCGCCGGCCGCGGCGGACGGGGCGTCGCCCGGCGGCAGCTGGCTGGGTGCGACCAGGCCGTACAGCTCGAAGTCGAGCAGCTCCTCGGCCAGCCGGCACAGGTCGGACGTCCGCCCTTCGGTCACGATCGTCCAGGTCGCGGTATGGACCAGGAGGCCGACGATGGCCCGGGCGATGGGGGCGGCGGACAGCGGGCGGAGAAGCCCGCTCGCAGCCCCCGCCTCGAGGTAGGCCGTCGAGATCCGCTCGGTGTCGCGGATCAGCCGCGCGCGGATCTCGCTGCTGCGCCCGACAGGCGGCCCGCCGAGCACCAGCCCCGCGACGCCGCGGTTCCGCGCGCACAGCTCGAAGGTCGCGGTGTAGAGGTCCGCGAACCTGTCACGCAGGTCGACGGTGGACCGGATGTCATCCCAGCGGATTCTCGCGGCGACGCCTCGCACTGCCTCGGCAAACCGCTCCAGGACCGCCTCGTAGAGCCGCTCCTTGCTCTCGAAGTAGAGATAGACGGTTCCCTGGGCGACACCGGCCGCGCGGGCGATCTCGCTCACGCGAGCGTCGTGGTAGCCGCGCGCGCCGAACACCTCGGCGGCGGCATCGAGCAGGCGGTCGGCCGTGATGTGGGGTGCCATCGGCATGTCCTAGCTGACTGATTGGTCAGTCATCAGCCTGCAGGCGACGCGTGAGCTGGCCGTTAAACACGCCTGAAACGTCGATGAGGAAGCCCGTCGAGCGCCGAGCGCTGGAGCGCGCCCCGGCGAGGCCAACCGCGCCGTGTCGCGCACATCGCGCGAGGCAGGGGTCGGACTCGCCGATCGGGCCAGTCCTCTCGCCCAGCGACTACCGATGTGGCGCTTCAAGCGCCCGATCGAGCGCGTGGCCCCACGCGTCCCTGCGTCGATTGCGCCGCCGGACAGCGTCTACCGGGGCCGGTTCCACCGCCTCGTGCTCGGCCAGCTCGAGATCCAGGGGGCGACCCACTCGGCGTCCTCGTACGCGAAGGGCGGGTACGGGTCGAGGAAGGACCGCGCGTCGCCGTCGACAGGGCCAGGGTCCTTGCTGGCCGGCTCGACGACCCGCTCGAGGGTCGGTCTGATGAAGACGTCGTCCTTCGTGATCCGCTCGATCGCCTCGACCGGCACGAACGACCTGGCTTCGCCGAGGTGGAGCCATCCCCCGGACGCGATCTCGAGGAACCGAACTCTCCCCACGGCATCGTCGACGAGGAGGTGCTCGATGCGGCCGACCTTCTGGCCGGTCGGGTCCCTGACGACCCGCCCGCGAAGGTCCTCCTGGTCGCGGGAGACGGTCCTTCCCGCGTTTCGCAGGCGGCTCAGGGTCGGAGGCGGCAGCCGCCGATCGGTCGTGGTGATGTGGTTGTCGGGATTCATGGCGCGGCCTCCGCCTCGTGTTGTCCGATTCGTCCTCGACACGATCCTGCCCCTTCGGGGTGAGCCCCCCGTGATCCTGGGCTGAGCGGCAGGTGAGGAGATCCGCCATGCCGGCCCGCGTTGCATGGGGACGTTGGTCCGGAGGCCGTCAGCAGGTGCGAGCCCGAAGCCGTGCCCGCCGGCTGCATCGGCTGACGAATGTGCAGACGGCCCGTGTCGCACACCCCCTCATGAGGACCCGAGCGATGGGCGTCATGGGGTTCGGCTGGTCCCGGTCTGCGGGATAGAGATTCGCCGCGAGGATGCGGCCGCGACCACCGGCCGCGAGTAGGCTGACCCGCTGCTTCTCCTGACCGCTACTTCTGCAGCCAGGCCTGCCACGACACGGTGATCAGGGATCCCAATCCCCACGGCATCCCGCCGCGGGCCACGCCGACACGGCAGGCCCGGCCACTGGTCGGCACCGGGGGCGCGGAGGCTCAGCCGGACCGCCTGGCCGTGCACGTCTCAGCGCCGCTTCACCTCGGGCTAAGCCTCCGGAGCAACGATCCCGGCGACCCAAGGCGGAGCCATGGAGGTGCACTCTACATGGGGGACCTGCTGCTGGACCCAGTCTGCGGGATGGAGATCGAGTCCGGCGGGGCGGTCGCGAGTGCCGTGGCCGAGGGGCGGCGCTTCCACTTCTGCTGCCCACGCTGCTACGCCGCCTTCCTCGACACGCCGCATCGCTACGTCGGCTGGCCGGGTGAGCCGGTGCGGCCGGTCCCCGTGGCGGTCGCCCCGCCCACGAGCTCGCGCCTCGGGCGCTGTCCGTTCGCTTCCTGAGGATGCCCGGCGCCGTGCGGTCCGGCCTCAAGGACCGCGGCGGGTCACGCCAGGCGTGAGCGCCCCGAAAAGCCCGTACCGCCGATCGGCGACTTGCCTGCGGGCGCCGTGTCAGTGGCAGCCGCCGCTGTGCTTCGGCGGAGCGTCGACCTCGCTCACGGGCGCCTGGCCAGGGTCGGCCGACGCATTCTCGCCCGCGTGCCCCGCATGCCCTCCGTGGCCGCCATGCGCTCCGTGGCCGAAGAGGTGCATGCCGATCATGCCCCCGAACAGCCCGATCGTCAGCAGGGACTCCGGCGTCAGGACGCCGAGGTAGAGGAGCGCCGCAGCGACGGCGGCCGCCGCGATCGCCGGGAGCAGCCACCGCGGCCGGCTCCCGGACCGATGGGCCGTGTCGTCGGCGTTGGTGATCATGCGGTTGCCTCCAAGCGCGCTGAGGGGGAGTTGACGAGACGGGCGCGACGCCTCGCCAAGACGGCGAGGCCGATCCCGGCGATGCCGATCGCGATCCCGATCAGCTGCGCCGTCTTGAGGCCGAGCAGGACGCTCGGCTCGTCGCGCAGGAAGAACAGCACGAAGCGGATGGACGCCAGCCCGACGAGGTAGGCGGCGGCCAAGGCGCCCGGCACCATGAACGGTTGGCGGCGGAGGGTCCAGAGCACGACGAACAGGCCGAGCAGCGCGATTGCCTCGTAGGCCTGGGTCGGGTGGAGGGGCGTGCCCAGCGGCGCCATCGCCGCCGGGTTTCGGTAGATCACGGCCCACGGGACCGTCGTCGGGATGCCGGCGGAGTCGCCGCCGATGAGGCACCCGACGTGGCCGATCGCCTGGCCGACGGCTGCGGCCGGCGCCGCCACGTCAAGGGCGCTCATCCAGCCGACGCCTCGCCGACGCGCGAAGACGACCAGAGCCGACGCCCCGGCGACCAGGCCCCCGTAGAACGACAGCCCGCCGGTCCACACCATGAGGAGGTGGACGGGGTGCGCGGCGAGGTCGGGAAGGCCGTTCTGCAGGGCGTAGAGCAGCCGCCCGCCGGCGAGGGACGCCACGGCAACCCAGAGCACGGCGTCGGCGACGACCCCCCCCGGCAGCCTCCGGCGGCGGGCCTCGTGGTCGGCGACCGCAGAGGCGACGAGCATCGCGAGGACCAGCGTCAGGCCGTACCAGCGGATGTCCACACCAGCGACCCGGAACGCGACCGGGTCGATGTCGATGACGAAGGGCACCGGTTGGCCTCAGCGGCGTTCGGCGGCGCGGCGCGGCGCCGCAGCAGTCCGGAGGACGGTCAGCGCCGTCACCAGGCTCGCGAGGGCCGCGGCGAGCCAGGTCGCGAGGACCGGTGCGCCGGCGAGGACCGACGCGCCCAGCAGGAGGACGAGTGCCGAGAGGAGGATCGCCCAGGGCCAGGGACCGCGGCCGCCACCGCCCCTGTGGTGGCCGGAACCCGCGCGGCGGACGATGCGCCCGCGGTAGCGGCCCATGCCGCACGTGAACCGGACCTCCCCCGGCCCCGCCGCGGGGAGGTCGACCACGGTGGTCGCGCCCGGCGCCAGGTGCCTGACGAGGCGCGGCTCCGAGAACACGACGCGGTCCGAGCACTCGTGGGCGTCCACCCTGTGGAACACGAGCCTGATCGGGGTGTCGGCCGCCACCTCGACCAGGCTGGGGTGGTACCCATTGGCGACCAGGATCTCGACCGTCTGCGCGTCCTCAACCGACACCTTGCCGCGACCGCCGATCACCGCCATGCGACGGCTCCGAACCCCGCGAGGAGGATCACCGCGAGCAGCACGACCACCAACCAGGTCGCCGGGTGCGTCATGACGCCCGCGGCTGCCCCCGCGCACGACCTGGTCGCCGCGCCGCCCCCCACGACCAGGTCGAGGAGGACGAGCGCGCCGACGGCGATGAGCAGGTAGCCGAGGATGTCCACGGCCGTCACGTTCGTCTGGCCAGATGAACGCGGGATGAGGCGCTGGTAATGCACGGCTGAGAATGCCGGCGTCCCAGCCCAGTTCAAGGCTTGCCTCGGGCCTCGCGGCTGAGAACCCTGCTGGGTGCCGCTGAGTCCGGCGAGAGCGGATCCGGGGGCCCGTTCGGCTCAGGCGCGATCCAGGGCGCTGGCGATGTCCCGGAGCAGGTCGTTGGGCGACTCGACCCCCACCGACAGCCGCACCAGCGCCGGGTCGATCGCCAGCGACGAGGCGGCCACCGACATGTGGGTCATCGCGGCCGGGAGCTCGACCAGGGACTCGACCCCCCCGAGCGACTCGGCGAGCGTGAACAGGCGGGTCCCCTCGCAGAAAGCAGTCGCCCGTTCGGGCGCAGACTTGCCCGCACGACCGCCGGAGGCGGGGATGAACGAGATCATCCCCCCGAAGGCCGGCTCGCCGGTCTCCGCGTGGCGCATCTGGCGCGCCGCGATGGCGGCGCCCGGGTGCGCGTGCCGCCCGTCGCGCAGGCCCGGGTAGCTGACCCACGCCACGTCCGCGCGTCGCGCCAACAGCTCCGCCACCAGGTTGGCGTTCGCGGAATGCCGGGCCATCCGGAGCGGCAAGGTGCGGAGGCCGCGCAGGACGAGGAAGCAGTCAAGCGGCCCAGGCACGGCGCCCATGGCGTTCTGGATGAACCGGAGGCGATCAGCGAGGCCGTCGTCGCTCACCACGACGACCCCCAGGACGGTGTCGGAGTGGCCCCCGAGGTACTTCGTGGCCGAGTGGAGGACGATGTCCGCGCCGAGCTCCAGGGGGCGCTGGAGCGCCGGCGATGCGAACGTGTTGTCGACGACAAGAAGCGGTCGGTCTTCTCGCGAGCCCGAGTCGCGGACGAGCGAGGAAACCGCGGAGATGTCGACCACCTTGAGCAGCGGGTTGGACGGCGTCTCGACCCACACGAGCCGCGTCCGGCCGTGCCTCGCTCCCAGGACGGCCTCAACGGCGCCGCCCGCCAGGTCGACATATCGCGTCGTCGCGGCACCGCCGGCCTTGTGCACGCGCTCGAGGTACCGGAACGTGCCGCCGTAGACGTCATCGCCCACGAGGATCTCGCTGCCGGGGCCCGCGAGCTGGGCGATGGCCGCGGTGGCCGCGGAGCCGGACGCGAACGCGATCCCGTGGCGCCCGCCCTCGAGGTCCGCGACGGCGCGCTCGAGGCGTTCGCGCGTGGGGTTCTGGGACCTCGCGTACTCGTATCCCCGCCGCGGGCGGCCGACGCCGTCCTGGGCGTAGGTCGAGGTCTGGTAGATCGGCGGGGAGACGGCCCCCGTGACCTCATCCGGCTCTGCTCCGGCGCGCACGGCGCGCGTTGCGAAGGCATGCCCGTTTCCGCGGCGTTGCGTCTCCATGCGTTCCCTGCCCATCTGGTCTGGTGATCGGTCGTGAGACGACGGACGCCCTCGAGGCCACTCAGCGGGAGGGGCCGATCTCGACGCTCCGGATGATGCCCTCGCTAATGAGCAAGATTCGGGCCTGGCCGAGACTCGGTCAAGCGAGCGGGGGCTGCGTCCGCCGAGCGTGCAATCAGGGCGCAGGGAGCTCCACAAGGAACGTGGCCCCCATGCCGAGGCCGGCGCTCTCGGCCCACGCTCGGCCCCCCATCGCGTTGGCCAGGGCGCGGACGATCGCAAGGCCGATGCCAGCGCCACCGGCGGATCGCGTGCGGGCCGGATCGACCCGGTAGAAGCGCTCGAAGACGGCCTCGAGCTGGTCCGCGGCGAGCCCTTGGCCCTGGTCGGTGACCCGGAGCCTGCCGGCCCCGGAGGCCACCTCCGCCGCGACCTCGATCGACGAGTTGTCCGGCGCGTACCGGAGCGCGTTCGAGAGGTAGTTCGAGACGATCTGGGCGACGCGGTCGCGGTCGGCCATGACTGGCAGGCGGCCGGCGGGAGCGGCCAGCCCGATCCCTCGCGCGTCGGCCTGCGGCGCGAACCGGGCAATGACCTCCCGAGCCACCTCGGCCGCGTCGATCTCCTCGGTGCGCAGCGGCAGCTGGTGCGCCTCGGCCCGCCACAGCTCGGCGAGCTCGTTGACCATCCTCGTCAGCCGCGAGGTCTCGGCGCGGAGCAGGTGCCACGTCTGGGGGCTCGACTGGATCACGCCGTCCTCGAGTCCCTCGAGGTAGCCGTCCAGCGTCGCCAGCGGCGTGCGCAGCTCGTGCGCCACGTCGCCGACCAGCTGGAGCCGCCTCCGCTCGGTGGCCTCGAGGGACGCCGCCATGTCGTTGAACGACGCCGCGAGGTCGGCGATCTCCCCGGGCTCGTCGGTCTCCACCCGCTCGGCGTAGTGGCCGGCGGCGATCCGCCGCGACGCGTCGGCGAGGCGGGTGACGGGCCGAGCGATCCGTGCGGCGACGGCAACGCTGACGACGGCTGCCGTGATCACCGCGATGACCGTGGCCGCGAGGAGCGCCCGGCGCATCGCGTCGATGAACGCCATCTGGGTGGCCATTGCCATGGCCTCGCCCATCGGGTCGCCCGGGACGTGGCCCATCGCCTCCGAGAAGTAGCTGGGGCCCACGAGCAGGACCGCCGCGCCGACGGTGCCCAGCGCCGCGGCCGCGACGGCCACGAACGCCGCCAGCAGCCGAGCACGCAGCGACCGGGGGATCACGGCCGCGCCTCGCGCAGCCGGTAGCCCACGCCCCGGACCGTGTCGATGAAGCGCGGATCCGCGGCATTGTCACCCAGCTTGCGTCGGATGTTGCCGATGTGGACGTCGACCAGGTGGTCGTCGGCGAAGTTGACGCCGCCCCACACCTCCCGGAACAAGCGCGCCCTCGACAGGACGATGCCCGGCTGGCGAGTGAGCGCGGCGAGGACGGCGAACTCGATGGCGGTGAGCTCTACATCCCTTCCGTCAACCCTGACGGACCGGCGGTCCTCGTCGACGGCAAGGCCGGGCGGCCCGGTCGAACGGAGGTGGGCAGTCGATGAGCGCGGTCGCCGGAGGAGCGCCTTGATCCGCGCGACGAGCTCGCGCGGCGAGAAGGGCTTCGCCAGGTAGTCGTCCGCGCCCACCGTCAAGCCGGCGACGCGGTCGACCTCCTCGCTGCGGGCGGTCAGCATCAGGACGTAGGCGTCCGAGAACCCGCGGAGTTGCCGGCAGACCTCGATCCCGTCGAGGCCGGGGAGCATGAGGTCGAGGACCACCACGTCCGGCTCGAAGTCGCGGACAGCCGAGACGGCAGCGATGCCGTCAGCGACCACGCGTGCCTCCCAGCCCTCTCGCGAGACGTACCCGGCGACCAGATCCGCGATCGGGGGCTCGTCGTCGACCACCAGGATGCGCGGGGCGCGTGCAGGCGGATGCGTGCCGGTGTCGTCCGGCTGGTTGTGGTGGATGGTGGACGCCAGATCTGTGTCCTCGCGCATGTCGTCTCTGCAGCACTTGGCTTCTAGAAGCGCTCGCAACCGTGGCGCCTCGAGGACATTGTCCGCGGTCGCTGCGCTGAACACCACACAGGGGGTGGGCAAGCGCGCGTCAAGGAACCATCAAGACGCCGATCCCGCGCCGCAGCGCCCGGCGAATGCGATCGTGGGCGGCGACCGCAGACAACGTGCGTGGATCGGGACGACGTCAACTCGGGCCGGGCAAGCGGAGCCGAAGCGCGCCCGGAGCGTGGCCGGGCAGCTGCTTGATCGTCACGCTCCAGGGCGAGGGCGGTGCGGACAGGCGGTTGGTGGCACCGCCGTGCTTCGTCTACGTCCTGTGCGCCGAGCAGTCGCACGGGCAGCCGCAGTGCCTGCAGCCGCAGCACTGGCCGCAGGGGCAGTCACACATCGCCGACCTCCTTCCTGCCGACTTGAATGAGCGGCCGCGGTTGAGCGCCCGCTGCCAGGGCGGCGTCGAGCCGGGCGAGCTCGGCGTCGAGCCCGGCCAGCTCGCGGGTGCGCCGGGCGATCTCGTTCCGCCGGGTGGCGATCGCCGCCCGGACGCCCTCGGCGACGCGGTCACACTGGCCGTCGGCGCACAGGCCGGCCAGCTCCGCCGCCTCGCCGAGCGGCACGTCGAGCCGCCGGAGGCCCACCAGCACGCGCAGCCGCTGGACGTCGTCGGCCCCGTAGTCGCGGTACCCGTTCGTCGCCCGGGCCGGCCGAGGCAGCCGCGCTCCTCGTAGAAGCGCACCGCCTTGGCCGTCACGCCCAGCTCGCGGGCGAGGTCGCCGATCTGCATGGCCAGACGGTAGACCTTCCAGAGGCGGGAATGTCAAGGAGCCAACCAGGGAACGCAGGCCCGACCCATCCACGCCTTCCCCAGCCACCGCGATCGGCGCCGCCGGGAAGCGTTCTTGAGGAGTTCTTGAGGCACCTTTGTGAGCAGCCTGAGGAAGGCCCCGCAGTATGTCTCTTGCATCGCCCCGCTGGGGGCAACGACACAACGACGGATTTCAGGAAGGGAAAGCAGAATGATGTTCGGGTACGGATCCGGCCTCGGATGGGGCCTCGGCGGCTGGTTGGGGATGCTGGGCATGCTCGCCGTGATCGTCGGGATCGTGGTCCTTGTCGTCTGGCTCGTGAGCCGCGCGACACAGAGCGCTCAGCCGCAGGGCCCCGGCGCGCCGGGCCAGCAGCCTGATGCGATGGAGTTGCTCCGCCTGCGGTTCGCGCGCGGCGAGATCACCGCCGATGAGTACCAGGCAGCCAAGAACGTCCTGGAGGCGGGTAGATGAGCGGGCGGCTGGGGATCGCCGGGGCGGGGCTGGTCCTCGCCGGCGCGGTGATGATCGGCGTGGGGGCCGTCGTCGGGGGAGGGTTCGGCGGGTTCGGGCCGGCCGCGATGATGGGCTACGCCCTGGACGGCTCCGCCGGGGCGAACGGAACGAATGGGACGACGACCACGCCCTATGGTTACGGGATGATGGGCGGGTACGGCGGCTACGGGATGATGGGCGGGTACGGCGGCTGGGCCGGCAACGGCGTCGCCGGCGCCTCCGCTCCGGCCCCGGGCGAGGCCGGCTTCGTCGCCGGCACGCAGGCGAGCCCACGCGTGGTCCAGGTCATCGCCGGCCCCGGCTACACCTTCACGCCGTCGGTGATCACCGTCCAGAAGGGCGAGACCGTCACCTTCGAGGTGACGACCATGGGACCGCTCGTCCACGAGTTCATGGTCGGCCCGGCCGACGCGGTCGCCGCCGACCAGGAGGGCACGCCCGAGGTCGCCGACATCGGGATGATGCAGACCAAGTCGGTGACGTACACGTTCGACGGCTCGGGCCCGTACGCCTTCGCCTGCCACGCCCCCGGCCACTACGAGGCCGGCATGAAGGGGACGATCACCGTCGTCGGCTGACCCGACGACCGGCGCGCGGGCTCGACCCTGGGGCGGCCGCGTAGACCGGCACGACCGCGCCCCCGCCCCACGCGCGGAAGGGGCGGGGGCCGGACCCGCCCTACAGGAAGGGTGTCAAATGGTCCGTCGTGAGCTGAGCCGCCTCCGGTGGCGGCTGCTGGCGGCCAATCTCGCCGTGGCGGCCGCCGGCGTGGTTGCGGCCACGTTCGGCGTGTGGCTGGCGGCGCCCGGCGCCTTCAGCGACGCCATGGTCCGCGCCGGCATGATGGGTGCGGGCCAGGGCGGCATGATGGGCGGCTCCGGGCCAAGCGGGGTGATGGACCCGCTGCTCAGCGCCGCCTTCGGCGACGCCGTCGGGACCGCGATCTGGCTCGGCCTCGCGGCGGCGGTCGTCGTTGCCGTCGCGGCGTCAGTGCTCCTCGCGACGCGCCTGTCGCGGCCGATCGACGCGCTCGCGGCCGCCAGCCGCCGCGTGGCCTCCGGCGACTACTCGCGCCCCGTGGCGCAGGGGGCCGGCGAGCTGGGCGAACTCGCCGCGTCGTTCAACGCCATGGCGTCCCGCCTCGCCGCCGAGGAGCAGCGCCGCCGCGACATCATCGGCGACGTCGCGCACGAGCTGCGGACGCCCATCGCCTCGGTCCGCGGATACGCCGAGGGGCTGGAGGCGGGTGTGTTCGCGCCCGGGCCCGACGCCTGGAGAGTGCTGTGCGAGCAGACCGAGCGCCTCGGGCGGCTGGTGGACGACCTGGCCACGCTGTGGCGGGCCGAATCCAGCGACGTGCGGCTGGAGATCGGTCCCGTGGACGCGGGGACCGCCGTCGCAGACGCCCGGGAGCGCCACCTCGCGGCCGCCGCTGCCCGCTCCACCACCCTCTCGCTCGACGTCGAGCCAGTGTGGGTCGCGGCAGACGCGGTGCGGCTGGCCCAAGTTCTCGACAACCTCGTCTCCAACGCCATCCGCTACGGCCACGACGGCGGCGCCGTGACGCTGTGCCTGCGGGCGGAGGGTCGCGCCGGCGTGATCTCGGTGCGCGACGACGGGCCCGGGCTCGAGCCCGCGGAGGCGGCGCGCGTCTTCGACCGCTTCTACCGCGTCGACACGTCGCGCTCGCGGGCGGGGGGCGGCAGCGGCCTCGGCCTGGCAATCACCAAGTCGCTCACCGAGGCGATGGGCGGCGCGGTGGCGGCGTCGAGCCCTGGGGCAGGAATGGGGGCCACCTTCACAGTCCGGCTCCCGCTCGCCCGAGCGGCAGACACCCGTCACCCGCCCAAGGGGCTCAGCCAGAGTGACGGGTCGGGTGGGAATGGGCGACCGCAGCGTGGCAGCGATCGCCCGACGGCGTCCCCCCACTTGTGACGGCAGCCATCGCGGCGACCATCAGGCCTGAGCCCAACGCCCTGGTGTCGCGCTGTGCCGGCGACCCGCCTCTCACTGGTCTGACACGGCCCCCACCGACGGCCGCAGGCGGGCGATCGCGGCGGACGGTCAGACCGTGAGCAGGATCGCGAACCCCATCACCAACACCACGAGCGCCATCAGCAGCTTGGTCCCGCTGGCGTGCTTGAGGTGCCACCGGTTGAGCGTCCTGATGACGCCGGGTCGGCTCGCGAGCACGAGGAGCAGGACCAGCGGCGTGATGTACGCCAGGTTGTAGAGGGCCAGTCCCCCAAGCCCGGCCGCCACGCTGCCGCCTGCGCCCAGCAGGGCCACGACGCCGAGGTACACGGCGCCGCTGCACGGCACCGTGCACAACCCGATCAGCACCCCGCCGCCGAGCAGGGCGAACGGCGAGCTGGTACGGGCCCATGCGCGCATCCGCCCGTGCAGGGCACCCGGTGCGGCGAGCTGCAGCGGCGCATCCGGCAGGAGCGCGTCGCGGAGCATCCAGATGCCGAACGCGATGGCGACCAGGGCCGCCACGCGACTCGGCAGATGGTTGGAGCCGAAGTCGGTGGCCGAGGCGATCGCCGTCAGGAGGCCGAGGCCGAGGAGGAAGTACGTCGCGAGGACCCCTGCCACGAAGAGCGACCCCAGGCCGAGCACGCGCCGCGAGGCCGCTGCGGCGGCGGGCCCCCCCGTGGCCACCGATTCCCTCGCCGCCAAGCCGAGGGCGAAGGTGGCGAACAGGATGAGCACGCCGAAGGCGCAGGGGTTGAACCCGTCGAGGAACCCGGCGCCGAGGATGATCGGGACGGTGAGCGGCTCGAGCGCCCCATGGGCTCCTGCCGGGGCATGCGGCTGGGCGAAGGCGACGGCAGCGGCGGCCACGCCGAGGACCGCCCCCACCGCAGCGATCGCGGTGGTGCGCCTCGGCATCGCGAGAGCGCCCGTCATGCGGTCACCGTCAGCGTGCCCTGCATCGTCGGGTTGGCTCGGCCGCCGCAGCAGATGCCGCAGTACCAGGTGTACGTCCCCGGTGTTGCCGGCGCGGTGAACTCGAAGACCTTGCTGCTCTCCGGTCCCACCTTCCAGTCGATGCCCAGCTGGTCGATCGCCATCTCGTGCCAGCCGCCGCCGTCGCTGTGGAACTGGGTGTCCAGGGATGTCAGCTCGATGCTGACGGTCGAGCCCGCCTTGACGCTGAACGAGTCCGGCGAGAATCCGCCCATGCTTGCCTTGACCTGGATGGCATCCGCGGAGATGGGGCTCGACGGCAGGAGGCGGGCCGCGACCAGACCGAGCGCGGCGAGGGCGATCGCAGCAGCGAGTATGCCGAAGCCGAGCGACCGCAGCCGCCGCCCCCTCGCAGCCGGGCGGGGCTTGGGCTGCCCGGGCCGGGAGGCGGCGCCGCGGTTCGATGGCGAGTGCTTGTTCATGGGCGGGCTTCCTCTGGGTGTTCTGTGGGTTGGTGCGGGGACGCGATGGGGTCGAGGGGGGCCCGGCCCGGGCTGCGCCCGCGGCGGAGGATCGGCCGGAGCAGCAGCCGCACGTCCGGGCGGGCGTCCTCCGACGCAACCGCCTGCCGATCGACCTCCTGCTGGACCAGCCGCAGGAGGAGGGCGTCGAGTGATCCCTGCGTCGCGAGCAGCTGCTGGACGACGGCGCAGTGCGGCTGGCCGCTCCGAATCATCTCGGCGACGGCGGCGGCCTGACCCGCGGCGCGGTTGGCGCGGGCGAGTGCCTCTGCGCGCTCCGTGACGGATGCCGCCGTCTGGGGGCGCCGGCCACGTCCCGACGCCGAGCCGAGACGGCTCACGGGCGCCACCCGTGGGTCGCACGCATGTCCTGGGCGTCGGAGGCGGCCCACGCCCGCATCTGGGCGGCCGCATCATCGGCGTCGACCGCCCCGTAGCGGCCGCCGCGCACGAGCAGGACGCCGACCGTCGCCAGATCGCCGGCGATGTCCGCGGCAGGGGCGTCCTCCCGCGCGACGCGGAGCGAGGCGGCGGGCACCATCACGTCGCCGCATCGCGCGGCGGGGCGGGCCAGCGCCACGCGGAACTGGCGCGGCCCGACGACGCCGACGAACGCGCCACTGCCATCGAGCACGAGCGAGACGCAGTCGCGCGTGCCCGGCGCCAGATCCGCGATCCTGTCGTCGGCACGGCATACCGACGTGACGGGATGCGCGAGGTCCGAAGCCGAATGGCTTCTGAGGAATCGGCTCGTCGTGTCGAGGTCCTTGCGGGACCCCGCCGCGACCCAGACGGCCACGGCCGGAAGGCCGCCGAGAGCGGCGATCACGGGGTTGCGCAGGAGGACTGCGCCTACCGCGAGCAGCGCAGCGAGCAGGGCAGCGGCCGTCCTGGCCATCCGCGCCGCGTGGGCCACCCGGTGGTCGGGGTCTGCGCAACGGAGGTCTGCGACCGCCTGGGCGGCCCCCCAGCCAGGGAGTCCTGGAATCGGGACGACGAGGGCCAGGAGTAGCCCGAGGTTCGCGACCCCGGCGAGCATGCCGATGGCGTGCTGGTCGGTTCCGGGGATTGCACCCGCGGTCGCGACCCCTGCCGCAATCGCGAGCGCGCTTGACAGAAGTGCGCCGGCGGAGAACGCGGCGAGGCGTCTTGCCGGCGAGGCATGCAGCACGGTGGAGCTCGAGCGTCGGCGTGGCGCGGCGGCTCTCCGCCCATCGAGCATGACGAGACGCGCCGCGCGCGGGAGGAGGACGGCCATGCCGACCAGGTAGGTGCCAGCAGCGGTCGTCAGGGCCACCTGCACCGGCCAAGCGTTGGGGTGCATCGGCATGTAGAGGGTGGCGACGAGGACAACCGCGATGGCAGCCGGGACGAGCAGCCGGCCGGGCCCTTCCGCGGCCAGGCCTCGAGCTGGCAGGCCAGGGGCGAGTCGCGCCCTCACCAGCGGGGCCCCGGCGCTGCGCGATCGAGGTGCTCGCCCTTCCATGCCACGTATGCCGCCGCCATGAGGATGCTCCCGCCGACAAGCGCGATCGGGATGTCCTCCCGTGCGGGGGCAGTCTGGCCCGGCGCTGCCTCGTCGCCAGTGGGCGACGCACCCCCCGCCCCAGTCACCTCGAGTGGCGTCAAGGCCTCACCGGCTAGAGGGAACGCAAGGGCGATGAACGCAGCCAGGATCAAGAGAGCTCGGCGCATCGCGAACCCTCCGTTCTCCTCTCCTACATCGGCGGCCCAAGCGGGGCCACGCAGACTCCACACCTCGCCGCTGAGTTGGGGATGAGGGCCGTCTTAGCAGGCGCTTAGGAATCGCCTCGGACACCGGGCACCGATCTGGGGACGACGTCGGGACCGTGCGGCGGCAGGAAATGCATCGCTCAGGGCGGCCTCATCGTGCGCTCAGGCTGGCGAGCGACGCTGTCCGCCCGGGACGAGCTCGAGAGGAGTATTCCCGAGCACCGTCCGACCGGTACAGCGAAGTTGGAGTCCCAATATGCGGCTCACCGAACTGGCGGTGATCGACTCGGGCCAGCAACCCGCGGCCCCCTGCGCCACCTGCGGCACGCTCGTGCCGGCCGGATCCGGCGTGACTGCGCTATTCCACGGCCGCACGCTGCGCTTCCGGTGCGGCGAGTGCTACTCGCGGTTCGTCCTCGATGCCGACCACGCGCCCGAGGCCATCCTTCCTTCCTGCTGCAGTGGCGAAGCGTCGCATGAGCCCGAGCCCGATCCGGCGACGACGCCCTACAGCGAGTGGTGCATCTGACGCCGGGGCCTCCTGGGGCGACGCCTCGCCCGCGGGCCCAGCGCGAGGTGCGGCGCGGTCGGTGCGACCGATCGCCGACGATCGCCCGCGGCTCCCTCAGCGCGGGCGTGCCGGGATCGAGATCTCGACGCGGGTGCCCGCCCCGGGCAAGGGGGCGAGCGACATCGTGGCGCCGTGGGCGTCGGCGATCCAGCGCGCGATCGCGAGGCCGAGGCCCGTCCCCGATGGCCGGAACCCCCGGGCGCGGCGCCCTCGGTAGAGGCGCTCGAACACGCGCTCCACGTCCTCCGCGTCGATCCCGATGCCGGTGTCGTCGACGGTCACCACCGCGCTGGCGCCGAGGGACTTCAGACGCACGGTCACCGTGCCGCCCGGAGGCGTGTAGCGCGCTGCGTTGTCGAGCACGATGCCGAACAGCTCCCGGAGGCGGTATGCGTCTCCCTCGACGGTCACGGGCTCGACGGCGGCGACGGTCATGCGCACGTGCGGCGCGGCCTGCCGCCCCCGGCGGACGGACTCGACCAGGAGCGCGTCGAGCTCGACCGGCTCGAACTCCAGGCGCGCCCCGGACTCGGCGCGGGCCAGCGACAGCAGGTCGCCGACGAGGCGGCCCATCCGCTCGGCCTCGTCGCGGGCGTCGGTGAGGATGGCCTCGCGCTCGGCCGGGGGCAGGTCGGGGCGTGCGGCGAGGTCCAGGTTCGCCCGGACCGTCGTCAGGGGCGTCCGGAGCTGGTGCGACGCGTCGGCGAGGAACCGCTGGAGCGTCTGGTGGTTCTGCTCCAGCGCCTCGAGCATCTCGTTGAACGCCACGGCGAGGTCGCCGATCTCGTCGCCCGGCCGGCCGACGTCGACGCGCGCCGCGAAGTCGCCGGAGAGCGCGATGGCCCGGGCGGTCTCGGTCACCTCGACAACCGGCGCCAGGGCGCGGCGGGCCAGGAGGAAGCCGCCGACCACGGCCGCGCCGGACACGAGGGCGCCGCCCGCGACGAGCGCGGCCGCCACCGTGCGGAGGAGGTCGTCGAGGGGCAGCGTCGAGTTGGCCCACGCGACGTAGCCGACGACGCCCCACGTCTGGTTGGTGATCGTGTGGACCGTGTAGCGGCGGGAGTCGCCCGTCGCGGTCACGAACGGCCGTACTAAGTACGCGTGGGCGTCCGCGGCCGCGAAGTCGGCGGCGTCGATGGGCGGCGGGGCGGCGCCGGCGGGCGCCGAGTCGGCGATGACCGCGTGGCTGGGGTCGTAGACGACCACACGGCCGCCGGTCGACGCCAGCTGGTCCACCAGGCGTCCGCTCGGACGGAGCCGGCCCGCGGCGTCCACGTCCTGGGCGAACGCGCCCGCAGCATGCTCGGCGTTCGCGAGGAGGGCCGAGTCGAACGCCCCGACGAGCTGGCCGCGGAGCAGGACGAAGGTACCACCGCCGAACGCCAGCAGCGCCACGGCCAGCAGCCCGTTGTAGATGAGCGCCAGGCGGACCCGGAACGAGGGCCGCGGCCGACGCGTTCTCACTCCTTGAGCACGTAGCCCGCGCCGCGGACGGTGTGGATCAGCCTCGACTCTCCGGCGGCCTCGAGCTTCCCGCGCAGGTACCGGACGTAGACCTCGAGGATGTTGGACTCGCCCTCGAAGTCGTAGGCCCACACGTGGTCCATGATCACCTCCCGGGTGAGGACCTTGCGCGGGTGGCGCATGAACAGCAGCAGCAGGTTGTACTCGGTCGTCGTGAGTTCGATCGGGCGGTCGCCCCGACGGCCCTCCCGGGCGTCCACGTCGAGCTCGAGGTCGGCGAAGCGGAGCACCTCGCCAGCTGGCGCGGTCCGGCGGCGCAGCAGCGCGTGCACCCGGGCGAGCAGCTCCTCGAAGCTGAACGGCTTGACCAGGTAGTCGTCCGCGCCGGTCTCCAGCCCCGCGACGCGGTCCGCGACCTCGTCCCGGGCCGTCAGCATCAGGATCGCGACCTCGTCGCCCGCGGCACGCAGTCGGCGCGTGACCTCGAGGCCATCGAGACCCGGCATCATGACGTCGAGGACGACGAGCTGGGGCAGGTGCTCTCGCGCCTTCTCGAGGCCCTCCTCGCCCGACGCGGCCTCGACCACCCGGTACCCCTCGTACGCCAGCCCGCGGCGGACGACGGTGCGGATCTTTGGGTCGTCGTCGACGACGAGGACGCGGACGGGGTCAGCCATGGCGGCGGGCGGCCTCCAAATCTTCGTGCGCCGCGAGACCGGCGGCTTCTCGCCGGGTACCAGCATCCTACGACGTCAGCCGGACGGTGACCTCTACGCCTGAGAGCCACCTGAGTGCCTGCTGAGACATCAGGCCTACAGGCGGGGCGACCGGTGCTCGCGCGGGACAAGGATGCTCCCGGGCTGCAGCACGCGGGTTCGGCGCCCGCTCGGGCTTGGTGCCTGCGCTGCCATCGACGCCAGCCCCGTGGCCTTTGCGCAACCCGAGCGTACGATGAGGGGCACGAGCTGATCACTGTCGGCCCGGAGGGTGGCCACTGGATGCGGCGCCGGCTCGTCATCACGCCAGCGGGCCGACTCCGATGTGGCAGGCAGCAAGGAGGGCGACATACGCCGCGATCGGCAGCCACTCGAACGGCAGGGCTCGCCGGCGGTCGCTCCGGCCCGCCGACGCGGCGCCCACCAACCACTCGATACGCCTGACTGGATCCGCCGCGAACGACGTACCGCCAGTGTCCAGCCAGTCCGTCTTGAGGAGCGCGCGCGCCACGGTGGCCCGGCTCGACCCGGCATCGATGGCCGCGCGGTCCGCCTCGATCTCGAGGTCCGAGAGGCGGCGGGCGGCGGCGTCTCGCACTGGACGAAACGGCCGGAGCAGGGTCGCCCACGCCTCGAGCGCCGCCGCATGCATCGGAGCCCGCGTCTTGCGGTGATGCTCCTCGTGGCGCAGCACCGCGAGAAGCTCGTCGGCCTGGAGGTCCGCGAGCAGTCCGGCGCCAATGTAGACGTTGGGGCGCAGCCAGCCGAGCACGAAGGCGTGTCGCCCGCCGCCATCGACGAGCAGGAATCGGACCCCCGCGACCTCCATCGTGCTCGCATGGGAGTCGAGCGCCCTGCGGAGGCGCTCGTCGCGAACGACGATCCGCAGACCAAGCACCGCCCAAGTGGCGACCGCGAGGGCGCCACCCACCTCAGGCGCGCGCAACGGATCGCCGGAGGCGTGCGTCAGGGCGTCGGCGCACCACGCGCCGATCGCCACCGCCAGCCCGAACGCGGCCAGGAGCGCGACGGCCAGTCGCCGGTTCACGGGGGCCCGCCGCCGGCGAGGCGGACGAGCTCCGCCCGGAGCTCCGGGTCGAGTTCGCCGAGCCTCTCGCCGAACTGGCGGACGGCGGCCGAGCCGTAGCGGGCGAGGACGGCGTCGACGGCCTGTCCCGCGAGCGCATCGACCGAGGCCGGCTCGTCGCCGGCGGGGCGGTACACGTAGCCGCGCCCGACCTTCGTCCGCTCCACCAGTCCGCGGTCGTGGAGGCGGACGAGGATGGTCATGACGGTGGTGTACGCCAGCTGGCGCGGCTGCTCGCGGTTGATGTGCGCCACGACGTCGGCGACGCTCGAAGGCCCGCGGTCCCACAGGACGCGCATGACCGCCGACGCGAGCGGGCCGAGCATCGATGCCACGCCGGGCTCCCCTAGGCGTTGCTCCTCCGGCTCCATCGGCCGACCATACCACGGCGCACCTCGGATGGCGGCGGCGCGGGCCAGGTGCAGGTCAGGCGAAGGCCGATATACTACGGCCCTGTCGTATGTCGGTGCTGAGTCCTACTGTCCCCTCGCCCGATCCCATCCCCTCCTCGCGTTCCGGAGTGCCCCTCGTCGAGCTCTCCCAGGCGACCAAGGTGTGCGGCGCCACGGTCGCCATATGGCGCGTCGACCTCCAGCTGCATGCCGGCGAGGGCGTTGGGATCGTCGGGGCAACGGCTCCGGGAAGACCACCCTGCTCCGAGCGGTCGCGGGGGTGCTGGAGCTCGACGCCGGCGCCCGTGATGCCGCACCCTCGTTGAAGGCCCACCCTGTTGGGGCACCGGTTAGGGCTGTTCGACGACCTCACCGTCCTCGAGAGCCTCCGCCTCTTCGACCACACGCGCAGCGGCGGCCCAGGGCGAGCGAGCCATCTCCTTTCGAGGCTGAGGCTGGACGACGTCGCGCACGCCCGGGTCTCGTCCCTGTCCGCAGACACGCGCCGCCGTGCCGGACTCGCACGGGCACTGGCCACCAACCCCGAACTGCTCGTGCTGGACGAGCCGTTCGCGTCGGTGGACGCCGAACACGCGTCGACCTGGCAGGCGGCGAGCGCGAGCAGCGCGTACTCGACCGGGTTGGGGGCGGTGTCCGCGCCGCCGAGCGAGGGCGGCTCGTCCACCCCGAGCTCGAACGAGCGGATCCGCGCGTCGCTGCGCAGGGCGGCCGTCTGGCGGCTGGTCACGCGCAAGGTGTGGACGCTGGCGCCCTCGGGCGCGGCGGCGAGGGCCTCGCGGGTGGCGGCCACGAGCGGGGCGAAGGCGAACTCGGTCATGGGGTCTGATCTCCCAGGGGTGCGTCGTTGAAGGCGTACGGGTGGGAGGTCCCGGCCGGGTGCAGTGGTTCCGGCGGCAGGCCGTCGCATTCGTCCTGAGGAGCGATGGGCCGCAGCCTTGGCTGCGTTCTCGGGACCTCGGCCCGAGGCCAGGCGCGGTCAGCGACCGGCCGCGCGCCCTCGGGCCCCGTCCTCAGCGCGGCGGGGCCGCCGGCGCATACACATCATCCCCGCGGAGCGGCCGGGCGAGCTCGTGGGCGGACGGTACGAGCCTGACGGGTTGCGGTCAAGGAGCCGTTCGGTGCCGAGTTGGGTTCGGTCGCCAGGCTCTCCAGATGGGGTGCTCTACCCGGTTCCGGGTGTCGGCCGCGCCACGCAATCTTGACCGGCGAACGGCCTGCGCCGATCGAGCTCGCCAGGGCCGCGATCGTCACGTCGGGGGCGCCGGCGGCCTGCTCGGCCCCCCGCGGCGCCCGCACCCCATGTGGCGGCCGACTACGTCTCGGCGTCGGCCAGGTCGAGTTCCGCGGCGGCGACGACCCGCGAGCATGGGCTGCATCGCCCCACGACCGTCAGGTGGGAGAGGTTGACCACGAACCCCCGCGCTGCCGTCAGCGCTTCGGTCAGCGCCGCGGCTTCGGCTCCGCTGATATCCCAGGTCCCGCCGCACGCCTCGCAGCGCAGGTGGCCGTGCACGGACTCGGGCAGCACGTGGTATTCCTCGACTCCGTCGTGGCCGTGGGAATGGCGCACCAGCCCGAGCTCCTCGAGGGCGTCGAGGCTCCGGTAGACGGTTGAGGGCGTCGTGTCGGGGTCGACCGCCCGGCAGCGCTCGACGAGCTCGGAGCCGGTCACGTGGCCCTGCGCGGAGAGGAGCACTTCGACGAGCACCCGCCGCTGCGGCGTCCAGCGCATGCCGCTCGCCCGCAGGCGCGCCCTCGCCCTCTCGACCGCACTCTCTTCTCGGTGGCTGGCTGGCTGGCTCATCGCACCCGGCATCCTACGGCTCTCCTAACCGGCAGCTTACCGCGGCGCAGATGCCACGGAGGACAGATGCAACACGGCGCGTTAGGATGCCCCCTGACCCCACCGACCCTCGTCCCAGGGAGCCGTTCATGCTGTCGCACCTCCGCCGTCTGCTCGACGCGTCCCCCAGCCTGCGGCGACGGGTCGTCGTGGTGTACGTCTTCCTGCTGTGCTTCAACGTCGCCGCGTGGGGCCTGGCCCTCGCGGCGTCCGCGGCCTACCCGATCCTGCTGCCGACAGCGTTCCTCGCCTACACGTTCGGCCTACGGCACGCCGTGGACGCGGACCACATCGCGGCGATCGACAACTCGACCCGCAAGCTGATGCAGGACGGGCAGCGCCCCGTCGCGGTCGGGACGTTCTTCTCGCTCGGCCACTCGACCGTCGTCGTCGCCCTGTCGGTGCTCGTCGCCGTCTTCGCCGGCGCGGTGAGCGGGATCCCGGCGGCGCAGCGGATCGGCGGCCTGATCGGGACCGGGGTCTCCGCGACGTTCCTCCTCGTGATCGGCGTCATCAACCTGGTCGTGCTGCTCGACATCTGGCGGATGTTCCGGGAGGTCCGCGAGGGCGGCGAGTACAGCGAGGAGAGCCTCGAGGACTTCCTCGACAGCCGCGGCCTCCTGGCGCGGCTCCTGCGGCCCGCGCTGCGGCTGATCCGGCGGAGCTGGCACATGTACCCGCTCGGCTTCCTGTTCGGCCTCGGGTTCGACACCGCGTCCGAGGTGGCGCTCCTCGGACTGGCGGCCACCTCCGGGGCCGGCGGCGTCCCGGTCGGCTACATCCTGATCCTGCCCGCGCTCTTCGCGGCGGGCATGTGCACCGTCGACTCCACCGACGGGATCCTGATGCTCGGTGCCTACGGCTGGGCCTATGTCAAGCCCATCCGCAAGCTGTATTACAACCTCAACATCACCTTTGTGTCGGTGGTGATCGCCTTCATCATCGGCGGCATCGAGGTCCTGAGCATCATCGCGAACCAGTTCGGGCTGACCGGCGGGATCTGGGACGTCGTCACAGGACTCGACTTCGGGCTGATCGGCCTCGGGATCATCGTGGTGTTCGCGGCGAGCTGGATCCTGTCAACGCTCGTGTACCGCTGGAAGGGCTACGACGACCTGCTCGCCGCGGCGCATCCGGCCATGGGGACGGGCGGCGACGCCTCCTGACGCCCAGCCCCCGCTGCCACTCGCGCCGGCGGCGCACAAGGCGGGCGTTCCCGGATTCCCGGATCGTGACCACCAATCCGCGTGCCGGCAATCCACAGGCCTGTCTCAGCCTGCGCTCATGTGCGCGTCGATCATCGGCCCTAGCGATGGTCGGGACGGCAGGAGTTCACGCAGTGCTTGAGCAGACATTCGGGCCGATGGGCCGCTGGGCCGAGGATCCCCGGGCGATCACGGTCGCCGTCGAGTCGATCCCGCTCGTCCGGGCCGCCTTCGAGTCTCTCGTGGCGACGGTCCCAGGGATCCGTCTGGCCTCCGCTGGCCCCGACCACCGGGCGACCACGCCGATGGTCGTGCTCGAGGTGGATGTGGGCCAGGGACGGTCCTCGGATGATGGGACGCGTGCTCCCGCCCCGCGGGCCAACGTGCTCCGGCTCGCGCCCCAATGGGAACCGCGGGACGCGCTGCGGGCTGTTCAGGACGGGGCGGTCGGCTGCCTGACGACCGGCGCCTCGGTCGCCGACCTCGCGACTGCGATCCGCCGAGTGGCGCGGGGCGAGGTGACGCTGCCGCCAGGCGTTGACGGCGCCGCGCAGTGGGGCCAGCCCATCGGCCGCTGACCATCCCCGCTGCGGCCGGCTTCGCCCGGGCCCTCCCCGAACGCTTGTACGACAGCGCTGTAGTAGCATCGCGCCAGCGAGCTCGACTCGCCCGCCTCCGCGCCAAGCGGCGCGACCAGCTCGCCCGCCACGAATACGACATATGTGTAGCAGGTTGGCGGCGGCGGCCCGTTCAACCGCAGCACGCTAGAGCTAGAGAGAAGCAGATGTCCTCCCGGAGCAACCGAGCGTCAGGGCGCGCACGGCGCCCCAAGACCGCGGGCGAACGGCGGTCCTCGCCTCCGGCCGTGCCTTCCGGTGTCGCAGCCGCGGGCGCGGGGATCGTAGCCGATCCCCCTGGCGCCACGGCCGACCAGCCGAGAGTGGAGCCGGCTGCCCTCGTCGTCTCCCACTGGTTCGAGTCGGGCCCCGCAGGCGGACCCCGGTACGACGCCACCATCCGGGTCGTGGGCCGGCGGCGCGGCGTGGACGCGGGGAGGGCCGGCCCGGGCGACTCGTTCTCGGTGTCCGAGGCCGTCCAGGGGGTCGTGCCGGGCTCCGGTCCCGTCGCGGCGACCAGCTGGGTCTACGGGGTGACCGCCGGGGACTGGGACGTGAGCGCCGAGCTCGTTGGGCCCGAGCGCGCCCGCCAGGCGAACGGCGGCGGCCGGGTTCACCGCGCCGGCTGGTCGTGGCGGCGCTGGACGGTCGAGTCGGCGCCCGACGCCCCGGTCTCCACCCGCTGGGCGCCGATCGCCCCGCTCGCGGCGAGCCCGGTGGTGGCCCCGGGGAGCTTCACCGTCCTCGCCGCCGTTGCGCTGGCCGCCGCCATCGGGCTCGAGCCGGCGTTCCTCGCCCACCACCGCCTCGATGTCGGCAGCGCCCTCGTCGCGTCCGTCCTCGGCGCGGCGCTGGGCCTGGCCGGGGCGAAGGCTTGGTACATGGCCCTCAAGGGCTTCTCGCGCGCGACCCTCCGCGAGGGTTGGTCGGTAGACGGCTTCCTGATCGCGGCGCCCGTCGCGGCCTCGATCGTGGCTGTCGTCCTCGGGGAGCCCCTCGGCGCGTTCCTCGACGCGGTCACCCCGGGCCTGTTCGTCGCCGTCGCGATCGGGCGGATCGGCTGCTTCTTCACCGGCTGCTGCGCCGGGCGAACGACGGCCGGCTGGGGGATCTGGTCCTCCGACAGACGCGTCGCTGCCCGCCGGGTCCCCACACAGCTGCTCGAGTCGCTGACCGGGGCCGCCCTCGCCGCGGTCTCGACCGCCGTGGTGCTCGGCCGCGTCGCATACGGGTCGGGTCTGGTGTTCGCGGCGACGATCGTGGCCTACGTGGTGGCGCGGCAGGGGCTGCTACGCCTCCGCGCGGAGTCGCGGCCGTTCTCGTGGCGGCGCGCCGCGCCCGCACGGACCGGGTAGCCGCGCCGGGGCTGGAAACGCCGCAGGCGGGACGAGGGGGCGACGCAGCGGCTGTTCAGGTCCCGTCAGGCACCGTGGGCCCGATCGCCCGCTCGGGCCAGTGGCCGCGCCGCTCCTTGACCAGCTGGCCGAGCTTCATCATCCCGTAGGTCAGGCCCTCCGGCCGGGGCGGGCAGCCAGGGACGTAGACGTCGACCGGCAGGAGCCGGTCGATGCCCTGGATCGTGGAGTAGGAGCGCTTGTAGCGGCCGCCCGAGCAGGTGCAGTCGCCCATGGCCACGCACCACTTCGGCTCGGGCATCTGCTCCCACAGGCGGACGAGCGGGCCGGCCATCTTGGTCGTCAGGGTGCCGGCCACGATCAGGACGTCGGCCTGTCGCGGGCTGGCGCGGAACGGGAACATGCCCCAGCGGTCCATATCGTTGCAGCTGCAGGCCGCCGACATCATCTCGATCGCGCAGCAGGCGAGGCCCGACAGCAGCGGCCAGAGGCTGTTCATGCGGATCAGGTCGATCAGGATGTCGGCCTTGGTCGGGATCACGTCCAGCTGGCCCCAGCGTGCCGTGTCCGCCAGCACGAGGTCCGAGCCCTCGAGCTCGCGGAGGTGCGTGGAGGCGGGCGCGGTGCCCTGGTAGGCGCCCGGCCGGACCGTGGACCACAGCGTGTTGGGGACGACGATCGGCTCGGCTCGGGCGTCGCGCCCGGAGTCTGCCGTGGCGATCAACCGGCGGGGCGGCTCGTCCATGCGGCGTGGTCCTCCTGAGCCACAAGCCCCGCGCGCTGCGGTCCGGGCTCCTATCACCGTGTGGTGCGCGAGGGTTCCCCGATGTTACGACAGGCGTGTAGTTGTTGTCCGGGCCATACCCGATCGCGATCGCCCATGGGGTCAGCCGTCACCGGGCGCGACCGGGACTCCGCCGAGCCTGACGATCGCGGCGAGGTCGGCGACCCCGACCACGAGCGGGTCGTAGTCGATGATGAGCAGGCGCCCCTCTCTGGCGGTCACCGCCCGGTAGATGCCCGGGTGGGCCTCGAGCAGGCGCTCGTACCGGCGGTCACTCGTCCGCGCGTCGGTGCTGACCGGGACGTGGGCGCGGAACCCCCGGACCGGTCGGCGCTGCCGCGTCATGAGCCTCCTCCCCTGGCGGTGCTCGAGCGCGTGGGGTCGCCCGATCCGGTCCCACCCGTCGCCCCGGTTGCTGCACGGGGCGTCATCCCGCCCGCACCCAGGCCGACGAGGCGCTTGCGCTCATGGCGGCGCGAATCGAGCCCATCGGTTTCAGCGTCCACCAGCGATGCTGATCATGAACCGAGGCTGGCCGCGGCTGATGAATCCAGAGTGAGCCGCGGATGAGACTTCCGGTCCCATTCGGCACCGCCCGCCTGCTTCCGTCCGGCGCGGGACCTCCGCGTCGGCTCGGATCAGCTGGCCGACACGGTCGGGAGCTGGTCCGGCGCGCCGCCGAGGCGTCAGGCCGCGCACGCCGCCAGGCACCATGCGCAGCGATCGCAGCCCGCCGGCTCGACGAACAGCGCCCGCGGCGCGAGCTCGGCGGCATGCAGCCCGCAGGCGCAGGCGAGCTCGCACCGGCCGTCGATCGCGAACGGCGCCGACCGCCCGGCGATGGCGTCGATCGCCCGCTCGCGCACCGTGTGGCTCAGGCGTACGCCGAGCAGCGCAACGCTGATCGACCCCTCGGCCACGAGCGCGATCGCGCCCAGGCGGTCGAGCGCAGGGCCGAGCACGCCGCGCAGGCGGCGGTCGTGGTCCTGTAGCGAGCCGATGGCGCCGTCGGCCCAGTCGCCGATGACCTGGGCGGCGGCGACGCCGGACAGGAGCGCGTACGAGATGCCCTCGCCGAACAGGGCATCGGCCGTCGCGGCCGCGTCGCCCGCCAGGACGACCCGGTCCGAGGCGAGCGGCCCTGTGCGGAGCCCCTGGGGGATCCAGTGCCCGCGCACGTGCCCCGCGCTCGGGTCGAGGCCGAGATCGCGGGCGAAGCGCGCCAGATCGCCTCGCAGCCGGCGGTGCTCGGAGGCGCGGTACGAGCCTACGCCGACGTTGGCGTGGTCGCCCTTCGGGAAGTACCAGCCGTAGCCGCCCCGCAGGCCGAAGGCCAGCACGGCCGTCTCGGGCGCGACCACCGAGGAGAACGGCAGGTCGACCTCGAGCGCCAGGGCCAGGCGGTGCGGCGTGCCACCGAGGCCCAGCCGGCGGGACAGGGCGCTCGGTTCGCCGTCGGCCACGACCGCGACATCCGCCGCGAACCGCCCGCCCGCGGTGCGGATCGCCACGCCGGTCTCGTCTTCGACGATGTCGAGGACCGGGGTCGCGTCGCGGACCTCGGCCCCCGCGCGCGCCGCGGCCTCGACCAGGGTGAGGTCGAACCGTGTCCGTTCGACCATCGCGATCGTCGCGGCGGGCGCCTCGATGCGGAACGAGCCGAGGTGTGGCGCCCGGAGCTCCACCCGCTCGACGCGGCGCTCGACCACCTCGAGCGCCTCTCGCGGGACGAGCCGCTGGGCCTTCGGGGTCAGGCCGCCGCCGCACAGCTTGGGGCGCGGCAGGCGGCGGGCCTCGAAGAGGGTCACGTCGGCGCCGCGCTCGGCGAGGAGCCGGGCGGCGGTGCTGCCGGCCGGTCCGGCTCCGATGACGGCGACCCTGGGCTGCGACATGGGCGTCAGGCGGCCCTAGCCGAGCGGTCGACGACGAAGTTCCAGGCGGCGGCCGCGGCCGCGGCCGCGGCGAGGCCGTACAGGGCCATCTCGACGAGGCCCAGCACGAAGCTGACCGGATCGAGCCAGGTGAAGCCCGGGAAGAGCGTCGGGAAGGACCGCCACATGCCGAACACGTCGGGCCAGATGGCCCCGGCCGCGAGGCAGACGAGGTAGGCGACCTCGCCGACGGCGACGAGTGCCGCCGCGAGTGGCGCGAACGGCAGGCGGTTCATGTGTGCTGCCTCCTGCGGTGCTGTCGTTGATGACGACCGGACAGCCGCCCGGGGTCATCCACGGTTGAGAGCGTCGCTCGTTCGAGTTAGCCGGCGGTGAACCCGCGCTGAGGTCCTGCTGAGAACGGGGGAGCCATGGCCGTGCGCAACCCCGGCCTCTCAGGCGTAGCTCACCTGTCCCTCAGGCCACGGACCGATGCTGCACGCGTGAAGGGCCGATACGTGCGCCTGGGCTCCACGTTGGGCGTCGCTCAGCACGCCATGACCCCAAGTGCCGCTGCAGAGTGGGAGCCGACGGCTCGCCCGGCGCGGCCGCCTCGGCGCATGAGCTGGCTGCCGTCCGGCCTGGCCGCCCTCGTGGCGGCCATCTGGGGACTCTGCTATGTGCTCATCCAGGCGTCCCTGCCCAGCGTGACGCCCCTCCTCCTCGCAGGGCTGCGGGCCCTGATCGGCGGGGCGGTCCTGGGCGTGTGGATCGCGCTGACCCGGTGGAGTGCGCGGCGCGGTCGGCCGAGCGCACGACATGCCGACCGGTTTGGCCGGCCGTGCGGCGTGCCCCCGCTGCGGACCGTCGCGACGCTGGCGGCGACGAACGTGGCGCTGGCGTTCGAGGCCATGTACCTCGCCGCCGGGCAGTCAGTGGCGGCTGTCGCGTCAACCCTGTCCGGCAGCCAGCCAGTCCTCCTCTCGGCCGCAGGCTGGGCCCTGTTCGGCGAGCGGGCGCCGGCCCGAACTCTCATCGGGTTGTGCGTTGCCATGGCCGGCCTGGTGCTGGTGGCGTCGACGGCTTCAGGCTCGACTAGCATCGATGGCGTCGCCCTGTCGCTCCTGGCAGCTGCAGCGCCGGCCGCGGGCACGGTGGTCATGCGTCGGCTGGGCTCGACCATCGACGTGCCGGCGACGGCGAGCGCCCAGCTCCTGCTTGGCGGGCTGATGCTCGTCTCGGCGAGCGCGAGGCTGGAGCCGTGGGGCAACGTGTCCTGGCCGCCGGCAACCATCGCCTCGCTGCTCGTCCTGGGCGTCCTCGGCACGGGCCTCGCCTACGCGGTCTGGTTCTGGCTGCTGGGCCGCGCCTCGCTCACGGCGCTGGGGACGTCGCTTTTCCTGGTCCCGGTGGTCGGCGTCGTCTCTGGGATCCTCGCCGGCAATCGGCTCGAGCCTGCCGAGCTCGCCGGGGCCGCAGCGCTCCTCGGAGGCGTCGCGCTCGTGTCACTTCGCGAGCCGCGGGGCTCTCACTTGTCAACGACGTCTTCGCTCAGCACACCTAGGGGGCGCGCTCGACGGCCCCCGCCGACCCCGGCTGATCGTGCTCAGGCGACGACGTCGTCCCGCGGACGGGTCGCGAGGCCGCCGCGGGTCCGGCGGCGGGTCCGCAAGGGCGGCGAACCCGGAGGACGTGACCGGGGCGGAGTGCCGAGGGCGGGTGGGCATCACACGCCGCCGCGTGTGATGCCGCCACTGCAGCGGAAGCGTGCGGGCGCTCGGGCGATGAGCCTCCGCGCCCGCGGGCTCGGGATCAGTGGTGGCCGTGGCCTTCGTGGCCGCCGTGCTCTGTGCCCGGGTGGCCGTAACGATGGGGGTCGCCGACGAAGGCCTGGTGGCAGCCCTTGCTGCAGAAGTGGAGGGTTCGCCCCTCGTGGACCTCGGTTGCGGCCGCATCCTCGATGCGGATGTCCATGCCGCAGACCGGGTCCTTGACGGTGTCAGCCATGGCAGGTGTGCCTCCTTATCTTGGGGGTGGTTCTTGGCCCGATGCGGCGGCCGTCGGCCGGCGTTTCGAGACTCTCTTGTAGGGCGGCCCGGGGTGGGCGCGGCCCCGAGCGCGCTCACGCCGCGCCATAGCGGCGGATCCCCTCGAGCTTGGTGCGCTTCAGGAGCAGGGCGTTGACGGCCACCAGGAGCGAGCTGCCGGCCATGCTGATGGCGGCAATCTCCGGGCTCAGGAGCAGCCCGATCGAGGGGTAGAGGAGGCCCATCGCGATCGGGAAGGCGACGGTGTTGTAGCCGACCGCCCAGAACAGGTTCTGGCGCATCTTCCGGACCGTCGCGCGCGACAGCGCGATCGCGCCCAGGACGTCGAGCGGGTCGCTCTTCATCAGCACGACGTCGGCCGTCTCGACCGCCACGTCGGCGCCCGCGCCGATCGCGATCCCGACGTCGGCCTGGGCGAGCGCCGGCGCGTCGTTGATCCCGTCACCGACCATGGCCGCGAGCTTGCCGGCCGCCTGGAGCTCCCTGACCTTGTCGGCCTTCTGGCCGGGCAGGACCTCGGCAAACACCGTGTCGAGGCCGAGCTCGGTGGCGATCCGTTCGGCCGTCGCGCGGTTGTCGCCCGTCAGCATGGCGACCTCGATGCCGAGGTTGTGCAGCCGGCCGATCGCCTCTTTCGCGCCCGGGCGCACCGCATCCGCGATCGCGATCAGGCCAGCCGCCTCGTCGTCGATGGCGACCCGCACGACCGTCCGCCCGGACCCCTCGAGGTCGGCGGCTCGTGATGCCAGGGCGTCGAACGGCATCTCCCGATCGCGCATCAGCTTGGCGTTGCCGACGAGGACGGCCCGGCCGTCGACGCGGGCCTCGAGGCCGTGGCCCGGGATCGCCCGGAAGTCGGCGGCATCGGTCAGCGCCAGGCCGCGCTCCCGGGCGGCGTCGACGACCGCCGCGCCGAGCGGGTGCTCGCTCGAGGCCTCGGCCGAGGCCGCGAGGCGGAGGAGCTCGTCCTCGCCGACCGGGTTCGCGCTCGCGACGAGATCGACGACGCGCGGCTGGCCGACGGTGAGGGTGCCGGTCTTGTCGAAGATCACCGCGCCGACCTTCGAGGCCTGCTCGAGCGCGGTCGCGTTCTTGAACAGGATGCCGTTGAGGGCTCCCAGGCCGGTCCCCACCATGATCGCGGTCGGCGTGGCCAGGCCGAGGGCGTCGGGGCAGGCGATGACGACGACCGTGATCGCAAGCGTCAGCGCGAACACGAAGCTCGCGCCGCCGATCGTCAGCCAGCCGAAGAACGTCAGCAGGCCGAGCACCACCGCCGCGGCGACGAGCCACTGGGCGGCCCGGTCCGCCAGCCGCTGGCCCGGCGCCTTGGAGTTCTGGGCGAGCTGGACGAGCCTGACGATCTGGGCCAGGGCCGTGTCCGCGCCGACCTTCGTCGCACGGAATCGGAACGTGCCGGTCTTGTTGATCGAGGCGCCGGTGACGGTCGCCCCGACCGCCTTCTCGACCGGCACGCTCTCGCCAGTGAGCATCGACTCGTCGACGCTCGAGGCGCCGTCCATCACGATCCCGTCGACCGGGATCTTGTCGCCCGGCCGGATGAGGACCACGTCATCGACCGCGACCTCGGAGGTCGGGACCTCGACCGGCTCGCCGTCCCGGATGACGGTCGCCATCGGCGGCGCGAGGTCGAGCAGCGCCCGGATCGCGTTCGATGCCCCCGATCGGGCCCGCATCTCGAACCAGTGGCCGAGGAGGACGAACACGAGCAGGTCGATCGAGGCCTCGTAGAAGACGTCGCCGGCGTAGAGGAACGTGCCGGCCAGGCTGAAGACGTAGGCGCTGCCGACCGAGAGCGCCACCAGCACCGACATGTCGAGGGTCCGGTTCCGAAGCGCCCGCCAGGCACCGACGAAGAAGATCTGGCCGCTCCACAGGACCGCCGGCGTGGTGAAGACGAACATCACCAGCTTGGGATCGACCCCGAATGGCGTCGCCAGGGGTGCGCCCACGAGATTGGTCACCAGCGGCGAGTACGCGGTGACCGGGAACGCAAGGATGAGCGCGACGAGGAAGCGGTTGCGCATGTCGCGGACCATGTCGTCCATCGACATCCCGGCGCCGTGGCCCATCGCGTGGGCTGTCTGGGCCATCTCGCCGACTGCCGCCTCGCCGTGCCCCGCCATCGCGTGGCCGGCGTGGTCGGCCGACGGAGCGGCCGACATCGCCATCGCGTGATCGGCAGCCGACGCAGCCGGCATCCCGGTTCCGGCCATGGCGTGTCCTGCGTGTTCCTCGGCGCGCGGGTGGACGTGGCCGCCCGGAATGGCGCTGCCCATGACGGCCGGCTGCTCGTCCCGGCAGATGCGGCAGGGGACCATCTCGCCACCGCACGAGCAGCCGAAGCGCTCGATCAGCCCGCGGACTGCGTCGCCGGATAGGACGGACTCGTCGTACTGCACCGTGACCGTCTGCGAGACGGGGTTCGCGTCGGCGTCGAGGACTCCGCGCTGCCGGCGGAGGAAGTCCTCAAGGCCCGCCGCGCTGCTCGCGCGCAGCAGGCCTCCCGCTTCGTAGACACCGCTCGTCATGGCCTGCCTGCTCCTCTACCAGTCATTCGGGAGCTTCATTGTCGTCAACGACACCTTGTCGTCAACGACAGCGCCGTAGTAGATCTCCGGGATGGCCAACGCGATGGTCATCCAGGGACCTGAGCGCAGGCTGAGGCCCGGCTGAGCACACGCCAAGATCCCGGGGCGGCCGCGATGCTCGTCGTGGCCGGCAGCACGACAGCCCGTGGGAACCGGCCTGCGTCGGCCTCGGGGGGGCGGCTGCCCCGTGGTCGAGGGCAGTGTCGCGGCGGGCGCCGGCCCGCGCGAGGGCCGTACAGCGCCTCAGCGGATTCAGACGCTCGGCGCCTCCGGCCGCTGCCGGCTGGACAAACAAGACCCGCGCCGACCCTGAGCCCCGTCACCCCCGCCAGGAGGAGGGCCGGCGGGAACGGCCAGACGGCCCTGCGCAGGCCGTCAACGGCGTGGCCCCTGACCGCCAGCCGCTTTGCGCCGCCGGCGGTCAGGGGAGGACGCGCCCCGGGTCAGCCGAGCACGAGCCTCAGCGCGGGCGCTCGCTTGACGAGCTCGGTCTTCTCGAGGACGGCGTCGATTCCGAACACTCGGCCGGCGGATGCGTACGCGACGACGCCGGCGAGCAGGCCGTAGACGAACTGCTCGTTGATGATCCCGTTGGCGAAGCTCCAGTTGGCGAGCCAGAACAGGAACATCATCACCGCGCCGAGCGAGCCCGCCAGGCGGGTCGCGATCCCCAGGACGAGGGCGGCGCCGATCGCGATCTCGCCCGAGACCACGAGGACGTTGATGATCCCCACCGCGGTCGCGTTCCCCGCGAGGTCGACCCAGAACTGGTGGGTGGGGTTGTGGACCATGGTCGCCGCGTCGTGGCCGACCATGTTGGGGACGGTGCCGGCCGTCGCGTGGGCCAGGAAGCCAGCGGCCGAGAAGGCTCCCGTCCCGCTGAGGTCGAGCAGCTTCTCGAGACCCGCGTACAGGAACCCCAGGCCGATCACCACGCGCAAGATCACAAGCCCGCGTTCACGGGCCCTGGAGACGGCATCCATTTCCATCACATGCCTCCGACTGAGTCGATCGAGACCGCCGGCCGCAACACCCGCGCCGGCGTAGGTCTCTCTGCATCCAGTCTCGTGAGGTCGGCCGAGGTGCTGGCAGTTGCGAAGGTCATCGTCCCGTAGCGGTCAGGCACCGCACCTCTGGGCGGCGTATCCCGAAAACGGCCTTGAGAGGCATTCCTGATCGTCCTCTTATCCGCCTCTCAGTCACGATTCACCTTGCGGAGCGATGACGACACGTTCACGGGGTCTCTGAACCTGGATCGCGGGGCGCCACCCGGACGGCGGCGCGCCGCCCACAGCACGACGGGCCGGGCCCTGTTGGACAACCCGGTCATTCCCCGCCCGCCTCTCAGGTCGGTCTTGGGCGCGGCTCATTCGCGTCTCAGCCAGCCCGGGTCGAATGGGCTGCATGGCGAACTCCCGTGCGACCGGCGCACTGAACACCCACACCCCAACGACGCGCGCCGGCGAGCTGCCGCAGCCGGCATGCCGGCCCGCCCCTGAACGCCCCGCGCGGACCCAGCTCCCGACGGCGCTCCAGACCCTCCACACGCGCATCCGGGCGGCGATGGCCGCGCGGCGGATCGCGCTGCCGGGGTCCGAGCGCTACCGCCGAGCCGACGAGGAGGTCGCGTACATCAACGAGCCGTTCTCCCGGCTGCAGCGGCACCTCGATATCCCTGCCGATCCCCGTCCGTTCGGGCCCTGAGGATCCGCGGTCCTGCGGGACGTCCGCTGCTGCCGTCCTGTCGCCGAAGTGACCTTCGGCCCAACGCAGGCGAAGGGCTTTGTCCGCGACCGTCGGGCCTCGGCGGCCGCGGGCCGCACCCGTCGGACCCTGATGCACCTCGGCCGCCAGCAGATCTCAGGTCGGGCTCATCCGACGCTCAGGCTGACCCGCCAGCCTCGGGCACGGGCTCGGATCGCGAGCCAGTGAGCACCTTACGGAGAACGGAAGACAGGACCATGGCCAGCACCCCTCCCGTGGCTGCTGCTAGCAGCGCCACCAACGACTGCTGCGGAGCGACCCCTCCGCCGCAGACGGAGACGACCCGAACGGGATCGCCCGCCGACGACCGCCTCGCCGAGTACCGGACCCTGATGCGCAAGTTCAGGTTTGCCGCGGTCGTCGCCGTCCCCGTCGTCCTCCTCTCCTACCCCTCGGTCGTTCCGTTCGTGGGGGACATCTTCCCCCGGGGCAGCGCGCAGCTGAAGGCTCTCTGGGCCGTCATGGGCATCGCCGCGCTGGCGGTCCTGGCCTACTCCGGCAACCAGTTCTTCACCGGCGCCTGGCAGGGCCTCAGGCACCGCTCGGCGAACATGCACACGCTGATCGCCATCGGCACCGGCGCGGCCTGGCTCTACTCGGGCGCGGCGCTGCTGCTGCCGGCGCTCTTCCCGACCGCCGACATGGTCGACGTCTACTACGACGTGGCGGTCGTCGTGACCGCCCTGGTCGTCCTCGGCATGGCCATGGAGGTCAAGGCGCGCGGCAAGACGTCGGAGGCGATCGAGAAGCTCATCGCGCTGGCACCCAAGACCGCCCGCGTCCTCCGCGGCGGCCAGGAGATCGAGGTCCCCGTGGAGCAGGTCGTCGTCGACGACGTGGTCGTCGTCCGGCCGGGCGCAAAGGTCCCGGTCGACGGGATCGTGCTCGAGGGCGCGTCGGCCGTCGACGAGTCGATGATCACCGGCGAGTCGATGCCGGTCGGGAAGAGCCCGGGCGACGAGGTCATCGGGGCCACGATGAACACGACCGGCAGCCTGCGGTTCCGGGCCACGAAGGTCGGGGCGGACACGGCCCTGGCCACGATCGTCCGGATGGTCGGCGACGCCCAGGCGTCCAAGGTCCCGATCCAGCGGATCGTGGACGTGGTGGCCGGCTACTTCACGCCAGCGGTCGTCATCGCCTCGATCCTGGGCTTCGTCCTCTGGTACGACTTCGGACCGACTCCGGCCTTTGCCTACGCCACGATCGTGGCCGTCACCACGCTCATCATCGCCTGCCCGTGCGCGCTCGGCATGGCCACGCCGATGGCGCTCACGACCGGCACCGGGCTGGCGGCGACCCACGGCATCCTCATCCGCTCGGGCGACGCCCTCCAGGCCGCCAAGAGGCTCGACACGATCGTGCTCGACAAGACCGGCACGATCACGGTCGGCAAGCCGGCCGTCACCGACATCGTGCCGGCCGAGGGCGTCGACAAGGACACCGTCCTGTCCCTCGCGGCCGCGGCCGAGCGCGACTCGGAGCACCCGCTGGCGGGGGCGATCCTGGACAGCGCCGCGGAGCGCGGGGTCACGCGAATCGGGGTCTCGGACTTCGAGGCCGTGCCCGGACACGGGATCCGCGTCAGCTTCGGATCGCGCCCGATCCGCGTCGGCAAGCGCGCCTTCCTCGAAGCGGCGGGGATCGATCCCGGCGCCCTCGACGATGCCGCGGCGCGGCTGGCCGACGACGGCAAGACCCCCGTGTACGTCGCGATCGGCGAGCGAGCTGCGGGTGTGATCGCCATCGCCGATCCGGTGAAGCCGGACTCGGCCGCCTCGATCGCCGCCCTCCGGAAGCTCGGCCTCCAGGTCGTGATGATCACGGGCGACAACCGGCGGACGGCCGACGCGATCGCCCGGACGGTGGGCATCGACCGGGTGGTGGCCGAGGTCCTGCCGCAGGACAAGGCCCACGAGGTCCGAAAGCTCCAGCTCGAGGGCCGGAGTGTCGCCATGGTCGGCGACGGCATCAACGATGCCCCGGCGCTCGCCCAGGCCGACGTTGGCTTCGCGATCGGGACCGGCACCGACGTCGCGATCGAGGCGTCCGACGTGACGCTCATCAGCGGCAGCCTGCGCGGGGTCGTGTCGGCGGTCGAGATCAGCCGGGCAACGATGCGCAACGTCTACCAGAACCTGTTCGGCGCCTTCGTCTACAACGGCGTCGGGCTACCGATCGCCCTGGGGATCCTCTATCCGTTCATCGGGCTCCTTCTGAGCCCGATCCTGGCCGCGCTGGCGATGAGCTTCAGCTCGGTCACCGTCGTCAGCAACGCCAACCGCCTCAAGCGGTTCCGGCTCCAGGAGGTGTCGGCATGACTCCCGATAGGATCATCGTTACCGTGGTCGGCCTCGCGGCCGCCGTGGGCGTGGCCTGGTTCTTCTGGTTCAAGCGGACCCAGGGGGTGGCGGCGTCCGCGGTCTCCGACGGCTACCAGGAGCAGATGGTCCTCGTCAAGGGCGGCTACACGCCCGACACGATCCGGGTCACCGCGGGCCGTCCGGTCCGGCTGCTGTTCCGCCGCGAGGAGACCGCGGCCTGCTCCGAGCAAGTCGTGCTGGCCGACTTCGGCAAGTCCGCTCCGCTCCCGACCGGGACCGTCGTCCCCGTCGAGTTCATGCCCGGCGACCCCGGCGAGCATGAGTTCACCTGCCAGATGGGCATGCTCCGGGGCAAGATCATCGTGGAGGCCGCGTGATGGCGATCGCATCCGAACTCATGATCCTCGATTCGACGGACCAGCCAGCGGCGACGTGTGCCGTCTGCGGCAACGGCGTCGCCGCGGGCGCTGGCGTCACCGCCTCGTACAGCGGCAGGGTCCTGCGGTTCAAGTGTCCCGGGTGCTTCTCGCGGTTCCAGGCCGACCCCGAGCCCTACCTCGCCGGCGAGACGGGCGGCTGCTGCGGCGGCGAGCACGAGCACTGACGGGCGAGGGCGGGGCGGGACGCCGCCAGCGACCCTGACACCGGCCCGACCGTGCTGCCGGCGGGCCGGTCCGCCTCCGTCCGGGGACGCAGTCGAGCGCTCCGCGCACGTTCTCATCCCACGCTCATGCTGTCCTCAGCGCCGCGGTGCACCGTCTCGGCCATGCGTTGTCCTCGTTCATGTGCGCCTGCCCCCGCCGCTGACATCGTGACAACCGGCAACCGACTTACCCTCGATCGAGCGGCGGCAGCCGCGGCCCTCGGCACGATCAGCGGCCAGCGCCTAGGCCCGACCTTGAACTTCCCCGCCGCGGCCCCCGGGGTCGACGCGTCCGTCGTCGCGGGCCTCCTCGGCGCGGCGCTCGCCACGGTCGGCCTCGCCCTCGCGCTCCTGGTCGTCGCCCGATGGCGCCGGCGGCGGCGCGGCGCCGCGGACCGCGACCGCCGAGTCCTCGCGCTCGACGCCGAGGCGAACAGGCTGCTCATCGAGGCCGACAACGCCTTGCGCGAGGCGGGCCAGGACCTCGGGTTCGCCGAGGCCCAGTTCGACGACGCCGACGTCGCCCCCCTGCGGACGGCCATCGCCATGGCGCAGTCCGAGCTCGGGGCCGCGTTCAGCGCCCGCCACGGCCTCGACACGGCGACTGGCGACCCCGCGGAGCCGGAGGCGCTCGACGAGGTCGTCGGACGCTGCAAGCGGGTCCTCGCGGCGCTGGGCGCCGAGCGCACGCGGATCGAGGGCCTGCGCGAGCGCGACCGGCACGCGCCCGAGGTCCTTGCCGGGCTGCCGGATCGTGTCGGCGAGCTCGAGCGGCGCATGCCAGGCGTCGAGACGGCCATGGAGCGCCTCCAGGCGTATGCGCCGGCATGCTGGACCGGCGTCGCGGGGAATGTCGATGAAGCCCGCGAACGCCTGGGCGACGCGAGGGCCGAGGCGGAGCGGGGCAACGCCGCCCTCGAGACGACGCCGGCCGACCTCAACTCGGCGGCTCGGGCGGCCAGGCGGGCCCTTGGGATGGCGGACGACGCCGGTGTCCTGCTCGACGCCGTCGAGCGCAGGCTGGCGACGCTCGAGGATGCCCGCAGGCGGGTCGACGTGGAGGTCGGTGAGGCCGCTCGGGCGGTCCAGGCTGCGAAGGACTCGATCGCAGTTGGACGACCGCTCGACCCCGGGCTTGCCGCAGCGGTATCGGAGGCCGAGGTCCTGCTTGCCCAGGCCCGGAGCGCGGTCACGGGGGGCCACCCGGATCCAGAGGCCGGTATCAGCGCGGCCCGGCGTGCGCGTGCCGGTGCCGACGCCGTCCTTGCCAGCGCCCAGGAGGCGGCCGTGCGCGAGGCGCGCCGGGCGGCTGTCCTGGCGACGGCGATGCACTCGGCGGAGATGTCGATCGGTCGCGCGACCGACTACGTCGCCGCGCAGGAGGGCGCCGTGCGCAGCGAGGCCAGAACCCGGCTGCTGGAGGCGCGCCAGCATTACGACCAGGCGGCGTCGCTCGCGACCGCGGATGCGGAGCGCGCAACCCGCGAGGCGAGGACGGCGGACCGGCTGGGGGACGAGGCGTACGGCCTGGCGCGTTCGGACGCCGAGGGCTGGGATCGTCGAACAGACGGTCCGCTCGACCCCGGCGCGGTGATCCTCGCGAGCCTCCTCGGCGGACGTCCCGGCCACGGCGACCACAGCCACCGATCCGGGAGAGGGCGCGCCGGTGGCGCGCATCACGGCGGTGGCTGCGGCGGAGGCGGCCACGACCGGGGCGGAGGCTGCTGATGGCGGCAGCCGGCGTCGGGCGGTCCCGCGAACCGAGGCACATCCCCGCAGTGAACGCAATGCACACGCCACAAGGAGGGGCAGTCATGGCCCAGTCATCCATCCTCGGACGCATCGGCCAGCTGGTGCGGGCGAACGTCAACGCGCTGATCGACGGCGCCGAGGACCCCCAGAAGATGCTCGACCAGCTCGTCCGCGACTTCACGGACAACATCCGGGAAGCCGAGGAGGCGGTCGCCCAGACGATCGGCAACCTCCGGCTACTGGAGGGCGACGCCAAGGAGGCCTCGGACGCGGTGGCCGAGTGGGGCTCGAAGGCCGCTGCCGCGTCCAAGAAGGCCGACGAGCTGCGCGCTGCCGGCAACACGGCAGACGCGGACAAGTTCGACAACCTCGCCCGAGTCGCGCTCAAGCGGCAGATCTCCTACGAGGACCAGGTCAAGACCTTCAGGCCGCAGATCGAGCAGCAGACCGCGCTGGTCGAGCAGCTCAAGACGGGGCTGAACCAGATGCGCGCCAAGCGCGAGGAGCTGGTCCAGAAGCGCGACGAGCTGGTCAGCCGGGCCAAGATGGCCCAGGCCCAGGTTCGGGTCCAGGAGTCGCTCAAGAGCGTCAACGTCATGGACCCGACCAGCGAGGTCGCAAGGTTCGAGGAGAAGATCCGCCACGAGGAGGCTAAGGCCACGGGGATGGCCGAGGTGGCCGCGAGCTCCCTCGACGCGCAGTTCTCGAGCCTCGAGGACGAGGAGATCTCGGCGGAGGTCGACGCGCGCCTCGCCGCGCTCAAGTCGGGCTCCTAGCGGCGGGAGACGGGATCGACCGCTCATGCTCCATCCCTCGAAATCCGGCGGGCGGCACTCGCCTCAATGCATCCCGTTGCCGCGGCGCCAGAACCCCAGCGCGATCATGTCGGAGTCGTGAGCGGCCGCCCAGGGCACGGCTGAACGCCCCAACGTGCGGCGGCGCGGACGACGCCCCTCTTCGGGACCTCGACGAAGTCGCAGAGACCCGCGAGTGCGCCCCATCACGCCCCGGAACGCCCCAAGACAGCACGGATTGATGGCCGCGCGGCATCGTCGTTACGTGTCAATCACTGGGACCCTAACACGTTGATCGGCGTTCAACGCATGGAAGGAATCATCAGCCTGTCAAGGGATTGTCTGTCAAGGGACTAGCGCCACGTAGCCAGTCTCCTCCGCTGGTCTCTTCCGAACCGTACACAATTCCTCTTGACTGGGGTACGCCATTGGGTCATGCTCCCGGCATGGTCGTGACGGTAAGGACCCTCAGGCGCAACATCGCGGTCTACGCGGAGCGCGCCGCTCGCGGCGAGAGCATCGTGGTCCTCCGTCACGGCCACCCATGGGCGGTGCTCCGGAGGCCGCTCCCCGGCGAGCGGTGCCGGTCGCTGTCGGTGACCGCGCTCCGCCAGGATTTCCGCCGGGGGCTGCTGCGGGCCCGCCGGGCGCCGGTCGCGCTCACATGGCGCGGCAAGCCGCTCGACGTCGTGGTCTGCGCGGTGCCCGCCGGGTACGCGCTCGAGGACGAGGAGGATCTGCGGTGACCCTGGGGCGCGAGGTCGAGGCCCTCGGCCTGCGAGAGGTGCGCGAGCGGATCCGGGCCGTGGTGGCCCGCACGGCCGACTCGGGTCCCCTCGTCATCATGCAGCACGGCGACCCGGCCGCGGTCCTGCTGCGGTTCGACGAGGCCGAGCGCTGGGGGCGCGTCGAGCGGGGCCTCGCCGCGCTGCACGCGCTCGAGGTGTACCCGGAGCTCGTCGGGGGGACGGCGCAGATGGGCGCGGCGGTCCGCGGCCAACTGAAGCCCAGCCGCGCCGCGGTCCGCGCGCTCGACGCGCAGCCGCGGGAGGTCCTGGGGCCGCTCGCCACCGTCCAGATCACCGACCTGCGCGAGCGGCTCGCGTCGCACCTCGACGAGGTCTCGGGCGGCCGGGCGCTCACGGTGGTGTCGTCCGGCCGGTTCGCGGCGGTGCTGGTCAGCCCGCGCGAGCTCGACCGGCTCCGGTCGCTCCACCGGGCGGTGGCCTGGTTCGCGGCCGCGGGGCTCGACCTCGGCTCGGCGGGCGAGGCCGAGGTGGCCGACTTCGTGCGCGGGTACCGGCGCGGGTCGTCCGCGGCCGGCTCGGCGGCGGCCGGCTGAGTCTCTAGGGAGGTGGGGATGGACGGTAGGCTGATGTCGATCGGGCGACGGGCCCGCCGGGCAACGGCGGTCGCCACGGCCGCCCTCCCGTGGCTGGCGGGGTCCTCGCCAGCCCTCGGCGCGGACGTGGTGCCCAAGAGCGCCCAGAAGGCGCTCGCGCCGGTGACCGCGATGATCGGCACCCTGGTCGCGATCGCGATCGGCCTCGGGATCGCGGTGTGCGCCGCGGTCATCGTGTGGGGCGGGATCGAGAAGATGCTCGCGGGCAGCAACGCCGAGGCCGAGCACCGCGCGTCGCGCCGGATCAGCAACGGGATCATGGGCCTGGTCTGGATGTTCGTGGCGGGCGTCATCGTGTCGGTGATCGCGGCGATCGCGGTCGCCGACGGCCTGATCGCGAAGCCCTTCTGACCCGGCGGTGCGGCGGTGGGCTGGCGGGCGGGCCTCGGGTCGGCGGTCCGGCGGGCCGCCGCGCCGGCCGCGCGGCCGGGCGG
>JAJYLZ010000064.1 GCA_021787395.1 Chloroflexota bacterium
CCCACGGCGGGCCGGCGGCCGGCGGCAGGGGCAGCTCCACGTGGATGACCGTGGGCCCGCCGGCCGGGCTGTGCAGGAGCAGCCTGCCGTCGAGCGCGGCCACGCGGTCCCGCAGGCCGGCCAGGCCGCCGCCCGTCGCGATCGCGGCGCCGCCCCGGCCGTCGTCGCGGACCCACACGCCGAGCCGGGTCGGCTGGCGCCGGAGGGTGATCTGCACCCGAGTCGCACCCGCGTGCTTGGCCGCGTTCGCCAGGGCCTCGCTGACCACGTAGTAGGCGGCGCGCTCCACCGCGCCCGGGAGGCGCTCGCCCGCCGGCAGGTCGCTGTCGAGGAACGCGGGCACCGGGCTGCGGCCGGCGACCGCCCCAAGCGCCGCGACGAGGCCCCGGTCGAGCAGGATGGCCGGCGCCGAGCCGCGCACCACCTGGCGGATCTCGGCCAGCGCCTGGCGGGCATGGTCGCGGGCGCCGGCGATCAGGACCTTGGCCTCAGCCGGGTCGTCGTCCACCTTGTCCTCCGCCAGCGACAGGTCGATGGCCAGCCTGACGAGGCGCTGCTGGGCGCCGTCGTGGAGGTCGCGCTCGATGCGGCGCAGCTCGCTGGCCTCCAGCTCCACGGCCGCCGACCGGCTCTCGCGCAGCCGCTCGTTCTCGCGTCGCAGCGCCTCCGACGGGCTGATGCACAGCAGCCCCTCCACCACGTAGCGGTGGAGGACGGCCATGCCCCGGGTGGCCGACGCGGCCAGCGGCAGCAGCACCAGGCCGATGGCGAACACCACGGCGAGCACGACGTACGGGTTGAGGCCGCCCCAGGCGCCGGGGTGCACTCCCGCAGCGCGGGCCACGACGACCAGCAGCGGCGCGATCAGGAGCGCGGCGGCCAGGGCCCACAGGAGCACCGCGACCAGGAACTCGATGATCGCGAGCGGGAAGCTCACCGCCACGTAGGCCATGTCGAACCAGCGGGCCGAGTCGAGGAAGACGGCCTCGAACCAGCCGCGCACCCGGACCTCCAGCGGCCGGCCGCGGAGCGGGTCGAGCGGGCGGTGCGGACGCTGGATCAGCGGCCGGTCGTCCACCAGGCCCATCCGCCAGACCTCGAGCCGCGCGAACAGGCGGGCGGCCTCCACGGCCAGGGCGATGATCGGGACGCCCACCAGCACGATGAGCAGGCTGGCACCGAACGACAGCAGCGAGCTCACGATGGCGAACGCGGCGACCGAGAAGCAGAAGCCGAGCAGGATCGCGGCGAGCGCCTTCCAGCTCGACGGACTGAGGGGCGACAGCGCGATCGCGACCAGCGGGCTGCGCCCGCCGCGCGGCGGCGTCGCCGGACCGGGGTACGCGGGCGCGCTCATCGGGCTCGACCCTACCATCCCGGGGCTCTCCATCGTCATGCCGTCCCTCCTCGGGCGCCAGGCCCGTCGGGGCACTGGCGTGGCACCACTGTGCCGCCCTCGTCGTCCGGGGCCCAGCCGGGCAGCGGGCGTCTTGGGGGTGGGGGCATCCCCACCGTGGAGCGCCTGGCCCGGCATCGCCCGGCCCGTCGCGGCCCGGGCCCCGGCTGTCCGCCTCCGACGGCCCGCGGCAGATCCCGGGGGCCGGCGTCCGCGGATCTTCGCGCGATCACGGGCGGCCGTCAGGCCGGTCGTGCATGCGGCATCATCGGGGCATGGACGCCAAGGGCCTGCGGGTGGTCATCGCCGAGGACTCGGTGCTGCTCCGCGAGGGCGTGGCCAAGCTGATCGAGGCGGGCGGCGGCACGGTGGTCGCCAAGGTCGCCGACGGACCGTCGTTCGTCGAGGCGTGCGTCGCCCAGCGGCCCGACGTGTCGGTGGTGGACGTCCGGATGCCGCCCACGCAGCGGGACGAGGGGCTGCGGGCCGCGCTCGAGGCCCGCCGCCGCGTACCCGGCACGCCGATCCTGGTGCTGAGCCAGTACGTGGAGCGCCAGTACGCGTCGGAGCTGCTCGCGGACCGGGGCGGCGGCGTGGGATACCTGCTCAAGGACCGCGTCGCCGACGTCCGCGACTTCCTCGACGCCCTGGCCCGGGTGGCGGCCGGCGGCACCGCGCTGGACCCCGAGGTGGTGGCGCAGCTGATGGTCCGGCGCCGCGTGGACGACCGCCTCGCCGCGCTGACGCCGCGGGAGCGCGAGGTGCTGGCGCTGATGGCCGAGGGCCGGACCAACGCGGGCATCGCCGCGGCGCTCGTGATCACCGAGGGCGCCGCCGAGAAGCACATCACCAGCATCATCGGCAAGCTCGACCTGCCCGACTCGCGCAACGACCACCGCCGGGTGCTGGCGGTGCTCGCCTACCTCGACTCCGAGGTGGACTGACCCGGCGCAGCGGGCCGGACGCCGCTCGGGCGGGCGGCACGCGCACGGTCGCACCGACGGGCGGCCCGGTCAGTCGCGCGGTCGCCGCGAGCGTATCGCCAGCCGCTCGAGGTAGCGGGCGTCGAACTCCGCCACGAGGCGGGCGCGCTCCTTCATGACCGCGGCCCACTCGTCGAGGGCGGCGAACCCGGTCTCGGTGAGCTCGTAGTCGCGACGGGCGGGGCCCGTCCCCGTGGCCCACGTGCTGCGGACCTGCCCGGCCTCCTCGAGGTCCCGCAGCGTGCGGTACACCTGCCCGACGTCGATGGAGCCGTTGCTGATGCCGAGCTGCCGCAGCTCGCCCAGGATCGCGTAGCCGTGCACCGACCCGCCCGCGAGGATCGCCAGCACGAACGGCGCCATCCAGCGGTGGTGGGAGCCCGTGGGCGCCCAGCCGCGATGGACCGGGGCGCCGGACGGGTCGCGGCCCGAAGCGATGTTCAGCCCGCTCACGGCGGACGCCTCGGATCCGGAGATCAGCTCGCCGCGGGCCGCGCCGGGGCCGCCCGGCTCGGCGTCGTCGCCCAGTTCGAATTCGCCTGACGCATGCATGTGCCGGGAGCATATGCATCGGATGGCGATCCTGCAGGCCCGTTGGGCGAGGCAGGGCCGAGCCCGCTGCCGTCCTGCGAACCGCGTCGCCGCCGGGCCGCGCTGCGACCGGCCCCCGGTGCCCCCGGCGCCGCGACCGCCCCGCGCCCGACCGCGGCGCGCGCGACCGCCCAGTCGAGGGGCCTGCGACGCGCTAGGCTCCCGGCCATGACCTCCCGTGACCAGGCCCTCGCCGCCATCGTCGACGCCTTCGTGCCCGCGCACGACGGGCTCCCCTCGGCCAGCCAGCTGGGCGTCCACCGCCGGATCCTCGCCGAGGTGGACGCGCTCAACCGCCCGTCGCTCCGCCAGCAGCTCGACCTGCTGCTCCGGGTCGCCGACTCGGGCCTGGGCAACCTGCTCCTGTCCGGCCGGCTGAGGGCCGTCAGCGCGATGGGCCAGGAGGCGCGCGAGGCGTGGCTGCGGAGCCTGGGCGATTCGCCGATCGCCCTGAAGCGCACGGCCTTCCAGGACCTCAAGCGCCTGACCCTGCTGCTCACCTACGGGATCGAGGACTCGCCCTGGCGCGCCCGGACCGGCTTCGTCCCGCCCGATCCCGACGCGCCCAGCCCGAGCGACGTCCGGGTGCGGACGCCGCGGGCCGGCGAGGTGGTCGAGGCCGACGTGGCGGTGATCGGCTCCGGGGCCGGCGGCGGGGTCGCGGCCGGGGTGCTGGCGGCGGCCGGCCGGCGGGTCGTGGTGCTCGAGCGGGCCGCGATGGTCACCGAGGCGGGCTTCGGCGGGCCGGAGCTCGACGGCCTCGCGGCCCTGTTCCTCGACCGCGGGCTGTCGGCCACCACGGATCGCTGGATCGCCATCCGGGCGGGCTCGGCCGTGGGCGGCGGCACGGTCGTGAACTGGAGCTCGTCGCTGCGGGCGCCGGCCGCGGTCCGCGACGAGTGGCGCGCCGCCGGCGTGGGCGACGACCTCGACGAGCACTACGACGCGATCGAGGCCGCGCTGGGCGTCACCATCGCCGAGAGCGAGCGCAACGGGCCCAACGCCAAGCTCGCCGTCGGACTCGAGGCGCTCGGCCTCCCCTGGCAGCTGATCCCCCGCAACGTGCAGGGCTGCGGCGACTGCGGGCCGTGCGCGGTGGGCTGCCGGCGGGGCGCGAAGCAGTCGGTGCTGCGCACGTTCCTCGCCGATGCGTGCTCGAACGGCGCCGAGATCCTCGACCGCTCCGAGGCCGTCCGCGTCCTGGTCGAGAACGGGCGGGCGGCCGGCGTCGTGGCCCGGGTGCCCGGCGGGGAGATCACAGTGCGCGCGCCGCAGGTGGCGCTGGCCGGCGGGTCGATCCTGTCGCCCGTCGTGCTGCTCCGGTCCGGCATCGCCACCGACACGGCCGGGCGCACCCTCCACATGCACCCGGTGGCGGCCATCGCGGGGGTCTACGACGAGCCGCTCTCCCCCTGGTCGGGCGTCCCCCAGAGCGTGATGAGCGACGCGTTCGGGGAGGCCGAGGGGGCGTGGGGCTTCCGGATCGAGGCCGCGCCTACGCACCCCGGGCTGATCGCCTCGGGCTTCCCGTGGTGGGACAGCGCGGGCCACCGCGAGGTCATGGCGCAGTGCGACCGCGTGGCCGCGTTCCTGGGGATCGTGCGCGACCGCACCGTCGGGCGGATCTCGATCGCCCGCGACGGCGGCACCAGCATCCAGTATGCCCCGGGCGCCCCGGAGCGCGAGCTGCTGCGGCGGGCCTCGCTGGAGCTGGCCCGCGTGCACCACGCCGCCGGCGCGCGCCAGATCATCCCGCTGGTCACCCCGCCCCACGCCTGGCGCGACGGCGAGCCCTTCGACCCCTGGCTCGACGGGCTCGCCCGCCGGTCCATCTCGGCCAACCGGATCCTGCTGTTCAGCGCCCACCAGATGTCGAGCTGCCGGATCGGGACCGACCCCCGGTCGTCCGTGGCCGACCCCGACGGCCAGGTCCACGGCACGCCCGGCCTGTGGGTCACCGACGCGTCCGCGATGCCGACGGCGTCGGGCGTGAACCCGATGCTCTCGCTGATGGCCCTCGCCCGCCGGACGGCGACCAGGATGGCCGCCGCGTCCTCGTCGGCCGGCGCGGGACGTTCGTAGGGGGCGCACCCCAACCAACCGGCCGGTGACAGCGCGCCCCGCCTCGCCCGACGATGGCCCCGCTCGCCTTCCACGAGCTGCTCGCGCCGCGCCGGCGCGAGCATCGGCAGCGCAGGACCAGTGAGGCGCACCCGTCGTGGAGACCCGCGGCATTCCCGAGCCCGGCGGCTGGCGGGACCAGCTCACCGGGCTGGAGGGGCCGGACGCCTGGCAGCAGACGCTCGTCGCGGAGGTGGCCCGCTCCGCCCGGTACGGCCGCCCGATGACGGTGGTCGTGTTCGAGGTCGAGGGCGTGGTGGAGCTGGGCGAGGACCTCGGCGAGGAGGCGGCCCGGCACGTGCTGCGCGAGGCCGCGCAGGCGCTCCGGCGGGCGTCCCGCAGCAGCGACCTGCTGTTCCGCGTCGGCGCGACCCGGTTCAGCGCGGTGCTCGCCGAGACCGACGAGGTGACGGCGATCAACTACGTCGAGCGCGTCCGCGAGGGCCTGCTGCCGCGGCTGCCCATGAACGGCGCCGGCATGCGGCTCTCGTTCGGGTGGGCGAGCCCGGCCCGCGGGGAGTCGGCGGACGCCCTGGTGCGGCGCGCCGACCACCGGATGATCGCCGAGCTGCTCCGCTAGCGTCGCGGGCGGCCGCGCGCGGAGCCCGCGCTCGCGCTGTCAGTGCGAGGCGATCCGCTCGGCGAGGCTCCGGCCGCTGGGCGGCACCCCGGTGCGCGCGATCTGGTCGTCGAGGCGCCCCAGCGCCCACTGGGCGTACCGGACGCCCAGGAACCGGAACGGCTCCGGCTCCCAGTCGCGCGAGCGGTGGTTGACCAGCGGCAGCCGGGTGAGCGGCGTGGACCGGCCGAGGATCAGGTCGGTCAGCACCCGCCCGCCGAGGTTGGTCGTGGACACGCCGTGGCCGATGTAGCCGCGCGAGGTGGCGATGCCGGTGGCCGGGTCGAACGCCATCGTCGGGTGCCAGTCGCGCGGCATGCCCAGCGGCCCGCCCCAGGCATGGGTGAACCGCACGTCCCGCAGTGACGGGAACCAGGCGCGCACGAAGCCGCGCAGGCGCTCGTGCGTCGGCCCGTGCTGGTCGTAGGCGAGCTTGATCGGCGAGCCCAGCCGGTACGGCGCACCGCGCCCGCCGAACAGGATCCGGCCGTCCTCGGTCCGGGACAGGTAGTCGATGGACAGCCGCGTCGAGGCGACCACCTCCCGCCCGCGCCAGCCGATCTCGGCCCACGCCTCGTCGCTGACCGGCTCGGTGAGCACGATCAGGGACCACAGCGGCACGAGCTGGCGGTGGAGGGGCCGGAGCTCCGAGAGGTACGCCTCGCCGGCCAGCACGACGATCGGGGCGCGGACGTCGCCGCGCGGCGTCACCAGCGTCGCCCTGCCCGAGGCGTCCCTAGGGCGAAAGGCCGTGACGGGCGTCTGCTCGACGATCCGGACGCCCTCGCGCTCGAGCAGCCGCGCCAGGCCGCGGGTCAGGCGCCCGGGATGGACCACGGCGGCGTCCCCGGACACCAGTGCCCGGGTCGCGCCCGCGATCCTGATCCGCGTCGCGAGCTCCTCGCCGCCGACCAGCCGGTAGCGGTCGCCGAAGCCGAACCGCCGGTACTCCGCGAGCGACTCCTCGAGCGCGGGCTCGCCCTGGGGCCCGCGCGAGACGATGATCTCGCCGCCCTTATGGAACCCGGCGTCGATCCCCTCGGCCGCCGTCGCGCGGCCCACCTCGTCCACCGCGTCGTAGGTCGCCTGCTGCGTCCGGCGCGCGGCGTCCTCGCCGTGGAGCCGCGCCAGGCGGCTCATCGAGATGTTCAGGTCCGGCGCGCACCAGGCGCCGTTGCGGCCCGAGGCGCCGAAGCCCGCGATGTCCCGCTCCACCACCGCGATCCGCAGCGACGGGTCGGCTCGGTGGAGGTAGTAGGCGGTCCAGAGGCCGGTGAGGCCGGCCCCCAGGATCGCGACGTCGGCGTCGATGCCGCCGTCGAGCGGCGGGCGCGGCGTCAGGTCGTCGTCGGCGGTCTCGAGCCAGTAGGAGATGCGTCGGTACTCGGTCACGGGCCGAATCTACGCTCGCGGTCCGGCGCCGGGCGGTGCGTCTCGGCCGTGGCAACGGCGCCTGGCCGGCGCCCGCCCAGCCGCGGTCCATCGGCCCGTGCGCCCGTCCGGGGGGCGATCCCCGGCCCGGTGACCGCAAGGTGCCCGCCCAGCGGTCATCCGGGCGCATCCGCCCGCGGAGCGGTCAACGCGATGCACGACAACGCCGCTGGGACCCGCCCTCGGCCCGACTGGTGCGCCGTCCTGCCCACTGGGCGGGCACGTGCGCCCCAGTGCCCGCTTGGCGGGCACGGACCCTCAGCGAAGGACGGGGCGGGGCGGCCGGGAGACGGGCTGGCGCGCCGCGGAGGTGGGGCCGGAGAACGGCGCCGGGGGCCGTCTGCCGCGGTCAGGCGCCGTCCGACCAGCCAGCCCCGAGCCGCAGCACCTGCCTCGGCCGGAGCGTCCGCCCCCGCGACGAGTTGACCGTGTCCACCACCAGGTCGGCGTTGGCGTACAGGTGGTCCCACTCGATCCGCTTGTGCGCGGTGACCACGACGATGACGTCCGCCCAGTGGAGGAGCGCGTCGAGGCCGACGCCCCGGTGGACCTTGCCCGCGTCGTCCTTGAACTCCGGGACGTAGGGGTCGTGGTAGCGGACCTCGGCACCGCGTTCGGCCAGCAGCGCCAGCACGGCGCCGGCCGGGGAGTTCCGCGAGTCCTGCACGTCGGGCTTGAACGCCACGCCGATCACGCCCACCCGCGAGCCCTTGAGCGCCCGGCTGCGGTCGTTGAGCGCCTCGGCCGCCAGCGCCACCACGTGGCGCGGCATCTCGAAGTTGATGTCGCCGGCGAGCTCGATGAACCGGTCGGTGAAGTCGAACTCGCGCGCCCGCCACGACAGGTAGTACGGGTCCACCGGGATGCAGTGGCCGCCGACGCCCGGCCCCGGCGTGAACCGCATGAACCCGAACGGCTTGGTGGCCGCGGCGTCGATGACCTCCCACACGTCGAGGCCCATCCGCTCGCACAGCAGGGCGAGCTGGTTCACGAACGCGATGTTGACGTTCCGGAACGTGTTCTCGAGCAGCTTCGCCATCTCGGCCGCGTCGGGCGAGGACAGCTCGACCACCCGGTCGTTGATCCTGCGCAGCAGCGCCGCGGCGCGCCGGGTGGCCGCGGGGGTCGAGCCGCCGACCAGGCGCGGGGTCGTGCGCGAGGCCGACGCCGGGTCGCCGGGGTTGACCCGCTCCGGGGCGAAGGCGAGGTCGAAGTCGACGCCAGCCCGGAGGCCCGACGCCTCCAGGGCCTCGCGGAACGGGCCGGTGGTGGTGCCCGGGAAGGTGGTGGACTGCAGGATCGCCAGCTGCCCGGGCCGGAGGTGCGCGCCGATCAGCTGCGCGGCCGAGATGACCGGCCCGAGGTCGGGGTCCTTGGTGCCCGTGATCGGCGTGGGGACGCAGACGAACAGCGCATCGGCGGCGGCCAGCGAGGCCTGCTCCGGCGCCGAGACCCGCAGGCGCCCGTCGAGGGCGGCCGCGAGGCGCTCGTCGGTGATGTCGTCGATGGGCGAGTGGCGCGCCGTCAGCTCGGCGACGCGGGGGGCGGAGGCGTCGATGCCCTCGACGTCCAGACCCGCCTCCGCGAACGCGATCGCGAGCGGCAGGCCGACGTAGCCGAGGCCGATGACGGCCACGCGGGAGTCGTTCGTCATCGGGCAAGCATACGGCCCGCCACCGCGCCGAGCGGACCGCCGAATCGCCCCCAGGACTGGACCAGATCGGACGGGCGGATCGGCCCGGCAGGCGGTAGGCTCACCCCGACACTGCCGCCCCGAGGTCGCCACCCGATGTCTGACTCCCCCGCCAACCTCAGCGAGCTGTTCCGCTCCCTGGGGCTGTCGCTGACCATCCGCCCCGTCGACGACGACGATGAGTCGTGGTCGTGCACGCTCACCCGGCCGGACGGCGCGGTCTACGAGATCGACGCCGTGTCGTTCTTCGACGTGGATCCCGAGACCGGCGAGGAGTGGTCGGTCGAGCCCACGCCCTCGCGCGTCATGAGCGTGCTCGCCGGCGGCGACGTGGAGCCGGACGAGGACGACGGCGGCGAGCCCGTGGACGTCACCGCCGAGACCGAGGCGGCCGTGCGCGCCTTCCTGGGCGACGGCGCCTACGACCTCCTGCTCGAGCTCGACGAGGCCGAGGGCAGCTGACCGGTCCCGCCGCCGTGCCCCGGGTCAGACGGCCTGCGCCGCTCCGGCGTCGAGCGCGGCGGCCAGCTCCGCGTCGGACGGCTCCATGAGGATCGTGCCGCCCGGCATCACGATCACCGGGATCGCCGGGTAGCCGTTCGCGGTGAGCTCGTCGCGGATCTCGGGGTGCTCGGCGACGTCCACCCAGTCGTAGACCGTCTCGCGCGCGGCGAGCAGGCGCTTGGAGCGGCGGCAGTCGCCGCACCAGTCGGCGCCGTAGACAGTGATGGTTACCGGGTGCGCGATGGGATGCGATGACATGTCCCGATTGTCGGGCAGATCGGTCATCCCTGCGGAGGGCCGGACGGACCGGCACGGCCGGGGGCGGGCAGACGACAATCGAGGCCGCCAACCCGCTCGCCCGCCGGAGGTCACCCGTGTCGCCGTTCGCCTCGCTCCGCACCCGGTGGTCCGGGCTGCTGGCCCCGTCGGGGCCGCACGACACGCCCGGCGCGTCGATCGTCCGGCCGGTGGTCTTCGGCGCGTCTGACGGCCTGGTGAGCAACCTGGCGCTGATCATGGGCGTGGGCGCCGCGTCGAACGACAGCCACACCGTCCTGATCGCGGGCGTCGCGGGGCTCCTCGCGGGGGCGTTCTCGATGGCCGTCGGCGAGTACATCAGCGTCCGCAGCCAGCGCGAGGTGCTCGACTACCAGGTGGGCCTGCAGCACGCGCAGCTGCGCGAGGACCCGGCGGCCGAGGCGACCATCCTGCGCGACATCTACCGCTCCCGCGGCCTGTCCAGCGCCGAGGCGGACCTGATCGTCGGGGCGGTCATGGCCGACCACGACCTCGCCGTGCAGACCTTCGTGCGCGAGGAGATCGGCCTCTCGGAGCAGACGATGGGCTCGCCGCTGGCCGCCTCGGGCAGCTCCTTCCTCGCCTTCTCGGTGGGCGCCATCGTGCCCGTGGTGCCGTACCTGGCCACGGTCGGCTCCGCGGCATTCTGGGCGTCGCTGCTGGTCTCGCTCGCCGCCCTGTTCGCCGTGGGGGCGGTCGTGTCCTCACTCACCCACCGGCCGCCCCTGCTGGTGGGGGCGCGCCAGGCGGGGCTGGGGCTGGCGGCCGCGCTGGTCACGTACGGCATCGGGTCGCTGCTGGGCGCCTCGGTGGGCTGATCGACAGCCGAAACCGGCCCGCAACCCGCCCGTCCGTGTAGAGTCCGGGTTGGCGCCCCGCTCACCCGTTCCGCCTCGAGGTCCTCCCGTGCCGCTCCCGTCGCTCGCCCGCGTGCCCGCCCCGCCCGACGCCATCCTCGGCCTGGCCGAGGCCTACCGCAACGACCCCCGCCCGAACAAGGTCAACCTGTCGGCTGGCGTGTTCGTGGACGAGACCGGCAAGACCCCGATGCTCAAGACCGTCATCGAGGCGGAGCGCCGGCTGGCCGCGTCGGCCGCGACCAAGCTGTACCGCCCGATCGACGGCGAGGTGGCCTACCGCGACGCCGTCCGCGACCTCGTGCTGGGCGGCAGCCACGAGGCCGTCACCTCCGGCCGGGCCCTCGCCACGCAGACCCCGGGCGGGACGGGCGGCCTGCGGGTGGCGGCCGACCTGCTCCGCCAGACCGGCGCGTCGGAGACGCTGTGGATGAGCGAGCCGACGTGGCCGAACCACCCGCAGCTGTTCCACGCCGCCGGCTTCAAGATCCGCACCTACCCGTACACGGACGCCACCGGCCGCCGGATCGACGAGGACGCCCTGCTCGCCGCCCTGGGCGAGGCCAGCCCGGGCGACGTCGTGCTGCTCCACGGCGCCTGCCACAACCCGACCGGCGTGGACCCGTCGCCTGAGCTGTGGCGCCGGATCGGCGACCTGGTCGAGGAGCGCCGGCTGCTGCCGCTGGTGGACCTCGCCTACCAGGGGTTCGGCGACGGCCTGGTCGAGGACGCGGCCGGCCTGCACGAACTGGTCCGGCCGGGCGCGGAGCTGCTCGTCTCGACCTCGTTCTCCAAGACGTTCTCGCTGTACGCGGAGCGGGTCGGCGCGCTGATGGTGATCGCGCGCTCCGCGGCCGACGCGAACGCGGTCCAGACCCACGTCAAGGCGGCCATCCGGGTCAACTACTCCAACCCGCCGGCCCACGGCGCGGACATCGTCCGGACCATCCTGAACGACCCCGCCCTGCGCCCGCAGTGGGAGGCCGAGCTGGCCGCCATGCGCGCCCGGATCAAGGACAACCGACGGGCCCTCGTGGCAGCCCTCGAGGCGCGGCGCATCCCGGGCGACTGGGGCGGCATCGCGACCCAGCGCGGGATGTTCGCGCTGCTCGGCCTGACCGCCCACCAGGTGGCGCAGCTCAAGGAAGAGCACGGCGTGTACGTGGTCGGCAAGGGCCGCATCAACGTGGCCGGCTTCACCCCGGACAATCTGGGCACGTTCGCGGACGCCCTGGGGTCGGTGATCGCCGCGGCGGGCTGACCGCCAACTGGACGGGCCGGCGCGAGGCGCCCGGAGCGGGCGCTGTCAGGCGCCCTGGAGCGCCCGGCGGGGGGAGTCGCTGCGCCCGTCGGCGGGGCCGCTACGCTGCCGCGCCCCGGCGCGCTCGTCCGCTCAGGCGCGCCCAGGCCCGGGCGCGCTCCTCGCGGGTGGTGAGCGGGATGACCGCCAGCAGGATGGACAGCGACCCGTACCACAGCGCGGGCAGCGCGAGCATCGCGCCGACCGGCACCGTCCAGCGCTGGTCGCGCCGCGCGCCCCAGGCGATCAGCAGCACGCCGACCGGTCCGCGGACGATCAGGGGGATCGGGATGGCGGCCCACGTGCCGCCCTTGCCGGTGTTGGCGCGGAGCACGTCGATCCAGTCGCCCCAGGCCCGCGGCATCAGCAGCCAGGAGACGGCGACGACCGCCGCCGTCGCCCCGAGCGCGACGGCCAGCTGGCGCCACTCCCGGCGGAGCGCGAACCACAGCAGCCCCACGCCGGGCGTGATCTTGGTGAGCAGCGGGAAGGCCCAGGCCCACGGGTGCCGGAACCCCTTGACGATCGCCAGCGCGAGCAGCAGCGAGACGTTGCCGCCCGCGATCTCCATCGCGCCCACCGCCAGGCCCAGCAGGAAGTAGTCGGGCCCGGTGAGGAGCCACACGGCCCCGATCAGGATGGCCGTCCACGCCGCCACGAACAGCGGCCACGGGAGCAGGTTGAGCGGGAACAGCAGCTGGGCGAAGGCCGGCGAGTAGGGATAGGCGGCGATCCCGTTCCAGTCGGTGCGGCCGGCGTACAGGTCCGCGTAGTTGAACCCGTAGTAGGAGCGGGCGTCCTGGGCGGTGACCGGCTGGCCGTTCCACGGCTGCGTCGCCTGCACCGACGGGTCGGACCAGGCGATGACGAGCACCCAGATCACGGCGGCCAGCACCAGCCCGGCGAGCCGCCAGGGGTCGGTGCGGCGGGGAGGGTTCGCGGCGGCGCTCACGAACCCCATTGTCGTGGATCGCGGGGGGCGCGGGCCGCCCGCGCGGCGAGCGGCAGGAGGTCAGGCGGCCGCCTTGCCCTCGCCGAGCGGGCGCAGCTCGAACACCGGGCCGGTGCCCACCCGCAGCGCTGGCCCGCCGTACTTGGCGTGGATCGCCGCCACGGCCCGGGCGCGACGCTCGGCCACGAGCTCCGTCGCCTCACACGGCACCTCATCGTCCCCGATGCGCACTCGGCAGCGGGGGTTCGCGAGCAGGTTCTTGGGCCACTGCGACTCGACACGGCCGGCGCCCAGCCAGATGGTCCCGTCGGGGTTGCGCACGTAGCCCACCGGGGTCCGGCGCGGCTGGCCGGACCGCCGCCCCGTCGTCTCGATCATGGCCATCCGGCCGCTCGCCGCCATCCGCTCGCCGATCATGCGGTTGACCTGCTGCATCACGCTCATGGCTGTGCCTCCGCGTCACGTGGTCGTGTGGCGGAAGTTCGAGCGGCGTCGGCGCGCGGATGGGAGCGGACCGGCCCGATAGCATGGGGCGATGAAGATCGGTGCACTGCTGCCCCTCAACGACCTCGACGGGCCGGGCGGATCCCGCTGGCCCGTCCTCCGCGATCTGGCGGTCACGGCCGAGCAGGCCGGCCTCGACAGCCTGTGGGCGTACGACCACCTGCTGTTCCGGATGCCCGGCGAGGAGGAGGCCGGGCCCCACGACCCCCTGGCGATGCTGGCGGCCGTGGCTGCCGTGACGAGCCGGGTCGAACTGGGCACGATCGTGCTGGGGACCGGGTTCCGCGCCCCGGGGGTCACGGCCAAGATGGCGGCCGCGATCGACGAGATCTCGGACGGGCGCCTGGTCCTGGGCCTCGGCGCCGGCTGGCACGAGCCCGAGTACGCGGCGTTCGGCTACCCGTTCGACCACCGCGTCGGCCGGTTCGGCGAGTTCCTCGCCGTCGCGCTGCCGCTGCTCCGGGGCGAGCGCGTCACCTTCCACGGCCAGTGGCACCAGGCGCAGGACGCCGTCCTCCTGCCCCCGCCGCCCCGGCCGACCCGGCTGCCGGGCCGGATGCCCATCCTCATCGCGGCGAAGGGCGAGCGGATGCTGCGCCTCGCCGCCCGCCATGCCGATGCCTGGAACGTCGCCTGGTTCGGCCTGCCGACCGAGCGCTTCCACCAGCGGCGGGCCGACCTCATCTCGGCCTGCGAGGCGGAGGACCGCGACCCGGCCACGCTCGAGGTGACGGTCGGGCTCGTGATCGACGCCGCGGCCGCTGCGGAGGGCCGTCCGATCCCCGACGACGCGCTGCCCCCCGACGTCGACGCCGTCGCGCGGGCGCTCGACGCGTGGCGCGACCTGGGGGCGGGCCACGTCCAGGTGGACCTGCGGCCGAACGGGGCGCAGCTCGTCGAGCTGCTGGCCGCCGCGGCGTCGAAGCATCGGGGAGGGTGACATGGGCGACACGCCCGAGGACCTGCCGGAGCACGTCGCCGCCAACCGGGCGGCGTGGGACGTCTACGCGGCCGACTACGTCGAGGCCGCGGAGGTGAACTGGCGCCGGCCGCCCGGCCAGGAGACGTGGGGGATCTTCGGCCTCCCCGAGTCGCAGCTCCGCATGCTCCCCGACGACCTGGCGGGCAAGGACGCGGTCGAGCTCGGCTGCGGCACCGGGTACGTCTCGGCGTGGATGGCCCGGCGCGGGGCGCGGGTCGTCGGGATCGACAACTCCGCCAAGCAGCTCGAGACGGCGGCCAGGATACAGCGCGAGCACGGCCTGGCGTTCCCGCTCATCCACGGCAACGCGGAGCAGGTCCCCTACCCCGACGCCTCGTTCGACTTCGCGATCAGCGAGTACGGCGCCGTCCTGTGGGCGGACCCGGACGCCTGGGTGCCCGAGGCCGCCCGGCTGCTGCGCCCCGGCGGTCGGCTCCACGTCCTGACCAACAGCGTGCTCAAGTACCTCGTCGATCCCGACGACGAGGACGAGCCGCCCACCGACCGACTCCTGCGGCCGCAGTTCGGCATGCGCCGGATGGTCTGGCCCGGCTCCGAGTCGGTGGAGTTCCACCTCGCCCACAGCGACTGGATCCGGCTGTTCACCGCCACGGGCTTCGAGATCCTGGAGCTGCTCGAGCCGCAGGCGCCGGTCGGCGCGACGTCGCGCTGGATGCCGTCCGGGACGGAGTGGGCCACCAAGTGGCCGGCCGAGGAGATCTGGAAGGTGCGCAAGCGCGGCTGAGCCGGGGCGAGATCAACGGGGCGCTCACCACGCCGCGGCCGGGTCGGCATCGGCATCCCGGCCTGCCCGCCCAGCGGGCATTCGGGCGCACGTGCCCTCCCGGCGGTCAACGCAGCGCACGAGCCCGCCCCGGCAGCGCCACCGGGGACCGCCCCCCGCATCGGACTGCCCGCTGAGCGGTCACGTGCGCCGCAGTGCCCGTTCAGCGGGCAGTGCGAGGGCCGCGGGGCAGCCGCACGGACCCCGCGACAACACCTGCACGAGGCACGCACACGATGCGCACGACCCGGGCCCATCCTGTCGGTCGAGAGCCCGGGTTCTGCCCAGTAGACAGCCGGCGGGCCAGGGCATATGCTTCATGCCGCATTGATCATCTCTGACGCGATGATCATCTACGCCTAACGAAGGGCCAGCGATCCACACCATGTCCCCGCAAGACACCGCCCCGTCGCACGCCGACCTCCGGCACGCGCTCATCGAGGAGCTCACGGCCTACGCCCCGGCGCGCCACATGCACCTCATGCGCCACTGGCCGGGCGGCCGGATGAGCCTCGTCCACCTCAACGTCCTGTTCGTCCTGTCGGAGGAGGGCCCGCTGCCCATGAACGGGCTGGCGGAGCTCCTCGACGTCTCGCAGGCGAGCGCGACCGGGATCGTGGACCGCATGGAGCAGCGCGGCCTGGTCACCCGCGAGCGCGACCCCTACGACCGGCGCGTCGTCCGCGTGGTCCTCACGCCCCAGGGCGAGGGCCTGACCGCCGGCATCGCGGCCGAGCGCCGCGACAAGCTCGCCCGCCTGCTGGACACGCTCCCGGAGGAGGACGCCAGCGCCCTGCTCCGCGGCCTGCGCGCCATGCGACGCGCTCGAGAGGCCCTGTTCGAGGAGCACGCCACCATGTCCATCGCCGACTCGGAGACACCCCGTTGATCAAGCTCATGCGACGCAGCCTCGGGCCCTACAAGTGGCCGCTGCTGCTGGTGATGCTGCTCCTGCTGGGCCAGTCGCTCGGCAACCTGTACCTGCCTGAACTCCAGGCGGACATCATCAACAACGGCGTCGTCAAGGGCGACACCAACTACATCCTGAGCCAGGGCGGGTTGATGCTGCTCGCCACCTTCGCGCTGATGCTCGGCTCCTACGTGCTGGTGTTCTTCGCCGCGCGCGTGGCCATGGGCCTCGGCCGCGACATCCGGCGCGCGATCTTCTACGCGGTGGAGACGTTCAGCCAGGTCGAGGTCAACCACTTCGGCGCGGCCAGCCTGATCACCCGCAACACCAACGACGTGCAGCAGGTCCAGCAGGTCGTGCTGATGGTGATGGTCATGATGCTCTCGGCGCCGATGATGATCGTCGGCGGCGTCATCATGGCGCTCCGCCAGGACGTGCCCCTGACCGGCATCCTGATCGTGATCACGCCGATCCTGCTGATCGTGGTGGGCGTCGTCATGTCGCGGGCCGTCCCGCTGTTCCAGGCCATGCAGCGCAAGCTGGACCAGATCAACCTCGTGATGCGCGAGACGCTCGCCGGCGTGCGCGTCATCCGCGCCTTCGTCCGCACCCGGCACGAGGAGCAGCGGTTCGACCTCGCGAACACGGACCTGTTCGACACGGCCCTGTCGGTCAACCGCCTGTTCGCGATCACCATGCCCACGATCTTCCTGATCATGAACCTGAGCCAGGTCGCGGTGATCTACCTGGGCGCCACCCGGGTGAACTCGGGCGCCATGCCGATCGGCAACCTGACCGCGTTCCTCCAGTACATCATGTTGGTCCTGTTCTCGGTCCTCGGCGCCACCCTGATGCTGATCATGGTCCCGCGCGCCCAGGTGTCCGCGGGCCGCATCAACGAGGTCCTCGACACGGTCCCGTCGATCGCCGACCCGGAGGCCCCGGTGTCGCCCATCCGGCGCGGCCGGGTCGAGTTCCGGGACGTGTCGTTCCGGTATCCGGGCGCGGAGGATCCCGTCCTGCGCGGCATCAGCTTCGAGGCGAACCCGGGCGAGACCACGGCCATCGTGGGCTCCACGGGCAGCGGCAAGTCCACGCTGATCAACCTGATCCCGCGGCTGTACGACGCGTCCTCGGGCAGCGTGCTGGTGGACGGGGTGGACGTGCGCGAGTTCGACCGCCAGGACCTGTGGCGACGGATCGGCATGATCCCCCAGAAGGCGTACCTGTTCGGCGGGACCGTCGCCTCCAACCTGCGCTACGGCGACCAGGGGGCCAGCGACGAGGCGCTGTGGAAGGCGCTCGAGATCGCCCAGGGCCGCGACTTCGTCGAGGAGCTGCCCGATCAGCTCGAATCGCCGATCTCGCAGGGCGGCACCAACGTCTCGGGCGGCCAGCGCCAGCGGCTCGCGATCGCGCGGGCGCTGGTCCACAGCCCCGACGTCTACATCTTCGACGACAGCTTCTCGGCGCTCGACTTCCGCACCGACGCCCGCCTCCGCGCGGCGCTCGCCCGGGAGCTCGGCCACGCCACGGTGATCATCGTTGCCCAGCGCGTCGGCACCATCCTGCGCGCGGACCGGATCGTCGTGCTCGACGAGGGGCGGATCGCCGGCATCGGCACCCACCAGGAGCTCATGGCCAGCTGCGAGACCTACCGCGAGATCGTGCTGTCCCAGGTCACCGAGGAGGAGGCGGCATGAGCGGCCCGCAGCAGCGACCCGGCGGGGCCCCCGCCGGCGGGATGGCCCCGGGGCGGCCCGGCGGCGGCTTCGGCCCCGGCCG
>JAJYLZ010000065.1 GCA_021787395.1 Chloroflexota bacterium
GGCGACCCGGCGACGCCCGGGAGCGGCGCGGGGACCAGCCGTCGGCCCGCGGCCTCGGGGACGCTCAGCGACAGGGCCACCGGCACCCCGCCCGCGTTGGCGGCCACCACGGCGACCTCGCCCCCGGCGCCGCTGCGCACGAAGCCCAGCGCGAGCCCGGCGGAGCCGGCGGTCCGGAACGCTCCGCGGCGGAGCACCCGGCTGTCGTGGCGGAGCTGCAGCACCGCCTTGGCCCAGGCGCGGCCGTCGCGGTCCCACCCCGCCTCGTCCCAGGGGAACGCGCGCCGGCAGTCGGGATCGTGGTCGCCCTCGACGCCCACCTCGTCGCCGTAGTAGATGCACGGGGCGCCGGGCAGCGTGGCGAGCAGGAGCGCCGCCAGGCGCCATGCCCCGGCATCGCGGCCCGCCATCGTCCGGAAGCGCGGGCTGTCGTGGCTGTCGAGCAGGTTGAGCTGGACGTGGGTCACCGCCGGGTCGTACAGCGCCATCAGGCGCTCGAGCTCCCCGGCCATGCCCGCCCCGTCGCGGACCGCGGTGTGGCGGCCGTACTCGTGCTGGCGCCCGACGACCTCCCAGTCGAGGCGGTCCTGGGCCGCATAGCCCAGGACCGCGTACGCCAGCGGGTAGTTCATCACCGCGTCGAACCGGTCGCCGGCGAGCCACGGATGGCACTCCTGCCAGATCTCGCCCACGATGTACGCCTCGGGGTTGACCGCCCGCACGCGGCGCCGGAACTCCTCCCAGAAGCCCTCGCTGCGGATCTCCATGGGGACGTCCAGGCGCCAGCCGTCGATCCCGAACCGCAGCCAGTGCTCGGCCACGCCCATCAGGTACTCGCGGACCACCGGGTTGTCGGTGTTGAGCTTGGGCAGCGCCGGCAGTCCCCACCAGGCGCGGTAGCCCAGGCGCCGGAACGACTCGTCGCCCTTCGCGTCCCAGGTGGGCTCGTAGGCTGGATCGACGGGCCACTCGTCGTGGTCCGCGTGCCACGGGTAGGGGCGGAACGGGCGCTTGCCGTGGAGCGCGGCCGGGTGGAAGTGGAACCAGTCCGCGTAGGGCGAGCCCGCGCCGTTCTCCAGCACGTGGTGGAAGGCCCAGAAGCCGCGCCCGGTGTGGTTGAACACCCCGTCGAGCACCACCCGGATGCCCCGCGCGTGCGCCGCGTCGAGCAGCTCCCGGAGGGCGTCGTCGCCGCCCAGCAGGGGGTCCACCGCGAGGTAGTCGTAGGTGTGGTAGCGGTGGTTGGACGCCGAGGCGAAGATCGGCGTGAGGTAGATCGCGTTGACGCCCAGGTCGGCGAGGTAAGGCAGCCGCTCGGCGACGCCGTAGAGGTCCCCGCCCTTGAACCCGTGGTGCGTGGGCGGCTCGTCCCACGGCTCCAGCGGTCCGGGCGCCAGCACCCGCCCGGAGCGGGCGAAGCGGTCCGGGAAGATCTGGTAAAAGACGGCGTCGCGGACCCAGTCGGGCGTCTCGATCGGCATCCGGAGAGTCTACGGCCGTCCGCGGGTAGACTCCCCTCGTGGGCGGGCTACGACGCGCTTCTGGGCTGTTGGCGGCGGTCGCGCTCGCCGCGGCCGCGTGCAGCCCCGGGCCGACGCCCACCCCGACCGCGTCCGGCACGGCCTCGGCGGCCGCCGCCAGCGCGTCCCCGTCGGCGGCCCTGACCGGCGCCCCGTCGGCGGCCGCCTGCGTGCCGCCCGCCACCCCGGCGTCGAAGTGGTGGAACAGCGGGGTCTGGTACGAGGCGTTCGTGCGCAGCTTCGCCGACAGCAACGGCGACGGCGTCGGCGACCTGCGGGGCCTCACGGCCAAGCTCGACTACCTCAACGACGGCAACCCGAGCTCGACGACCGACCTGGGCGTCTCGGGTATCTGGCTGATGCCCATCTTCGATGCCGCCAGCTACCACGGCTACGACGTCGTCGACTACCGCAAGGTCGACCCGGCGTACGGCACCATGGCCGACTTCAAGGCGTTCCTGGCCGCCGCCCACGCGCGAGGGATCAAGGTGATCCTGGACCTGGTGATGAACCACACGTCCGACCAGAACCCCTGGTTCAAGGCCTCGGCCGCGGGCGACCCGACGTACGCCGACTGGTACATCTGGTCCGACACGGACCCGGGCTATCTCGGCCCGCAGGGCCAGACGGTGTGGCACCCGCTGAACGGCCGCTACTACTACGGCGTGTTCGGCGCGAACATGCCGGACCTGAACCTGCGCAACCCGGCGGTGACCGCCGAGCTCAAGGGCATCGCCAAGTTCTGGCTGGACCAGGGCGTGGACGGGTTCCGGCTGGACGCGGTGCCGTACCTGATCGAGGACGGCCAGAAGCAGTTCAGCACGCCCGACACGCTCGCCTGGCTGCGGGACTTCCAGGCCTCGGTCAAGGCCGACAACCCGGACGCGATGACGATCGGCGAGGTCTGGGCCGGGAGCGACATCGCGGCCAAGTACGTGCCCGACGCGACGGACCTCGCCTTCGAGTTCGACCTCGCGGCCGCCACGGTGGCCACCGTCCAGACCGGCCAGCCCAGCACGCTCGCGTCGGCGATCGGGCAGACGGCGACGGTCTGGCCAGCGAACCAGGAGGGCACGTTCCTCACCAACCACGACCAGCCGCGGGTGATGAGCCAGCTGGGCGGCCGGGTCGACGAGGCCAAGCTGGCGGCCTTCCTGCTGATGACCGAGCCCGGCGTCCCGTGGATCTACTACGGCGAGGAGGTGGGCCTCGCCGGCACCAAGCCCGACCCGCAGATCCGCACGCCCATGCCCTGGACCGCCAACCCGAAGACCGGCGGCTTCACGACCGGCACGCCGTGGGAGCCGCTGGCTGCCGGCACGGCCACCGCCAACGTGGCCACCGAGACCGCGGACCCGTCCAGCCTGCTCAGCGAGTACCGCTCGCTGGTCCGCCTGCACGACGGCCAGGCCCCGCTGCACGGGGGCGGCACGGTCCCGGTCACCGCCACCGGCCCCGTGGTCGCCTGGCTGCGCACCACCAGCGACGACGTCCAGCTCGTGCTCGCCAACACGGGCGACGCGGCCACCTCCGACTACGCGCTCTCGCTCGACCGCGGCCCCCTGTGCGCGGCCGGCGGGCGGGCGACCACCCTCGCCGCCGTCAACATGGATGCCGCGGCGGGCCCCGCGGCGCCGTCGGTCACCGTCGGTGGCGGCCTGGTCGACTACCGCCCGTTCGCCACGCTGCCGGCCCACGCGGGCGCCGTGATCGACCTCGGCAGGCCGTAGGCGGCAGCCGGGCAGGATCGGGAGCGCGCGGGGAACAGCGCGGCCCCGTCCGGAGGACCGACGGGGCCGTGCTGCGGAGGGAGGCCGCTTGACCGGCGGCTGGCGTCGCGGGCGGTCAGCCCTTGACGCCGCCCACGGTGAGGCCGCTGACGATGTACCGCTGCAGGAGCAGGTACACCACCGAAACGGGCAGGGCGACGAGGATGGAGAACGCCGCGAATGAGGACCACGGCGTGCTGCCCGCGTACTGGCCGACCATGCCGTTGAGCGCCATCGCGAGCGTGAAGTTGTCGGGGTTCGTCAGGAACGTCCAGGAGAAGTAGAACTCGGTCCAGCCGGCGATGAACCCGAACAGCCCGGTGACCGCGATCACGGGCGTGGACAGCGGCAGGATGATCTTGATGAACGCCTGGACGCGGCCCGCCCCGTCCACGGTGGCCGCCTCCTCGAGCTCCTTGGGGATCGTGTCGAGGTAGCCCTTCATGTTCCAGACGGCGAACGGCAGCTGCCCCGCGAGCACCGCCAGCGACACGCCGATCAGCGAGTTGCGGAGGTTGAAGGCGCCGATCACGACCTTGTTGAGCATCACGAACAGGGGCGCGATGGTCGCGATCGGCGGCAGCATCAGGACCGCCAGGATCGCGATCATCAGGAACTCCCGCCCGCCGAAGCGCATCCGCGAGAACGCATAGGCGGCCATGATGCCGATCGCCACGCTGAGCACCGAGATGAACACGGCGATGAACAGGCTGTTCAGGGCCAGCTGGGGGAACGAGACGGGGTTCTCCGTCGGCTGGGCGATGACGGCGCGGTAGGCGTCCAGCGACGGATGGGCCGGCATCAGGTTGAGGCCGGTCGGGCGCGTGTTGGTGGTGTCCAGCGACATGCTCACGACCCAGGCGATCGGGAACAGCACCGTCAGCGCGATCGCCAGGCACAGGAGCTGCAGCAGGATCTGGCGGACCAGCGACGGCTCGCCCCGGCCCCTGGACCTCGTCCGGGCCCTGGCGGCGGGCTGGCTCACCGCCACCGCGTTGGGGGTCGTCATCGCAGGCACCTCACCCTCGTCGACCGGGCTGCCGAGCTGGTGGCGTCACGCGTCATAGCTGGCCGTCGCCTTCCCGAGCTTGTTGGTGATGAGGGTCAGCACCAGCAGGATGAAGAACTGGAAGACGGCGAACGCGGCCGCGACGCCGTACAGGTGCTGCTCGTTCACCAGGCGGAAGGCGGTGGTCACCAGCAGCTCCGTCTGGCCGAAGGGGCCGCCGCCGGACATGAAGTACGAGAGGTAGAACAGGTTGAAGGTCACGACGAAGCCGTAGATCGCGTACGGCAGCATCGCCGGACGGAGATGCGGCAGCGTGACCACCCGGAACTTCATCCAGGCACCCGCGCCGTCCATCTCGGCGGCCTCGTACAGGTCGCCGGGGATGCTCTGCAGCGCACCGGTCGCGACCACGGAGTTGAGCGGCCAGCCCAGCCAGACGTTGGCGGCCAGCAGCGCGAAGTAGGCGAGCGGCAGCACCAGCGGGTACACGCTGAAGATGGGGTTGGGCTGGTTGAGCCAGTCCAGCGTGAACGGCGGCAGCTTGAACAGGATGCCCACGGTGCTGTTGACCAGCTGGTTGATGGCCCCGTATTGCGGGTCGAACATGTTCCGCCAGACCGTGGCCACGATGATCGGCGGGATGACGACCGGCAGGATGAAGATCGCCCGGTACACGCGCCCGAACTTGAGCCCCTTGACGTTGAGCAGCAGGGCGATCGCCACCCCGAGCACGACGTGGATGATCACATTCGTGAACGCCCAGAACAGGTTGAACGTCAGGATCCGCAGGAAGTCGAAGTTGGGGATGACGATGTCGTTGTTGAGGATCCGGATGTAGTTGTCGAACCCGACGTAGTTCGGGGGCGGCGCCGTGCTCTTGAGGTTCTTGAGCCCGTAGTCGGTGAACGACATCCAGACCTGGTACACGAGCGGGTAGAACGTGATGACCAGCATCACGAGCAGTGCCGGCAGCAGGAACAGGTAGGCCGTCCGCGTGTTCACGCTCCGTCTCCAGAGCGACCGGCGCGGCGGTCCGGCGACACCGGCGGTGGCGGCTGTCATGGTCTCGCTCCACCCTCGCTGCAAGGCGAACTGCGTGGTCATGACGGGCGGGGGCCGCTGGCCCCCGCCCGCCCGCAGGCTGCTCGCGGTTGCCCGCTACAGCCTACTGAACGTGACTACTTGCCGTTGGCCTTGTCCATCGCGGTGCAGGCGTCGGCGACCGCAGTGGTCGGGTTGGTGCCCTTGTCGACGACGGCGGCGATGGCGTTGCCGAAGTTGCCCCAGTAGTTGTCGAGCTCCTTGGCCGTGGGCCGCGGGAAGCCCGTCTTGATCTGCTGGGCGAAGCCCAGGGTGATCGGGTCGGTGGGGACGAGGGCCGTGTTGGCCGGGATGTGGCCGGCCTTGTCCATGAACGTCTGCTCCTGGCCCAGCATCGCGAGCGCGAAGTTGACGGCCAGGTCGGCGTTCTGCGAGGAGTCGTTGATGTAGAAGCTGTCAGGCGCGGCCATCGGCTGGAACGCGCCGCCGGGGCCCGACGGGCCGGGGGCGACGGCGAGCTTGGAGCCGAGCGCCTTCTGGAGGTCGCCGGTCTGCCACGGGCCGTCGATGAAGCCCGCGATCTTGCCGGCCAGGAAGTCGGTCTTGGCGTCGTTGTCGTTCTGGTACAGGATGCCGCCGGCCGCCTTGAAGTCGGTCAGGAACTTCATCGAGTCCGCCACGCCGGAGTTCGCGGTAGCCGCGCACTTGCCGGTGCTGTCGAGGATCGTGCCGCCGTAGCTGCCGTAGAAGCCCCACTGGTAGTAGGCGCCGCCGCCGTTGGCGCCGTAGACGAGGCCGAGCTTGGTCGTCTTGACCGTGGTCAGCCAGTCGGCGACGGTGGTCGGCGGGGTGGGCAGCATGTCAGTCCGGTAGAAGAGCGCGACCGCCTTCATGGACTCGGGGATGCCGTAGAGCTTGCCGTCGACGGTGTCGGCGGTGATGGCCACCTGGCTGATGTTGTAGGGCGCCGCGGTGAGCTGGCCCTGCATGGACGTGATGTCCTTGAGCAGGCCGGCGCGGGCCTCCTTGCCGATGCTGTCGTTGGGGGCGATGTACAGGTCGGGGCCGCCGCCGGCAGCCGCCTCGGTCTCGAACTTGTTGAACAGGTTGTTGAACGGAACGTCGAGGACGTTCACGGTCAGGCCAGGGTTGGCGGCCTTGACCGCCGCCACCATGGTGTCGAAGGCGTCCTTCTCAGCCGAGCCGGAGGCGCCGTAGGCCTCCCAGATGGTGAGCGAGCCGCTGAGGGCGGCCTGGGACGGGGCGGTGCTGGCGGCCTGCGACGCAGCCGCGCTCGGGGCCGCCGAGGCGGCCTGCGACGCAGCCGCGCTCGGGGCCGCCGCAGACGGCGCCGGGGTCGCGCTGCTGCCCGAGCACGCGGCCGCGACGATCGCGACCACGCCCACGAGCGACGCGAGCCTGTAGTGCTGTTTCACCGTTGTGTACTCCTCCAGTGCTGCCATGACCAAGCGATGCGCCGACTCCGAGCCGGCCGGTGCTGGTCTGGATCCGTTGATTCGGTCGCCGCGACGGCGCCGACATGCCACACCGCTGTGGCGCGACAGCCGGGCGGGTCCCGCCCGCTCGCCGCCGTCCGACGTGTCAGCCTCGGACCCGTTCCACCTCCTGCCGCCTGCGCGGCGCCGGTCCGGTCGATGCCCGGACGATGAGCCGGGTCTCGAGCCGGAGCTGCTCGGGGTCACGATCCCGTCGTTGGACGACGGACAGGAGGATCCGCACCGCGCTCTCGCCCTTGCGGCGGATCGGCTGGTGCACGGTCGTGAGCGGCGGGCTCACGTGCTGGCTCACGTCGATGTCGTCGAAGCCGACGACCGAGAGGTCCTCGGGCACCCGGAGGCCGAGCTCCCGTGCGGCGCGCAGCACGCCGATCGCCATGGCGTCCGACATCACGAGCACGCCGGTGGGCCGCAGGCCGGCACCCCAGGCGCGGTGGAGGGCCACGAGGCCGCCCTCGATGCTCGCCGGGGCCACGACGACCGCCCTCGGGTCGAACTCGACGCCCTTGGCCTCGAGGCCGGACCGGTAGCCGCGGAGGCGACGGCCCATGACGCCCTCAGGCTCCAGCTCGAGCGCGGGGGGAGGCGGCTCAACGGAGACGATGAGGATGTCGCGATGGCCGAGCATGACCAGGTGCTCGGCGGCCGCCCGCGCCCCGCCCTCGTCGTCGATCTCGACCCCAGGCTGGTCCGGCAGGGCGCTCGAGTCGACCATAACCAGGGGCACCCCGGCCGCGCGGATCTGCTCCACCTCGGGATGGCTCGCAGAGAGGCCCACCGCCACGACCCCGTCCACGGTTGCCTGGCTCATCGCCTGGGCGAGGGACCCGTGGAGCGGGCTGATGAAGTGGAGCGCGTAGCCCTCCTGCTCGGCCGCCAGCGCCACGCCCTCGTTGAAGGCGCCGAAGAACGGGTTGCTGAAGATCACCGACAGCGCCTGCGGGGTGAGCACGCCGATGGTGTGCGTCTGGCGCTGGGTGAGCATCCGCGCGACGGGGTGCGGCCGGTAGCCGAGCGAGTCCGCGACGTCGCGGATCCGGCTGGCCGTCTCCGGCGCGAGCCGATCCGGGTTGTTGAACGCGAACGACACGGCGGTCTTCGACACGCCCGCCTCGCGGGCGACGTCAGCGATCCTCGGACGGCGCGGGGTCCGCTCCTCCACGGTCTCCTCGCTGGGCAGCGCGGCGTGGCCAGGGATCCCTCGAGCGGCTGTAACGTCGCCTCGCCCTGCTCGCGCCGTGCGGCCCCGATATGCCAAAACCGGTTTAGCAAACCGGTTTAGGCTAGATTAGTAAACGAGATCGGCAGTGTCAAGACGCAATGCCGCCCGCTTCTCGCCCGGCTGCGCGCCGGAGCGCCGCGCCCGCTCGCGCTCCTGGTGGGGCGCCTCCGCTCCGCCCGCGCTACGCTTCGATCGGCGGTGCCGGCCAAGGCGCGGCACTGCACGGCGACGCGGCGTCCCCCGCGCACCGCATCCGCACGGAGCACCAACGCGTGAGCGATCGCCATCGGCGTCCGACTGCCGGCCGCCAGCCCGCCCGTCAGGCCAAGGGCCGCGGCGCGCCGACCCCGGGCAGGGCCGCCCAGCGCTCGGCTGGGCCGGCCGGGACCGGCGCCTCCGGGCGGGCCGTCCGTCCGGACGATGCCCGGCGCCAGCCGCCGCAGCCGGGCCGGCCGTCGCTCGCCGACCAGCTCCGCAAGCCGTTCCTGGTCTCGTTCATCGTGTTCGTGGTCACCGCCGCCGGCCTCGTGCTGGTGACCCGGGCGGCCTCGCCCGTGTACGCCTGCGGGAGCATCGACACCGTCCAGTCGCCGGCCCCCGGGGAACTGGGCCAGGTCCAGCCCGACCAGGGCAACCAGCACGTCCAGCCCGGCGACCACGTCTCGTACGCGGTCTGTCCGCCCGCCTCGGGCGAGCACATCAACCAGCCCGGCTACGGGCCGATCGCGGCCAAGGTCTACGGCCCCAACGACCAGGCCGTGCCCAACGGCTGGGTCCACAACCTCGAGCACGGGGGCCTGGTGCTCCTCTACTCGTGCGACCAGGGCGCCTGCGACACGTCGTCCCTGAACGCCCTTCAGACGTTCAGCAGCCAGTTCCCGGCGAGCCCGATCTGCGGCCTGCCCGCCGGCGACATCAGCCCCGTCGTGGCTCGCTTCGAGCAGATGCCCACCCGATACGCGGCCCTGCTGTGGGACCGCGCCCTCTACCTCGACACGCTCGACACGAGCAAGATCGACCAGTTCTTCCTGCGGTACAGCGAGCGGCTCGCCAGCGACGGCAGCTGGATCGCCCCGCCGGAACCGCAGTGTGCGGCCCCGTCCCCGTCCCCGACGGCGACCGCTTCACCCGCGCCCAGTGCGTCGGGAGGCTGAGGAGGCGCCATGCGGCTGTTCTCGTATGCGGACAAGTACGGCTCCGCGCGGACCGGGGTCCTGACGGCCGGCGGGCTGCTGACCGGCGGCCAGCTGGAGCCGTACCTCCGGGTGCCGCTCCGGACGGTCTCGGATCCGACCACCGTGGTCCTCGACGACGATCGCCGCGGCGACGTCGGGCGCGCGGCGAGGCGGGCGCGCAAGGCCGGGGCCCCGCTCCGCGACCCGGCCAAGCGCTATCCGCTGCCCGCGGTTTGGGAGCCCCAGAAGGTCGTGTGCATCGGGCACAACTACGCGGAGCACGTGCGCGAGGGAGGCCGCGCCATCCCGAGCCGGCCCCTGATGTTCGCCAAGTTCGCGAACGCGATCATCGCCGACCGCGAGTCCATCGTGCAGCCGCCCGGCACCCATGCCCTGGACCTCGAGGTCGAGCTGGGCGTCGTCATCAAGCAGCGCGCCCGGCGGGTGGCCCCCGAGGCCGCGATGGCCTGCGTCGGCGGCTACGTCGTGGTCAACGACGTGAGCGCGCGCGACTGGCAGGGCAACGCGCAGGCGCTGGCCGAGGGCCAGAAGGGCGACGGCCAGTGGCTCCGGGCCAAGGGCAGCGACACCTTCCTCCCGGTGGGCCCGGTGCTGGTCACGCCCGACGAGCTGGACCCGTCGGAGGGCCTGCGACTCCGCTCCTGGATCATCCGCGACGGCACCGAGATCCCCATGCAGGACGGCACCACGCGCGACCTCCTGTTCGACGTGCCGCACCTGATCAGCCTGATCAGCCAGGAGATCACCCTCGAGCCGGGCGACCTGGTCATCACCGGCACGCCGGCGGGGGTGGGGGTGTTCCGCGACCCGCCGCTGTTCCTGCGGCCCGGCGACCGCGTGCACTGCGAGATCGAGGGCATCGGGAGCGTGGAGAACCCCGTCGTGGACTGGACCGAGGACCCCCGCCAGGGCGACTGAGGCCCGTGCACCGTGTCGGCAGGGCGTGAAGGGCTCGCCGGCAGCGAACAGAACTGGAGGCGCGCATGCTCGCCCTCGTGAAGACCGCCCCGGGGCCGGGGCTGACGCTGGCCGAGGTGCCCGAGCCGGTCATCGGGATCAACGACGTCCTGATCCGCGTCCGCAAGACCGGGATCTGCGGCACCGACCTCCACATCGAGTCGTGGGACCCGTGGGCCGCCAAGAACATCCGCCCGCCGCTCGTGGCCGGCCACGAGTTCGTCGGCGAGGTGGTCGAGGTCGGCTCCAACGTCAACGACTTCCGGCCCGGCGACGTCGTGTCGGGCGAGGGCCACGTCACCTGCGGGCGGTGCCGCCACTGCATGGCCGGGCGGCGCCACCTGTGCGCCAGCACCGTCGGGCTCGGCGTGGGGCGCGACGGGGCGTTCGCCCAGTACGTCGCCCTGCCCATGACCAACGTCTGGCACCACTGGCCGGGCATCAACGAGGACGTGGCGGCGATCTTCGACCCGTTCGGCAACGCGGTGCACACCGCGCTCGCGTTCCCCGTGCTCGGCGAGGACGTGCTGATCACCGGTGCCGGGCCGATCGGCCTGATGGCCACCGCGGTCGTCCGGCATGCGGGCGCCCGGTTCGTGGTCGTCTCCGAGCCCAACCCCGTCCGGCGCGCCCTCGCCGAGCGCATGGGCGCCACCCTCGCCGTCGACCCGCGGGAGCGCGACCTCGCCGACGTCCAGCGCGAGCTGGGCATGGTGGAGGGCTTCGACGTGGCGCTCGAGATGTCCGGGGCGCCGGCCGCGATCCGGGCCGCGATGGACAACATGGCCCACGGCGGCTCGATCGCGATCCTGGGCATCCCCACTCAGGACATCAGCCTCGACGTGAACGAGATCGTGTTCAAGCTGTTGACGGTCCGGGGGATCTACGGCCGGGAGATGTACGAGACCTGGTACAAGATGACGGTGATGCTCCAGTCGGGCCTGGACATCACGCCGGCCATCACCCACCGGTTCAGCTTCCGGGACTACGAGGCCGCCTTCGCCACGGCGCGCTCCGGCGACTCGGGCAAGGTGATCCTCGACTGGACGGCGTGAGCCGCAAGGAGAGCACCATGGCAACGGCCTCGCGCCCCGATCCGCTCGCCTACCTCCACGACGAGCTGGCCGACCTCCGCGAGCGGCACCTCTACCGGCCGCTGCGGGTGATGAGCTCGGCCCAGGGACCGATCGTCTCGCTGGACGGCCGGCAGGTGATCAGCCTGTCCTCCAACGACTACCTCGGCCTCACGCACCACCCCCGGATGAAGCAGGCCGCGCTGCGGGCGGTGGAGGAGTTCGGCGCCGGCTCCGGCGCCGTCCGCACGATCGCGGGCACCATGACCCTCCACGAGGAGCTCGAGGCCGAGCTCGCCCGGTTCAAGCACACCGAGGCCGTGCTCACCTTCCAGTCGGGGTTCACCGCCAACACCGGCGTCATCCCGGTGCTCACGGGCGAAGCCGACCTGATCGTCTCCGACGAGCTCAACCACGCCTCGATCATCGACGGCATGCGGCTGTCCAAGGCGCCGCGCGTGGTGTTCAGGCACGCCGACCCCGGCTCGCTGCGCGAGGTGCTCGCCGAGGCCGTGCGCAGGGGCCGTGACGGCCAGGGCGCCCCGTACCGGCTGATCCTCGTCGTGACCGACGGCGTGTTCAGCATGGACGGCGACATCGCGCCGCTGCCCGCGATCGTGGCCGTGGCCGAGGAGTACGGCGCCGCGGTGATGGTGGACGACGCCCACGCGAGCGGCGTGCTGGGCAAGGACGGCCGGGGCTCGGTCAGCCACTTCGGGCTGGAGGGGCGCGTCGCCGTGCAGGTCGGCACGCTGTCCAAGGCCGTGGGCGTGCTGGGCGGCTACGTCGCCGGCAGCCAGGACCTGCGGGACATCCTGGTCCAGCGGGCGCGGCCGTTCCTGTTCTCCACCAGCGCGCCCCCGGCCGTGGCCGCGGCCTGCCTCGAGGCGGTCCGGATCATGCAGGACGAGCCCGAGCTCATCGACCGCCTGTGGGCCAACACCCGCCGGTTCAAGGCCGAGCTGACGCGCCTGGGCTTCGACACCGGGCGCTCGGAGACGCCGATCACCCCGGTCATCCTGGGCGACAGCGAGACGACGATCCGGTTCAGCGACCGCCTGTTCGAGGAGGGCGTGTTCGGGACGTCGGTGGTCTACCCCACCGTCGCCCTCGACCGGGCGCGGATCCGGACGATCGTCACCGCAGCCCACACCGACGAGCTGCTGGACCGGGCGCTGGCGTCGTTCGACCGCGTCGGGCGCCAGCTCGGCGTGATCAGCGGCTGAGGCGCCCGTGACGCACCCGGCGCTCGCCGCGGTGGACGCGGCCTCGGGCCGGCCCCGCCGGGCGATCGAGCGCGACATCTGGCGAGCGGGGCTCGAGGCGGGCCTGGGCGAGGCCCGGGACCTGCCGCTCGACGCCCACATGCACACGTTCCGCTCGCCCGACGCGGAGCCCGACGCCCTGCTCGACGCCTACTGCGGCGTGGCGCTGGAGCGGGGCATCGCGGAGCTGGCCATCACCGACCACGTGGACTTCGACCCGCTCGCGCCGGCCTACGCGTTCAGCACGTTCGAGGAGCGGCAGCGCGACGTGCGCGAGGCGGCCGAGCGGTGGGCGCCCGCCGGCCTCGCCGTGCGCTTCGGCGTGGAGGTCACCTACGAGCGCCGCTACGAGGAGGACATCCGGGACTGGCTGCGGCGCCATCCGCACGACTTCGTGATCGGCAGCGTCCACAGCGGGCCTGCCTCGCTGTACGAGCCGGAGCGGGTCGGCGCCTTCGTCGCGGGCAAGTCGCTGGCCGAGGTCACGGCCCCCTACTTCGACGAGGTGGTGGCGGCCGCCCGGTCCGGCCTGTTCGACTCGCTGGGGCACCTCGACGTCGTCAAGCGCTGGCTGGTGCCCCACGTGATGCCGGAGGCGTTCGCGGCCCAGCCCGAGCTGTACGAGCCGCCCCTGGCCGCGCTGGTGGACTCCGGCACGGCCCTCGAGATCAACACCTCGGGCCTGCGGCAGCTGGCCAGGGAGACCTACCCGGCCGCGGCCGTCGTCGCCCGGTACCTCGCGCTGGGCGGCCGGGCCGTGACCATCGGCTCGGACGTCCACCGAATGGAGTGGTTCGCCTACGGGCTGGGCGAGGCGTATCGTCTGGCCCGGAGCGCCGGGCTCGCGGCGCTCTCGTTCCGGCGCGGCGGCGACCGGGTCTGGGTGCCGATGGGATCGGCATCGGGCAGCGGCGTAGGCACCGGCGCACCGGGGCCTAACACGGGAGACCCCGCATCGTTATGAGCATCGACGACGAGACGATCGACCGACTCGTAGCCGCGGCACAGGGCGGTGACCCCGACGCGTTCGGGGCGCTGTTCGACCACTACTACGTCCCGGTGTACCGCTTCGTCGCCGCCCGCGTCGGCCGCCCGAGCGACGCGGAGGACCTGGCGCAGCTCGTCTTCGTCAAGGCCCTGGAGGCACTGCCGCGCTACGAGGCGCGGGGTGTCCCATTCGGGGGCTGGCTGTTCCGGCTGGCCAGGAATGTGGTGATCGATCACGTCAGGACGCGTCGCGAGCACACCACGCTGGATGTCGTGGCGGGGCAGACGACAGAAGAGGCGGGGCCTGACGATCTGGCGGTCCTCCGCCAGGAGATGGACAGCGTGGCGCATGCGCTTCGACGGCTGACGCCGGAGCAGCGCGAGGCAATCGAGCTGCGGTTCTTCGCGGGCCTGTCCGCGAAGGAGGCGGCGGCGGCCATGGGACGGCAGGAAGGCACCGTGCGGGGCCTCCAGTTCCGGGCCATCGCAGCGCTGCGGCGGGACCTTGGGATCGAGGCGGACGACCTGCCCGAAGCGTCGGGGACGACGCGATGAGCTGGGACGACCCGTCGGACTGGGAGACGATGGACGCGATTGAGCCCCGCGCGGGCGACGAGCTCGAGCGGTTGATGGCGCGGTACGCGCGGGTGCGGCTGGAGCCCAGCCCCGCCCAGGCGAAGCGCGCCCGCAGCGCCGTCATGGAGACGGCCTGGCGCTCGAGGATCGACGCCGAGGCGTCCAGCCGCCGTTGGCGCCTTCCGTTCTCGGGCTGGAGCGGGCGTCGGGTGGCCACTGCGGCGTCGGCCGCCGTGTTCGCCGGGCTGCTCGTCGGCTCGTCCGCCTTCGCCGCCTCGCGTGCCGGCGGGCCCCTCTACGACACCCGGATCGCCATCGAGGACGCGATGCTGCCGAGCAACCCGGCGGCCCGCCTCCAGGCGCAGATCGCCAATGCCCAGGTCCGGCTGGCCGAAGCCTACGACGCCGAGATCCGCGGAGACCAGGGGGCGCTCACGGCGGCCCTGCAGGCCTACGCCCAGGACGCCAGCGCACTCGCGGCCACGACCGGCCCCTCCACCGACCAGGTGCTGATGGCCCTTCAGCAGCACCGCGACGTGCTGCAGTCGCTCATCCAGCGAGCGCCGTCGGCTGCCCTGCCCGGCCTGGACCAGGCGCTGTCGAGCAGCGACAAGGCCATCGAGCGCCTCACGGCCGCCGACGGCACCCTGAACGGCAACGGGAACGCGAGCGGCTCCGGCAGCCAGGGCGCCGGCAACGGCAACGCGAACGGCAACCCCAGCGGCGCGGGGAACGGCAACGCGAACGGCGGCTCGAGCGGTGCCGGCAACGGCAACGCGAACGGCGGCTCGAGCGGTGCCGGCAACGGCAACGCGAACGGGGCGGGCAACGGCAACGCGAACGGCAACGCGAACGGCAACCCCAACGGCGCCACGCCAACTCCGACGCTCTCGCCCGACCAGACGCAGGGGCCGACGCCGAAGCCCGGGCACACGCCGAAGCCGGCTCCGTCGATGCCGGCGGGCCAGCCGCCCACACCCGCGCCGTAGGCGACGCCCTGACGCTCGCCTTCGTGCTCGACGCAGCTCGATGGGCGCGCGGCCCGGCACGCGCTACGATCCGCCGATGCCGATCTGGGTGAGCGCATGCGCCTGAGCGTGCTCGGCGCCGGCCCCGCCTACACCGACCGCCAGGACGCCGTGGGGGCCGCATACCTGGTCACCCTCGACCAGACGCGCCTACTGCTCGACCTGGGCCAGGGGGCCTTCCCGCGCATCTTCCCCCTCGTCCGGCCCACAGAGCTCGATGCGGTCGTCGTGAGCCATCTTCACCCCGACCACTTCATCGACCTCGTGCCGCTGCGCCACTACCTGCGCTACGAGTTCCAGCCGCCGCGCCGCGCCCGGGTCATCGGCCCGCGCGGCCTCGCCGACCGGCTCGACGCCCTCCACGCCCAGCCGGGGTTCTCGGCCGCGTCGCTCGACTGCGAGCTGCTGGAGACCGCGCCCCGGCAGATCGGATCGCTGACGATCGAGGCGCGGCTGGTCGCCCACACCGATGAGAGCTACGCCCTGCGCGTCGCGGGGGCGAACGGCCCGGGTCTCGTGTACAGCGGCGACTGCGGCCGCGCCCTCGACCTCGCGCCGCTGGTCCGCCCGGGCGACACCCTGGTCACCGAGGTGGCGTTCGGGCCGGGACCGGTTCCGCCGGGCGTGCTCCACCTGGACGGCCCGGCCGTCGGCGAGCTCGCGGCCGCGACCCGGCCGGGGCGGGTGCTGCTGACCCACATCCTGTCCGGGCATGATCTCGATGCCACGATCGCGTCGATCCGCGCCCGGTGGGACGGGCCGGTCCGCTTCGTCTGGCCGGGCGACGCGCTCGACGTGTAGGGCGCAAGTCGCCCGCGGCCGGCGTTTCCCGGCTCCCCGCTGGCGAGCGATCGGGTGCGCCGAGGACCTCAAGACCTCCCGAGGCATCCTGCTTTGGTGGGGCGCACCAGCCACGGGGAGGGCCGGGACCTTACGATCCCGGCCCCGTAGAGTTCGCCAGGGCAACTGCCGAAGCGGCGTCAGCGCTGTCGACGCTGCGTGATCGGCGAGAGCCAGAGCGCGAGCGCGAGCACGCCCACGAGGGCGATCGCCAGCACGTCCCATCCCGGTGCAGCAGTCTGCGCCACGGGGGCGGCGTCGGTGGTCGGCGGCGTGGGCACCGCCCTGCCAGTCGCCCCCTCGACCGCGCCAGAGGGCGACGAGGTCTCGGCCTCAACGGTGCCCGTCGGCGTGGGCGTCGGGGTGGGCGTCGGCGTGGGCGTCGGCGTGGGCGTCGGCGTGGGCGTCGGCGTCGGCGTCGGCGTCGGCGTCGGCGTGGGCGTGGGCGTGGGCGTCGGCGTGGGCGTCGGCGTCGGCGTGGGGGTGCTGCACGAGTTGTTCCAGATCGCCTGACCCGTCGACGACCAGTTCCGGCCGGCGTAGCTGAAGTCACCGTACGTGTACGGAGGGATGATGTCGCCCCACTTGATGTGCTGGCTCTTGAGCGTCACGTCCCAGATCGGGCCGATATGGTCGCTGTGGCCGGCCTTGAGGTAGCCCGACGAGGCGATGTCCACGGTTTCGCGCACGTAGGGGTTGGTGTCACTGTCGGTGGCGTGACAGATCGTCACCTGGTGGTCGGGAGATGGCTTGGTGGCGATCACGGCCGCAGGGGCCAGGAGCGCCACCCCCAGCAGGCCGGCCGCAACGAGCCAGCCCGTCCTCATGACCCTCGAGCCTCCCATCCTCGGCTCTCCTTGCCCTCTTGGGCCGCGCGGGCAGGCAGCCCACCGCGCGTGGTCTCAGACCACGTGCCGCGATCCTGATACCGGGCGTTGTCGCCTGCCAGTACCGATCGGGGAAGGCTGCGCAGCACAATCGCACTGCGGAGATCGGCGGGCCGGACTCCCGGCCGTCCGGGCATGTCGCCAGCGGTCGGCCGGCGGAGCTTGTCTCGAGATAATCGAAGAGCCGGGGCCATGGCCCCGGCTCTTCTGCCGTTCAGGGAGTGTCCGTGAGCGTCAGCGGCGACTGCGCTTCCGCGTCGGAGTTACGGCCAGGAGCACGAGCAGGAGGATCGATCCGGCCGCGAGGACCAGCGGCAGGCCGCTGCCCGTGGACCGACTTGCAGGCCCGATCGTGTCCGTCGGCGGCGGGGTGATCTGGGGCGTGGCGGTCTCGCCAAGGACGGCGCCGGAGGGCGTCGGCGTGGCGGTCGGCGTCGGGGTCGGGGTCGGGGTCGGCGGGGGCGGGCACGCTCCGATCGAGAACGTGCCGCTGAACAGCACCTGCTCGCTGTCCGGCAGGACGAACTGGAAGGAGTGCGAGCCCACCCGCTCACTGATCGGACCGATCGCGCCGTCCTGTCCAACCGTCCCGACCTGGACGTTGTCGATGTACAGCGTCCAGCCAGCCGGGGCGTTGGAGAACGACACGGTACCGCCGCAGCTCGTGGTGTAGTTCGGCGTCGGCGTGGGCGTCGGCGTGGGCGTCGGCGTGGGCGTCGGCGTGGGCGTCGGCGTGGGCGTCGGCGTGGGCGTCGGCGTGGGCGTCGGCGTGGGCGTCGGCGTGGGCGTCGG
>JAJYLZ010000066.1 GCA_021787395.1 Chloroflexota bacterium
CCATCCACGACGCGGTCGGCGCCTGGATCACCGAGCTGCCGGCGACGCCGGAGCGGGTCCTGGCGGCGATCCGCGCGCTCGAGGCGGAGCGGGGCCGGACGGCCCCGACACAGGGCTCGGAGGCGGCGGGGGGCCGCCCGGCCGGGCCGGGGGAGGCGGGGCGATGACCGTGACGGCAGGCGCGCCGGCCCGCACCGCGTACCGGCTGACGGTCAACGGGGCGCCGGTCGAGGTGGTCGCGCCGGGCACCCGGCGGCTGCTCGACGTGCTCCGCCGCGACCTCGGGCTGACGGGGACCAAGGAGGGCTGCGGCGAGGGCGAGTGCGGCGCCTGCTCGGTGCTCCTCGACGGCGTGCTCGTGGACAGCTGCCTGGTGCCCCTGTGCCAGGCTGACGGCCACTCCGTGCGCACCGTGGAGGCGCTGGGCCGGGCGGCCCCGGGTCGCGAGCCGACGGCGGACGACCTGGACCCGCTCCAGGGGGCCTTCCTCGAGGCGGGCGCGGTCCAGTGCGGCATGTGCATCCCGGGCATGGTGCTGGCCGGGCACGCCTTCCTGGACGGCGGCGCCGCGCCGACCGACGCCGCGATCCGCGAGGCGATCGCCGGCAACCTGTGCCGCTGCACGGGCTACACCAAGATCATCGACGCGATCGCGTCAGCGGCCGGCGGCGGGCTGATCACGCGGGCGCACGGCGGGCTGCCGGCCGGCGACGACCTGCTGGCGGGAGGCCGCCCCGCGGCCTGGCCACCCCTCCGGCCGCGGGAGCCCGTCGAGGTCGCCTCCCTCGAGCCCGAGGCGGCCCGGGCGCACAGCCTGGACGAGGCTCTCGGGCTGGTCGCCGACGGGTGGCGGCCGATCGCCGGCGGCACCGACCTCATGGTCGCGCTCGCGACCGGCGCCCTGCGGCCCGGCGAGCGGTTCGTCGACCTCGACGGGATCGGGGCGCTGCGCGGGATCCACTGCGACGGCGACACGCTGGTCGTGGGCGCCCTCGCCACGTACACGCACCTGCGCCGCTCGCCCGTGGTCGCGGCCGCGCTGCCGGTCCTGGCCGAGGTGGCGGCCAGCGTGGGCGCGGCGCAGGTCCAGAACCGGGGCACCGTGGGCGGCAACATCGCCAACGCCTCGCCGGCCGGCGACCTGCTGCCGGTCGTCCTGGCCACCGACGCCCAGCTCGTCGCCCGCAGCGTCCGGGGCGAGCGGACCCTGCCCGCCGCCGCGTTCTTCACCGGCTACCGCCGGACGGCGCTGGCCGCCGACGAGCTGCTCGTGGCGGTGCGCTTCCCGCTGCCGGCGGGCCGCGAGGTGCGCTACCGCAAGGTGGGCACGCGGCGAGCCCAGGCCATCTCGAAGGTCGTCCTCGCGGTCAGCTGGCGCCGCGCCGACGCGTCGGGGGCGTGGTCGGACGTCCGGGTCGCCTACGGGTCCGTCGCGCCGGTGCCCATCCGCGCGCCGCGCGCCGAGGCCGTGCTCGAGGGGGCGGTGCCGTCCCCGGACCTGGCCGGGCGGGCCGCGGCCGCCGCGGAGGCGGACGTCCGCCCGATCGACGACGTCCGCTCGACGGCCGAGTACCGGCGGGCCGTCAGCGGCCGGATCCTGCGCCGGATCGTGCTCGACGCGATCGAGCGCTGAGGCGAGATCCCGACCGGGCGGGCGGCCTCGGACACGCCGCCCCAAGGCCGGTCGCCGAGCCGAGCGTCCCTCCGCCCAGGTGTGGGACCGGGGGCCGGCCGCCGACGCAGCCGCCCATCTTGGTGCTTGACAACGGCTGGCCCGCTTCGATATGGTCGCGGTCACGAGTGCACATATGTGCAAGCTATTGCACGAATGTGCAGCACGAGGAGGCCGCTGTGCCGCTGGCGCCCGAGGAGCGCACGTCGAACTACCTGCGGCTCACGGTGCGCGTCGCGCTGATGTACTACCGGCTCCACCTGACCCAGGAGCAGATCGGGGAGCGGCTGGGCATCAGCCGGTTCAAGGTGGGACGGCTGCTCGACCGCGCTGTTCGCGAGTCGATCGTCCAGATCGATATCGTCCACCCCGTCGCCCGTCTCGTTGATCTCGAGAACAGGTTCGTGGAGCGCTTCGGGCTCCGCGCCGCGGTCATCGTCGATGTCCCCCAGGGCCCCACGGGCCAGGCCATCGAGGAGCTGGCGCGAGAGTCCGTCGCCGGCGCCGCCGTCAGCTACCTCGCCACGCTGCGCCCCACCGGGTCGATCGGCGTCTCGTGGGGCCGGACCATGCTCGAGCTAGCTCGCCAGCTGGAGCCCGGCTGGACCACCGCCACGGAGATCGTCCAGCTCAACGGCGCAACGTCGCGCTCATCGCTGCCGACCCGAGCGAACGAGATCGCCGAACGGTTCGGGACCACGACCGGCGCATCGATCCGGATGCTGGCCGCGCCGGCGATCGTGGGCAGCGCCGAGTTGCGCCACGCGCTTGAGCAGGACCCGTCGGTGGGCATGGCGCTCGACGTCGCCAGGGCCACCCCCACCGCCATCTTCGGCCTCGGGATCCTGAGCCGTGAGAGCGTGCTGGTCGAGTCCGGCTATCTGAGCGAGGACGACCTCGGCGCCCTCCGGGCCGCCGGCGCCGTCGGCGACGTGCTCGGTCGCTTCCTGACCCTCGACGGCCGCATCGCCACTCCGGAGATCGACGATCGGACGGTCGGCCTGCCCCTCGGGGAGCTGGGAGGCAAGGCGATCGCACTGGGTCTCGCGGCGGGCGCTGGACGGGGCCCCATCACCCTCGCGTCGCTCCGAGCGCGGTGCGTGAACGTGCTCGTGGCCGATGTCGGCACTGCGGAATGGGTGCTCGCGAATGGATGAGTCGCCGGCCCCCGGCACCACCGCTGCCGCCGCCCTCGCCGGGACGCTCCACGAGCTGGCCCGCGAGGCGGGGGCGGACGCCCGCCCGGAACAGGAGGCGATCCGATGAGCGAGCCGTCGGAACGGGCTGCGATGCCCTCGGAGGACGAGGTCCGCCGTCTGGTGCGCGATGTGGTCGAGGCCCTCGAACGGGCGGGCGCCCCTGCGCCGAGCACCGCGCCCGAGACAGCGGCTGAGCCCGGGGTCGCCTCGATCGCGATCGGCGGCGACCACGGCGGCTACGCGATGAAGGAGGTCCTCCGCGCCTGGCTCGCCGAGCAGGGCCACCCCGTCACCGACTGCGGCACGCACAGCACGGACGCCGTGGACTACCCGGACATCGCCCTGGCCGTGGCCCGCCTCGTCGCAGACGGGACCTGCACATACGGCATCGTCATCGACGGCGCCGGCATCGGCTCGTGCATGGCCGCGAACAAGGTTCCCGGCGTCCGGGCGGCGCTCTGCTACGACATCTCGACGGCGCGCAACAGCCGCGAGCACAACTTCGCCAACGTCCTCACGCTGGGCGCGCGACTGATCGGGGAGGGACTCGCCATGGACATCGTGACCACGTGGCTCGCCACGCCGTGGGGCGCGAGCCGCCACGCCGCGCGGGTGGACAAGATCACCGCCATTGAGCGCACGTACGCTCGACCGGCAGCGGACGGCCGCCGATGACGATCGCAGGCATGGACCGGGACGCCCTCATCGAGGCCGTCACGCGACAGGTCCTCTCCAGCCTGGGCCCCGCCGCCGGGTTCGAGCCGGGCAGCGCGTGCGCCACGTGCACGCGCTCGTGCGCGGCCGGCTGCCCGGACAGGGTGCGGAGCGTCGTGGCGGGCGGGGCGTCGCGCGTGGAGTACCACGGGGCCGGCGACGACGTCCCGACTGATCTCGCCGCCTACATCGACCACACCCTGCTGAGGCCCGACGCCACGGTCGCGCAGGTGGACAAGCTCTGTGCGGAGGCGAAGCAGTACCACTTCGCGGCGGTGTGCATCAACCCGACGTGGGTGAGGCGCGCCGCCGAGATCCTCCGCGGCAGCGGCGTCGCGGTCGCCTCAGTCATCGGGTTCCCGTTCGGCGCGGGGACGACCGCGATCAAGGCCATGGAGACCCGCCAGGCGGTCCGCGACGGAGCGCGCGAGATCGACATGGTCATCAACATCGGCGCCCTCAAGAGCGGGCTGTACGACCAGGTCCGCGAGGACATCGCGGCGGTGTCGGACGCGTGCCACGAGGGCGGCGCGATCAACAAGGTCATCATCGAGGCCGCCCTGCTGACCGACGAGGAGAAGGTCATCGCCTGCCGCCTGGCGCAGAAGGCGAAGGCCGACTACGTGAAGACGTCGACCGGGTATGCCTCGGGCGGCGCGACCGTCTACGACGTGGCGCTCATGCGCGAGACCGTCGGCCCCAAGATGGGCGTGAAGGCAGCGGGCGGCATCCGCACCGCCGAGGACGTGACCGAGATGATCGCCGCCGGGGCCACCCGGATCGGCGCTTCCGCAGGCGTCAGGATCGTGACCGGAGAGAGGGGTCCGCGTGAGCAATATTGAACTGCGCGCCTACGCATTCCTGGACAGCCTCCAGGCCCAGTATGCGGCGTTCCTCGGCACGGTCGCGCAGGGCTTCCTGCCGCTGCCGGGCGATGCGTCGCTGTACGTGGAGGTAGCGCCGGGCATCGAGATCAACCGCCTCACCGACATCGCCCTGAAGGCGACCGGCGTCAAGCCGGGGATGCAGATCATCGAGCGGTACTTCGGGCTGCTCGAGATCCACTCGCCGTCCCAGGCGGAGGTCCGCGCTGCCGGCGAGGCGATCCTCCGGGAGATCGGGGTCGACGAGAGCGCCCGCATCAAGCCCCGGGTGCTGTCGAGCCAGATCATCCGCCGCATCGACGACCACCAGGCCCAACTCATCAACCGGACGCGCCACGGCCAGATGCTCATGGGCGGCCAGACGCTGTACGTGCTTGAGATGGAGCCGGCGGCCTATGCCGCCCTCGCCGCGAACGAGGCGGAGAAGGCCGCCAGGATCAACATCCTCGAGGTGCGCTCCTTCGGCTCGATGGGCCGGGTGTACCTCGGGGGCGACGAGCGGGACATCGACGTCGGCTGGCGCGCGGCGCTTGCCGCCATCGAGGGGCTCGACGGGCGCGAGCCCGGCAAGTAGGCGACCGCAGGGTCGAGGAGACCGGCGGGGCCGCGCGGCTCGCGCCGAGAAGGAGAACCGGTCAGATGGCTGATGCTCTTGGGATGATCGAGGCCCGCGGGTTCGCCGCGATGGTCGAGGCCGCCGACGCCATGGTCAAGGCTGCGAAGGTCGAGCTCGTCGGGTATGAGAAGACCGGCGGCGGCTACGTGACGGCGGTCGTGCGCGGCGACGTCGCCGCGGTGAAGGCCGCGGTCGAGGCCGGATCGCGGAACGCCTCCAAGGTGGGCGAGGTCGTCGCGACGCACATCATCGCGCGGCCGCACGCCAACATCGACATGGTCCTCCCGCTGGGCCGCGCCGAGGAGGCGCGCGCCGAGCTGGGCGGCAGGTAGGCCGGTCGAGGCGGGGGCGGGCCCTCGCGGCCCGCCCCCGCCTCCTGATCCGCAGGCGGAGGAGAGATGCTCCTGGGACGTGTCGTCGGGACGGTCGTCGCGACGCGCAAGGAACCGCAGATCGAGGGCTGGAAGCTGCTCCTCGTCCGTCAGGTCGACGCGGAGAACCGCGATGCCAGCGGCTATGTGGTGGCGGTCGACGCCGTGGGCGCCGGCGTCGGCGAGATGGTGCTCTACACCTCGGGCAGCTCTGCCCGCCAGACGGAGGCCACCCGCGACCGCCCGTGCGACGCGGTGATCATGGCCATCGTTGACACCTGGGAGATCCACGGCGCCGAGATCTACCGCAAGTGATCCTGCCGGCCGGAGGACCACCGGGTCGGCGGCCGGGGTCGGGCGAGGAGCCATGAACGAACTGGACGAACGCGAGATCGCCGAGATCATCGAGCGGGTGCGCGGCCGCGTCGGGGGCGCGCCGGCCATCGGGCCGGGGAGGGCGCTGCGCGCCGACGCCCAGCTCGCGCAGGCCGAGGCCGCCGAGCTTGGCGACGGGGTGCACGCCACCGTCGACGCGGCGGTGTCGGCCGCCTCGGCCGCCTTCCGCGAGTACCAGGCGATGGGCCTGAAGGCGCGCCACGTGATGATCGAGGCCGTCCGCGCCGCCGGCGTCGCGAATGCCGAGCGCCTGGCCGCGATGGCCGTCCGCGAGACCGGCCTCGGCCGGTACCCGGACAAGATCGCGAAGAACATCCTCGTCTCCACCAAGGCGCCGGGGCCCGAGGACCTCGAGGTCGAGGCGGTGACGGGCGACCGCGGGATGATGGTCACCGAGTTCGCGCCCTACGGCGTCGTCGCCTCGATCTCGCCGGTGACCAACCCGACCTCCACCGTGATCAACAACACGATCAGCATCGTCTCCGCGGGGAACACCGTGGTGTTCAACGCCCACCCGAACGCCAGGCGCTCGTCCGCCGAGACCGTCCGCGTCCTCAACCGCGCGATCGTCGCCGCCGGCGGCCCGCCGAACCTGCTCACGGCCGTGGCGACGCCCACGATCGAGAGCGCCCGCGCGCTCATGGCGCACCCCCAAGTCCGCCTCCTCCTCGTGACGGGCGGGCCGGGGGTCGTGAAGGAGGCGCTCCGGACCGACAAGAAGGCGATCACGGCGGGGCCCGGGAACCCGCCGGCGGTCGTGGACCTGACCGCCGACGTGGAGCAGGCCGGCCGCGACATCGTCCGCGGCGCGTCCTTCGACAACAACATCGTCTGCATCGACGAGAAGACGTGCATCGTCGTGGACTCGGTCGCGGACCGGCTCCTGCGCTCGATGGCGGGCGCGGGCGCCTACCTGCTCAAGGAGCACGAGCTGCGCAAGCTCGAGCGGGTGATCTTCGCCAAGATGGGCGAGCCGGGGGAGCACGGCCTGATGAACCCGGCCTGGATCGGCAAGGACGCCGGACGGATCCTCGCCGAGATCGGCGTGCGCCCGGACCCCGAGCCCGTGCTCCTGGTCGCAGACGTCCCGCGCGACCACAGCCTCGTCTGGACGGAGCAGATGATGCCGGTCCTGCCGGTCGTGCGGGTGGGCACGGTGGACCAGGCGATCGACCTCGCGGTCCGCTCGGAGCACGGCTTCCGCCACACCGCGTCCATCCACTCCACGAACGTCTCCACGATCACGCGCATGGCGAAGGCGATGAACTGCAGCATCTTCGTCGCGAACGGGCCGAACCTCTCCGGGCTGGGCGAGGGCGGCGAGGGCTTCACGTCCTTCTCGATCGCGAGCCCCACCGGCGAGGGCCTCACGCGTCCGCGGACCTTCTCGCGCGAACGGCGGATCGCCGTGGTCGGCGCGCTGAGGATCATCTGAGGTGCCGCGCGACCCTCGGCGGGCGGCGCCCGCTGCAGACCCGGTCGGAGGCGCCGGGCCGGGGAAGGCCGGCGGTCTCGAGCCCGCCGCGGCCCTGCTCGAGCTGGACTCCATCGCCGTCGGGATCGTCGCCGGCGATGCGATGGCGAAGCGGGCGCCCGTCGACGTGCTCCATGCGGGGACGGTCCACCCGGGTCGGTACCTCGTGCTCGTCGGCGGCGCCGTCGCCGACGTCGAGGAGGCGCTCGCCGCGGGGTGCGAGGCCGGCGAGGGCTCGGTCCTCGACGCGGTCCTCCTGCCCGCCGTGGACCCTCAGGTGGTCGCCGCGCTCCGCGGCGAGCGCCTGCCCGGGCGGGGCGAGTCGCTGGGCGTGGTCGAGACCACGACCGTCGCGTCCGTCATCGACGCCGCGGACGCGGGCGCGAAGGGCGCGCGGGTCCGTGTCCTCGAGCTGCGCATCGCCGACGACCTCGGCGGGAAGGCGTACGTCCTGTTCGACGGCAGCGTCGCGGACGTGGAGGCGGCCGTGGAACACGCCCTGGCTCGTGTCGCCGAGTCCAATCGGCCGGAGGGCCGTGCGGCGGGCCGGGTGGTCGCCCAGCTCCACGCGACGATGCGCGCGAACCTCGAAGCCGACGCGCGATTCGCGCCGCTGGTCCGCGGGAGGGGATGAGGATGCAGCTGGCGCGCGTTGTGGGGACGGTGGTCGCGACCGTCAAGACCCCGGGGCTCGAGGGGATCAGGCTCCTCGTCATCCAGCCGCTCGACCGCCACGGCCGGCCGTCGGGCGGGTCAGTCGTGGCCGCGGACGCCCTTCACACGGCCGGCCCGGACGAGCTCGTCTACTTCGTCGCGGCCCGCGAGGCGGCCGAGGCCATGCCCGACCCGTTCGTCCCGGTGGACCACGCCATCGTGGGCATCGTGGACGCGGTCGCGACGGACGCGGACGGGGCGGCAGGCGGGCCGGCATGAAGCTCGCCCGCGTCGTCGGAACCGTGGTCTCGACGATCAACGCCCCGGTCTTCGACGACCGAACGCTCCTCCTGTGCGACCTGGTCGATCCGCGCGGGGCGCCCTCGGGCGGCTACCTGATCGCCGTCGACACGGTGGGTGCCGGTCCCGGCGAGACGGTCCTCCTGATCGACGAGGGGTCCTCGGCGCGCCAGATCCTGGGCGTGAAGTCCGGCCCGGTCCGTACCCTGGTGGTCGGGATCGTCGACGACGTCGTGTCGGGCGAGGTCGAGGGGCGTCCTGCGGCGCCCCAGCGCACGTCCGGCTGAGCCAGCGCGGCGGACGCCGCCCTCAGCCCGCCGCGCCCAGGTCGCGCGGGTCGAGCGGCAGGCCGTCGTCCGCGACGAGCAGCGCCGTCACGCGGGCCGCGTCCGCCTCGCAGCCCGGCGCGGGCGTGACGGCCGCCCGCGGCCCGCACCGGGAGAGCAGGAACCCGGGCCGGTCGGCCAGGGCGAACCGCTCGGGGCTGAGGTAGAGGGCGGGCTTCACGGCGGCCGGGTCGCCCCGCTCGGGGCAGAACACCGCGCAGTTGCCGCACCGGTTGCACAGCTCCGCGAACAGGAGGTACTGGCGGCCCACGCGGACCGGCGCCGACGACGCGGGGGACGGGCTGAAGAAGGCGTCGTTGGGGCACACCGTGAGGCACAGGTTGCACGCGGTGCAGTCCCAGGCCCCCAGGGCGCGGTCGAGCCTGCGCGGCCTGCGGGCGGCCGTCCCGGCCCGCGTGTAGGCGCCGTTCCGGGCGGCGTCCCGGACCTCGGACGCGTACGCCCCGACCGCGCCGTCGTGGCCGGCGGCCGCCGCCTCGGCCTCGCGCCGCCGGCGCCACGCGTCGATCGTCCCGCAGCCCGCGGCGGCCATCGCCTCCCCCAGCGCCGCGAGCATCGGGCGCAGCCGACCGTAGCCGCCGGGGCGGAGCAGGTCGCTGCACGCCGTGATCGGGGCGATGCCCAGTCCCGCGAGCGCGGGCAGGTTCGCCTTGGTGACGCCGGCCGAGAAGCTCACCTCCGCGCCCCCGCGGTCGACCCCGAGGGCGAGCGTGCCCGGCATCGCCCGCCGGAGCTCGTCGAGGAGCGTCACCGCGAGCACGTGGAGCGGCGGCCCGGACAGGTACATGGGGTCGGCCGGCAGCACCCCGCGGTGATTGGCCACCACGAGCGTGTTGGTGAGCTTGATCCCGAACCGACGGCCGCGGCCCCGCGCGAACACGTCCAGCTCGCGGATCAGGTCCACCGCTTCCGGGAGGGCGAGGTCGCGCTCGAAGTCCTTCGGGCGAAGCCGGACCTCGCGGTAGCCGAGCTCGTCGAGCAGGATCCCGGCCACCCGCTCCCTGCCCAGGAGCGTCGGGTTCAGCTTGACGACCACGTCGAGGTCGTGGCGGGTCATGAGGTGGCGGGCGATCGCGGCGATCTCGTCGGGCGGGCAGCCGTGGAAGGTGGACACGGTCGCGGAGCCGACCAGCCGGGCGGGGAAGGGGTGCCCCCGCCACGGCGCGAACGGCTCGGGGATCTCGGCCCGCAGGCGGTCCACCGTCGGGCGCGCGTCGAGCATGCCGTCGATGAACGCCGCCACCTGCGGCGAGGTCACCCCGGCCAGGTCGTAGCCCACCGAGAGGTCCAGCACGTGCGGCCCGGGGTCCGGGCCGAGGGCCGGCCGCAGCGCGTCCCAGCCGCGCAGGACCTCGATCAGCATCGCGGCCTTGGCGTACTCCTCGAGCGACTGCTCGAGCCGCAGCTCCTGGCTCCACTCGACGTTGTAGCCGACGGTCTCCATGTCGATGCACGGGCGCGGGATCTCGAGGCGGTCGCGGACCTGGACCGTCTTGAGCTCGATGACGCGGGCGCCGCCGAGCCAGGCGAGGGCGATGTTCTGGGCCAGCTGGGTGTGGGGGCCGGCCGCGGGCCCGAGCGGAGTGGCCGCACGCCGGCCGAGGACCTCCACCGACAGGTCGGGCCCCGAAGAGGCGTCGAACCAGCGGCTCGCCGGCAGGTCGAAGATCCGCCGATCGCGGGCCCACTCGCGGGCGACTCGCCCCAGCAGGACCCGCAGCGGGAAGGGGGTGAACGCCGGGGGCACGGCGCCGCCGCTCGCCGCGCCCGGCCCTCCGCCGCTCACCGCGCGCCCCCGCCGCTCACAGCCGCGCGTGGAGCCGGGCGGCCTGCTCGCGGGCCCGCGCCCGGATCTCCGCGGCGTCCACGAGGGTCGGCCGCCCGTCGTCCAGCACCACCCGCCCCGCCACCTCCACCCGCAGCGGCCGGATGCCGGGGGTGAACGCCACGTGGCCCGGGTGCATCGGCGCGTAGGACCAGGTGACCCGGTCGTCGCGCGCCTCGGGCACCAGGTCCCAGCCCGCTGCGAGCCACCGCCACGCGCGGTCCGGCTCCACGGTCACGTCGGCCGTGCGCGCGAGCGCGTAGGCGAGCCGGAACGCCTCCAGCATGTCCGCCCCGATCCCGTCGGTGCCGAGCGCCACTGGGTTGCGGAACCGCGCCGGCTGCGCGTAGCCCACCGCGTTGTTGAGGTTCGAGAACGGGTTGTGGACGATGGTGCCGGAGAGGCTGTGGCCCGAGGCGAGGCGGACGCCGTGGGCGAGCACCCAGCGCGGCGTCGCGAGCCGGGACAGGCGCACGGGCGCCGCGTCGTCGTCGGGCCCCTCGCACACGTGGACGTGGACGCCCACGCCGAACTGGCGCGCCAGGTCGGCCGCCGCCTCGAGCGTCGCGTCGCGGCACGTGAACGCGGCGTGCACGCCGACCAGCCCCGCGCCCCCCTGCGCGAGGAACCGGCGGTTCTCCTCCAGCCCGCGCCGGGCGCCGTCCGGGCCGTGGCGGTCGGTCACCCCGTAGGCGCACACCACGCGCACGCCGACCTCGGCGCACGCCTCCGCGATGACCGACAGCGAGTCCTCGATCGCGCTGGGCGACTCATGGTGGTCGATGATCGCGGTCGTCCCCTGCTCGAGCGCCTCCAGCGCGCCGAGGCGGGCCGACCAGCGGAGCATCTCGAGGTCCAGGGCGGCGTCGAGCCGCCACCAGACCAACTCCAGGATCTCGCGGAACGAGGCCGGCGTGCGCGGCGGGGCGGGCATGCCGCGCGCCAGCGCCGCGTACAGGTGGTGGTGGGCGCACACCAGGCCCGGGGTCACGGCGGCGTCCCGGCCCGACGTGCCCGGCCTGGCCGGGGCGGTCGGATCGCCGCCCGGCGCCCCGCCTCGACCCACCGGCCCCCGGTCCCGCCCCACCGTCGCCTCGTCGGTCATCGCCGCGCCGCCCCCGTCGGCTCGCGCGCGGTGGCGTGCGCCTGCGGCCGCGCGCTCCACCCCGCGTCGGCCAGGCGCGGCGCGAGAGCCCGGGCGGCGGCGGAGTCCCGCATCGGCAGGCTCGTCCGGCGGACGCCGTCGAAGCGGTACAGGGCGCCGGCCACGGCGGCGGCCGTCGGCACCAGCACGGCCTCGCCCATCCCCTTCGCCCCGTACGGACCCTCCGGGACGGGCGCCTCCACGAACCGGCACTCGACCGGGGGCATGGCCGCGGCCGGGATGATCCCCAGCGACTTGAGGGTGGTGGTGGCCGGCACGCCGCCCTCGGTGACCCACGCCTCGGTCAGCGCCTGGCCCAGGCCCATGTGGATGCCGCCCTCCACCTGCCCCTCGGCCAGGGTCGGGTTGATCACCCGCCCGGCGTCGTGCGCCGCGATGACCCGGGCCACGTGCCCCTCGTCGTCGAGGATCACGACCTGCGTCGCCCAGCCGTAGTTGAAGTGCGTCACCGGCTCGCCAGGCTCGCCGAGCGCGGTCGTCCAGTCCACGACGACCTCGCCCTCGAACTCGCGCCCGGCGAGCGTCGCGACGGCCGCCGGGTCGGCCGGCCGCCCGGCCAGCGCCTCGCGCAGCCGCGCCACGGCGTCCAGAACGGCTCGGCCGCCCAGCATCGTCGCGCGCGAGGCGGTGGTCTCGCCCGTGTCCAGCTCGCGCTCGGTGTCCACGACCACGCGGATCCGCTCGGGCGCCACCCCGAGCTCGGCGGCCGCGAGCTGGCGGAACACCGTGTGGCAGCCCTGGCCCATCTCGGTCCACGAGTGCCACAGCGTGAGGCCGCCGTCGGCCTCCGCCCGCAGGACCGCGCGCCCGCGCTCGACGAGGCCGTTGCCGATCCCCGTGTTCTTGGCCGCGCAGGCGATCCCGGCGAACCGCGCCGAGCGGTAGGCGTCGCGCACCGCGAGCAGCGTCTGCCGCAGGCCGACGCCGGGCCCCAGCCGCTGCCCCGTGCCGAACCGGTCGCCCGCGTCGAGCGCGTTGCGCCAGCGGATCTCCCAGCCGTCGATGCCCACCCGCTCGGCGAGCGCGTCGAGCAGCGACTCGAGCGCGAAGTTGACCTGGCTGGCGCCGAAGCCGCGCATGGCGCCCGACGGCGGGTTGTCGGTGTAGACGGCCGTCGCCTCCACGTCCACGTGGTCCACCCGGTAGGCGCCGCACGCGTGGCCGGCCGCCCGCTCGAGCACCTTGCCGCCCACGCTCGCGTAGGCGCCGTTGTCGCCGACGATGCGGGCGCGGACCGCGAGCAGCCGGCCGTTCGCGTCGCAGCCGAGCGTGTAGTCCATCCAGAACGGGTGGCGCTTGGGGTGGAAGCGGAGGCTCTCGCCGCGGGACAGGGCGAGCAGGACCGGCCTCCCGGTCCGGAGCGCGAGCAGCGCCGTCTGGCCCTGGACGCTCAGGTCCTCCTTGCCCCCGAACGCACCGCCGGTGGAGACCGACGTCACGCGGACGGCGCGCGCCGGCAGCCCCAGGAACGAGGCGATCTGGCGGCGGTCCTCCCAGGCGCCCTGGCCCTGCGAGAAGACCCGCAGGCGGACCGGATCGGCCGGGCCCGCGTCGGCGCCGCCGTCGTGACCGTCGCCGGCGCGGTCGCCGTTGCTGCCGTTGCCGACGCCGCCCGACGGCACCGCGAGGCACGCCTCCGGCTCGAGGTACGCGTGCTCGATCGCGGCCGTCCGGTACGACCCGCTCGCGACGTGCGCCGCGCGGGCGATCGCCGTGTCGACGTCGCCCCTCCGGACGACCGAGCGCGAGACGACGTTGCCGCCGGCATGCAGCGCCGGGGCGCCGTCGGCGAGGGCCGCGAACGGGTCGGTGACCGGCTCGAGCACCTCGTAGTCAACCTCGATCAGCGCCGCGGCCCGCCGTGCGGCCTTGCGCGACACCGCGGCCACGGCGGCGAGCACGTCGCCCACGCAGCGGGTGGTCTCCCCGGGCGCCACGAGCAGCGGCCAGTCGTCGGCGATCAGGCCCTGGTGCCGTTTGCCGGGCACGTCCGCGGCGGTGACGACGGCCACGACCCCGGGCTCAGCGAGCGCCCGCGACGTGTCGATGCGCCGCACGACGGCCCGGGGGTGGTCCGCGAACCGCAGGGCGCCGTGGAGCATCCCGGGCGCCACCAGGTCGGCCACGAAGGGCTTCTCGCCCAGGGCCAGGGCGCGCGCCTCGTAGCGCTCGGCGCGGTCGCCGACCGACACGGGCCGGCTCGCCCCGCGATCCATCCCGGCTCCGGCGCCGAGGGCGTCGGGTCCGGCAGGCACGGCGACCTGCCGCGCCCGCCGCGCGCCCGCCTCGGCGCGGACCGCCTCGATGATCCTCGCGTAGCCCGTGCACCGGCAGAGGTTGCCCGCCAGCGTGTGCGCCACGTCCCCTTCGGACGGGTCGGGCTGGCGGCGCAGCAGCGCCTCGGCCTTCATCACGATCCCCGGGGTGCAGAAGCCGCACTGGGAGGCTCCGGTGCGGGCGAACGCCTCGGCCCAGCCCTCGCGCACGGCCGACGGCAGGCCCTCGAGGGTCTCCACCGAGCGCCCCGCCGCCCTGGCCGCTGGCTGGGCGCAGCTGACCGCCGCGTGGCCGTCGATGAGCACGGTGCAGGCGCCGCAGGATCCCTCCGGCGCGCAGCCGTCCTTCATGGAGCGCAGGCCGAGCGGTCCGCGCAGGATGTCGAGCAGGCTGTCGTCCGGCTCGACGTCCACCGAGACCGGCCGGCCGTTGAGGGTGAACTCCATCGACCGTCCTCCCCACCGCAGCGGCCATCCGGCTCTACCGGGAGTGCGTCCCGCCGTCGATCGTAGGCGGGCGGTCCCGAGCCCGCCGCTGCTGTTGGACCCCACGATGGCGGCCGTTCGGACCCGATGGGCGTCCCGGCTCCGGCGCGAGAGGAGGAAGGGATGCGACGGCTGGGCCTCGAGCGCGAGCTCATCGACGCCGGCGTGTACGAGCGGACGGCGGGCCGCTTCCGGGGCGCCGGGATCGTGCTCCCGACGTTCGCCCAGCTGGCGGACCCGGCCACCATCCCGTCCGCGATCGCCGAGCGCCTCGAGGGCGTGGACCCGGACGCGCCCGACCCGCTGAACCTGTTCCGGGTGCACTGGTTCAACGCCGCCGACCGCCGCGGCCGTGCGGACGTCCCGGTCCACGTGGTCCTGCCGCCGGAGCTGACGGGCGTCCCGTGCCGGATCGTCGTGGCGCTGGGCGACCGGTTCCCCATGATCGGCTCGCACAAGGTCATCGCCGCCTACGGGTGCCTCGCGCCGCGCATCGTGACCGGGGGCTTCGACCCCACCGCCCAGCGCGCGGTGTGGCCGTCCACCGGCAACTACTGCCGGGGCGGCGTAGCGATCTCGAGGATCATGGGCTGCCGCGGGGTCGCCGTCCTGCCCGCGGGCATGAGCCGCGAGCGGTTCGCCTGGCTGGAGCGCTGGGTGGCGGACCCGGCCGACGTGATCCGGACGCCCGGCACCGAGTCCAACGTCAAGGAGATCTACGACCGCTGCGCCGAGCTGGACCGCGATCCGGACACGGTGATCTTCAACCAGTTCTCGGAGTTCGGGAACCACCTCGCCCACTACGCGCTGACCGGCCGGGCGGTCGAGCGGGTCGTGGAGTCGATGCAGGCGGGCGAGCCCGGGCTGCGGCTGCGGGCGTTCGTGTCGGCCACCGGCTCGGCGGGGACGATCGGGGCGGGGGACTACCTCAAGGAGCGCCACGGGTCGCTGACCGTGGCCGTGGAGGCGCTCGAGTGCCCGACCCTGCTCCGCAACGGCTTCGGCGAGCACAACATCCAGGGCATCGGCGACAAGCACGTCCCGCTGATCCACAACGTCATGGCGACCGACCTGGTCGTGGCCGTGTCGGACCGCGCGACCGACCACCTCGAGGTCATGTTCAGCACCCCGGCCGGCCGCGACTACCTCGCCCGCCGGCGGGGCGTCCCGGAGGCGGTCATCGCCGCCCTGCCGTCGCTCGGCTTCTCGAGCCTGTGCAACATCGTGGCCGCGATCAAGGTGGCCAAGTACGAGGGGTACGGGCCGGACGACGTGATCGCCACCGTGGCCACCGACGGCGCCGAGATGTACGGCACCGAGATCGAGCGGATCCTCGAGCGCGACTTCGGCGGCGGGTTCGACGCGGTCGCCGCCGGCGAGACGTTCGGGCGGTTCGTCCTCGGCGCGGGCACCGACGACCTGCTCGAGCTCACCCGCCCGGAGCGCGACCGGATCTTCAACCTGGGCTACTACACCTGGGTCGAGCAGCAGGGCGTCTCGATCGAGGAGTTCGAGGCGCGCCGCCGGCCCGAGTTCTGGTCGGGGATACGGACCTATCTGGCCGACTGGGACCGCCGCATCGAGGCGTTCAACGCCCGGGTCGGGGGCTCGGGGGCGTGACCGGGGAGGCGGCGGCGCCCCGTCCGGGGGCGGGGTCGCCGCTGGGCGCGGCGCTGGTGTGCGCCGGCTGCGGGCACCGGGTGGCCGACGGGCTCGCGTTCGCCGCGCGCTGCCCGGCCGCCGTGCCAGGCGACGACGTCGACCACGTCCTGCGGCGGGTGCTCGACCTCGGGGCGCTCGGCTTCCCGACCGGCGGGGAGCCCGAGACGTTCGTGCGCTACCGGACGCTGCTCCGGGCGTGGCACGTCGCCCGGGCCGCCGGCTGGACCGACCGGAGGTTCGCAGACCTCGCCCGGCGCCTGGACGACGCGATCGCCGAGGTGGACGGCCGCGGCTTCCGGGAGACGCCGTTCGAGCCGTCGCCGGCCCTGGCCGCCGCGACCGGGCTCGGCTCCGGGGCCGTGTGGGTCAAGGACGAGACCCGCAATGTCTCGGGCTCCCACAAGGCGCGCCACCTGGCCGGGCTGATGCTCGAGCTGCTGGTCGCCGACGAGGTGTCGCCCGGCAGCAGCGGCGGCACCCTGGCGATCGCCAGCTGCGGCAACGCAGCGCTGGCGGCGGCAGTGGTGGCCCGCGCCGCTCGCCGGCAGCTCGAGGTGTTCGTCCCCGTCTGGGCGGACGCCGCCGTGGTCGCCCGGCTGCGGGACCTGGGCGCGCGCGTCGTCGCCTGCCCGCGCGTCCCCGGCGAGCCCGGTGACCCGACCTTCGGCCGGCTCCGGGCGGCCGTGGCGTCGGGCGCGGTCCCGTTCACCTGCCAGGGCAGCGAGAGCGGCCTCGCGATCGAGGGCGGCCAGACGCTGGGCGACGAGATGGTCGCCCGGCTGGCCCGCACCGCCGCGGACGGGCCTGCCGTCGCCCTCGACGCGGTCGTCGTGCAGGTGGGCGGGGGCGCCCTCGCGTCGGCGGTGGCGGCCGCCTTCGCCGAGGCGCGGGCGCTGGGCGCCGTCGGCCGCGAGCCGCGCCTGTACGCGGTCCAGGCGGCGGGCTGCGCGCCCCTCGAGCGGGCCTGGCGCGCCGTCCGGGCGCGGGCGGACGAGGTCGGCGTGCCCGCCGCCCTCGAGCACGCCCGCCGCCACCGCTAGATCGG
>JAJYLZ010000067.1 GCA_021787395.1 Chloroflexota bacterium
GGCGCGTGCGCACGGGGGCCCCGAGCCCGCCGACTGCGGCAGCCAGGAGGCCCGCGGCGAGCAGGAGGACGGGCGACCCCCCGGCCCAGCCTACCGCCGCACCGGCCGCCACCCCGACCGCGAACCACGCCGAGCGCGGAAGCCGGAGGAGCGCCATCAGCCGCCCGCGGTCACGAGTTCGCGGATCTTGGCGAGGGTGGCGGCGCCGACAACCTTCTTCGCCGTGAGGTCGTCCACCGAACTGTACGGTCGCCCGCCGATGATCTTGGCCGCCGTCGCCGGCCCGACGCCCGGCAGCGCATCGAGCTGGTCGGCCGTCGCGCTGTTGAGGTCCACGAGCCCGCCGGCCGATGCGCCGGCTCCCGCTGCCGGGACGCCTGCAGACGCAGGATCGTCCCGGTCCGGGACCTGCACCTTGTCGCCGTCCTGGAGGCGGGCCGCCAAGTTGAGGGCGCGGTCAGCGGCCCGCACGTCGACCCGGGGGCCGTAGCCGCCGGCGGCGTCGATGGCGTCCCCGACCCGCGATCCGTCGGGGAGGCGGTACAGGCCTGGGTGGATGACCGCGCCGCCCACCTCGACCACGAGCAGGCGCGAGGACGGGACCGGGGCCGCGGTCCAGAGTCCCCCCTCGGCCGCGGTCCCGGCCCCCGTGATCGCCATCCCCTCGACGCTGACACCCGGAGCGGGTCTCGCGGCGACCAGCAAGGACCCTGCAGCCACCGCAGCCGCGACGATCACGGCGGCGACGGCCAGCCAGGGCCGACCGCGGGGCTCGGGGTCGGGCGGCGGGGGCTCGGCGGTGTCGATGGCGCGCCACGGGGCGCTCGAGGGCTCCACGATGGGCAGCTCCCGGCGGGCAGCGGCGGGCGATTCGACAGGACGGCCGGCGCGTCGGGGGCACGTCCGGGGTGCCAGCCGTCCTTGGCGGGGGATCCTAGGCGCCGCCACTTATCCGCCGCTTATGCGCTGCGGGCCCCATCCCGCGTCAGGTGTCGCCGGTTGGGGAGCTCGCGGGCGCGCCTGCCGGTCAGCGCGGGCGCGACTCGAGGGGAGCCAGACCGGACCGGACCGCCCGCCACCCGTTGACGGGCGGTCCGGATGGGCTCAGCGAGCCTGGCCCTCGATCTTCAGGGCGGCCACGCAGGCGGCCTCCGACAGGGCGCGAGAGGCGTCCCCGAGCGCGCGGACCGGCCGGGCCACCAGACGCCGGACGGAGCTCCCGCGGTCGGGCCGGGGCGGCCTCGGCAGCATCCGAAGCCGCCCCGCCTCGACAGCCATGCGCTCGGTATCCCGGGTGCGCTCCTTCACGAGCTCGAGCGTGAGCGGCCAGGTCATCACGGCAGTTCCTCCAGGCGGTCGGCCCAGACGCGGCCGTGCCGTCCCTCTGCATAGGCGGCCAGCGCGACGATCCCCAGCAGGACGAGCACCGAGAGGGCGGAGACGAGGTCCATGGCGCGGCTCCCACGATCGGCGTAACCCGATCAATGACTTACAACAGTTACCAAGATAGCCTCTTGCACGTAACCTGTCAATAGATATATGGTGGTTACGTTATGAGGCCCGCACAGTTGCCGCCGGTCGAGGTCGACATCGGGACGACGGCCGACTTCCTCAACACGCTCGCGCTCAGCGGCGGCACGCCGACCGAGCGCCTTGCCACGGCCGATGAGGCGATCGCCTTCCTAGGCAGCCGCACGGCGGCGCCCGAGCCCGCCCTGCGAGCCCAGGCGGCGAGGGAGGGCGAAGGCGCCTGGCTCGAGCGGGTCCGCCGCGCTCGCGCCGCGCTCCGCGCCCTGTGGGACGCCCAGGCGGAGCATCGCCCGCCGGACCCGGCCGACATCGCCCTCGTCAACGACGTCCTGCGCGAGGCGCCTCGACTCGAGCTGGCGATCGGCGAGGGGTGCTGTGAGATCGGCTACCGGCGTGCCGTCGACGACCCGACCGGGGAGGCGCTGGCCCGTCTGGCACAGCCCTTCCTCGACAGCGTCGCGTCGGGCACCACCGGAAGGCTCCGCATCTGCGCCAACGACGACTGCCGCTGGGCGTTCTCGGACATGTCGCGTGCGGGCCGGCGGCGGTGGTGCGACATGGCCACCTGCGGGAACGTCGCGAAGGCGCGCCGCCACCGGGCGCGCACGAAGGCGGCGTCCGCGGGGGCGAACGCGGCCCGGGGCGGCGAGGCGGCGACCGACAGGGCGACCGCCGCCGGCGACTGACTAGAGCTGCTCGAGCAGCGGCTTCACCTCGGTGGCGAACCGCGTCATCGACTCCTCGTCGTAGTCGGCCGGGACGCCGGCGATCAGGTGGCGGTAGCCGAGCCGGACCTTGGGCGCCAGCTTCTCCACCACCTGCTCCACCGTCCCGACCGGCTGGTCGGCCCACAGCCGGGCGACGCGGTTGCGGGCGAAGGCCGCCTCGAACAGGCGCTGCGCCTCCTTGGGGTCGTCGCGGATGAACACCGTGCCGATGCCCGTCGTGCGCTCGATCGTGGCGGGATCGCGGCCCACCGTCTCGCAGTGGCGCAGGAGGACCTCCTCCTTGTGGGCCATCTCATCGGGCGTGCCGCCGATGTTGTTCATGTCGCCGTACTTGGCGACCAGCTTGAGGGTCACCTGCTCGCCGCCCCCGCCGATGCAGATCGGCAGGTGCGCCTGGACCGGCGCGGGCAGGTTGCGGACGTTCTTGGCGCGGTAGTGGTCGCCCGCTGCGGACGGCTCCGTGCCGTCGAGCATGCCGCGCATCAGCGGCAGCGCCTCGCCCAGCCAGCGCAGGCGCTCCGGGAAGCCGGAGCCGAAGTCGAGCCCGAACGCCTCGTGCTCCTCCTCGAACCACGCGCCGCCGATGCCCAGGATCGCGCGGCCCGAGCTGATGTGGTCGAGCGTGGTGGCCATCTTGGCGGTGAGCGTGGGCGCTCGGAAGGTGTTCGCGCCCACCATCAGGCCGACCCGGATGCGCTCGGTGGCGGTCGCCCAGGCGGTGATCGTCAGCCAGCCCTCGTAGTTGGGGCCGTTCGAGTCGCCGACGATCGGGTACACGTGATCCCAGGTCCACAGCGTGTCGTAGCCGAGCCGCTCGGCGCGGAGGCCCGCGTCGAACAGCGACTTGAAGTCGGAGTACTGGTTCCAGCAGAGGGCACCGATCTTGATGTCTGTCATGGGCCCAAGTGTATGGGCGTCTCCGGCGACGGGCGTCGACAGCCGCCGCTACCGGCGGTCCACCGCACCGCTGCGTCCCGGATTGCGAGGGGCCTGGTCCGGCTGTGGCGCCTGCGGGCACCGGAATCTCCAAGGTCCCTTGCCGACATTCCGACAGCGGCGTATGGTCCGGCAAGTCTCATCCCGGCGCTCGCCGGGCCGGTCGTCCCACTCCACGGAGTCGCCCCATGCGTTCCAGCGGTCGCCGCCTCGCCGCTCTCGTCGTCGGTGCGCTTCTCACGCTCGCACTCGCCCAGGGCGCCTCCGCGGCGCCGCCAGTCGGATCCGCGCCCTTCGGCCCGGTCTCGGTCATGCGCGTCTTCGGCGGGCACGGCCACGGCCCAGGCGGCGGGGGCGGCGGCACGTCGAGCAACCTCTCCTACCACGGCGGGAACGTGGAGACCGCGCCCAGGGTCTACCTCGTCTTCTGGGGCTCGCAGTGGACGACAGGGACGAACCCCGACCCGTCCGGGGAGGCGGCGATCCTCCAGAGCTTCATGAGCGGGGTTGGCAGCAGCTCCTGGCTCAACAGCGTGACGCAGTACTGCCAGGGTGTGGCGAGCGGCACCATCTTCTGCAACGGCGCGGGGACGCCCGCCGGCAACCAGGTCGGCATCCTCACCGGTGTCTGGTCCGACAGCGGCAGCGCCGCGCCGTCCAAGCCGTCGCAGTCGCAGCTCGCCGCCGAGGCGGTCAAGGCGGCAGCGTATTTCGGCAACACCGCGTCCGGCAGCAACGCCAGCACGCAGTACGTGATCGCGACCGCGACCGGCAACAACGCCAGCGGCTTCGGCACCCGCTACTGCGCCTGGCACAGCTCGACGTCCTCGACCTACGGCACCGTCGCCTACACGAACCTCCCGTACATCACCGACGCCGGCGCCAGCTGCGGCGCGAACTTCAACGGCCTCGGCGCCGACGCCGGCATCACGATCGTCGAGGGCCACGAGTTGGCGGAGACGATCACCGACCAGTTCCCGAGCGGCGGGTGGCTCGACAGCAGCGGCCTCGAGAACGGCGACAAGTGCGCCTGGATCTCGTCCGGGCAGGGGGCGGCGGCGGACGTCACGTTCCCCGATGGCAGCACGTTCCCGGTCCAATCGCTCTGGAGCAACGCCTTCAACAGCGACGCCGGGGGCTGCGTGCTCAGCTACTAGCAGCCGGACAGCCGGGCCTCGCGCGCATCCGTGCTGCGACGGCCCGGTCTGCCGAGGCGCCCCCGACGGAGTCCCGGGCCGGGGCGGCTCCGTCGAGGGCGCCCGCTGGCCTCAGATGGGAAGGCCGGCAGGCGAGGTCGCCTCGCTGCGCCGGCGCCGCCCGGTCGCTCACTCCTGCCGGACGATGTCCACTGAGACCTCCACGGCCGGGACCGTCCCCCGGTTCTCGAGCCAGTGGAGCGTGTGCCGATCCTCCGGCCAGCCCAGGCCCGGGCCGTAGTCCGTGGCGACCCCGTCTCGGTGGTCGGTGATCGTCCCCTGCAGGATGTAGACGATCCCCGGCCGCCCGGCATGGTCGTGGAGCGGCCCGAGGACGCCGCCGGGCTCGATCGTGAACCGCCGCATCCGCAGCCGGTGCCCTGCCATGCCCTCGATCTCGCCGGCGAGGTCGACCGTGCCAAGCAGCTCCGCGGTGACGCCTCTCGACTGGGGCGCCGGCTGCTCGTCGCTCATGGGACGCTCCTCCCTGTCGGTCCGGGCCGTTCGCGGCTTGGGCGGCGATCGGACGGCCGGACGCAGTGGCCGGAACGATACGCGGTCCGGCGGGATCCGCCCGCGCGTCGTCAGGCATCCGAGCCAGTCCCGTACCCGTGTCGACGGTCTCGATCATGGCGACCGAGACGCAAGGCGCGCTGTAGTCGGACGTTTCGGACGGGTGGCAGGGCGAAGAGGCGGCAGCAGGAGATATTGCCGGCCCGCCCCCCAAGGGCCGGCAGGCGGAGCGAACCGCGTCGCCGACCGATCGTCAACCGTCGGAGCGGGACATCTTGTGCCGGTCGGCATCAAATCTCGTGCTGGGTGACGGACGGCGCCGGTGCAGGCCTCCTCCGAGTGCTGTCAGGTCGAGGCGGAGCGACCCGGCTCGCGCACGGGGCGCAGCAGGAGGGCCGCGGCGACGACGCCCAGCGCCCCGACGGCGAGCGCGGCGCGCGGGCCCGCGGGCGACGCGGCGGCCCCGCCGACCAGGTCCATCACGGTGCCGCCCACGGCCGCCGCCAGGAGGCCCGCGGATCCAGCGGCCACGTTGGCGATGCCCATGAAGCGGCCGGCGGACGCCAGCGGCACGAGCTCGGACAGCAGCGCCCAGTCGACCCCGAGGAAGGCGCCGGTCCCGGTCCCGAAGATCACGGCGCCGCCGGCCGCGACGGGCACGGAGGGGGCGACCGCCATCACGGCGAGCCCGGACGCGCTCACCGCGCACGCCGCCCAGATCACCCGCCGTCGGCCGACGCGGTCCGACAGGCGGGCCGCCGGGAGCACGGCGGCCAGTGTTCCCACCGCCACCATGCCGACGACGGCAGCGATGACGGCGCCCGTGGCGGACGGCCCCAGCCCGAAGCAGCGCGCGGCGTAGAACGGGGCGAAGGTCGTGAGGACCGCGCCGCCGGCGAGGAACGCCAGCCGGGACGCCACGAGCCACGCGAAGCTGCGCTCGCGGAGCACGTCGCGGCCCAGCGCCCCGCGGGCGACCGCGGGCCACGAGCGCCCGCCGCGGTCGAGCGCAACCCGCGGCTCGCGCACGCTGGCCACGAGCGCGACCATCGCGGCGGCCTCGAGCAGGCCGAGGCCGACGGTCGCGGCGGCGTACCGGCCCGTCGCGATGGCAGCCGCCCCCACGAGGTACCCGGCCACGTTGCCGAGCGCCGTCATGAGGCCGACGAGCCCGGACGCCGAGCCGAGCTGCGTGTCCGGGACGAGGTCGGGGACCAGCCCCTGGTAGGGGCCCTGCGCGGTGTTCGAGGACACCTGGAGGGCGAACACGAACCCGGCGATCGCGAGGACCGTGTGCGAGGTGGCGATGCCGGCCAGGAACACGAGGTCGCCGAGCGCCCCGGCCGCGATGTACGGCCGTCGCCGGCCCCAGCGGGTCGCGGTGTGGTCCGACAGCGCGCCCACGGCCGGCTGCAGGACGATGGCGACCAAGCCGCCCGCCGCGAGCATCCGGAACAGCGCGTCGCCCTCGGTCCCGCGGGGGACCATGCCCTCGAACTCGAGCCGGCCCGACAGGATCGACGCCAGGCCGGCCCACATCGCCGATATCCCCAGCCAGTAGCCGGCGAGGGCGAGCATCGGCCAGACCCCGAGGCGGGTCGCGGGGCGGCGGGCGGGTGCTTCGATCGTCCCGTAGGGGCGGGGCTCGGCGGCGTCCATCCGCCCAGATGATGCGCGTGCCGAGCGCGCCCCGCGCGGTCGTCTGCACCTGCCGGACCTCATCGCGAAACCGCGGCCCGGCGGGCGGGCGCGCTGCTACGCTCGCCCGAGGCGTGCCGCGCAGCGGCGGCAGGGGTGGACGAGGTGCTGCATGGCTCGAAGTGGCGGCGAGCTGGCCGGCGGCGACCAGGGCGCGACGTGGAATGAGATGTTGCGCGAGGAGCGGCGCAGGGTGGGCCTGACCCAGGCGCAGCTCGGCGAGCGGGTCGGGCTCGACGCGGACACCGTCCGCAAGTACGAGCACGGGGACCGGCGGCCGCGCCAGCTGGCGCTCGAGCGCCTGCTCGGCGCGCTCCAGGTGGACTGGGCGACCGCGCACCGGATCATGACCGCGCGCGGCTTCCACCACCGCGAGGTGCGCTTCGACACGGGGCCCAGGGGCGGCTACTACTTCACGCTGGCCGAGGTCCGCGAGTTCGTGGAGCGCGTGCCGTGGCCCATGTTCACCGGCAACGAGCTGGGCGAGATCGCGGCCGCCAACCGGGCCGCGCAGGCGCTGTGGCAGATCGACCTCGCGGCCGAGCTGGGCGGGCGGACTCGGGCCGCGGCCAACATGTTCGTCGCGATGGCGGAGCCGAGGATCGCGTCGCGGCTGGCCAACTGGGAGGAGCTGCTCGCCCACTTCGTCGCCCTGTACAAGAAGGTCCCGGCCGCACAGGGGATGCTCGACGACCCGGGCCCGCTGTTCGAGGCCGTCGTGACGGCCTTCGCCGAGGCGAACCCGCCGGGCCTGCTCCGCCTGTACGAGCTGTGGCGCACCGTGCCCGCCCGCGAGGACAAGGTCCGCTGGATGTACCCGGTGGTCTGGCGCGAGCCCGGGTTCCCCGAGATCCGGTTCCGGGGCATGGTCAGCCAGGCGTCGGAGCCGCTGGGCATCGGCTTCAACGAGTGGATCCCCGAGGACGCCGCCTCGCACGCCGCGTTCGAGGCCGTCCTGGCGAGCCGCGCCGGCTGGCGGCCGCAGGGTGACCGCCGGCGGCGGCCGCGCGCGCCGCGCTAGGGTGAACGGCCTGGGCCGCCGGCCTGCGGTCGGCCCCCCCAGGCTCAGTCCACGGTCAGCGTCTTGGACAGGTTGCGCGGGAAGTCCGGGTCGAAGCCGCGCCGCACGCTGATGTGGTAGGCGAGCAGCTGCAGCGGGATCACCGCGAGCAGGGCGCTGACCTGGGGGTCGGCCGACGGCAGCACGACCAGGTCGTCGCCGTTGGCGCGGAGCCGTGCGTCCTCCTGGGCGATCGTGATCGTCCGCGCGCCCCGCACCTTGACCTCGTTGATGCCGCTGATGATCAGCGGCACGTCGTCCGGGCCGGCCGCGAAGATGATCGGGTAGCCCGCGCTCACCGCCGACAGCGGGCCGTGCTTGAACTCGGTCGACAGCATGCCCTCGCAGTGGGCGTAGGTGACTTCCTTGAGCTTGAGGGCGCCCTCGAGGGCGATCGGGTAGGTGGCGCCGTAGCCGAGGCAGTAGAGGTCGTCGCGGTCGGCGAGCGCGGCAGCCAGCGCCTCGACCTGGCCCGCGACCGACTCGATCGTCGCCTCCATCAGCTCCGGCACGCGGGCCAGCGCCGCGGTGTCCCGGCCGGCCAGGCGGTAGGCGAGGTAGAGGAAGGCGATCACCTGGTTCGTGAACGTCTTGGTGGCCGGCACGCTGATCTCGAACCCGCAGCCGAGCGGCAGGCACAGGCTGGTGGCGCGGGTGAGCGCCGAGCCCACCACGTTGGCCAGGCCGAAGCTGGCCATGCCCCGCCGCTCGGCCGCCTCGAGCGCGTTGAGCACGTCCTTGGTCTCGCCCGACTGGCTCACGAAGACGCCTACGTCCCCGGGGCCGACGGCCGGCGCGTACTGCGCGATGAACTGGGGCGCCAGGACGGGGATCGCGACCCGGCCCGCCAGCTGGGCGAGGTACACCGAGCCCAGCATCGCCGCGTGGTAGCTCGTCCCGCAGGCGATGAAGTAGAGGTTCCGGGCGTCCCGCAGGCGCTCCAGCATCGGCGCCAAGTCGGCGCTCGCGTCGAGCAGGTGCAGCAACTCCCGGGCGACCTGGGGCTGCTCGTGGATCTCCTTCGCCATGAAGTGGGGGTAACCGCCCTTCTGGGCCGCGTCCATCGACTCGGTCACCTGCTCGACCGGGCGGTCGACCAGCGAGCCGTCGGCGACCGAGCGGACCTCGACTCGGTCGGCCCAGAGGGTCACGATCTCGCCGTCGCGCAGGCGGACGACGCGCCGGGTCAGGGGCAGGATCGACGGCAGGTCGGACGAGACGCAGGTGAAGCCGTCGCCAATGCCCACGACGAGCCCCGACCCCTTCTTGAAGGCGTACAGACGGTCGTCGGCCGCCTGCCCGATGACGAACGCGTAGTCGCCCTCGAGGTCGTCGTAGGCGTGGCGGATGGCGTCGATGGGCGCCTCGCCGCGCCGCACGTAGCGCTCGACGGCGTGCACGCAGCTCTCGCCGTCGTTCTGGGAGCGGACGGTCATGCCCTCCGCGGCGAACTCGGCCATGAGCTCGACGTTGTTCACCACGTTGCCGTTGTGGGCGCCGCACATGCGGCCGCTCGAGTCGAGGTGCGGCTGGGCGTTGACCTGCGACGGCTCCCCGAACGTGGCCCAGCGCAGCTGTGCGATGCCCCGGCTGCCGCGCATCTCACGCAGGCCGTGCCGCTCGGCCACCGCGTCCACCTTGCCCACGTCCTTGCGCAGGTCGATCGCCCCGTCGCGGAAGGTCGCGGCCCCCACCGAGTCGTAGCCGCGGTAGGTGAGCCGCCGGGCAGCCTCCACCAGGATCGGCCCGAGGGCCTCGTCGCGGTTCGTGACATAGCCGAAGACGCCGCACATGCGAGGGCCCTGCTCCGTAGCTCGGGGGTGGTGGGGACGAGGCGCGTGCGCCTATCGTGCCGCCTCCGGGCGCACGGTGCACGGCGCGCGACGATCGGCGGGCGCGCCAGACGCCCGGCACGCGATCTGCCACCATGCGCGGACCGGGCGTCCGCCCGCAACCGCCCACCAAGAGGAGCGTCCCCCTCCATGGACAGCGCGCTTGTCGACCAGGTCATCGCCGCGGCGGGAGTCGTCCTCGCCGGGGGAGCGATCTCGCACAACGGCCACGGCAACGTGAGCCTGCGGGCCGCGGGCAGCGACGAGATGTACTTCACCTCCGCGTCGTCCCTGCACGGCCTGACGTCGGCCGGGATCGCGCGAGTGGGGCTGGACGGGCAGCTCCGCGAGGGCAATCTGCCGCCGATCCAGGGCGCGGTCGTGGCGATGCACACCGCGATGTACCAGGACAACCCCGAGGTGGGCTGCGTCGTCCACACCCACGCGCCCTACGCGACGGCGTTCGCCGTGGCGAACCGGCCGATCGACTGCTGGATCGAGGCGCTCGCGATGTTCGGCCTGGCCGGCGGCGTCCCGCTGGCCGGCTATGCGCCGCGCGGCTCGGACGAGGCGGTCGCCAACATCCGGCGCGCGGTGCTGCCCGGAAACCCGGCCGTGCTGCTCGCCAACCACGGCGTGCTGGTGTTCCACCGCAATGTCGACCTGGCCGTGCTGGCGCTGGGCGTGGTGGAGGAGGCCGCGCAGGCGACGGTCAACGCCGCCGCGCTGGGCGGCGCCGTGGCCATCCCGGAGTCCATGCGGGCGGCGGCCTTCCAGCGGGCGATGTCGTTCGAGACGGCTGGCACGCGCCAGGCCTGACGCAGGGGGACCGGCGGGGCCCCGTGCGGGGCCGCGGCGACGCCTCCAGCCCGTGCCGCCCGGCAGGCGACATTCCGCAAGGAGCGAACGCAGCACGCCGTTCCGGGCCCCAGCGGGCGGCGGGTCGGGGCCCTGGGGGCGCCTCGGCCGTCCGGGCGACCGACGCTGCCGTCCGCTCCGCTCGCGGCAGAGCGGAGTTCGACCACGCTGCCGGCGGCCCCACGGGTGTCTCCCCGCAGTGGCGGCCAGGGCGGCGGCGCGTGTTCGGAAGGATCGGAATCTGGCGCGCTGGGGCTCCGCGGAGAGGGGACGCCGTCGGTGGGGCCGTGGAACCCGCGGGTCGCGTGGCCCGCCGGTCGCGAGCTCCAGACGCCGGGCCGGGCCGCCCGATGGCCATGTGGACGCCTGCCCGGCGATCCGGGCCGCTCGGGCGGGGCCGCGCCCGAGCGGTCGCTACGCCTTGACGACGATGTTCACCAGCTTGCCGCCGCCCGCGTGGATGATCCGGGCGACCTTGCCCTCGCCGACCGCCGCGATCACCTTGTCGCGGGCCATCACCACCTGCTCCAGCTCGAGCTCGCTGATCCCCGCGTCCACGGTGACCCGGTCGCGCAGCTTGCCGTTGACCTGGATCGGGACCTCGCGGGTCGCCTCGGCGACGGCGCGCTCGTCCACCACCGGCCAGCGCTGGACGTGGACGGACGCCCACGGCTCGCCGCGGCCCTCGAGCAGGCGGGACCAGATCTCCTCGGTGATGTGCGGGGCGGCGGGCGCCAGCATCAGTAGCAGCAGCCGGACCGCTTCGTCCCACTCGGGCAGGCCCGCCACCGACGTCCCGCGGTACCGCCACAGGACGTTCGACAGCTCCATCAGCTTGGCGACCATCGTGTTCCAGCGGAAACCCTCGTAGTCCGCGGTGACGTCGCGCAGGGTCCGGTGGGCCGCCGAGCGCATCCGGTCCCTTGCCCCGGCCTCGGTCTCGCCGGCCGCCAGCTGGCCGGCCTGCGGGTCCGACGGCTCGCGGCCGTGCGGGTCAGTGGCGATCGCCCACACCCGGCCCAGGAACTTGGACACGCCGGTGATGCCGGTCGGGCTCCAGGGCCCGCCCTGGTCCCAGGGGCCCATGAACATCAGGAACAGCCGGACCGTGTCCGCGCCGTACCGGGCGACTAGGTCGTCGGGGTCCACCACGTTGCCGCGGGACTTGCTCATCCGCTCGCCGTCGGCGCCCAGGATCTGGCCCTGGTTGAACAGCCGCCGGAACGGCTCGTTCTGGCTGACCAGGCCCAGGTCGCGCATGGCCTTGGTGAAGAACCGGCTGTACAGCAGGTGCATCACCGCGTGCTCGGCGCCGCCCGTGTACTGGTCGACCGGCGTCCACTGCTCCACCAGCGTCGGGTCCACCGGCCCCTCCTCGTTGTGCGGGGAGAGGTAGCGGAACCAGTACCAGGAGGAGTCGATGAACGTGTCCATCGTGTCGGTCTCGCGCCGGGCGGCCCCGCCGCACCTCGGGCAGTCCACGGCGAGGAACGCCTCGTTTCGGTTCAGCGGGTTCTCGCCCGAGCCCTGGTAGTCCACGGTGTCCGGCAGCAGGACCGGCAGGTCGCCCTCGGGGACGGGCAGCGGGCCGCACTCCGGGCAGTGGATCACCGGGATGGGCGTGCCCCAGTAGCGCTGGCGGCTGATCAGCCAGTCGCGCAGGCGGTAGGTCACGGCGGTGTCGCCCAGCCCGCGATCGCGCAGCCAGGCCACGATCTCGTGCCAGGCGTCGGCCGCCGGGCGGCCCGTGAACTGCCCGGAGTTGACCATGACCTCGTCCACCGTGTGCTCGGTGAACGCCTGCTCGAGCACGGCGTCCGGGTCGGCGTCCCGCGGCATGACCACGTTGACGATGGGCAGGCCGAACTTGCGGGCGAACGCGAAGTCGCGCTCGTCGTGGGCGGGGACCGCCATGATCGCGCCGGTGCCGTAGCCCATCAGCACGTAGTCGGCGACGTACACCGGGATGCGCTCGCCGTTGACCGGGTTGATCGCGTCGCCGCCGGTGTAGACGCCCGTCTTCTCGCGCTCGGTGGACAGCCGGTCGATCTCGGTCTTGGCCGCCGCGGCGGCGACGTACGCCTCGACCTCCTCGCGGCGGTCGGGCGAGGTCAGCGACGCCACCAGCGGGTGCTCGGGCGCCAGCACCATGAACGTCGCGCCGAACAGGGTGTCCGGCCGCGTCGTGAACACGCGCAGCTCCTCGCCGCCCGCGTGGTGGTCCGACGCCGCCGTCTTGAACACCACCTCGGCGCCCGTGGACCGGCCGATCCAGTTCGTCTGCATGATGCGGATCGGCTCGGGCCAGTCGATCCCCGAGAAGTCGAGCAGCTCGTCGGCGTAGTCGGTGATCCGCAGGTACCACTGCGGCAGCTCGCGCTTCTCCACCTCGGCGCCGCAGCGCCAGCAGCGCCGGTCGGCGCCCTCGACCTGCTCGCGGGCCAGCGTGCCGTCGTTGGGGCACCAGTCCACCGCGGAGACGGCCCGGTAGGCCAGCCCGCTCTCCATGAACTTGGTGAACATCCACTGGTTCCAGCGGTAGTACTCGGGGTCGCACGTGGCGATCTGGTTGTCCCAGGCGAACGTGGCGCCCATGCTCCGGAACTGCCGGCGCATGTTGTCCATGTTCTTCTCGGTCCAGTCGCGCGGGTTGATCCGGTTCTTGATCGCCGCGTTCTCGGCCGGCAGCCCGAACGCGTCGAAGCCGATCGGCAGGAACACGTTGAAGCCGTGCATCCGCTTGTAGCGGGCGATCGCGTCGGTCGGCGTCACGATGTACCAGTGGCCGATGTGCAGCGCGCCCGACGGGTAGGGGTACATCGTCAGCAGGTAGAACCGGGGGCGCTCGGTGTCCCACAGGTCCGTGTCGTGCAGGCGAAGCTCGGCCCAGCGCGCCTGCCACTTGGGCTCGATCGCTGTGGGCTCGTAGCGCTCGGCGCGAGCGCGGGCTTCGCCTTCGGTCGTCACGTCTCGGACCCTCTCCGATCCTCTTGATATACAAGACCCCCCGCCGGTCCCGGCGAGGGGTCAGGGTTGTCGGCGCTAGCGGGGTGATGGTGGAGCTACGGGGATTCGAACCCCGGACCTTCTGAATGCCATTCAGACGCTCTCCCAGCTGAGCTATAGCCCCACGCCGGAGTGCGGAGTATAGCGGATGTGCGTGCCGGGGCCGAGGGCCATATCCCCCGGCCGAGGGCACCCGGGTCGCGCTCCTGCCGGCCGACTCCCGTCCCCGGGCCGCAGCGTGGCCGTGTGGTTCCCGGGCGGAACGACTGGGCCATCCAGGGCCCCGATCAGCGCCTGCCACGCTTCTCCGCGGATCGTCTGGCCATGGGCGCGACCCACTCGTTCCGCCGCGAAACCGTAGGGCCATGAACCGGCCCGATGCGCCAGCTGCCTGCCCGCCGCCTCGGGCACGCAATTCCGAGCCTGGCCATGGCCGCGGCCCGGCCGAGATCCCGCCTTGCTCCAGCCTGGAGTTGTAGCCCGACGGCGGCCCACAAACGCCCCGCACCCCGCTAGGATCCGGGCGATGCGCTTCGACCTGCTTCTCCGCCATGGGTCGTTGATCGACGGCGTCGGCGCGCTCGGCCGCCCGGCCGGCGGGGCGGCGATCAGCGATCGGATCGCGGTGATCGATGACCCCTCGGCGGCGCCCGACACGGGTGTCGGGCCGGCCGTCAGGGACGGGCTCGAGACGGGCGTCCGGGCCGGCCGCCGGCTGCGGCGCGGCGACTAGCGGCACGGCGCGCACGATGCCCCGCCAGGCCACCGCCCTCGAGACCGACGAGGTCGTCCGCCTGCCCGGCGGCGACCTGCCGTACACCCTCCGGCAGTCCCCGCGCGCCCGGCGCCTGCGCGTGGTGGTCCACCCCGAGCGGGGCGTCCTGGTGACCCTGCCGATGTCCGCCCGCCTGGGCCGCGGCGCCGCCGACCGCGTGGTGCGCGAGTTCCTCGCCGAGCGCGAGCCGTGGCTCCGCCGCCACCTCGGTCGCCAGGCGGCGACGCGCGCGAGGCTCGACGACCGGCCCCTGCTCGAGGACGGACGGCTCGTGCCGTACCTGGGCGTGCCCCACCGCGTCCGGGTGGTAGCGGCGCCGGCGGGCGTGCGGGCGTCCCGCGTGTCCCGCGTGGGCGGCGACGACGGGGACGAGCTGCTGGTCGAGCTGGGGCCGCGGGACGGCCGCGACACCGCCGCGATCCTCGAGGCGTGGTTCCGCGAGCGCGCCCGGGCCGCGGTCACGGCGGCCGTCGCGCGCCACGCCGCGTCGCTCGGCGTCGCGCCGTCGTCCATCGCCATCCGCGACACCACCAGCCGCTGGGGGAGCTGCTCGCGCAGGGGCGCGCTCTCGTTCTCCTGGCGGCTCGTGCTGGCGCCGCCCGCGGCTCTCGACTCCGTCGCCGCCCACGAGGCGTGCCACCTGCGGGTGTTCGGCCACGGCCCCAAGTTCTGGGCCCTGCTCGAGACGCGCGTCCCCGACTACGCCATCTGGAAGCGGTGGCTCAAGCGCCATGCGCCGGAGATCCACGCCGCGCTGGACTGAGGTCCGCCGCATCGCGACGGGCGTTCAGCGCTGGAGTGCTGGTGGGCCGGGGCAGAATCGAACTGCCACAGCCGAAGGCGAGGGTTTTACAGACCCTTGGGCTCACCACCTGCCCAACCGACCCACGGATGGTGGAGATGAGGGGACTCGAACCCCTGACCCCCGCGATGCGAACGCGGTGCTCTCCCAGCTGAGCTACATCCCCGCCGGAGCCGCCTCCGACGTCGTCGGAGCGACCGGCCGGGAAGTGTAGCACGCGACCGGCGCCTTTCCGCACCGACGGGCCGATAGACTCGGCCGATGCTCGTCACCGGCCTCGTCCACGGTCTGCTCGCCGCCGCCGGCTGGGGCGTCGTGGACATCGCCGGGGCCCTGGCCGTTCGCCGGATCGGCAGCCTGCGGGTCCAGGTCATCACGCTCACCGTGGGCGTCGCCTCGTTCGCGGCCTTCGCCCTGCTGCGCCCCGATCTCCTGGGGGCGGACCCGATCCCGGGCGTCCTCGCGGGGCTCCCGCTGGGGATGTTCGCCGCGGCCGGGTACATCACCTACATGACGGCGCTCCGGCTGGGGCCGATCAGCGTGGTCAGCCCGGTGACCGTCTCGTACGGCGGGCTGTCGGTCGTGCTGGCCGTCGCGCTCCGCGGCGAATCGCTGACGGGCCTCCAGGCGGCGGGGGCCCTCCTGGCGACCCTCGGGGTGGTGCTGACGGCCGTGGTCCTGGAGGGCGGGACGCTGCGTGGCGCCCGGATCGTCGGGCCGGGCGTGGCCATGGCGCTGCTGACCGTCGTGCTGTTCGGGCTGCTGGGCGTGCTCATGGCGGGCCCGATCCGCGACGACGGCTGGCTGCCCGTGCTGCTCGGCTCGCGCATCGGCAACCTGGCCGCGGGCGTCGCCCTGCTGGCCGTCGCTGCGGGGACGGGGTCGAACCGGTTCCGCGTCGTGCTCGAGCCGGGGCACCCCCTGACCCGGCGGATCCTGGCGCTGCTGGTCGTCGCCGGCATCGGCGACACCGCGGCGTTCGCGGTGTTCGCCATCGGCCTCGAGCAGGCGCCGGTGTGGATCGTCACGCTGGCCAGCTCGTTGGGGCCCGTGCTGGTGGTGATCTTCGCGATCCTGCAGCTGGGCGAGCGGCTGCGGCCGGGCCAGTGGGCGGGCCTCGCGGCGCTGGCCGCCGGGCTGGGCGTCCTGGCGCTGACTGGCTAGAAGGGGGCGCCGCGCCTCGTCGCGGTCCGCCGCGCGCCGCCGCGGTCCGCCGCGCGCATGGGCCGTCCGCCGCG
>JAJYLZ010000068.1 GCA_021787395.1 Chloroflexota bacterium
GTGGACATGACCGTCGAGCTGATCACCCCGATCGCCCTCGAGGTCGGCCAGCGCTTCGCCATCCGCGAGGGCGGCCGCACCGTCGGCGCCGGCGCGGTCACCAGCATCATCGCGTAAGAGAGTTCCATGGCCAAAGTCGAGGCGCGTCCGGTGATCCAGCTCGCCTGCACCGAGTGCAAGCAGCGGAACTACGCGACGCGCAAGAACAAGAAGAACGATCCCAGCCGGATCGAGCTGCAGAAGTACTGCCCCCGGGAGCGGCGCCACACGCTGCACCGGGAGGCGAAGTAGCCCGCCCGGACCCACGCAGGGGTGTAGCTCAATTGGCAGAGCAGCGGTCTCCAAAACCGCAGGTTGTAGGTTCGAGTCCTATCGCCCCTGCCACCACCACCGTCCGCTAGCAAGGCTCCCGTGAACCGAATCCGCCGCTTCATCAACGAGTCGTGGTCCGAGCTCAAGAAGGTCTCGTGGCCGAACCGCATGCAGGTGCGCGACCTCACCGTGCTCGTGTTCCTGGTGTCCTTCGTGGTGGGCCTGTACATCACCGTGGCGGACACCCTGTTCCTCCAGTTGATCGGGTTCATCACGGGCACCGGGGCATGACCGAGCAACTGGCGGCTACCCGCACCGAGAAGCGCTGGTACGTGATCCACACGTACTCGGGCTACGAGAACAAGGTCAAGGCGAACCTCGAGCACCGCATCGAGTCGATGGGCATGGAGGACAAGATCTTCCAGGTCCTCGTCCCGATGGAGGACGAGATCGAGATCCGCCAGGGCCAGCGGCACACCGTCCAGAAGAAGGTCTACCCGGGCTACGTGCTGGTCGAGATGATCCTCGACCCCGAGTCCTGGTTCGTCGTCCGGAACACGCCGGGCGTGACGAGCTTCGTCGGCAGCGGCAACATCCCCGGGATGCGCAGCGAGCCGATCCCGCTCGAGGAGACCGAGGTCAAGCAGATCCTCCGGCACATGGGCGTCGAGACGCCCAAGTACCGGGTCGCGTTCACCAAGGGCCAGAGCGTGCGCGTCACCGACGGGCCGTTCGCGGAGTTCATCGGCACCGTGGACGAGGTCAATCCGGAGCGCAACAAGTTGAAGGTCCTCGTGAGCATCTTCGGCCGGGAGACGCCGGTCGAGCTCGACTTCCTGCAAGTCGAGAAGCTGTAGTCGAGGCAGGGAGCGAGCAACCACCGTGGCCAAGAAGATCCGAATCGTCCTGACGCTGCAGCTGCCGGCCGGCAAGGCGACGCCCGCGCCGCCCGTCGGCACCGCGCTCGGCCCGCACGGCATCAACATCGTCGAGTTCACCAAGAGCTACAACGAGAAGACCGCCGACAAGCTGGGCCAGGTGATCCCGGCCCAGATCACCGTGTTCGAGGACCGGTCGTTCACGTTCGTCCTCAAGACGCCGCCCGCGCCGGACCTCCTGCGCAAGGCGGCCGGGATCGACAAGGGCTCGCAGACGCCCAAGCGGGCCGTCGCCGGCCGAGTCACCCGCGACCAGGTCCGGGCGATCGCCGAGCAGAAGATGCCCGACCTCAACGTCAACGACGTCGAGGCCGGCATGAAGGTCATCGAGGGCACCGCCCGAAGCATGGGCATCGAGGTCGTCGGCTAGACCGGCGGCGTCGCGCGGGAGCCACCCCGGCCCGCGCGGACACCGAGAGGGGCAGGTCCCCTGGACCGAAGGAGCAAGCACCATGCCCGACCACGGCAAGCGCTATCAGGACGCCGCCAAGCTCGTGGACCGAACCAAGGTCTACCTGCCCGCCGAGGCGGTCGCCCTCGTCAAGCAGACGTCCACGGTCAAGTTCGACGCGTCCGTCGAGGCGCACCTGCGCCTGGGCGTCGACCCGCGCCACGCGGACCAGATGGTCCGCGGCACCGTCGTGCTCCCGCACGGCACCGGCAAGGTGGTCCGCGTCGCCGTGTTCGCGCAGGGCGAGAAGGCCCAGGAGGCCCTCCGCGCCGGCGCCGACGAGGTCGGCGTCGAGGAGCTGGTCAAGAAGATCGAGGCAGGCTGGCTCGAGTTCGACGTCGCGATCGCGACGCCGGACACGATGGGCCAGGTCGGCCGCCTGGGCCGGATCCTGGGCCGCCGCGGCCTGATGCCGAACCCCAAGGCCGGCACCGTGACGTTCGACATCGAGCGCGCGGTCAAGGAGGTCAAGGGCGGGCGCGTCGAGTTCAAGGTCGACAAGGGCGCGATCATCCACGTCCCGTTCGGCAAGACCAGCTTCGATGATGCCCAGCTGGCCGAGAACCTGATCGCGCTCGTGGACGCCGTGAACCGCGCCAAGCCGTCGGGCGCCAAGGGCCAGTACCTGCGGACCCTGTCCATCACCTCCACGATGGGCCCGGGCCTCCGCGTGGACATCCCCGCGGTCCTGGCGTCCGCCTAGCGGTCGCGCCGCCCAAGCCGGCGCGAGCGCCCGAGACGGCGGCTCTCCGTCGGGACCCGAGGCGGGCTCCGGCCCGCGCACCAACTGCACGACGCCGCCGAGAGGCGGACGCCGAGTCAATCAAGACGGATCGCCGCAGACAGCCTGCGCCCGGCGACGCCGACCGTGCCGCGAGGCACCGCTCGACGCCCAGGGCTTGATCCGCCGGACCGGACCGGTCGCCGCCCCGCCAGGGGAGGGGACCGGGGACGCCGGCGAGCACGCCGAGGCAGAGCACGAGCCACCTCCACGGTGGGTCGCCCTGCGTCGATGAGTGGCCCGTCGCAGGGAGGACCGGCCTGAGGCCGGGAGACCCACCGCCGCGCGCCGGCTGCGCGCAGGAGCAAGGAGGTCAAGGAGGCTCGATGCCGACCGAGGCCAAGCACGAGACGATCGACGCGCTGCGTGTGGAGCTGGGACAGCACCGCACGATGATCGTGTCCGAGTACCGCGGCCTCAAGGTGAAGGAGATCAGCGAGATCCGGCGCGCGCTGCGCAAGAGCAGCGTCAGCTACCGGGTCGTCAAGAACCGCCTGATGCGGATCGCGGCGCAGGAGAACGTCGCCGCGGCCGCCCTCTCGCCGCTGCTCGTCGGCCCGACGGCGATCGCCTTCGGCAACGACGAGGCGGCGACGGCCCAGGCGGTCCTCGACGCCGTGCGCCCGTACGCCAAGATCGTGAAGATCACCGGCGGCGTGCTCGGCTCCAGCCGGATCGACGCCGACGGCGTCACGCGGCTCGCCACCCTGCCCTCGCGCGAGGTTCTCCTCAGCGAGGCGCTGGGCGCGATCGCCGCGCCGATGTCCACGGTGGCCGGGCTGTTCGACGCCCCGCTTCGGGACGTCGCCGGCCTGGTCGACGCGCTGATCACCCAGCGCGGCGCCGCCGCCTGAGCGCCCTTCACCCCACAGACCGAACCGCGCCCCCCGGGGCGCCCACCCAGGGAGAAGCAACACCCATGGCCACTCTCACCACCGCCCAGCTCCTCGAGGCGTTCGAGTCGATGACCGTCCTCGAGCTGTCCGACTTCAAGAAGGCGTTCGAGGAGAAGTTCGGCGTCACCGCCGCCGCCCCCGTCGCCATCGCCGCCGCCCCCGCCGCGGGCGCGGCCGCCCCGGCCGCCGAGGTCGAGGAGCAGACCGAGTTCACGGCCGTCCTGACCGAGATCGGCCCCAACAAGATCCCGGTGATCAAGGTCGTCCGCGAGCTGACCGGCCTCGGCCTCAAGGAGGCCAAGGACCTCGTCGACGCGGCCCCCAAGCCGGTCAAGGAAGGCGTCGCCCGCGACGAGGCCGAGAAGATCAAGGCCGCGCTCGAGGAGCAGGGCGCCAAGGTCGAGATCAAGTAACGACGACGACCCGCCGGCCCGGGCCGGCGATCGCTGCAGAGAGCCCCGCCTGGCGCGGGGCTCTCTGCTTGTCCGGCGAGCGCTGCCCGGGTCGCCGGCGCGCGCGGGACTGAGCGTGCCCGGCGGACCGTCCATCGCCGATCCGCGAGCGGCGCGCGTGCACGGAGCGGCCGTCTCGACGCCGCGACCTCCGGACCGGCCGGCCGGTGCCCGATCCGGCCCCGCTGCCATCGGTTGCGGCACGGGCCGTCCCGCGCGTCGATCCGCCCGCCGACAGCACCGACGTGGGCACGTCCGGTGGTCGGCTGCTGCCGGACTCCGACACGCTCGTGAGGGCGAGCGCCGGACTTCGCGACCCAACCGCAACCTCGGAGCAGTTGACACCTCTTGACGGCGCGGTATCCTAGACGGTCTGTGACCTTGCCTTTCCCTGTCCTGCACACTCCGTGAGGAGCGGTCCTTCATGCTGTCTGCCCCGTCGACGCCCCTTCCGATCACGCCTTCCGGCCGCCTCTCGTACGCCCGGATCGCCGAGGTCCGTGATGGGGTCAGCGACGACAAGTTCGCGGTCCCGAACCTGATCGAGCTCCAGCTCGAGTCGTTCAAGTGGTTCATCGACAAGGGCCTGCGCGACCTGTTCGACGAGATCAGCCCGATCGAGGACTTCACCAAGAAGGTGATGGAGCTGCGGTTCCTCGACTACGAGTTCGGGGACCCCAAGTACTCCGAGGAGGAGTGCCGCACCAAGGACCTCACCTTCAGCCGGCCGCTCTACGTGCAGGTCGAGCTGCTGATCAAGGAGACGGGCGAGATCCAGCGCCAGCGCGTCTACATGGGCGACTACCCGTGGATGACCGACCTGGGCACGTTCGTCATCAACGGCGCCGAGCGGGTGGTGGTGAGCCAGCTCGTCCGCTCGCCGGGCGTGTACTACAGCGAGCTCGAGGACCCGGGCAGCGGGCGGATGCTGTTCAGCGCCAAGGTGATCCCCAACCGCGGCGCCTGGCTCGAGTTCGAGACCAACAACAAGGACCAGTTGTGGGTCAAGGTCGACCGCAAGCGCAAGATCGCGGCCACGACCCTGCTCCGCGCGGTCGGCTTCGAGACCAACGACGAGATCGCGAGCCTGTTCACGACCGTCGACACCGACCTCGAGCACCAGTACATCGCGAACACCCTCGAGAAGGACCTGACCAAGACGCCCAACGAGGCGCTGATCGAGGTCTACAAGAAGCTGCGCCCGGGCGACCCGCCCACCGGGGACAACGCCCGCCAGCTGGTCGAGAGCCTGTTCTTCAACTTCCGCCGCTACGACCTGGGCCGGGTCGGCCGCTACAAGTTCAACAAGAAGCTCGACGACGTGGCCGCCCGGATGGGCCTCGAGCTGCTGCGCGAGCAGCGCACGATCACCCGCGAGGACATCGCGGCCATCGTGGGCTACCTCATCGAGGCGAACCGCGGCCTCCACCCCAAGGACGACATCGACCACCTGGGCAACCGCCGCATCCGCGCCAACGGCGAGCTGATCCAGAACGCGTTCCGGATCGGCCTGCTGCGCATGGAGCGCGTCGTCCGCGAGCGCATGACGATCCAGGAGATCGACAAGGCCACCCCGAACGCGCTCATCAACATCCGCCCCGTCGTGGCGGCGATGAAGGAGTTCTTCGGCGGCAGCCAGCTCAGCCAGTTCATGGACCAGACCAACCCGCTGGCCGAGCTCACCTCCAAGCGCCGCCTGTCGGCCCTCGGCCCGGGCGGCCTGTCGCGCGAGCGCGCCGGGTTCGACGTCCGCGACGTCCACCACAGCCACTACGGCCGGATCTGCCCCATCGAGACCCCCGAAGGCCCGAACATCGGCCTGATCGGCTCGCTCGCCACCTACGGGCGGATCAACGCTTACGGCTTCATCGAGACGCCGTACCGCAAGGTGAAGCGCTCGGCGCCCCACGACGACCCGGCCCTGCTCGAGTACGAGGCCGGGGCGGACGTGACCGCCAAGGACGGCAAGGTCATCCTCAAGAAGGGCGAGCGGTTCACCCCCGAGGCCCACAAAGAGCTGGCCCGCCAGAAGGCGCTCGCGTTCCCCATCCGCCCGGTGGTGACCGACGAGATCGACTACCTCCCCGCCGACGAGGAGGAGGAGCACGTCGTCGCCCAGGCCAACGCCGAGCTCGACGAGCAGGGCCACTTCGTGGGCGACAAGGTCCCGTCCCGCTTCCGGGACACCTTCCCCGAGGCGCGCCCCGACCAGATCGAGTACATGGACGTCAGCCCCAAGCAGGTGGTCTCGGTGGCCACGGCGCTGATCCCGTTCCTCGAGCACGATGACGCCAACCGGGCCCTGATGGGCTCGAACATGCAGCGCCAGGCGGTGCCGCTGCTGGAGCCGGAGAGCCCCATCGTGGGCACCGGCATGGAGGCGCGCGCCGCGCGCGACTCAGGCCAGGTGGTCGTCGCCAAGCGCGCCGGCGTCGTGATCAGCGTCACGGCCGAGCGCGTGCTCGTGGACGCCGACGAGGGCGGCGCGCCCGACGAGTACAAGCTGCTCAAGTTCGTCCGCAGCAACCAGGGCACCTGCATCAACCAGCGGCCGATCGTCACGGTCGGGCAGCGCGTGGCGCAGGGCGACCCGATCGCGGACTCGTCGTCCACGCAGGGCGGCGAGCTGGCCCTCGGCCGGAACGTGCTGTGCGCGTTCATGAGCTGGGAGGGCGGCAACTACGAGGACGCCATCGTGATCAGCGAGCGCCTCGTCCGGGACGACCTGTTCACGAGCATCCACATCGAGAAGCACGAGATCGAGTCCCGGGACACCAAGCTCGGGCCCGAGGAGATCACCCGCGACATCCCCAACGTCGGCGAGGAGGCCCTCAAGGACCTCGACGAGGAGGGGATCGTCTACATCGGGGCCGAGGTCCGGCCCGGCGACATCCTGGTGGGCAAGATCACGCCCAAGGGCGAGACGGAGCTCACCGCGGAGGAGCGCCTGCTGCGCGCCATCTTCGGCGAGAAGGCCCGCGAGGTGAAGGACTCCTCGCTGCGCCTGCCGCACGGCGAGCGCGGCAAGGTGGTCGAGATCCGCGAGTTCCGCCGCGAGTGGAACGACGACCTCCAGCCGGGCGTGAACCGGCTCGTCCGCGTGAGCGTCGCCCAGAAGCGCAAGGTGTCGGTCGGCGACAAGATGGCCGGCCGCCACGGCAACAAGGGCGTCATCGCCAAGATCCTCCCGATGGAGGACATGCCGTTCCTGCCGGACGGCACCCCTGTCGACATCATCCTCAACCCGCTCGGCGTGCCGAGCCGAATGAACATCGGCCAGATCCTCGAGACCCACCTCGGCTGGGCGCTCGCGACGATGGGCTACAAGGCCGCCACCCCGGTCTTCGACGGGGCGACCGAGGAGCAGATCGCCCAGGCGCTCGATGAGGCGGGCCTCCCGCGCGAGGGCAAGATCGAGCTCCGCGACGGCCGCTCGGGCGAGAAGTTCGACCGGGCGATCACCGTGGGCGAGATCTACATGCTCAAGCTCCACCACCTGGTCGAGGACAAGATCCACGCCCGGTCCACCGGCCCCTACAGCCTGATTACCCAGCAGCCGCTGGGCGGCAAGGCGCAGTTCGGAGGCCAGCGGTTCGGCGAGATGGAGGTCTGGGCGCTCGAGGCCTACGGCGCGGCGAACATCCTCCAGGAGCTGCTCACCGTGAAGTCGGACGACGTCCTCGGTCGCGTGCAGACGTACGAGGCCATCGTCAAGGGCGAGGAGATCCAGCCGCCCCGCGTCCCCGAGTCGTTCAAGGTCCTGATCAAGGAGCTCCGGAGCCTCGGGCTCAACGCGGAGATCCTGGACCAGAACGACGAGGAGATCCCGCTCGCCGAAGACGACGCCGCGGGCTACCTGCTCCCCGATCTCGGCGGGATCAACCTGGCCGGGTTCGAGGACTAGCAACCGCCAACTCCGCAACGAGGGGGACTGGCGTCCGGCCGGCCCGGTCCCTCCTCGCACTCACCGGAAGAATCGCGCCGCCAGGGCCGCGGCGGCGCGGAGGAGACCGATGCTCGAGGTCAACAACTTCTCGGCGATCCGCATCTCGCTCGCCAGCCCGGACCAGATCCGGGAGTGGTCGAAGGGCGAGGTGACGAAGCCCGAGACCATCAACTACCGCACGCTCAAGCCGGAGAAGGACGGACTCTTCGACGAGCGCATCTTCGGCCCCACGCGGGACTGGGAGTGCTACTGCGGCAAGTACAAGCGGATCCGCTACAAGGGGATCATCTGCGACAAGTGCGGCGTCGAGGTCACCCGCTCGAAGGTCCGCCGCGAGCGCATGGGCCACATCCAGCTTGCCAGCCCCGTCAGCCACATCTGGTACTTCAAGGGCACGCCGAGCCGCCTCGGCATCCTGCTCGACATCAGCCCCCGCAACCTCGAGCGCATCCTCTACTTCGCGCTCTACATCGTCACCCACGTGGACGAGGATGCCCGCCAGCGCGCCCTGCGCGCCCTCGACGAGCAGGCCGAGGGCCGCGGCGGGAGCGGCGGCGAGCGGCTCGCCGAGCTCGAGGCGCAGCTCAAGGCCGACATCCGCCGGCAGTCCGACGAGCTCCGCGCCACGCTGGCCGCGACCAGGGCCGAGGTCGAGGCCAAGCTCAACACCGACATCGAGGCCGTGGCCGCCGAGGCCAAGGCCATCGAGGAGCAGCTGAACGCCCTGGGCACCGCCGCGTCCGAGAGCACGATCGCCTTCGCGCTGACCGGCGAGGTCGTCCTCGCCGCCGGCGACAAGGGCGGCAAGGAGGCCCTCGGCAAGCTGCGCAAGATCGCGGCCGCCGAGACCGAGCGCCTGACCGAGCAGGCCAACCAGCGCGTCTCCAGCGAGGAGCGCGGCACCGAGCAGAAGGTCGCCGAGCTGCAGGCAGCCGCGGACGACACCCTCCAGGCCGAGCGCGACAAGCAGAAGGAGGAGGCGGCCGGCCTCAAGGACGAGCTGCGCAAGCAGCGCGACGAGATCGAGTCCATCAAGCCGCTCATGACGATCGGCGAGATGGAGTTCCGCCAGCTCGACGAGAAGTACGGCTCGGGCGCCCGGAGCGGGCGGATCTTCTGGGCCGGGATGGGCGCTGAGGCGGTCCGCGACATCATCGTGCGGATGGACCTCGAGGAGCTGGCTCGCGCCCTCCACGCCGAGGTGCGCACCAGCTCGGGCCAGCGCCGCAAGAAGGCCATCAAGCGGCTCCGCCTCATCGAGGCGTTCCGCCGGTCGGGCAACCGCCCCGAGTGGATGATCCTCTCGGTGCTCCCGGTCATCCCGCCCGACCTGCGGCCGATGGTCCAGCTCGACGGCGGCCGCTTCGCGACCTCCGACCTCAACGACCTCTACCGCCGCGTGATCAACCGGAACAACCGGCTCAAGCGGCTGCTCGAGCTCGGCGCCCCGGAGATCATCATCCGCAACGAGAAGCGGATGCTCCAGGAGGCGTGCGACGCCCTGATCGACAACGGGCGCCGCGGCCGGGCCATCGCCGGCACCGGCAACCACCGCCTCAAGAGCCTGTCCGACATGCTCAAGGGCAAGCAGGGCCGGTTCCGCCAGAACCTGCTCGGCAAGCGCGTGGACTACTCCGGCCGCTCCGTCATCGTGGTCGGCCCAGACCTCAAGCTCCACCAGTGCGGCCTGCCCAAGAAGATGGCGCTCGAGCTGTTCAAGCCGTTCGTCATGCGCCAGCTGGTCGAGAAGGGCTTTGCGCACAACATCAAGAGCGCCAAGCGCATCGTCGAGCGCGTCCGGCCCGAGGTCTGGGACGTCCTCGAGGAGGTCATCAAGGACCACCCGGTCCTGCTGAACCGGGCCCCGACGCTCCACCGCCTCGGCATCCAGGCGTTCATGCCGGTGCTCGTGGAGGGGTCGGCCATCCAGATCCACCCGCTCGTGTGCACCGCGTTCAACGCGGACTTCGACGGGGACCAGATGGCCGTGCACGTGCCGCTGTCCACCGCCGCCCAGGAGGAGGCGCGGACGATGATGCTGTCGACCGCCAACCTGCTCTCGCCCGCGGACGGCTCGCCGGTCGTGTCGCCCACCCAGGACATGGTCCTGGGCAACTACTACCTGACCATGGACGACCGCTCGGGCACCGCCTGGGACGAGTCGCACCTCAAGCAGTTCGCCACCGAGGACGACGCCGTGACGGCGTACGACCTCTCGGCGCGCGGCCTGGACATGGCGTCGCGCTCCACCGTCGTGGAGGACGACAGCCGCAAGGGCGGCGTCCTGACGCTCCACGAGCCCATCTGGGTCACGGTCAAGAAGTGGGACGCCGAGACTGGCGGGCTCGTGGACTCCCGCGAGCGCACCACGGTCGGCCGGATCATGTTCAACCGGATCCTGTCCCCGCAGCTGCGCTTCGTGAACCAGCCGATGAAGCGCTCGGACCTCAAGGCCCTCGTGGACAAGTGCTACCGCGAGCTCGGCCCGGCCGAGACCGCCCACGTGGTCGACGGCATCAAGGCGATCGGCTTCCGGTTCGCCACTCGCGGGGGCATGACGATCGGCCTCTGGGACATCGTCGTCCCCGGCGAGAAGAAGGAACTGCTCGCCGACGCCGACCGCCAGGTCGCCAAGATCGACCAGCAGTTCCAGCGCGGCCTGATCACCGACGACGAGCGCTACCAGGGCGTCGTCGACCTCTGGCAGGACGTGACCAAGAAGGTCTCGGACCAGATGATGGGGTCGCTCGGCGACGCCAACCCGGTCCGGATGATGACCGACTCCGGGGCCCGCGGCAACAAGGGCAACATCGGCCAGCTGGGCGCCATGCGCGGCCTGATGGCCGACCCGTCCGGCCGGATCATCGACGTGCCCGTGCGGAGCAACTTCCGCGAGGGCATGACCGTCCTCGAGTACTTCATCAGCACCCACGGCGCCCGGAAGGGCCTCGCCGACACCGCCCTGCGGACCGCGGACTCCGGGTACCTGACCCGGCGCCTGGTGGACGTGGCGCAGGACGTGATCACGCGCGAGGACGACTGCAACACGCAGGAGGGCAGCTGGATCACGCGGGCCGAATCCCCGGACGAGCCCGGCGCGTTCCAGAAGCGCCTGGTCGGCCGCCTCGCGGCCGCGGACCTGCCCGACCCGACCGCCAAGGTCAAGAAGGGCGCCGAGCCGCCGCTGCTCGCCCAGCGCAACCAGATGATCGACGAGGCCCTCGCCGCGGCGATCGACGCGGCCGGCATCGACGAGGTGCTGGTGCGCTCACCGCTGGCCTGCGAGTCCCGCTACGGCGTCTGCCGCCACTGCTACGGCCGCAACCTCGCCACTGGCGAGATGATCGGCATCGGCGAGGCCGTCGGCATCATCGCCGCCCAGTCGATCGGCGAGCCCGGCACGCAGCTCACGATGCGGACGTTCCACACCGGCGGCGTCGCCGGCCAGGACATCACGCAGGGCCTGCCGCGCGTCGAGGAGCTGTTCGAGGCCCGCGTCCCCAAGGGCAAGGCCGAGATCAGCCACATCGACGGCGTCGTGGAGGTCATCGAGAGCGACACCGCCCGCAAGGTCAAGGTCACCAGCCGCGAGTCGTTCGACACGCCGATCGAGCTGCCGGCCGACGCCGAGCTGCTGGCGGCCCCGGGCGACCTGGTGGAGGCGAACCAAGTCCTCGCCAAGTCCCCCACGGGCGACGTGGCCGCGCCGGTCAAGGGCTTCCTCGCCCGCACCGACGAGGGCCTCGTGGTCCGCGCCGAGGACGTCGTGGAGCGGGAGTACCTCATCCCGCACAGCGCCAAGCTGGCCAAGCACCCGGTGACCGGCGAGGAGATCAAGACCGGCGACCTGCTCCGCGCGGGCGACGCGATCACCGACGGCCCGATCAACCCGCAGGAGTACCTCGAGACGCGCGGCAAGGACGACGTCCAGCGCTACCTCGTGGCCGAGGTCCAGCGGGTGTACCGCAGCCAGGGCGTGACGATCAACGACAAGCACATCGAGATCATCGTCCGCCAGATGCTCAAGAAGGTCCGGATCGACCAGCCGGGCGACTGCGAGCACCTGCCCACCGAGCTCGTCGACCGCCTCGACTTCGAGGAGGCCAACAACAAGGTCCTGGCCGAGGGCGGCGAGCCCGCCACGGCCCAGACGGTCCTGCTCGGGGTCACCAAGGCGTCCCTCAACACCAGCTCCTTCCTGGCGGCGGCCTCCTTCCAGGAGACCACCCGGGTGCTGACCGAGGCGGCCATCAACGGCGCCCGGGACCACCTGATCGGCCTCAAGGAGAACGTGATCATCGGCAAGCTCATCCCGGCCGGGACGGGCGCGCCGCAGAACATCGCCGCGCTCAAGGAGCGCCAGCGCCGGGCCGCCCTCGAGGCGCTCGCCGGCGAGGAGCTCGCGGGCTTCGGCGAGCCGGAGTTCAACCCGTTCCTCGAGGACGGCCTCCGCGGCACGGACGACGAGACCGCCGGGCTGGCCCTGGCGGCCACGATCGCCGGTGCGGGGGAGGACGAGGAGGAGCGCGGCGAGGGCGAGTTCAATCCGTTCCTCGACGAGGGCGCCGCACCGGCCGAGGAGAAGGAGGGCGCCGAGTTCAACCCGTTCCTCGAGGACGCCTCCGAGGAGGGCTGAGTCCGCGCTCGCTCCACGAGCCGAGCCGCACCCGGCGACGGGCCCCGATCCGAGTCGGACCGGGGCCCGACCGCACTCCCGGCACGGCCCGCGGAAGCGGGGCGGATCCGGGCGGCCGGGGGGTTTGACACCCGAACGGGCGCATTGCTACACTCCGCGCTCGTGGCCTCAAGGGGTCCCGGTGCCTATGCGCGCCGGAAACGCCCCGACAGGATCCGAGTGGTCCCCGGCCGGACCCCCGGCGCGGGTGGACCCGTCGGACCGACCACCACCAAGCATCAGACATCGAAAGGAGCCGCGTCTCCGTGCCGACCATCAGCCAGCTCGTGCGCCACGGGCGGAAGCCGAAGATCGAGAAGGTCAAGGCGCCTGCCCTGCGCAAGAACTGGAACAGCCTGCGGCAGCGCCAGGTCCCGATCCCCGGCGCCCCCCAGAAGCGGGGCGTGTGCCTGCAGGTCCGAACGATGACCCCGAAGAAGCCGAACTCGGCCCTCCGGAAGATCGCGCGCGTCCGGCTCACCAACCAGATGGAGGTCACGGCCTACATCCCGGGCATCGGCCACAACCTCCAGGAGCACTCCGTGGTGCTCGTCCGGGGCGGCCGGGTGAAGGACCTCCCCTCGGTCAAGTACCACATCATCCGCGGCACCCTCGACGCCGCTGGCGTGAAGGACCGCAAGCAGGGCCGCAGCAAGTACGGGGCGAAGGTCAACCAGGCGCCCGGGAAGAAGAAGTAGGATGCCCCGCCGTCAGTCGATCCCCCGCAAGGCCAAGTACCAGAACGACACCAAGCGCGTCACGGACCACTTCCGGGCCAAGCTGATGCGCGACGGCAAGAAGACGCTGTCGGACCGCATCCTCCGCCAGGCCCTGGCGCGCGCCGAGTTCCAGGCGAAGCGCCCGGGGCTCGAGGTCCTCGAGGCCGCGCTCCGCAACGCGACGCCGATCATCGAGGTCAAGCCTCGCCGCGTCGGCGGCGCGACCTACCAGGTCCCGGTCGAGATCCGGGGCGACCGCCGGCTCTCGCTCGGCGTCCGCTGGCTCGTCCAGTCGGCCCGCAAGCGGTCCGGCAAGAGCATGTCCGAGAAGCTCGCCGCAGAGTTCGTCGACGCCATGAACGGCCTCGGCGCCGCGGTGAAGCGCCGCGAGGACACCCACAAGATGGCCGACGCCAACAAGGCGTTCAGCCACTTCAAGTGGTAGTCCGCGCCCACTAGGAGCAAGACAGATCGTGGCACGCGCCGTTCCGCTCGCACGAACGCGGAACATCGGAATCATCGCCCATATCGACGCGGGCAAGACGACCGTCACCGAGCGGATCCTCTTCTACACGAAGAAGATCTACAAGATCGGCGAGGTCCATGAGGGCGCTGCCACCATGGACTGGATGCCCCAGGAGCAGGAGCGCGGCATCACCATCACCGCCGCGGCCACCACCTGCTCGTGGAACGACCACCGCATCAACATTATCGATACGCCCGGGCACGTGGACTTCACCGTCGAGGTGGAGCGCAGCCTCCGGGTCCTCGACGGCGCGGTGGTCGTGTTCGACGGCGTTGCCGGCGTCGAGCCCCAGTCCGAGACGGTCTGGCGGCAGGCGGACCGCTACGGCGTGCCGCGCATCTGCTTCATCAACAAGCTCGACCGGACCGGCGCCAACTTCTGGCGCGACGTGGAGATGATCTCGGACCGCCTGGGCGTCAAGCCCGTGCCGATCCAGATCCCCATCGGCGCCGAGGACCGCTTCCGGGGCGTGGTGGACCTCGTCCGGATGAAGGCGCTCGTGTGGCGCGACGACCTGGGCGACACGTTCGACACGGTCGACATCCCGGCCGATCTGGTCGCCGAGGCCGCGAAGCACCGTGAGCACCTGCTCGAGGCTTGCGCCGACGTCGACGACGCGCTCGCCCACAAGTACCTCGAGGGCGAGGAGCTGACCGAGGCGGAGATCAAGCACGGCATCCGCACGGCCACCCTGGGCTACAAGTGGGTCCCGGTGCTCACCGGCTCGGCGCTCAAGAACAAGGGCGTCCAGCCCATGCTCGACGCGGTGGTGGACTACCTGCCGTCGCCGCTCGACGTGCCGCCGATCCATGGGCTCAGGCCGCACTCCGAGGCGGAGATCCTGGTCAGCCCCGACGACGACGCCCACTTCAGCGCCCTCGCGTTCAAGATCGCCGCCGATCCGTTCGTGGGCAAGCTCGCCTTCTTCCGCGTGTACGCGGGCACCCTCAAGGCGGGCTCCTACGTGCTCAACGCCACCAAGGGCCGCAAGGAGCGCATCGGCCGCATCCTCCAGATGCACGCGAACCACCGCGAGGAGATCGACACGGTCTACGCGGGCGACATCGCGGCCGCCGTCGGGCTCAAGGAGACCTTCACCGGCGACACGCTCTCGGATCCCGACCACCCGGTGATCCTCGAATCGATGACCTTCCCCGAGCCGGTCATCGAGGTCGCCATCGAGCCCAAGACCAAGGCCGACCAGGACAAGCTGGGCATCGCGCTCCAGCGCCTGGCCGAGGAGGACCCGACCTTCCGGGTCAAGACCGACGAGGAGTCCGGCCAGACGCTGATCGCGGGCATGGGCGAGCTCCACCTCGACGTGCTCGTCGACCGCATGGTCCGCGAGTTCAAGGTGGCCGCCAACGTCGGCAAGCCGCAGGTCGCCTACCGCGAGACCATCCGCAGGGCCGCGGACGGCAACGGCCGGTTCGTCCGCCAGACCGGCGGCAAGGGCCAGTACGGCCACGCCGTCATCCGCGTCGAGCCCAACGCGAAGGGCGCCGGCTACGAGTTCATCGACAAGATCGTGGGCGGCACCATCCCGAAGGAGTACATCAAGCCCATCGACCTGGGCATCCGCGAGACGCTCGACACGGGCATCTACGCCGGCTACCCGATGGTCGACGTGAAGGTGACGCTCGTCGACGGGTCCTACCACGAGGTGGACTCGTCCGAGATGGCGTTCAAGATCGCCGGCTCCATGGCGATCAAGGACGCGGTGACGAAGGCCAGCCCGGCCATCCTCGAGCCGATGATGCAGGTCGAGGTCACGATGCCCGAGGAGTTCATGGGCGACGTGATCGGCGACCTCAACAGCCGGCGCGGGCAGATCGAGGGCATGGACCCCCGCGGCTCCACCCAGGTGGTCCGCGCGGCCGTGCCCCTCGCCCAGATGTTCGGCTACGCCACGGACCTGCGGTCGATGACCCAGGGTCGAGCCAGCTACTCCATGGAGCTCAGCCACTACGCCGAGGTTCCCCCGAATCTGGCGGCCGAGCTCGTCGCCAAGTCGAAGGTCTAGTAGGGATCTGCCCGTCGACGCGGGCGTGCAGCAGGAGTCCAAGCGGACATGGCCAAGAAGAAGTTCGAGCGCACGAAGCCGCACGTCAACGTCGGCACGATCGGCCACATCGACCACGGCAAGACGTCGCTCACGGCCGCCATCACCAAGTACCTCGCGCTGCGGGGCGCCGCCGA
>JAJYLZ010000069.1 GCA_021787395.1 Chloroflexota bacterium
GTAGAGGATCCAGATCGCGCCGAAGACCCCGTAGGTGAGGTGCGTGAGGGCGGTGGCCGCGGCCAGGGCGCGCAGGACCGCCGAGCGGGCGACGATGTCGAGCCCCTCGCGGACCTCGCGCAGCACCGCCGCCCGCTCGGCGGGCGGCGGGGCCGGGGGCTCCGGCCTGCGGATGAACCCGACCAGGACGGCCGAGGCCACGAACGAGGCGGCGTCCACGGCCACCGTCATCGGCGCCCCCAGGAGCTGGACCAGGAAGCCGCTGATGCCGAAGCCCGAGAACTCGGCCGCGGCGCTGCCCGCGGTCAGGGCGCTGTTCGCCTCCACCAGGCGGTCGCCGCCGACCAGGGTCGGCAGGAAGGCGCGGTCGGCCAGGTCGAAGACGGTCGTCAGCATGGCCCAGCACAGGATCACGACGCCGAGCTGGGCCAGCGACAGCACGCCGAGCACCGCGGCGACGGGGATCGAGCCCAGCAGCACCGCCCGCCCGAGGTCGGCCGCGATCATCACCGGCCGGCGCCGGAGGCGGTCCACCCAGGCGCCGGCGAGCAGGCCGACCACGAGGGCCGCGGCGAGCTCCAGCGACCGGAGGCCGGCGACCTCGGCGGGGCCGGCGCCCAGGACCAGGATCGCCACGAACGGCACCGCCGTCCGCCCGACCAGCGAGCCGAAGATCGAGATCGTGCCGGCGGACCACAGCCGCACGAAGTCGGCGTCGCGCCAGATGGAGTGGGCCTTGGGCGTGTCCACCGGCGGGACTGTAGCGCATCGCGTGTGGCAGGATGCCCGAGGGCTCGGCGCCGGTGCCGGGCCAGCCGTCGAGCCGACCGCCGGCCAGGAGGCCTGCCCTGTGACCTACTCCATCGTGGCCCGCGACGCGGCGACCGGCGACCTCGGCGTCGCCGTGCAGTCGCGCTTCCTGTCCGTCGGCTCGGTCGTGCCGTGGGCCCGCGCCGGCGTCGGCGCCATCGCGACCCAGTCCTACGCCAACACCGCGTACGGCCCCGCCGGCCTCGAGCTGCTCGCCGCCGGCCGGGACGCGGCGTCCGCGGTCGCGGCCCTGACCGGCGCGGACGCGCTCCGGTCGCAGCGCCAGCTCGGCATCGTCGACGCCCGCGGCGGGTCGGCCAGCTACACCGGCCGCTCCTGCTTCGCGTGGGCGGGCGGCCGGACGGGCCGCGACTACGCCGCCCAGGGGAACATCCTGGCGGGCGCCGCCGTCGTGGACGGCCTCGCCGACACCTTCGAGCGGGGCGGACTCCCCTTCCCCGAGCTCCTGGTCGCCTGCCTCGCGGCCGCCGAGGCGGCCGGTGGCGACCGCCGCGGCCGGCAGTCGGCGGCCCTGCTCGTGGTGCGCGACGGCGGCGGCTACGGCGGCGCCAACGACCGCTGGATCGACCTCCGCGTGGACGACCACCCCGACCCGGTCGCCGAGCTCGGGCGGCTGCTGTCGCTGACGCGCCTGTACCTGGAGCGGCCCTCGGCGGCCGAGCTGCTGCCGCTGGACGCGGCGATGGCGGCCGAGCTGCGCGGCCGCCTGGGCCGGCTGGGGTGGGATCCCGCCACGGCGCGGCCGGGCGCCCCGGTGTTCGCGCCGATGTGGCCCGACGAGGCCGAGCCCGGCGAGGACCGGCCCGCGGTCGGCGACGCGCGCCCGCTGCCCGACGGCTGGGACCCCGCGTGGCAGGAGCGCCTGCTGGCCTGGATGTCGGTGGAGAACCTCGAGGAGCGGGCGGCCGCGGCCGGGTGGATCGACCCGCGGGTGCTCGAGTACCTGCGGGCTGCGTCCCCGGACGCCTGACCGGCCCGGACCTGCACCCCCATGCGCCGCGGCGACCGCGCCACGCCCTGGACGCTGCGCCGGGCGACCGGCGACGACGCGCGGGCGATGGCGGCCATGCACGTCCGCGCCTGGCGGGCGGCCTATCGCGGCATCGTCCCCGACGCCCACCTCGACGGCCTCGACCCCGAGGCCCGGGCGGCCCGCTACCGGCTGGAGCCGTCCGGTCCGGGCGATCCCGAGACCTGGCTCGCCGTCGACGGCGCCGGGGGCGACGTCATCGGGTTCGTCACGACCGGCCCCTGCCGCGACGCCGACCTGCCCGGGGCCGGCGAGGTGTGGTCCATCTACGTCGACCCGGGGCGCTGGCGCGGGGGCGTCGGGACGGCTCTGATGGCCGACGCCGTGGCCCGGCTCGAGCGCGCCGGCTTCCGCGAGGCGGTCCTGTGGGTCCTCACCGACAACGCGCGCGCGCGGCGGTTCTACGAGACGAGCGGCTGGCACCCCGACGGCGCCACCAAGACCGTCCCGATCGGCGGCCAGCCGACCGGGGAGACCCGGTACCGGCGGACGCTCGGCGGGGCGGCCCGACCGCTATCCTCGCCCGTGATGCCCGGCCACGCCCCCGACCCGCTGGTGATCCAGACCGAGCGCCTCAGCCTGGTCTCGATGTCACTCGCGTTCATGCGGGCGCTGGCGGCCGGCGACCTCGCGGAGGCGTCGCGCCTCATGGACGCGGAGCTGCCCGACGACATGGCCGAGGACCTGGCCGACTTCCTCGGGTACCGCATCCCCGACCTCGAGCGGGACCCGTCGTGGCAGCCGTGGCTGGGGCGCTCGATGGTCTGGACGCACGAAGACGGCCGCCGGGAGGTCATCGGCACGATCGGCTTCCACGCGCCCCCCGACGACGAGGGCCGGGTCGAGATCGGCTACCGCGTGGAGCCGGCCTGGCGCCGGCGGGGCATCGCCACCGAGTGCGTCCGGGCCCTGCTGGCATGGGCGGAGGAGCAGGGCGTCCACCGGTTCCGCGCCTCGGTCGCCCCCGACAACGCCGCCTCGCTCGCGGTGATCGGCGCGTTCGGCTTCCGCCAGGTGGGCGAGCAGATGGACGAGATCGACGGCCTCGAGCTCGTGTTCCACCTCGACCGGCCGGGTTCGGGCGGAGCCTGAGCCACCCCGCCGCGCCACGCCGACGCTCCGGAGCGCCGGCCCGCCGCGCTGCCGCGCCGCCTTTCCGACGCTGGGCCCCCGGCGCAGAGGCTGGTTGCATCTTGTCGCGGCGCGCGGCTGTCGCTGAACTGTGGGCGTGATGCACGCTGCACCAGTAGTTATCCTCGTTTGGCTGGCGGCGCTGCTCGGGGCCTGGAGCCTGGCTCGGGAAGAGGGCCTGCGAGAGGTCACGGCCGTCGGCTTCGCCGCCTCGCTCAGCGTCGTCGCCTTCGCGGCGGTGTCGCGCTGGTGCGGGGAGGGCGCCCCGACGTCGATCCTCCTGCCTGCCTGCCGCGGCCCCGTCGCGCTGCCCTCGATCGCCGCGGTGATCGGGGGCCGGCACGCGCTGCCGGCGTCGCCGCCCTAGAGGCCGCGCCGGGCCGGTCGGCCGCCCCGCAAACGAAGACCCCTGCGGGCCTCCGCAGGGGTCGTTTCATGTTCTGGAGCTGGCTCCGGCGGTAGGACTCGAACCTACGACCAAGTGATTAACAGTCACCCGCTCTACCGACTGAGCTACGCCGGAGCGATGACGCCTCGCGGCGCCGAGGCGAGACTATAGCAGGGGCGGGCACGCGGCGGCGAGGGGCCAAGTATCCTGCCGGGCATGGCCGACACCTCCCCGCTGATCTCGCCCGAAGCGCTCGCGGAGCGCCTCGACGACCCGCGGCTCCGCCTCCTCGACGTGCGCTGGTGGCTCACCGAGCCCGGCCGCGGCCGCCGCGACTACCTGGCCGGGCACCTGCCCGGGGCCGTCTGGGTGGACCTCGACACGGACCTCTCCGCGCCCACCGGGCCGGGCCGCCACCCCCTCCCCGCCCCGGCGGCGTTTGCGGCGCGGATGGCCGCGCTGGGCGTGGGCGACGACAGCGACGTGGTGGCGTACGACGACGTGGGCGGCACGATCGCAGCGAGGATCTGGTGGATGCTCGAGGACCTCGGGCACCGGTCCGTGCGCGTGCTCGACGGCGGGTACCCGGCCTGGGCGGCTGCCGGGCTGCCGGTGACGACGGACATCCCGGGCCCGGGGCCGGCCGCGAGCCTCACGCTCGCCGACCGCTGGACGCGCGTGGTGGACCGCGACGGGCTGGTGGCGCGGCTGGGCCGGGTGTCGCTGGTCGACGCCCGCGCGCCCGAGCGGTACCGCGGCGACGTCGAGCCGGTGGACCCGTACCCGGGCCACATCCCCACCGCCGTCAACCTGCCGCTGCCCGGGAACCTCGGGCCGGACGGACGGCTCCTCGAGGCGGCGGCCCTGCACGCCCGGTTCGCGTCGCTGGGCGGACCCGTCGTGGTGGCCTGCGGCAGCGGCGTGAACGCGTGCCACCACGCGCTCGCGATGCGGGTCGCCGGGCTGCCCGACCCGCTCCTCTACGAGGGCTCGTACAGCGACTGGTCGCGGTCCGGGATGCCCGTGGCGACGGGCGACGAGCCGGGGTCGATGCCGGGTTGACGCGGCGGGCCGGGCGGGCACGGCCCGGGTGCGGACGGCTGGATCAGGCTGCCCGCGACCCCCTGCGCAGCGCGCGCCAGGCCGCCGCCTGGGCCGCCGCCCCGAGCAGCCCGAACACGACGGCCACGGCGACGTCGCCGACGGGCGAGATCTCGTAGCCGTAGAGCGACATCTTGGGGCCGAGGTGGACCCCGAGCTGGTGGCCCAGGAGCCCCGAGCCGCCGAGGCTCGCCAAGATCGGGACGACGTGCGCGAGGAGGTGGCGCGGGCCGCCGAGGACGCGCGCGATCAGCTGCGTCGAGAGGGCCGCGACGACCACGTTCATGGCCGAGAGCGTGAAGAAGAGCTGGAGTGCCGGCGTCATGCCCTCGAGCGTAGCGGGTCGGCCGGAATCGCGAGGCGGCGGCGGCGGGCGTGCGCGCGGGGTTCGTGGTTGCGCGCAGCTTCGCTCGGCGTTGCCGGCCGGGAGGTGCCCGCCCAGCGGGCAGTCGGCTGCGCGTGCCCGCCCAGCGGGCACAACGGCGCGCGGCCGGGGTCTGCTCCGCGCCTGAAGCCCAGCCCCGCGCGTCAGGCTGACCGCGCAGCGGGCACGTGCGCTGGAGTGCCCGCCCAGCGGGCGGCGGCCCCGGTTGAGCCGGAGGATGCATCCGACGACTGCGCTCAGAGCAGCACCAGCGCGTTGCCGCGCGGCGGCCTTCCCGCAGCCAGGGCGCCGAGGGCCTCTCGGGCCGGCACGGGGAAGGCTCGGCGCAGCTCCTCAGCGTGCTGCTCGACAAACCGCCGATTGGCGAGCGTCCTCGACAGCACGACCAGCACGAGCGTCACCCCGCCGTCGCGGGCCTTGAGGGCCACGCTCCGCTCGAGCGCCTGTCGGTCGTCGGGGTGCGTCTCCGCCTCGACACCCACCGTCCAGCCCTCGCCGCCGATCTGGGCGTCCCACGCGCGCCGATCGCCCGGCAGTGGCAGCGGCACCTCTGTCCTCCAGTCGAGCGACGGGTGGAGGCGTGCTCGAAGCCGTTCGAGCAGGGCTGAGTGGGCCGCGTCCCGGGCCGGGTCGCCCGCGGGAAAAGCGCGGACGGCGAGGTCCAGGCCGACCGCGGCGAGCAGCGAGGTGGCATCGGCAATCGACAGACCCGGGTCCTGCCCCAACTCGACGCGACTCACCTTGGATCGCGGTAGGCGGGTGGCCGCGGCAACCGACGCCTGGCTCAGGCCGTGCGAGCGACGGGCGAGCCGGAGCTCCTTGCCGACCAGGGCGAGGCTTCGATGCGCCCGCTCACGCGCGGCGTCGAGACGGGAGGTCCGGGCTGCCATGCGGGCATCATCGAGGCCTGCCCTTGTGCGGCGCTTATCTGGGTCTGCGTCGCCGTCGTGGAGCGAGGGCGAAGGCGCCCTGGGGTCGGCTGGGCGCAGGTGGCGGGTGCGCCCGGCCGGCACGTGCCCGCCCAGCGGGCAGTCGGTTGCGCGTGCCCGCCCAGCGGGCAGATCGGAGCGTGGCGGGGGCATGGGCGGGGGCCAGCGGCCCGCCCGGCGCGTCAGGCTGACCGCGCAGCGGGCATCTGCGCTGGAGTGCCCGCCCAGCGGGCAGCGGGCCTGCGCGCGCTGGAGTGCCCGCCCAGCGGGCAGCGGGCACAGCGAGTCCAGCCCGCGCGTAGCCGGCCGCAGGATCGGGCGGCGGCGGCGGCTACTCCAGGTAGTCCTTGAGCTTGCGGCTGCGGGACGGGTGGCGCAGCTTGCGGAGCGCCTTGGCCTCGATCTGGCGGATCCGCTCGCGGGTGACGTTGAACTCCTTGCCCACCTCCTCGAGGGTGCGGGCGCGCCCGTCCTCGAGGCCGAAGCGGAGCTGGAGCACCCGGCGCTCCCGGCCGGTCAGCGAATCGAGCACCGCCTCGACCTGCTCCTTGAGCAGCTGGTGGCTGGCGGCCTCGGCCGGGGCGAGCGCGCCCCGGTCCTCGATGAAGTCGCCGAGGTGCGAATCCTCCTCCTCGCCGATCGGGGTCTCGAGCGACACGGGCTCCTGGCTGACCTTGATGATCTCGCGGACCTTCTCCGGCGTGACCACCACGACCGCGTCGGCCTCCTTCTCCTTCTTCTTGGGCAGCTCGATCTCGAGGTCGTGCCCCTGCTGCTCGATCACGAAGCCCTCCTCGAGCAGCTCCGCGATGAACACCTTGGTCGCGTCGCCCAGTCCGAGGCGCAGGCTGGGGTTCTTGTCGCCCCGGACCTCGAACGAGAGGATGTTGTCCCGCCCGCCGACCGCGGCGAAGATCTTGTTCGCGTTCTCCGAGCCGAGCGTCATCGCCATCGCGATCTCCTCGACCGTGGGCTCTCGGCCGAGGTCCTGGAGCAGCTGGCGGGAGACGCGGATCAGCCGGTTGATGGTCTCCACCATGTGGACCGGGATGCGGATCGTGCGCGCCTGGTCGGCGATCGCGCGGGTGATCGCCTGCCGGATCCACCACGTGGCGTAGGTGGAGAACTTGAAGCCCTTCTCGAAGTCGAACTTCTCCACCGCCCGGATGAGGCCGATGTTGCCCTCCTGGATCAGGTCCAGGAACGACATCCCGCGGCCGATGTACTTCTTGGCGATCGAGACCACCAGCCGCAGGTTGGCCGAGGTCAGCTGCTCGCGCGCGTCGCGGCCGATCCGCACGACCTCGCCCTTGCGGTCGCGCATCTTGGTCTGCGGCGGCACCTCCGGGTCGTAGCCCATGCGCCGGAGCAGGTCGGGGTCGTGGCCGCCCTCGACCCAGCGCTGGAGCGCCGGGAACGCGACCTCGTCGCGGGTCCAGGTGTAGATGGCCCGCAGGCCGGGGTTGTCCCGCGAGTCGAGGTCGCCGTTGTGGACCGAGTGGTACGACCAGTCGAGCAGGGCGACGAAGTTGTCCGGCGTGGGCGCGTCGGCGTAGGCCGCGACGCGCGACTTGGCCTCCTTGAGCAGGGCGACGGTGCCGTCGGACTGGGCGTCCTTGCCCGCCTTGGCGAGGTGGAAGTCGGGCGGGGCCGCCAGCAGGTCGGCCGCCTCGGGGGCGGCGATCGCCTCGGCGACCATCTTGTGGGTCTCCGGCCCGAACGGCAGGCGGTGCTGCGGCTTGGCGGTCCGAGTCTTGCGCTCGGTCTCGTGGAGCGTCCACTCGTGGAGCGAGACGACCGCCTTCCAGGGCTCCTCGATGATCTGCTCGCCCAGCTCGATCGCCTTGGCCAGGACCACCTCCTCCTCGGCGGTGAGGAGGGCGACCTTGCCGATCTCCTTGAGGTACATCCGGACCGGGTCGTCGATCCCGATCATGTCGGCGTTGAGCGACTCAATCTCCTCGGCGGAGGGCTCGTCGATCTCCACCGACGAGAGGCCCGACGGCACGTCCACGCCGGCCGGGACCGGCACGCCCTCGACCGCCTCGGCGCCGACGAGCTCGATCGAGAGCTCGGCCCCGCCCGCCTCGACGTCGTCCGCGTCGAGCTCGAGGTCCGCACCGAACTCGACCTCGATCTCCTCCTCCTCGATGAGGTCGTCGGTCGCGGCGTCGGCGTCCGCCGCCGGGGTGCCGCGCTCGGGGCGGGCGGCGGCGAGCTTCGCCTCGGCCGCCTCACGCCGGCTCCGGGACGGGCGGGCGAGGACCGCCTCGACGAGCTGCTTGTCCAGGGGATCGGTCATGGTCGCGGGACCTCCGGTTGTGTCGCTGTGGGACGCTCTGGGACGCTGGAGGGTTTCGGGGTTGACGGCGAGGATCGGCGAGGGCCGGGTCAGCGGGCTGACACCTCCGCTCGGCCGAGCAGGCGGGTTTCGTTGCGGCGCCGGTCGAGCGACCGGCGCTGCTCGTTGAGGAGACGACGCTCGAGGAGGAGGCGGTCCACCGCCGCCCGGTCGCCGTCGCGCTCCGCCTCGGCGGTGGCGTCGCGGTTGAACGCGGAGCGCTCGTGCCACTCCGCGTCGTCGAGCTCAAGCACGAGGCGCTCCACCTCGTAGGCGAGGGCGCGGTCCGAGAGGTCCCGCGGGTTGGGCCCCTCGCGCGACACCAGCGCCTGGCCGAGCGCGCGGCTCTCCGGGTCGGCGGCGTCGAGCACCCCGGACAGCGACCAGGCGGGCCGGACGCCGCGATCGTCGGGGGCGCGCGCGAGCAGCACAGCCCGGTACAGCTCGCGGGCGACCTGGCTCGGCAGGCGGTCCGGGCCGACCCCGTCGAGCACCCGGTCGTGCGCCTCGGGGACCAGCAGCACGAGCCGCAGCAGCTCCTGCTCGGTGCGCGACACGCCGCGCAGGATCTCGGTCACGGGCAGCGCGTCGGGCGCGCGGGTCACGGCCTCGGCGGTGAACCGGTCCCGGCCGTCGGCGCCGCCCCGGCCGGCCGCCTCGCGCGCGGAGGGGCGGTGCATCGCCTCCAGCAGCGTCCGCTCCTCCACGCCGCTCACCTGGCGCACGCGGGCGAGGTAGGCGTCGCGCAGCACCGGATTGGCCAGGTTGCGGATGATCGGCAGCACCGCGTCCACGAAGCGGGCCTGGCCGCCCGGGGTGCGCAGGTCGTGCGCGCGCGCGTGCACGTCGATCAGGTGGTCCACGATCGGGCGGGCGGTGCGGACCTCCTCCCGCCACCGGTCGGGCTCGTCGCGCACCACCTCGTCGGGGTCCTTGCCCTCGGGCAGCCGGACCACGCGCACGTCGTCGAGCTCGACGCCGGAGTCGTCGCGGGCCAGCTGGCGGATCAGCTCCTCGAGCGCGGTCGCCCCGAAGGTGCCCGCCTTCTCGCCGGCCGCGTCCACGTCGTAGGCGAGCGCGATGCGCTTCGCGTAGCGGGTGATCAGGGCCACCTGCTGGGGCGTGAGCGCGGTGCCGAGGCTGGCGACCACGTTCTCGAAGCCGGCCTGGTGGGCCATCAGCGCGTCGGTGTAGCCCTCGACGATCACCGCCTGGCCGGTCTTGCGGATGGCCGACTTGGCGCGGTCGATGAGGTACAGCGTGCGGCTCTTGTCGAACAGCGGGGTCGCCGGGGAGTTGAGGTACTTGGGCCCGCGGTCGCGGCCGTCCTCCCCCACCCCCTCCTTGCCCAAGACCCTGCCGCCGAGGCCGACGGCGTGGCCGTTCTGGTCGCGGATCGGGAAGATCACGCGCTCGCGGAAGCGGTCGTACACGCCGCCGCCGCGCTGGCGGGGGCTGGCCAGGCCGCAGTCGAGCAGCTCCTGCGGCGACACCTGCCGCTTCGACGCCAGCGTGCGGGCCAGCGTGTCCCAGCCGGCGGGCGCCCAGCCGAGCTGCTGGCGCTCGATCACCTCGTCGGTGAAGCCGCGGCCGTGCAGGTACTCGAGCGCCGGGGCGCCCTGCCTGGAGTTCAGCAGGACCGCGTGGTAGAAGGCGATCGCGGCCTCCATGACCTCGCGCAGGCGGGCGTTGCGGGCGTCCTCGCGCTTGGTGCGCTCGTCGAGCTCGACGCCGGCGCGGGTCGCCAGCTGGGCGAGCGCCTCCGGGAAGCCGACCCCGTCGCGCTCCATGACGAACGTGAAGATGTCGCCGTGCTTGCCGCAGCCGAAGCAGTGCCAGGTGTCACGCGCGGGCGTCACGACGAACGAGGGGGTCTTCTCGCCGTGGAACGGGCACAGGCCCTTGAGGGTCGTGCCGGCCTTCTTCAGCTGGACGGTCTCCCCCACCACGTCCGCGACGGGGAGCCGGCCCTTGATCTCGGCCACGACGCCGACGGCCAACCGCTGCTCCTGTCCCCGGCGTCCGCCGGCGAACCGGCGGATACGCGTACGGGCTTGTCAAGTCTTGACAAGCCGCGTGGGACCGGACTGTACCCCCATGTCAAGGGGTTGACAAACGAATGCGTCAAGAGGCAAGCGGCACGAGAGGAGGCGGCACCGGTCCGGGGCGCCGCCTCCTCGCTCGAAGCGCGTGTCGGTGCAGCGGCGGTCGAGAACCGCCCGCTCCGCTGCGGCGTGGCCCGATGGACCCCTGCGCCGCCAGACGGGCCGGCCCTCAGACGCGCCGCGTGTCCCGCCGGAACAGCAGCATCGCCCCGCCCACGAACGCGGCCGTCCACCCGACCATGCTCACGAGCCAGGTGGGGTCGAAGGCCCCGCCGACCAGCGGGAACCGGGCGACCTCGGCCACGCCGTAGGTCGGCATGTACCGGGCGATCGCCTGCATCGCCGGCGGCAGCGAGTCCACGGGCAGGAACAGGCCGCCGAGGACGCCGAGCACGCCGAGCACGAGGCCGATGACCTGCATGACGTTCTCGGCGGGCAGCAGGTAGCCCATGAACAGCCCGAAGGCCGCGAACACGGCCGAGGCGGCCCAGGCGAGGATCCCCGTCGCCGCCCACGTCGGCAGGCTCATGGCCACGCCGTCCAACGCCCCCGCCGCGTAGACCACCGCCACCGAGACCGCGCCCAGCAGCATCGCCGTCGCGATCTTGACGCTGACGTAGGCAGCCGGCCGCAGCGGGGTCAGCCGGAGCTGCCGGCTCCAGCCGAGCCCGCGCTCGACCGAGACCATGGCGCCGCCCGAGGTGGCCGCGAACATCGCGCCGTACACGGCGATCCCGATCATCGTGCCCGCCGTCGTCAGCCCGGTGGCCTCGAGCGCCGCGGCCCGCCTGCGGAACAGCAGGAACAGCATGACCGGCACGACCAGCTGGAGCACGACCGTGCGCCGGTTCCGCAGCAGGCGCCGGATCTCGATCGCCAGGAACGTGAGGTTGAAGCCGCCCAGGGGCGGCGCCGGACGGGCCTCCAGGGGCGCCCTCGTCGGGGCCTTCGCGCTCATCTCGCGGACGCCTCCAGCGCGGGGGCCTCCACCGCGCCCTGCGCGGCCGCCGACGCCCCGTCGTCGCTCGTCAGCGCGAGGAAGGCGTCCTCCAGGTTGTGGGTCGCGATCTCGACGTCCCGGGCGGCGGTGGCGGTCAGCAGGAACCGCGCGACGGCGTCCGAGTCCATGGTCTGGATGAGCACCCGGTCGCCGCGGAGCTCCACCGAGCGCACGCCCGGCAGGCCCGCCAGCGTCGCCCGGTCGGCGCCGGGCAGGGTGGCCTGGACCGACCGGCCGGCAGACAGGCTCCTGACCTCCGCCGCCGTGCCGTCCGCCACGATCCGGCCCTGGCGCAGGAGGATGACCCGGTCGGCGTAGGCGTCGGCCTCCTCGAGGTAGTGGGTCGCGAACAGCACGGTCCGGCCGCGCTCCGCATCGCGCCGGATCGCGGACCAGAAGTCGCGGCGGCCCTCGACGTCCATGCCCGCCGTCGGCTCGTCGAGCGCCATCAGCGCCGGGTCCGGCAGCAGCGCGAGGGCGAACCGGAGCCGCTGCTGCTCCCCGCCCGAGCAGTTCCGCACCAGCCGCCCCCCGATCTGCGCGATGCCCGCCCGCTCGAGCACCTCCTCGACCGGCCGCGGCTCCCCGTACAGCGAGGCCGTGAGCCGGACGGTCTCGCGGACCGTCAGGTCCTTGAGCAGGCCACCCGTCTGCAGGACGGCGCCGACGAGCCCGCGCGAGACCGCCGCTGCCGGCGGCATCCCGAGCACGCTGACCGTCCCCCGGTCCGGCCGCCCCAGCCCGAGGATCATGTCCATGGTGGTGGTCTTGCCGGCGCCGTTCGGGCCCAAGAGGGCGGCGATCTCCCCGAGCTCGAGGCGCAGGTCGATGCCGTCCACCGCGCGAACGGCCCCGAAGCTCCGCGACACGCTCTGGAGCTCGACGGCGGCGGGCGCGGCCTGGGCGGCGGACACGTCCGCGAGTGTATGCCGCGGCCCGGATCGGGGCTCCAGCCGGGGGGGGCAGCCTGGGAGAACCTCGACCCGGCGCGGGGGGGCGGCTCAGCCGTCGCGTGCCAGGACGGCGCGATACAGGACCTCGGGGGCATGGCACCGGGCCCCGCCGGCGGACATGATCGGGGCGTGGAGGATCCTGCGCCGGCGTTCGACTTCCGCTCCGAGCCGCTGTTCGGCGCTGCCGTCGCCCTGGCCGCGCTGCCCGACGAGCGGCCCGCGCGCGCCCTCGCCGCCGAGTGGCTCGGGCAGGTGGACCGACTCAGCGTGAACCCCGACAGCCTGAACCGCTACCCCTTCTGGGTGGACGCGCGCTTCACGCCGCTGCCCGCCCACGTCCCGCCCCGGGCGGAGTGGCGGGCGTGGCGCCCGTCCGAGGACGAGGTCTGCCGCCGCGAACCCGGCCGGTTCACCGCCTCGCTCGTCCTGTCGCCCGTCCTCGCCGACTCGGCGGAGCTGCTCGGCCGGCTCGCGGATGGCGGCGACGAGGCCGCGGCGAAGGTGCTCGCAGTCGTCCTCCCGGTCGCCCGTCGGGACTTCGCCCGGTACGCCGAGATGAACCACGCCTGGACCGACACCTGGGCGCTGTGGCAGCTCGCCCGCCGCCCCCGGGCGCTCCGCCTCCTGCACCCCTTCGCGCTCGCGCTCGCGGACGGGTACGCCGCCCGGGCCGAGGCGGCGGGGGGCGTGGGGACGGGCAGCCGCTTCCCGTTCCACGAGCGGCCGCTCGTCTCGGTGTCGGCGCAGCTCGCCGCCGGGCTGCTCGCGCTCGGCGGCCGCCAGCGGCTGGCGGGGAGGCTCGCGGCCTGGGTGGCCGGCCGGTCGCGCCCCGACGGCGCGTGGGGCGACGCGGACGAGCCGCCCGATCCGCTCACCACCCTGGTCGCGGCCGACCTGCTCGGCGGTCTGGAGCCCGCGTGGGACCCGGGGCCGACCCTCAGGTGGATCGACGCCCGCCGGCGTCCGGACGGCGCGCTCGTCGCGATGGGCCCGGAGGCCGCCTGGCTGACGCTGGCCGCGGACGAGCTCGCTGAGCGACTGTCGCGGCCGTTCCCGGCCCGGTTCCGCTGGCCCGGGCTCGCCGTCGAGCAGCGCGATCGGCGGACGGGCCTGCCGTTCCTGGGCTACCTCGCCGACCTCGCCCGCCTGTTCGCGGAGGTCCCGTCCCTCGCGGGCGCCCCGGTCGAGCTGGCCTTCCTCGACCTCGCGGGCTTCGGCGACTGGAACAACGCCTTCGGCATGGCCGCCGGCGACGAGGTGCTGCGGTTCCTCGCGTCCGAGCTCGCCGCGGTCCCGGGCGCGGTGGCGGTGCGCGACGGGGGCGACGAGTTCCTCCTAGTCGCGGCGCCCGGCGACGACGGCCTGCCCGAGCGGGTGCGGCAGCTCCGGCTGGGCTTCCCGGCGCGGTTCCGGGCCCGCTTCGGCGAGGGCGCGCTCCCGGTGGCGATGCGGGTGGTCACGACGCGCGTGGCGGGCCGAGACCTGGAGGCCGGGCGGGATCTGCTCGGGATCGAGATCGCCCGCCTCAAGGCCGCGCACCCGAAGCCGCCCGGGGGCGGCGTCCAGGCCGCCGTGGACGCCCACCGAGCGCCTTGGAACCTGCCACGCCCCAACGGCGGCGAGCCGGTCTGATCAGAACGGGGCGCGCGCCTCGAACGAGGGGTCGCCGGCGTTGAGCGCCAGGAGCAGCGGCCTCGGCCCGGGCTCGAGGACCGCCGGGCGGCAGTTGCGCATGCGGAGCGACTGGGCGAAGGACGGCGGCAGGCCGAGGGCCGCGGCCATGAGGATCCGCAGCGTCCTGCCGTGGCCGACGACGAGGGTCGCGCCGCCGACGCCGTCCATCGAGGCGAGGAAGGAGCGGGCGCGCTCGGCCACGTCCTCCTCCGGCTCCACGCCCGGGATCTGCGCGCCGTCCCGCCGCCTCGTCGCGGCCACCGGGTCGGCCTCCAGGTCCGCCTCCGACCAGCCCTCGTAGGGGCCGAAGTCCATCTCGCGCAGGCGGCCGTCGATCTGGAGCGGCGGCGCGTCCGGCCGCGCGGCGAGGACGACCTCCGCGGTCCGGCGGGCGCGGATGAGCGGCGACGAGACGGCGCGGTCCCAGCGGACCCCCGCGAGCTCCGCGGCCAGTGCGGCCGCCTGCCGCTCGCCGGCGGCGTTGAGCGGAGCGTCGGTGAACGACAGGAGCCGCCCCTCGGCGTTCCAGTCGGTCTCGCCGCGGCGGACGAGGTAGAGGCGGGGTCGGGTCATGGCCGCATCGTCGGCAGCGGGCTGCGCGGGCGCAAGGCCCCGATGGTCATCCGGGACCGGCGCCCGACCGCGCCCCGGGCCCCCTCAGCCGCCGCCCACCGCGCTGGCGAGCGAGACCACCGCGGTCACGACGAGGATCGCGATGACGAGGTGCCGGAAGCGGATCGGGTCGATGCGCCGGAAGGCCCGCACGCCGATCGCGTAGCCGAGCAGCAGGGCGGGGAGGCCGGCCAGGGCGAGCCAGATCGTCCGCGCCCCGATCGTGCCCCCGGCCGCGAGCAGGACGAGCGCGATCGCGCTGCTCGCCGTGAAGTAGGCGGCGAGCGTCCCCCGGAACCGGGCCGGCTCCATGCGGATCCCGTGGAGGTACAGGACCACGGGCGGGCCGTTGGTGCTGGTGCTGGTGTTGAGCACGCCGCTGAGCAGCCCCACGCCCAGCTCCGCGGCCCGGCCGCGCCACGGGATCGGCCGGCCCCGCGCGATCGCCAGCGTGGACGCGAGCACGACCAGCGCGATCGCGGCGCGGAGGGCCCGCGGGTGCGCGGCGAGCAGCACGGCCAGCCCGACCGGCATCCCGACGGCCGCGCCGGCGAGCATCGGCAGGCACTGCCGCCAGTCCGCGTGGCGCCAGGCGCCGGCGAGGATCCGGGAGTTCGAGACCGTCCCCAGCAGGGTCGACACGACCACCGCGTCAACCGGCCCGAGCAGGGCCGCCAGCGGCGGCATGATGAACAGGGCGAACCCGAACCCCGTCGTGGCGTGGATGAGCGCCGCGCCGAACGTCGCGCCGGCGAGCGCGGCGACCTCCCATATCGTCACGGCGGGATCATGTCACGCGGGACGTGGCGCGCGAGGCCCGACCCCGTCAGCGGCCGAGGACCGCGTGGAGCGCTGCCCGCAGGAGGTCGGCGAGGCGGCGCGCGTCGTCGGCGTCGAGGCGCTGGTCCCCGTGGACCGACAGGATGCGTCGCGACAGGTCGGCGTCGGCTGGCCCGGCGCCCCAGTCTCGGGCCGGGTCGAGCGGCCACAGGACCGCCGGCGCCACGGCCCGCTCGACCAGGGCGGCCTGCGCGGCCGAACGCGCGGCGGGGTCGTCGAACACGAGCGTGAGCGCGAAGGCGACCGCTCCCGGCGGCGCCGCCAGGACGCGCACGCCGCGAGCCGACGGGACTGCGTCCGCCAGGATCTCGAGGTTCCGCCGCCGCCGCTCCCGCCACGCGCCCACCGGCATCTGCGGCAGCAGGGCGCGGGACACCCGCGAGACGGGGGCGCCGGGCGCCGGGTCGCCGGATCCGGCTGCGGCGCGGGCCAGGGCCCGGAACCGGAGCCGATCGCCGGGCGCGGGCACGGCGCCACGGGCCTCGAGGCCCGCCGCCAGGCGCGCGGCGCG
>JAJYLZ010000010.1 GCA_021787395.1 Chloroflexota bacterium
CTGCTCATCGCTTCGAACACGACAAGCATGGCGACGTGGCGCCACCGCTCACCCGGTCAGGCGGGCACCAGGTGTCGGGAGAACTCGGGGACTGTTCACCCTAGCCCAGGTCGAGCGCCTGGGCCAGGTCCGCGATCACGTCGTCGGGGTGCTCGCCGCCGACCGACAGCCGGATGAGCCCCTCGTCGATGTCGGCGGTGGCGCGCCCCTCCTCGCCCTGCTGCTGGTGCGTGGAGATGGACGGGATCGTCGCCACGCTCTTGACCCGGCCGAGGTCGGTGGCCCGGAACACCAGCGACAGCCGGTCGTACATCGAGCGGGCGGCAGGCAGCCCGCCCTTGAGCGTGAACGCCAGCAGCGACCCGTAGCGCGCGACCGGCCGGCCCTCGGCGTCGCCGTCGGCGAGCGAGAAGTCTCGCGCCGCCACCGCATGGCCCGGATGCGAGGCGAGGCCCGGGTACCAGACCCGCGCCACGGCCGAGTGCGCCTCGAGGAACTCCGCCACGGCCAGCGTGGACCGGCTCCAGGCGTCCATGCGCGGGCGCAGCGTGCGCAGGTCCGACAGCAGGGCCAGCGCGGACGACGGCGAGAGCGCCGGCCCCAGGTCGCGCCCGGGGAGCAGCTTGAGGTGGGTCGCGAAGTCGGCGCGCAGCTCGTCCGGCCCCACGCGGGCCGGGATGTCGTGGCGGGCGGTGACGGCCCCGGCGATCGCGAGGCCCGACCCCCCGATGGCCTTCGACAGGGAGTGGATAACCACGTCCGCACCCAGGCCCAGCGGCCGCAGGCAGGCGGGCGTCGCGACCGTCGCGTCCACGAGCAGCGGGATCCCGTGCCCGTGCGCGAGGGCCGCCAGGGCCGGGATGTCCACCACGGCGACCGCCGGGTTCGACGGCACCTCCGCGTACAGGAAGCGGGTGTCCCCGTCGATCGCGGCCGCCCAGGCGTCCGCGTCGAGCGGATCGGCGACCCAGCGCACGTCGATCCCCCGCTCGGCGGCGTAGCGCGCCGAGAACAGCATGAACGTGCCGCCGTAGCACTTGGCGGAAGCGACGAGGTTGGGCACCGCGCCGGGCCGCGCCGGGTCTGCGGCCAGCAGGGCGTTGGTCGCGAGGTGCACGGCCGCCATGCCCGACCCCGTGGCGACGGTGGCCGCGGTGAGCCCGGTCCCGTACGCCTCGAGCAGGGCGAGCGTCTCCTCGAGGTAGTGCGTGGTGGGGTTCGCGATCCGCGTGTAGCCCCAGGCAGGCATGAGATAGCCGAGCGCCGCCTCCAGCTCCTCGCTGTCGGCGAAGTGCTGGGCGGGGGCCAGGTACGCGGGCTCGATGATCGCCCCCTGGTTGGCTGCCGCCGCCAGGTGGTCGTACAGGCCGTGGACGGCGATCGTGTCGAAGCGGCGTCCCCGGGCCACGGCGCGGGCGCGGTCCTCGCGCTCGGCCATTTCGCGGCCGCGGGCGATCCACGCCTCGAGGCCGGGGGCGGTGGTCAGGTCGGTTTCGGACATCGGGAGAACTCCGGGACTGCGGTTCGCGCCATCATCGAGGATCGGCCGCCCGCCGTCAGTCCCCGCCGAGCTCGCCCGCGCGGTGGGCGGTGAGGTACTCCATCGCGAACAGGTCCACGCCGGTCAGCACGTCCGCGGCCATCCTGAACGGCTTCGCCGTGCGGTCCATGGCCCGCACCCGCTCCGGGCTGATGACGTTGGGGTCCACGATCCCCGAGTCCACGCCGGCGTCCATCGCGAGCGCGAGGAACGCGTCGTTGACCAGCTTGCGGTTGGGCAGCCCGAAGGACACGTTCGACAGGCCGCCGGTCAGGCGCACGTCGGGCCCGTGCTCGTCCCGGAACCGCCGCGCGGCCCCCAGGAAGCCGTTGCCCGCCTCGCTGTCCACGCCCACTGGCAGGACCAGCAGGTCCACGTGGCAGTCGGACGGGGCGATCCCCCGCTCCAGCGCCTGCGCGAAGATCGCGTTCGCGTTGGCCACCCGGCCCTCGACGGTGCTGGGGAGCCCGCCCACGCCGGCCGCGGACAGGACCACCGCCGCGCCGTTGGCCGCCGCGAGGTCGAGCGCCTCGGGGCGCTCCGCCGACGCCGAGTTGAGCATCAGCGGGCCCCGCGGCCGGGTCGACGAGCGGAACCCGGCCTCGAGCACGGGCATGGAGCTGCTGTCGAGCGACAGCGGCACCCCGGCCGCGCCCTCGAGGAGCCGCACCAGCCACTCCATCGCGGCCACCCGGACCCCCTCGTCGGGGCTGATCTCGTCCACGTTCACGTCGAGCCAGTGGGCGCCGTTGCGCTCCTGGCGCAGCGCGGCCGCCACCAGGTAGTCGCGGCCGGCCTGCGCCGCCTCGGGCGAGACGTCGCCGGTCAGCCTCGCCTCGAGCACCCGGTCGCCGCCCAGGCCGAGCAGCAGCGCGTTGCGGATGTGCTTGACCTTGTTCTTGGCGAACTCGGCCGACTCCGCGACCGGCGTGCAGATGGGGCAGGTGCGGTCCGCCCCGGTGGCCGCGTCCTTGAACGCGACCGCCTCCACGCCGTCCACCGTCACGACGTTCTTGCCCTGGCGGGCGAAGCTGCGGGTGGCGTGGACGTTCTCGCCGATGATCGTGAACGGGATGCGCTCGGCCGTTGACATGCGGGTCTCCTGGGTGCGCTGCTGGCTCGTGCTGAGATCCGGCGAGCGGGACGACCCGTCGGCGACTGGTCCTAGGTTCGCGTCTTGCGCTCGGCGATCTCGCACCATTCCCAGAGCCGGCGCGGGTCGGAGCGGCAGGTGCTGATGTCCTTCAGCGTGAACTCTACCGGGCAGCCGTTGGCGGCGGTGGCGGCGATGACCGCGTCAGGGGCCTGCGCAGGGCGGTCGGGCACGCCCGGGGATCGCCGCCGCCCGCGTCCTCACACCAAGGCGCCGGGGGTGCATCCATCCGCAGCGCCCCGTGCATGGCCGCCCGCCAGGGTCGTCCGCTAGGCGGGTGAACAGCACGCCGGGCACACCACGCGGTTCGCCAGCCGGGTGGAAGGGACGCCAGCTCGGTCACGTCGTTCGACCGCCGAGCGGCCGGCGTGCGAGGCCGGTCGGTTCGCTCGCCCGCCGAGCGGCTCTGGCCGCCAGGGTTCCTGCCCCTTGACGCCCAGCGGCGGCGCGGGGTAGGGTCGCCGTCGCTGTAATCGATTTCAGGCGAACCAGCTGCAAGGAGCGCCGCTCGGCGGCCAGGAAGGGACACACGACATGGCCACGCCCATGTTCCCGCTCGCGGTCACCACCGAGATGTTCTGGCTGGACGTGCCGTACCTGGAGCGCGTCAAGCGCATCAGCGACCTCGGCTTCCAAGTCGAGATGTGGGACTGGACGCAGAAGGACCTGCCCGCGCTCGCCGCGCTGGGCGCCACCTGGTCCACCATGACCGGCTACATCCACGGCGACCTGTACGACGCCGACGGCGGCAAGGTGCTGCTCGAGACCGCCGAGCAGGCCGTCGCGGCCAGCAAGGTCATCGGCTGCCCGCGCCTGGTCGTCCACGGCGCCGAGCTCGACGGCTCGCGCAACGGCCTCCCCCTCCGGCCCCAGGAGCGGGTCACCGGCCAGATGTGGCTCAACGCCTACCGGACGCTGGAGCGGCTCGCCACCCTCGGCGAGGACAACGGGGTGGTGTTCTGCCTCGAGAACCTCAACCTGCACGTGGACCACATGGGCACCCCCTTCGGGCGGGCCGCGGACACGCTCACGCTCGTGGGCACGCTCGACCGGCCGGGGGTTCGGATGATGCTCGACCTGTACCACGCCCAGATCGGCGAGGGAAACCTGATCGAGCTGTGCGCGCGGGCCGGCAAGTACATCGGCGAGGTCCAAGTGGCCGACGTTCCCGGGCGCATGGAGCCGGGCACGGGCGAGGTCAACTGGCACGCCGTGGCGGTCGCCCTCAAGGAGCAGGGCTACACCGGCGTCGTGGGCCTCGAGGCCAAGGCCTCGGGCGATCCCGTGGCGGCCATGGAGGCGTTCCGGGCCGCGTTCAGCGAGTAGCGGGGACCCGGCGGGGCTCCGAGCCGCCCAGTCGCCCTCGGGGCCGCCGGCCCGCGCCGCCCGTCAGCCTGCGCCCGGCGCCGGGGCGAACCCGACCGTCGTCTCGAAGTGGAGGTCCTCGCCGCGGGACACGAACAGGCCCCAGCTCAGGGGCCGGTCGTCGAAGCCGAAGAACAGGTGCTCGAGCACGAACGCCGGGTGGCCCAGCTCGGACCCGAGCCGGCGCGCCTCCTCGCCCCGCAGTGCCGATGCGTACAGCCTGAGCCGCCCGCGCTTCGGCCCGACGCCCACCCGACCCTCGAACAGGTCCCGAAGGCCAGCGACCCCGAGCTCGGCGTCCACGTCGGGGTGGCCGGGGTCGGCGATCCGCCACTGGCGGTGGTAGAGCCGCGGCTCCTCGCCCCGCAGCAGCAGCCGCCGGATCATGGTGACCGGGGTCCCGGGCGCGACGCCCAGCATCGCCGCCGGCCGTCCGCTGGCGGACACGACGCGGGTCTCCAGCACCCGGATATTGGTGGCGGGATCGGCGAGCAGGGCGTGGAACGAGCCGAGGTCGAAGGCCGCGGCCTGGATGGTCGCCGCCTCGACGAAGGTGCCGCGCCCCGGGACCGTGCTCACGGCGCGCTCGTCGAGCAGGACCTTGATCGCCCGCCGGACGGTCATCGGGCTCAGGCCATAGGTCGCGACGAGCTCGGTCTCGGTCGGGAGCCGGTCGCCCGCCTGGAACTCGCCGCGCACGATCCTCGCGCGCAGGATGCCGGCCAGCTGGGCGTAGGCGGGCTCGAACGAGTCGCGCGCAATGCGGGGCGCCGCGTCCTCCGCAGGGAGTGCCGCGCCGACGGCGGACGCGCCGGGTCGCCCGCGGCTAGCGGACATGGCCGACGTTCCCCGATTCCGCGGTCCGAACGACCCTCATCTCGCGCCCTTCTCTACCCTATACCTATAGGGTAACATCGTTGGGACGTCCCCTGACCGCTGTGCCGCGAGCACGTCGTTCGCGCTCGGCGGCAGTCAGGCGCTGCCGAGTTCGAGAGGTTCGACCGTGACGACAGTCCCGACGCAGGCGCGGACGCCCCACGCATGACCGGCCTGATGGACGAGGGCCCGCGGCTGCTGCGGGGAGGCCCGGTGGCCACCGCCATCCGGGAGCAGGTGGCCGCGGACGTCGCCGGGTTCCGGGCGGAGTTCGGGTACCAGCCGGCTCTGGCGGTGCTGGTCGTCGGCGCGGACGCCCCCTCGCTCGTGTACCTCCACAAGATCCTCGACGGCTGCCGCCTCGTGGGCATCGGCGACCGGCTCGTCGAACTGCCGGCGGAGTCCACGGAGGAGGACGTGAGCCGGGCGCTCCGCGGCCTCCAGGCGGACCCGGCGATCGCCGGGATCATCGTCCAGCAGCCCCTCCCCAAGGGCGTCGGCCTGCGGGCGGTGATCGACGCCCTGGACCCCATGCGCGACATCGACGGCATCCACCCGCTCAACGCCGGGCTGCTCTCGCTCGGCTACGACGGCTTCCTGCCCGCCACCGCCCATGCGAGCGTGGAGATCCTCAAGCAGTCGGGCATCCCGATCTCGGGCAGGCACTGCGTCGTGGTGGGGCGGTCCAACGTGATCGGCAAGCCCGCGGCCCTGCTGATGCTGCGCGAGAACGCCACGGTCACGGTCTGCCACAGCAAGACCGCCGACCTGCCGTCCATCCTCCGGACGGCGGACATCGTGATCGTCGCCATCGGCAGGGCCAACTTCGTCACCGGCGACATGCTCAAGCCCGGCGCCGTCGTCGTGGACGTCGGCATCAACGTCGTCGAGGGCAAGCTCGTCGGCGACGTCCACTTCGAGAGCGCGGCGCGCGTCGCGTCCGCGATCACCCCGGTCCCCGGCGGTGTCGGACCCCTCACCAACGCCATCCTGCTCACGCACCTCGTCGAGGCCGCCCGGGCGAAGGCAACGGGCAGCATCCCGCTGGGTGCCCACTCCCTCGCAGTCCCCGCTCCGGAGGCCAACTAGATGCCGTTCCCGACCGACCTCGAGATCGCCCGCGCGGTCAAGCCCCGTCCCATCCTCGACGTCGCCCACGACCTGGGCTACCGCGACGACGAGGTCGAGCAGTACGGGAGCGCCAAGGCCAAGATCACTGTCGAGGGCATCGAGCGCCTCGAGGCGGAGCGCCCGCGCGGCAAGTACGTGCTGGTGACGGCCATCTCCCCCACCCCGCTGGGCGAGGGCAAGAGCACCACCACCGTCGGCCTCGCGCAGGGCCTCAACAAGATCGGCAAGAAGGCGACCGTGGCGCTGCGCCAGCCGTCGCTCGGGCCCGTGTTCGGCATCAAGGGCGGCGCCGCGGGCGGCGGCTACAGCCAGGTCATCCCGATGGAGGACTTCAACCTCCACCTGACCGGCGACACCCACGCGATCGGCGCGGCGCACAACCTCGCGGCGGCGTTCATCGACAACCACGTCCACCACGGCAACGAGCTGGGCATCGACGCCAACAACGTGCTCTGGCCGCGGGTCGTGGACATCAGCGACCGCGCCCTGCGCGAGATCGTGGTGGGCCTCGGCGGCAAGGACAACGGCTATCCGCGCCAGACCCAGTTCGTGATCACCGTGGCGTCCGAGGTGATGGCGATCCTGGCCCTGGCCAAGGACCTGCGGGACCTGCGCGCTCGCCTGGGCCGGATCGTGCTGGCCACCCGCAAGGACGGCACGCCGATCACCGCCGAGGACCTCAAGGTCGCGGGCGCGATGGCGGTCCTGCTCAAGGACGCCCTCAAGCCGAACCTGATGCAGACCCTCGAGGGCGGCCCCGCGTTCGTCCACTGCGGACCGTTCGCCAACATCGCCCACGGCAACAACAGCATCATCGCCGACCGCGCGGCCCTGGCCAGCTCGGACGTCCTGGTGACGGAGGCCGGCTTCGGCGCCGACATGGGCGCCGAGAAGTTCTTCGACATCAAGTGCCGCGCCTCGGGGCTGCGGCCCGACGCGGCGGTCATCGTGGCCACGGTGCGCGCGCTCAAGATGCACGGCGGCGTGGGCCGGATCGTGGCCGGCAAGCCACTCGACCCGGCGCTGCTCGAGAACAACCCGGACGGCGTTCGGCGCGGCGCCGAGAACCTCGCCAAGCAGATCGAGAACGTGCGCTCCTACGGCGTGCCGGTGGTGGTGGCGATCAACATCTTCCCGACCGACACGCCCGAGGAGATCGCGGCGATCAAGGAGGTCGCCCTGGCGGCCGGCGCCCGCGACGCGGTCGAGGCGCGCCACTTCGTCGACGGCGGCAGGGGCGCCGAGGACCTCGCGCGGGCCGTCTGGGCCGCCGCGGAGGCGGGCGCGCCCGACTTCCACTTCCTGTACCCCGACGAGATGCCGCTGCGCGACAAGATCGAGGCGATCGCGACCAAGATCTACGGCGCCGACGGCGTGGACTACCTGCCGGCCGCGGCCAAGCAGCTCGCCTCCTACGAGGCGATGGGCTACTCGCACCTGCCCGTCTGCATGGCGAAGACGCAGTACTCGCTCTCCCACGATGCGAAGCTGCTGGGCGCGCCGAAGGGCTTCCGGATCCCCGTCCGCGAGGTCCGCCTCTACGCCGGCGCCGGCTTCATCACGCCGATCCTGGGCGACATGCGCACGATGCCCGGCCTCAACTCCCGCCCCGGCGGCGAGCGAATCGACATCGACGCGGACGGCAACGTCGTCGGCCTGTTCTAGAGAGCAACGCGCTCAGGGCCGGTCCGCCCGGCCCCGCGCTCCGCTGCCATGAGCCCAGTCCTCGACGCCCTCGGTCGGGTCCTGCCGGTCCTGCTGCTGGTCGCCCTCGGCGCGGTCCTGCGCCAGCGCGCCTGGCTGGGGCCGTCGACGATCGGCGATCTGCGCCGGCTGGTCCTGACGGTGACCCTGCCGTCGGCGCTGTTCCTGACGTTCCTGCGGGTGGACCTCGAGGCGCGCTTCCTGCCGATCATCGCGATCGTGTTCAGCGCCTGCCTGGTCATGCTTGCCGCAGGTCCGCTGCTCGCGCGTCCGATGGGCGCACGCTCCCCGTACACGGGCCCGCTGATGACCGGGTTCGAGGCCGGCATGCTCGGCTACGCGATCTACGCGGGGGTCTTCGGGCAGGACAACCTGTACCGGTTCGGGATCATCGACCTGGGCCAGGTCCTGTTCGTGTTCTTCGTCCTGGCGCCAGTGCTCGTTCGCCGGTCCACCGGCGTGCGACCCGGGCTGGGCGCGACGGCCCGGTCTTTCTTCAAGACGCCAGTCATCCTCGCCATCCTGGGCGGCCTCGTCGGGCACGTCGTGGGCCTCGGCGGCCTGTTCGACGCGTCGCCGCTCCTGGCCTCCATCCCCGCCGCACTGGGCCTGCTGGCCGCCTGCACGACGCCGCTCATCGCGCTCGTCATCGGCTACTCGACGGCGCTCCGGCCGGGCGCGCTGCGGCGGCCGACGGTGACCATCGCGCTGCGCCTCGCCGTGTGGATCGTGCTCGCCATCGCCTTCGACCGCCTGGTCGTGGAGGGCGTGCTGGGGCTCGACCGCCTGTTCGGGGCCGCCGTCCTGACGATGGCCGTCCTGCCGCCGCCATTCGTCATCCCGCTGTACATGGGCGGCCGGGCCACCGACAGCGAGCACGCCTACGTGACAGACGCCCTCTCGGTGGCCACCGTGGCCACGATGGTGCTGTTCCCCGTGGTGGCGACCGCGTTCAGCGGCTGAGAGCGGGCCGAGCGGGCCTCCCGGGAGCCCTCCCAAAGACCACATGGTTCAGGGTCGTTCACGAATCGCGGAACTACTGGGGAGTTGGGGACGGCTGCGGGTGGCGGGGATCTCCGGCAGGCCGCCCTCCCTCCGACGCGCGGCGGGTCGCCCGTGCCGAGGCCGGTGCGGGCCGCTGGTGCGGCTGGGTCGGTCCGGGCCGCCCGTGCGGGCCGCCGGCGCGGCTGGGTCGGTGCCGAGCCCGGTGCGGCTGGGTCGGTGCCTGGCCCGTGCGGGCGGCCGGTGCGGCTGGGTCGGTGCCTGGCTCGTGCGGAGGCCGGGTGCTGCTGGGCGGGGCCCAAGATCGTTCCGCGATTCGTGAACGACCCGGAATCGAGGGTCGGGCGGAGACCCCACCCCGCGGCGCGAGGCCGGCCCATGGACCAGCTGGGGTGCTACGTCCCGGCGAATCGCGATCGTTCGCGAATAGCGGAACCAACCGCGCGCCGGGCGGAGGCGCGCGGCGAGGCGCGGCGGCGGGCGCGGCGGTGCGGCGCAGGGCGGCGGAGCGCGCGGCAGCGCAGAGGCGCAGAGGCGGCGGGACGGCGCGACTCAGGCCCCGAGCAGGCCCTCGAGGTAGACGCGGTTGGCGCGCGCCGTCGCCGTCGGGTCGGGCGCGGTGTCCTGCTCGATGACGTACCAGCCGTCGTACCCGACCCGCTGCAGCGCCTCGACGACCTCCGGGATCCGGGCCATGCCCCGGCCGAGGGGCGGGAAGATGTAGTGGGCCAGCGCCTGGCCGAAGGACCAGCCCCCGGCCCTCGCCTGGGCCAGCACGTCCGGGTCCACGTCCTTCGCGTGGACGTGGCGGACCCGGTCGGCGTACCCCGGCAGGAGGTCGATCGCGTTGCCGCCGCCGAAGGCCAGGTGGCCGATGTCGAGGCACCACCCCACCAGGTCCGGGTCGGTCTCGTCGAGCAGGCGCGCGGTCTCGGCCGGCGTCTCGACGTAGGTCCCCACGTGGTTGTGGAACGCGAGCGTCATGCCCAGGGGCCTCAGCCGGCGGGCCAGCTCCTGCAGCCCGCCCGCCAGGTTCCGCCACTGCGCGTCGGTCAGCCCGCGGGACTCGTCCACGTGGCCCGCCTCGCCGCGGCGCCGGTCGTCGCCGGCCTCCGCGGCGATCAGCACCCTGCCGCCGTTCTTGGTGAGGAAGTCGGCGATGCCCAGCGCCCGCTCGAGCTCCGCGTCCCAGCGGTCGCGGTCCCGGAAGCCCAGCCCCACGAACGCGCCGACCAGGTCCAGGCCCCGGCTGCCCAGGGCCTCCCGGAGCTCGTCGGGGTCCGTCGGCATCGACGGGCCCCATTCGGTGGCGTCGTAGCCGGCCTCGACCATGCGGTCGAGCGCCTCGCCGTACGGCATCCACGGGAACACGTCCGGGATGTCCGGGCTGTTCCAGTTGACGATCGCGGTGGCGATCCGCATCCGGATACCTCCCTCGTGCGACGAGCGGTGCCCGTCGCGACGTGCCTAGGCGAGCTCCTCCCGCTGGAGCGCCGCGGCCTGCTCGTACCGCGCGCGGGCCGCGACGACTAGGTCCGACCCGCTGACCTCGGCCGGCGGGACGTCCCACCAGCTCTCGTAGCCCGGGGCTCGCTTGTCGGGGTTGACGTAGACGTGGATCACGGTCGTGCGGTCCGCCGTGCGGGCGGCCGCGATCGCGTCGCGGATCTCCTGCTCGGTGTGCGCGGTGACCCCGATCGCGCCCATCGCCTCGGCGTGCTTGGCGAAGTCCACCGGGATGTAGCCGCCGGTCAGGCGCCCGGTGCCGCCCTCGCGGAAGCGCAGCTCGTTGCCGAACTGGGGCACGCCGCAGCTCCAGGCCAGGTCCTTGATGCACTGGAAGCCGTGGTTGTCGAACACGACCACGGTCATCTTCACGCCCTCGGCGACCGCGGTGACGATCTCGCTGTTCAGCATCAGGTAGGTCCCGTCGCCGATGGCGACGACCACCTCGCGCTCGGGCTCGGCCATCTTGACGCCGATGCCGGCCGGGATCTCGTAGCCCATGCAGGAGTAGCCGTACTCGAGGTGGTAGGCCTTGCTGTCCTCGGGCCGCCACAGCTTGAGCAGGTCGCCGGGCAGCGAGCCCGCCGCGCACACGACCGTGGCGTGGCCGCCGACGGCGTCGTTGACGATGCCGATGACCTCGGGCTGGGCGAGGTCGCCCGGATCGCCGCCGGGCCGCCGGTGGAAGTCGACCCGGGCGTCCCACTCCTCCTTCAGGTCGCCGATCCGGTCGCGGTAGGCCTGGCTGGTGCCGGGGTGGTCGGCCAGCGCCGCCGTGAGCGAGAGCAGCGCCTCTCGGGCGTCGGCCACCAGCGCGACGGCGCGCACCTTGTTGGCGTCGAACCCGTTGAGGTTGATGCCGACGAAGGTCGCGTCCTCGTTCTGGAAGGCCGTCTTGGACGCGGTGACGAAGTCGCCCATGCGGGTGCCGATGGCGATGACGAGGTCCGCCTCCTTGGCCAGGCGGTTGGCGGCGAGGCCGCCCGCCGCCCCGACCGGGCCCACGTTCAGGGGGTGGTTCCAGGGCAGGACGCCCTTGCCCGCCTGGCTCTCGCTGACCGGGATGCCGAAGGTGGTGGCGAAGGCGTCGAGCGCCGCCTCGGCGCCGGAGTAGATCGCCCCGCCGCCGGCGACGATGAGCGGCTGCCGCGCCGTGCGGATGAGCTCGGCCACCTCGGCCAGGACGGCGGGCTCCGGGACGGGCCGGCGCACGTGCCAGACGCGCTTGGCGAAGAACCGCTCCGGCCAGTCGTAGACCTCGGCCTGGACGTCCTCGGGCAGGGCCACGGTCACCGCGCCCGTCTCGGCCGGGTCGGTGAGCACGCGGAAGGCCTCGGGCAGGGATGACAGCAGCTGCTCCGGGCGGCTGATCCGGTCGAAGTAGCGGCTGACCGGGCGGAACGCGTCGTTGGCCGACACGTCGTGCTCGACCGGGTGCTCCACCTGCTGCAGGACCGGGTCGGGCAGGCGGTTCGCGAAGTAGTCCGACGGGAGCAGCAGGACCGGCAGCCGGTTCACCGTCGCCTGCGCGGCGCCGGTGACCATGTTCGTGGCGCCGGGCCCGATCGAGCTCGTGCAGGCGAACGTCTGCAGCCGGTTCTTGTGCTTCGCGTAGGCGGCGGCGAGGTGCACCTGCGCCTGCTCGTTCTGGGGGCGGTAGTAGGGCATCTGGCACTCGTCGCCGAGCTCCTCGAGCGCCTGACCGAGGCCGGCGACGTTGCCGTGGCCGAAGATCCCCCAGACGCCGGCGATGAAGCGGCTCTCGACGCCGTCACGCTCGACGTACTGCGCCGCCAGGAACTTGACGATCGCCTGTCCGACCGTCAGCCGGATGGTGGACAACGGAGGCCTCCTCTCGTGGGAGCTGCAGTGGCCCAGGGCCGCCCTGTCGGCGCCGGACGTGGTGGTGCAATGGCGTGGGTAATCGTTTACACTCTAGACCGCTCAGGCCTCGGGACGCAACCCTCGCGTCGTTCGCCCAGGGCGGTCGTCCGGGCCGAGCTCGAGCAGCGAGGATCTCACGCCAAGGCCGGTTGACGCCCGAGGGGCGCAGCGCCAGCAGTCAGGAGGCAGTGCACATGCTCCGCATCGCGATGCTGGGGGCCGGGCGCGTGGGCCAGGTCCACGCCCGCTCCGTCGTCGCCCACCCGGAGGCAGAGCTGGCCCTGGTCGTGGACCCGATCGAGGCCGCCGCCACGTCTCTGGCCGCGACCCACGGCACCCGCTGGAGCCTGGACCCCCAGGACGCGTTCGAGGACGCGTCCATCGACGCGGTGATCATCGGGACGCCCACCAACACCCACACCGAGATGCTCGCCCGCGCGGTGGACGCGGGCAAGAAGGTCCTGCTCGAGAAGCCGATCGACCTCGACCTCGCCCGGATCGACGACGTCTGGGCCAGGATCCAGGCCAAGGCGCCGTTCGTGATGCTCGGCTTCAACCGCCGGTTCGACCCGTCGTTCCGTGAGGTCAAGGAGCGCGTGCAGCAGGGCGAGATCGGGATGGTCCGCGCCCTGCGCATCACCTCGCGCGACCCGCAGCCCCCGCCTGCTGCCTACCTCTCCGCCTCCGGCGGCATGTTCAAGGACATGACCATCCACGACTTCGACATGGCCCGCTTCCAGGTGGGCGACATGGTGGAGGTCTCCGCCGTCGCCTCGGACAACGGCCTGGACGCGTTCCGGGAGGCGAATGACCACGCGCAGGCGATCATCACGATGCGCGCCGTGAGCGGCGCCCTGGTGACGATCGTCGACAGCCGGTCCTGTGCGTACGGCTACGACCAGCGCCTCGAGGCGTTCGGCGACCTGGGCTCGCTCGAGGTGGGCAACTGGACGGCCACCAGCGTCCGGTCGGCCAGCGCGACCCGGACCGAGGCTGCGGGCCCCCTCCTCAACTTCTTCCTGGAGCGCTACCTGCCGGCGTTCCAGAACGAGCTCGACGAGTTCGTCCAGGCGATCAAGGCGGACCGCGCCCCGGCGGTCGGGTTCGCCGACGGGCGCGCCGCGCTGGTCCTCGCCGAGGCCGCCAACGAGAGCGTGGCCACCGGTCGGGTCGTCAAGGTCGGCTGACGCCCCGGGGCCGGGCACCGGGCGGCGTGAGCGAGGCAGCACCCGCCGGCCGCCTCAGCGGCGCGCCAGCTCCTGCAGTACGCGCTCGGCGACCCGCTCCGGCGTGAGCCCGTGGCGCTCCAGCAGCCAGGCGTTGGGCGCCGATTCGCCCCAGGTGTCCTCGATGCCGATCCGGGCGACCCATCGGGGCTCGTGGGAGGTGACCACCTCGGCGACCAGTCCGCCGAGCCCGCCGAGGACCGAGTGCTCCTCGGTCGCGACCACGAGCGGCACCGCGGCCGTCGCCTCCGCCAGCGCCGCCGTGTCGAGGGGCTTGACGGACGGCAGGTGGACGACGCCGGCGTCGACCCCGCGCGCGGCGAGCAGGCCGGCCGCGGCCAGCGTCCGCGCCGTCTGCTGGCCGGTGGACACGAGCAGAACGTCGGCCCCGTCGCGGAGGCGGACGACCCGGCCCGGCTCGAACACGTAGTCGGCGCCGAACACGTCCGGGCCCGCCTCGCGCCCCAGCCGCAGGTAGACCGGCCCCGGCGTCGCGGTGGCCCAGCGGACGATCGCCGCGCACTCCGCGGCGTCGGCCGGGGCGAGCACCGTCATGTCCGGCATGGCGCGCATGATCGCGAGGTCCTGCACGTCGAGGTGCGTCTTGCCGGAGAAGCCCAGCTGGAGCCCCGAGTAGGCGGCGCCGATCTTCACGTTGGCCCGGGTCTGGGCCACGGACATCCGCACCTGGTCCACGGCCCGGTGGGTGAAGAACACCGTGAACGAGGACAGCCAGGGCACGAACCCGAGCGATGCCAGGCCCACGGCGGTGCCCACCATCCCCTGCTCCGCGATCCCCATCTCGAGGAAGCGGTCCGGGAACGCGCGGGCGAACTTCTCCGCCTTGGTGGACGTCGCGAGGTCCGCGTCGAGGACCAGCAGGTCCGGATTCGAGGCGCCCAGCTCGACCAGCGTGTCGGCCCACACGTCCCGCTGCGGCGCGCTCACTGCGCTGCCTCGCCCAGCTCCGCCCGGGCCGCGGCGACCTCGTCGGCCGTGGCCGCCCGCGCGTGCCAGGCCGACGCGCCCTGCGTGAAGCTGAAGCCGCGGCCCTTGACCGTGCTCGCCAGGATGGCGGTCGGCGCCCCGCCGCCGGCCGCGGCCCTGGCAGCCTCGCAGGCGTCGATGATCTGGCCGAAGTCGTGGCCGTCGATCTCGAGGACGCGCCAGCCGAACGCCTCGAGTGCGGCCCGCGCCGCCACGTCGCCGAACGGGTCCCGCCGGTCGCCGCGGTGGGTCTCGCCCGGGCGGAGGGGCCAGCCGTACTGCTGCATGCCGTTGCGGTCCACGATCATCGTCAGGTTGCCGAGCCCGTACTTCGCGGCCACGGCGACGCTCTCCCAGACCTGGCCCTCCTGCATCTCGCCGTCGCCGAGCAGCACCCAGGTGTGGAAGTCGAGCCCGCGCAGCCGAGCGCCGAGCGCCATCCCCACGCCCACCGAGATCCCCTGCCCCAGCGAGCCCGTGGAGGCGTCCAGGCCGGGCAGCCGGGTCATGTCGGGATGGCCCTGGAGGCGCGAGCCGGCCTGGTCGAACGTGCGGAGCTCGTCCACGGGCAGGTAGCCGGCCAGGGCCATGGCCGTGTACAGCCCGATCGCGGAATGCCCCTTGGACAGGACGAAGCGGTCGCGGTCCGGCCAGTCCGGCTGGTCGGGCCGGATGCGCATCACGCGCAGGTACAGCGCCACCAGCAGGTCCATCGCTGAGAGGGGCCCGCCGACGTGGCCGGCGCCGGCTGCATTGGTGCTCTCGAGGACCAACAGGCGGCCGCGTCGAGCGAGCGCCTCGAGGTCGGCGTGGGCGCCGGGGCCTGGCGAGGCGGGAGGCGTGGCGGGCATGCGCAGCTCCTCGATGGTCGGCCGCCGCATTCACCGGCGACGGCTTCCATGTTCCCAGATTCCAGCGTACAATGCAATCGATTACACCACGACGTCCCCGCAGCCCGCCGGCGGCAGCGCGCCTCCTGCCTTGACGGGACCGAATGCGTCATCTAGGCTGCGAAATCGATTACGTCCGCACGGCGCATGGGGTCGCCGCCCGGGGGTGGACGAGGGTCGCGAGGCTCGGGAGGGTTTCGGGATGCGGCGCATGCGAACAGCGGCGGCGGCCGATGGCCCGGTCCGAGGGTCGGGCGCCCCCATCGGGACGGTCGCCCCATGAGCGATCGCGGCGCTCCGGCCACCATCCGCGACGTCGCGCGGCGGGCGGGGGTGTCCACGGCCACTGTGAGCCGCGTCCTGGCGGGGATCGGCAACCCGCGAACGGAGACCGCGGACGCGGTGATGGCCGCCGTCGTGGCGCTCGACTACCGCCCGTCGGCGGTGGCCCGGTCGCTGCGGATGCGCCGGACCAACACCTTCGGGCTGATCGTGACCGACATCCAGAACCCCTTCTTCCCCGAGCTCGTGCAGGCCGCCGACGACGCCGCCCGCGGGGTGGGCTACTCGATCCTGCTCGGGTCGGCCGCCTACGACGAGCACCGGGCGGTGCACTACCTCGACCTCATGGCCGACCGGCGCGTGGACGGGATGATCGTCGCCTCGAGCCGGGTCTCGGACGAGAGCTGGCGCTGGCTCGCCGCCAGCCCGGTTCCGGTCGTGGTGGTCAACGCGGAGCCCGCCAACGTGCCGATCACGGTCATCACCAGCGACAACCGCGGCGGGATGCAGCTGGCCGCCGAACACCTCGTCGGGCTCGGCCACCGGCGCATGGCCTACGTCCGCGGCGAGGAGGGCATCACCGCGGACCAGCCGCGGGTCGAGGGCTTCCGGGCCGCCTGCCGGGCGGCGGGCATCCCCGCCTCGGACATCGTCGAGCTCCACGGCAACGCCCAGTTCGAGGGCGGCGAGCGGGCCGTGGCCGAGCTGGTGCGCAGCGGCCTGGACGTCACCGCGATCGCGTGCCACAACGACATCACCGCCATCGGCGCCCTGCGCGCGCTCCGGGCCGAGGGCGTCCGCGTTCCCCACGACGTGAGCGTCATCGGCTGCGACGACATCGCCGCGGCGTCGTGGGTCGTCCCCTCGCTCACCACCGTCGCCCAGCAGAAGGCCGAGATGGGGCGGATGGCCGTCGAGCGCCTGCTCGCCATGCTCGACGCCGGCGTGGGCGGCATCGCCCCCGCGACCATCCGCGTCCCGATGGTCCTCCAGGTGCGCGAATCCACAGGACCGGCCCCGACCGGAGGCGTGCGGCCCTGACGAACTGCCGCCGCAGGCGGCCACCACAGACCAGCCGGCGAGGCCCGGCTTCGAGCGGAGACACAGCACATGGTTCGCGTCGCCAACGCCCCCTGCTCGTGGGGGGTGATCGAGGGCATCGAGGGCGAGACCGCCGGCTACGCCAAGGTCATCGACGAGATGGCCGAGACCGGCTACATCGGCACCGAGCTCGGCGACTGGGGCTTCATGCCCACCGACCCCGACCGGCTCAGGAGCGAACTCGACGCACGCGGGCTGGCGCTGATCGGCTCGTGGGTCAGCGTCTGGCTGCACGACAAGTCGAAGCACCGGAGCTCGGCCGACGACGCCGTCCGAACCGCCAAGCAGCTGGCGCGAGTGGGCGGCAGGGAGGCCGTCGTCGTCCTGGGCAACGACCCCTACGGCGACCCGCTCCGGACCAAGATCGCCGGCCGCGTCCGCCCGCAGGACGGCCTCTCCGACGAGCAGTTCCAGGTCCTCGCCGAGGGGGCCAACTACGTGGCCCGGCGGGTCTGGGACGAGGCTGGCATCCGGACCGTCGTCCACCAGCACATCGGCACCTGGATCGAGACCGAGGCCGAGGCGCGCAGGCTGTTCGACATGACCGACCCCTCGGTGCTGGGCCTGTGCCTCGACACCGGCCACTGGACGTTCGGCGCCGGGGGCGACCCGGTCGCCGCCGTCCGCGAGTTCCGCGACCGGGTCTGGCACGTCCACTTCAAGGACGCCGACCCGGCGATCATGGCCGCCTCCCGCGCCGAGGAGCTCAGCGGCCCGGAGTCGGTGGGACGCGGCGTCTTCTGCGAGCTGGGCCGAGGCGAAGTGGACTTCCCGGGCATGCTCAGGGCCCTCGAGGACGTCGACTACCGCGGCTGGATCGTCGTGGAGCAGGACGTGCTCCCCGGCATGGGCAACCCCCGGGAGAGCGCCCGCCGGAACCGCGAGTACCTGCGCTCGATCGGCGTCTAGCCGGGGTTCGTTCGCGGCGCGGCGGCGGCGCAGGCCGGCTGCCCGCCCAGGCCATCTCGAGTCGTCGGCCGCCGTTCGGCGGCTGGGGGCCGAGCATCGCGGAATCGTCGGGCAGGCTCGGTCGTTCGCGAATCGCGGAACCATTCCGGGCGGGGCCGGGGGTCGTTCCGGGCGGGCTGGGCGCGTTTCCGGATCGTTCCGCGATTCGCGAACGATCTGGAAACGCAGACAACGACCCGGAACGCCTGCCCTGCCGAGGCGCGGCCCCGGCGATAGGCCGATGGCCCGCCCATGGGCGCGCTCCGGGGCAACGGGGGGACCCCCCCCGGGGGGGGTGGGACCCCGGGCGCCGGATCGTTCCGCGATTCGCGAACCACCCGGAACCGCCGAGCTGGCAGACCACTAGCCAGGCGCCGGGCTCGGCTCGGGCAGGCGCCGGGCACGGCTCGGGCGCGGCGGGCCATGGCTCGGCGAGACCGGGCCACGTTCTGTCGGGCGCCAGCTCACAGCTCGGGCGGGCCGGCCCCAGCGACGCGGTCCGGCAGTCGGCAGCGGCCAGATACACGAAGGCGCCGTCGGGATGACGGCGCCTCGCGATGCTGCTGGCCGGAGACGCCCGGAGGGTCCGGGCGGCCCCGACCTCAGCGCGGGTTCAGCGGAGGCTCAGGAGTTGCCGGGGAAGACCAGCGAGAGCGGGCCCTCCTTGCCGGGCTCGGGCCAGCGCTCGGTGACCATCTTCTGCTGGGTCCAGAAGCGGACGCCGTCCTCGCCGCGCATCGGCAGGTCGCCGATCGCGGAGTCCTTGGCGCCCGCGAAGCTCATGAAGCCGGCCGGCACCGGGATCGGCACGTTGATGCCGATCATCGGCACGTCCACTTCGAGCTTGAACCGCCGGGCAGCGCCGCCGTTGGTCGTGAAGATCGCGGTGCCGTTGGCGTACTTGTGCCCGTTGATGAGGGCCAGGCCCTCCTCGTAGGTCTGCGCGTGGACGATGCCGAACACCGGGCCGAAGATCTCCTCGTTGAAGATCTTCATCTCGGGCGTGACGTTGTCGAACAGGGACACGCCGAGGAAGAAGCCGTCGGGGTTCGGGCCCTGGAACTTGCGCCCGTCCACCACCAGCTCCGCGCCCTCGGACTCGCCGACGCCGATCCACTTGACGATCGACTCGCGGTGCTCCTGGCTGTAGATCGGGCCCATGTCGGCGCCCGGCTCCATGCCGTCGGTGATCTTGAGCTTCGCGATCCGCTCCAGGATCTTGGGGCGCAGCCGCTCCCCGGTGTCGCCCACCGCGACCATCAGGGTCTGGGCCATGCACCGCTCGCCCGCGGAGCCGAAGCCCGAGGCGACCGCCGCGTCGGCGACCAGGTCCAGGTCGGCGTCCGGCAGGACGAGCATGGCGTTCTTGGCCGAGGTGTACGCCCCGACCCGCTTGCCGCGCTTGGTGCCCTCCTCGAACACGTACCGGCCGACGGCCGTGGACCCGACGAACTGGATCGCCTTGATGTCCTTGTGCTCGACGATCGCCTTCACGGCCTCCTTGCCGCCGTAGACGATGTTGAAGGTGCCGGCGGGGCCGCCGGCCTGGCTCCACAGCTCGGCCTGGAGCTGGGTGGCGCCCGGCGTGTGGGAGGACGGCTTGAGGATGACCGTGTTGCCGGCCATCAGCGCGATCGGGTAGATCCAGGTCGGGACCATGACCGGGAAGTTGAACGGCGTGATCGCCGCCGTGACGCCCAGCGGGACCCGGAGCGTCTCGGTGTCCACCTTGGTCGACACGTTGGGCGTGTTCATGCCCGACATGTGGACCGGCAGGCCGCAGGCGAAGTCGATGGTCTCGATGCCGCGGAGCACCTCGGCCAGGGCGTCGGGGAACGTCTTGCCGTGGTCGCGGGTGACCAGGCGGGCGAGCTCCTCGCGGTGCTCGTACATCAGCGCGCGGAAGTTGAAGAAGATGTTGCTGCGCGCGATGAGCGGCATGTCGCGCCAGGCCGGGAAGGCGGCCTTGGCGGCCTCGACGGCCGCATCAACCTCGGCCTGGCCACCGCGCGGCACGCGGGCGATCACCTTGCCGTTGGCCGGGTTGTAGACCGGGCCGGTCTGCTCGGGCAGGACCTCGACCGCGGTGCCGTTGATGTAGTGCGAGAGGATCGGCAGGACCGCCGCCTCGTTCGGGGTGTCGATGGCCACCAGTTGCCTCCAGTTGCGACGATTCGTTGGGGACGCGCCGCCGGCTCAGCCGGGCTTGGCGTCTGGGTTGGGAAGAACGATATCCCTGACGACGCCCACGAGATCGTGGTACGACGCGATGAACCCGCGCAAGGTCCGCGCGGTCGCGCCATAGGTCACGAATTCAGCCGGGGTCAGGCCGTCTGGCTCGTACGCCCGCCGGAAGTCCGGGACCCGCTCGAGCAGGTCGTCGACCAGCGCCTGGTCGACCGGGACGTCGATGCGCGGGACCGGATCGATGCCGGAGCTGTTGAACCGGACCTGCCAGGCGTAGGGCATCGTGAGCACGACGTCCGCGCCGACGAGCTCGGTCCAGTGCAGGCGGTGGCGGTAGGCGGCCGCCAGCAGCCGCGTGCGGTAGCCGCGCTCGCGGTAGATGCCGTAGGCGCGCTTGAAGGCGGCGATGCCGGCCCAGCTCGACGCGGCCGGGTCGAGCGCGATCGAGTCCCGCTCGACGAGGATCTTCATCCAGTCGTCGAGCCGCCCCACCATGAGCGAGCAGACCGGCGACATCCGGCTCGAGTCGCCGCCGGCCGCCTCGAACCGCCGGATCCCGCGCTCGACGGCCTCGGCGGCCGCGATGCACTGCGCCACGGTGAACACGACCGTCACGTTGGCGACCACGCCCCGGGCCGTGGCCTCCTCGACCGCCACCAGGCCCTCCGCGGTGCACGGGAACTTGACCTGGATGTTGGGGGCCAGGGTGCTGAAGTGGACCGCCTGCTCCACCATCCGGTCCGGAGTGCGGTAGTTGGCGGGGTTGGTCTGCAGCGACAGCCGGCCCTTCCTGCGGTCGTGCGCCTCGAACACCGGCTGCAGGATCGCGGCGCCGCGGACGCCCATCTCCTCGATCAGCTGCCAGGTGATCTCGACCTCGGACCAGTTGGGGTTCTGGGCGGCGATCTCGCGCACACGCGGGACCCAGTGGTCCTTCTCCTTCTTCATCACCTCGCCGACGATCGTCGGGTTCGAGGTGGCGCCGGTCCCCCCGCGGGCGACCGCGTACTCCAGCTCGGCGACCGCGCAGGAGTCGTTCCAGAAGTCGGTCGGGGTGGTCTCGACCATCTTCGCGAGGGGGCTGGCGGCGGCAGTCAGGGTCATGCGGACGTGTCCTCCTGGGCCCGTGGCGCTGCCGGAGACCAGTTCATCAGCCAGGCGTGGTCCGGGTCGATCGTGAAGTGCCAGGCCCGGTTGGGGCCGGCCATGATGTTGAGGTAGTAGGCGTCGTACCCGGCCGGCGCACCGAACGGGTGGTAGCCCTCGGGGACGATCACGATGTCGCAGTCGCCCACCGCCATCGATGCGTCGAGCGAGCGGTCCGCGGTGTACACGCGCTGGAAGCCGAAGGCGCCCGGCCGGGCGAACCGGTAGAAGTAGAGCTCCTCGAGGTAGGCCTCGACCGGTGGGTTCTCGGTGTCGTGCTTGTGGGGCGGGTAGCTGCTCCAGTTGCCGCCCGGCGTGTACACCTCGAACGCGATCAGGCGGCCCGCCGCCATCTGTGGGTCGAGCAGGTGGTGGATCCGGCGGGCGGTCTGCCCCTCGCCCCGCGCCTCGACGAGGATCTCCTCGGGGGCGATGTACCGGGTGCTCCTGACGGGGCCGCCGGGCGCGGCCGCGACCACCACGAGGGCGTCGGACGCGGCGACCACGCGGATCGCGTCGCCGGGCGCGGCGAGCACGACCGGCGCGGCCGGGCCGTCGAACACGCTGGCGCGCGAGCCGACCCGCTCCAGCTCGAGGCCGCCGGCGGTCACCGAGGCGTACCCCTCGAGCACCAGCACCAGGCGCTCCTGGCCGTCGGCGTCGCGGGAGATGGCCTGGCCCGGGGCCAGGCGGTGGACGGTCGCGGTCACCCAGTCCCAGCCGGCATTGTCGGGGTCGACGTGGCCGATCACGCCGTCGGGGTCCGGGCGGGCCGCGCGGCGGAGGAGGTGCCGCGCGGCCCCCGGGGGATTGCTGGCGGGGTTCGGGTTGCCGGCCGCTGGAACAGGGGTCATCCGGACTTCCTTCACGCTCGGCAATCGATTACATGAGAATGATGACGCCCCTCTCGGGGGGCGTCAAGGGGCGACCCGACTTCCGGCCGTCGTGTAGCCTCGCGGGTGCAGGATGCTTCGGCACGGAGGCGGCATGGGCGACATCACGGCGCTGCGCGGGGTCTGGAACATCGTCCCGACCCCCTTCCTTCCCGACGGCACGCTCGACACCGCCTCGATCCCCCGCCTGGTCGACTTCGTGCGGGCGACCGGCGTGGACGGCCTCACGATCCTGGGCGTGCTGGGCGAGGCGGGACGCCTGGGCGACGCCGAGCGGTCCGCGGTGCTCCACGCCGCGATCGAGGCGGCGGACGGGTCGCTGCCGGTCTGCGCCGGCGTCTCGCACGCTGCCACCGATCGCGCGGTCGCCTTCGCCCGCGAGGCCCAGGCCGCCGGCGCGCACAGCGTGATGCTGGCGCCGCCGCCCCTGGCCCGACCCACGGACGCCGCGCTCCGCCGCCACTACCTCGCCGTCGCCGGTGCCGTGGACCTGCCGATCGTCGTCCAGGACCACCCCGCCTCGTCGGGCGTCGTGATGTCGGTCGAGTTCCTGCTGTCCCTGGCGGTCGAGGCGCCCGCCTGCCGGGTCGTGAAGCTCGAGGAGGAGCCCACCCCGCCCAAGGCGGGCCGCCTCGTGGCCGGCTCGAGCGAGCTCCTGGTGCTGGGCGGGCTGGGCGGCGAGATGCTGATCGAGGAGCTGGGCCGCGGCACCCACGGGACGATGACGGGCTTCGGCTTCCCCGAGGTGCTGGTGGCCGTGGTGCGACGGTGGTTCGCCGGCGACCGGGCGGGCGCGGCCCGGCTGTTCGACCGCTACGCGACGCTCATCCGGTTCGAGAACCAGGCCCTGCTCAACCTGCCCATCCGGAAGCACCTCTACCAGCGCCGCGGCGCCATCGCGCACGCGACGGTCCGCGCCCCCGGCGTGCCGGCCGACCCGGCCACGCTGGACGACCTCGAGGCCATCCTGCGGCGGGTCGGCCTGGACCGGCACCTCGCGGCGGGGTCGGTCCTGCCAGAGCTGCTCGCCGGCTGAGCGGCCGGATCCTCAGGGCAGCGAGCGGACCATCCCCCCGTCCACGGGCACGATCGCCCCGGTCACGAACGACGAAGCGGGCGAGAGCAGGAACGCCCCGACGCGGCCGATCTCGGCGATCTCGCCGTACCGGCCGAGCGGGATCGTCGCCTGCGAGCGGCGCGCGATCTCGTCCGGCGTGACGCCGGCGGCCTTCGCGCGCACCCCGTCGAGGTAGGCGACGCGGTCGGTGGCGATCCGCCCCGGCGCCAGGCCGTTGATGCGCACCGGCGCGATCTCCGCCGTCAGCGTCTTGATCAGCCCGGCCAGGCCCGGCCGCAGCACGTTGGAGGCGATCAGGCCCGGGATGGGCTCGCGGACCGAGGACGAGACCACGATCAGGATCGACGGGTCGACGCCCGCGCGGAGGTGGGGCAGTCCCGCCCGGATGAGCCGCAGCACGGAGTGCAGGGTGCCGTTGATCGCGGTCTCCCAGGCGGCCTCGTCGAGCGACTCGAAGGTGCCGCTCGGCGGCCCGCCGGTGCACGCGACCAGCAGGTCGAGCCCGCCCATCCCGGCCACTGCCGCCGCCACCGCGCCGGACGGCCCGTCGGGCGTGGAGAGGTCGGCCACCACGGGCACGCCGCCGAGGCGCCGGGCCTCGGCCCGGACCCGCTCCGCGGTCCTCCCGATCAGCGCGACCCGCGCCCCCTCCCCCGCGAGCGCTGCCGCGATGCCGTTGCCGATGCCCGATGCGCCCGCGCCCACGAGGGCCCGTCGCCCGGCAAGTCCGAGATCCATCCGATTCTCCGCTGGCGTGGACCGCCAGCGTACCGCCGAGGTGCGATCGCCGACGCCGACGGCTTCGGTTCGGGTACGCTCGCGCTACCCGGAAGGTCGCCGGCTCGAGGAGGTCGATGGGCAGCGAGGTCGTCGTCGGGCTGTTCGTCGCCCTGGTCGCGATCGCGGTCGGCGTCGCCCTGGTCACGCAGCGCCTGTCGATCCCGTTCTCGGTCGCGCTGGTGATCGCCGGCTTCGTGCTGTCGCTGACCCAGCCGATCCACAACACCCGGGTCACCACCGACCTGATCCTCGCGGTGTTCATCCCGGGCCTCGTGTTCGAGGCCGCGTACCACATCGACCTGGCCGACCTCCGACGCTCCTTCGTCTCGGTCGCGGTCCTGGCGGTCCCGGGCGTCGTCATCACGGCCGCCATCGTGGCCCAGGTCGTGACGCTCATGACCGGCCTCGACCACAGCCTGGCGTTCGTCCTGGGTGCCATCGTGTGCGCCACCGACCCGGTCGCCACGGTCGCGGTGTTCAAGCAGCTCCGCGCGCCCAGGGCACTGGGCACCGTGGTCGAGGCCGAGAGCCTGCTCAACGACGGCACCGGCGTGGTGCTGTTCACGATCGCGCTCACGGCGGTCAGCGCGCCCGTGTCGCCGGTGGACGGGGTCGTGCGGTTCCTCGGGGCGCTGGTGATCAGCGCCGTGCTGGGCGCCGTCGCCGGCCTGGTGGCGGTCCGCGTGATGCACATGGCCCGCGACCACACCGTGCAGGTGATGGTCTCGCTCGTCGCCGCGTACGGGACCTACCTCGCGGCCGACGCCGTGCACGAGTCGGGCATCATCGCGAGCGTCCTCGCCGGGATCGTGATCGGCAACGCGGGCGGGCGGTTCACGCTCCCGGTCGCCACCACCGAGGCGCTCGACACGGTCTGGGAGACGCTCGCGTTCCTGCTCACCGCGGTGCTGTTCCTCCTGATCGGGTTCGTGATCACGCCGGCGCAGCTCTCGGTCGCGGTGCCCGTGGTCGCGGCCGGGTTCGTCGGGATCACCGTGGCCCGGGCGGCTGTCGTGTACGGGCTGATCGGGGCGGGCAGCCGGCTGCTGGCGCGGGGCGGTCGGTCGGCGGTGTCGTCCGGCTACCTGCACGTCATGTTCTGGGCGGGCCTGCGCGGCGCCATCGCGATCGCGCTGGTCCTCTCGCTGCCGTCGGACCTGCCTGGACACGACCTCATCGCCGGAGGCGTCTACGGGATCGTGCTCGTGACCCTGCTGCTCCAGGGCACGACGGCCGGCTGGATGGTCCGGCATGCGGGGGTCCTCGAGCCGGCGGTCCTCACGCCCGATCCCCTCCGGGAGTAGCGCGCCGGGGCGTGGCGCGGGGCTCGCCGACCGCGGCGATCGGCGAGGCCTCAGCCTGTCGCGCGCCGGGCGAGGTGGAGGACGGCGGCCCCGCCCAGGCCGGCGATGAGCGAGGCGACCAGGATCGCGAGCTTCGCCGACGCGAGCAGCGCGCCCTCGGGGAACGCCAGCTCGGCCACGAACAGCGACATGGTGAACCCGATCCTGCCCAGCCAGCCGGCCCCGTAGAGGTGGCGCCATGACGTCTCGCCGGGGAGCGATCCCAGCCTCGTCCGGGTGACGGCCCAGGTCGCGGCCAGGATGCCGGCCTGCTTGCCGACCACCAGGCCGATGACGATCCCCAGGACCACCGGCTGCACCAGGGCCTGGCCGAGGTCCGCCGGGAGCCGGACGCCCGCGTTGGCCAGCGCGAACAGCGGGACGATGACGTAGGCGACCCAGCCCTGGAGCAGGTGCTCCAGGCGCAGCATCGGCGCCTGGGCCGCGCCCGTGGTGTCCTCCAGGTCCCACAGGACGTCGTGGCGCTCCTCGGGCCCGGCGCCCTCGCGGAGGCGGGCGGCCAGCTCGCGGAGGTGGGCGGTGGCGGCGGCGACATAGGCCGGCCCGTCGTGGCGGGTGTCGGCCGGGATCATCAGGGCCAGGAGCACGCCGGCGATCGTGGCGTGGACCCCGGTCTGCAGGACGGCCAGCCAGAGCAGGACCCCCAGCGCGAGGTACGCCCCCAGATGGCGGACGCCGGCACGGTTGAGGACGAGCAGGACGACCAGCAGGGCACCCGTCCAGGCCAGCCCGGTCGTGTCGATGCTGGACGAGTAGAACAGCGCGATGACCACGACGGCCAGCAGGTCGTCGACGATGGCCAGCGCGGTCAGGAACACGCGCAGTCCCGTCGGCGCCCAGCTGCCGACCAGCGCCAGGATGCCCAGGGCGAAGGCGATGTCGGTGGCCATCGGCACTCCCCAGCCGCGGACGGCCGGGCTGTCCGCCCCCACCACGAGCACGAACAGGATCGCCGGCAGCAGGGCACCGCCGACGGCCGCCGCCGCCGGGAGCGCGGCCCGTGCCACGGAGTCGAGCTCGCCGACGAGGACCTCGCGCTTGATCTCGAGCCCGATGACCAGGAAGAACACCGCCATCAGGGCGTCGTTGACCCAGAAGTGCAGGTCGCCGCCCAGGCCCAGGTCGCCGAGCGCGACACTGAGGGGCGTGTGCCACAGACGCTCGTAGCCGTCGGCCCAGGGCGAGTTGGCCCAGACGACGGCCGCGATCGCCATGGCGATCAGCAGGATCCCCCCGGAGGCCGAGCTGTCGGTGAACGAGCGCAGCGGCGCGAGCAGCCGATCGATCGGCAGATCGCCGGTCGTCCGCGGCGAGGTGGCGTCGGTCATGCGGGCATCATGCCGGGCCGAGCAGCCGGCGTGCAGGGTGCAACCGAAACGCAACCGGCCTGACGCCCCCTCGGCGCCGCCGCCTCAACGCGCCCGGCGCACGATGCGTGCCGATCCACCGGCATCACCATCACGGTCGGCGGCACGGCCCCGGCCCCGTCGCCCGGTCAGCGGGAAGGACAGCCCAAGATGACGTACCCGGTCTTCGAGTCCAGCGGTGGCCCCGGTCAGAGCACCGGCGGCCCGGTGACCTGCGCCAGCTGCGGCTGCCGGCTCGAGCGCGGCAGCGCGAACGGCGTCAGCGCCTGGTACCACTTCGCCCCGATGGGCGGCCGCGACGCCCGCGGCTGCAAGGTGGACTGCGCGAACGAGGCGCACGACGCCCAGGGACGCGCGCTGGTGGCCACGGCCTAGCGCCTGCCCCCTTCGGCAACGACACGGCCCCGGTCACGCCCCGGGGCCGTTTCGATTCTCGGGAGTCGCGGGCGGTGGCGCGGCGGAGGTGCGCGGGCGCGGGCAGCGCGGCTCGCCTCGACGACGCCGAGTTGTTCGCAGATGGCCGCCCAGCGAGCACTATTGCCGCTGCCGGACGCGGCCGCCGTGGGGGTCGTGCGTGACGAGCGCCTGAGTTCCGCCAGATGACCGTCGAGCGGCCCTTATCCGAGAAGGTGTCGGATACGGGCCGTGAGGAGAGCGCCTGCGAGAAACCCGTGGGGCCGGCACGCTCACCCCCCGGACTCCCGACAGGCTATGGCCGCGCAAGGGCCGTGCAGCGGTATTCTGACAATAACTGCCACGGCGTTGCCTGCGATCGGCCCGACGGCGCGGGCGACGCTGGGGTCCACATCGGGCGAAGGTGCGCTCGCGGAGGTGGGCGTGAACCACCAGGTCGGTGGGACGGAACCACGCCGCTGGCGTCCGCGTCCACGGAGGAGCAGAGGTGATACGAGCAGCCTCGGTGGGCATGGTGGCGATCCTCGCGGCGGGCTGCGGAGCGTCCTCGAGCAGCCCGTGGCCCGTCCGCACGCCGTATCCGTTGCCGTCGGACGCGAGCGCTGCCGCGCTCGTCACCGCAGCGCCGGCCTCGCCATACCCATCGGGCGTGGGCTGGGCGTGTCCCGCCGCTCTGGTCAGCCCGGTCCGGATCACGTGGGATCGAGCTGCGGGAAGCGCGGTCTTCATCGGTGTCGACACGGGGCAGCGCATCGGGCTGGTCTGGCCTCGGGGGTTCTCGGCCCGGGTTGTGGGCGACCGGCTTGAGGTCGTCGCTCCCGACGGCTCGATCGTGGGTCGCGACGGCGATGTGCTGTCTGGCCTCGGAGGAACGCCCGACGGCATCTGCGCCGTGCAAGGGACGCTCTACCCGCCGGCCGGCTAGAGTCTCGCGAGCGCAGATCGGATGACATGCACGCTCGCTCGGTGACCGCAACGCTCCCCGCTCCGATCAGACCCAGCTGACGAGCGCCCGCATCGCTGCCGCTTCAACCGGTGCGCCATGCCACGGGTGGGTGACCTCTGGGCTGCCTTGACGTCCATGCCACGGCGGCGGAGTCCTGAGCCCCTGCTGGGTCATGCGAGCCGATGTCCGGCATGATTCGGCGATGGCCATCCAGGCGTTTCCGGAGGTGACGATCCCCGGGGATCGGATCCGCCTTCGTCCCTTGACCGCCGCCGACGTCGCCCCCGTCGTGGAGGCGTGTGCCGACGAGGTGACCCAGACCTGGCTGCCGCTCCCGCGGCCGTACACCGAGGCCGACGGACGCTGGTTCTGCCTCGAGTTCGCCCCTCGCCAGCGGGATTCCGGGCAGGGCATCGTCTTCGGGATCGAGTTCGACAGCCGTCTGGCCGGGGTGATCGACCTGAAGCGAACCGACTGGCGCGCGCGCACGACGGAGATCGGCTACTGGGCGGCGCCATGGGCGCGCGGCCGGGGGCTGATGCGCGAGGCGGTGCGCTTGCTGACGCGCTGGGTGATCGCGGAGCACGGCTTCGCCCGTGTCGAGATCCGCGTCGCGACGGCGAACGTCGCGTCGCAGCGAGTCGCGGTAGCGGCGGGCTACACGAGAGAGGGCGTCCTTCGGAGCGCCGGCTTCGTCCACGCTGGACGCGTCGACCTCCTCGTCTACTCGTTCATCGAGCGCGATCGCGAGCGACTGGCGGGCTGAGGGGCGGGCGGATCGGCGACCGCCCTCGCCGCGCCTCCAGGCGAGCTCCCAATCTCAGGTGTCATTGCAGCATGCACGCGGAGGCTGGGCGTCACGGGGCCAGGAGGCGGGCCCCAGCGCTACGTCGGGCGGCCCCATGCGACGAGACCGACGATGTCGAACCGGACCCGATCGAGCCCGTGGCGCGCGAACACGTCTCGGACGTCGGCCTCGAACCGCGGCGCGCGATCGCCCAGCCGGACCCGGGCGAGCGTGCTCGTGCTGTGCAGCATGGCGATGTAGTCGTCGATGGCCTGGTCCACCGGCATGGGATCGGTGCGCAGCCGGCCCTCGACCACGAAGCGGCCGGCTGCGGAGAGGCTGTCCACGAGGGCCGGGGTCTCCAGGTGGTCGGTGACCTCGGAGTACTCGCGCACCACTGCCAGGAGGTCCGCCCAGTAGTCGCCGTGAACGGCCTCAGTGTCCGCGATGGCCATGACCGCCCCCGGCGCGAGTGCCGCTCGGAGTCTCGGCAGCGCCGCATCGACGTCGACCCAGTGGAGGCTCGCGCCGGCCGTGATGAGGCCGTAGGGCGGGGACAGGGGCGCGTCCTCAACGCGCCCGCGGACCCAGCGCAGGCGCCCGTCGGCGCCGCCGGGCAGACGGCGTCCCTCCTCGATCATCGCGGCGGAGGGGTCCACCGCGTCAACCCTGCTGGCGAACTCGAGCATGCGCCGGGCAAGCGCGCCGGTGCCCGCCCCGACGTCGAGGACGGAGCCCGGGGAGACGAGGAGGCCGGCGAGGGCGGTGAGCACCTCGTCGGGGTACGGGGCGCGGTGGCGGTAGAGCCGCGCCACCTCCGCGTCCGAGAACACAGCGCCGAGGTTCATCTCCGACCCGCCTGTCTGGTCGCCATCGGGAGACAGTAGCGCCCCAGCTCCGATCGGGCCCCTGCCGGGCGCCCCGCGCCCGCCGGCAGCAGCGAGTCGCTCGGCGGCGCGGACCTCAGGCCCGCTCGTCGGCCTCGATGCGGTAGCCCACCGAGCGCACGGCCACGATCCGCGGACCGCCGGCGGCCTCGAGCTTGGAGCGCAGGCGGGCGAGGTGCGGCTTGAGCCACAGCAGATCGGGGTCCGGCTCGGCCGGCCACCCCGCCCGCGCCAGCCGGTGGTGCGGGACGAGGTCGCCGCCCGCGCGGACGAGCGCCTCGAGCAGGCGGAACTCCGTCGGGGTGAGGCCGAGCGTGATCGCGCCCACGCGGGCCTCGTGACGGGCCGGCTCGAGCGTGAGCGAACCCGCCGTCAGCAGGCCTGACGGGCTGTCTCCGGAGCCGCGGCCCGCGCCGGCGAGGTCGACGCGCCGCATCACCGCCGCGATCCGGGCCAGCAGTTCCTGCTTGCCGAACGGCTTGACCAGGTAATCGTCGGCGCCGATCCCGAGCGCCTTCACCTTGGCGGACTCGGCGCTCTCGCCCGACACGACCAGGACCGGCACGTTGCCCGACGCGCGCAGCTGGCCGATGACGGTGAAGCCGTCCGGGCCGGGCATCGCCAGGTCGAGCAGCACCAGGTCGGGCCGCTCCTCCCGGAAGCGCTTGACGGCGGTCAGGCCGTCGTAGGCGGTGATGACCTGGTGCCCCTCCGTGCCCACCAGGGCGGTGATGGCCCCCACCATCGCCGGGTCGTCGTCCACGACCAGGATCCGCAGGGGTCGCGTTCCGATCACGTCAGTCCTTCCTTCCTCAGGCGGCGGCTGCGGCGGGCAGGGCGAGGACGAACCTCGCGCCGCCCGTGGCTGCGGGCTCGCACCACAGCCGTCCGCCCATCGATTCCGCGAGGCGGCGCGCCGCGTAGAGCCCGATGCCGGACCCGCGCGCGGTGCTCGTCTCGCGACGGGCGTAGGGCTCGAAGATCTTCTCCCGCCACTCCGGCGGGATGCCGGGCCCACCGTCGGACACGCCGATGCGGGCCACCCCCTCCACGAGGGTCCAGTCGAGCTCGATCCGGGTCTCGGGGGGAGCGTACTTGACCGCGTTCTCCAGCAGGTGCTCGAGCACCTGGCGGAGTCGCGCGGGGTCGGCGATGACCGACAGCGGGCGCGTGGTCCCCAGCGCCGTCGGGTGGCGGTGCAGGAGCGGCGCGGCGTCCGCCAGCAGCTCCGAGACCAGCGTGTGGAGGTCGATCGTCTGGAGGTCGGCCGGCTGGTCCGGCACCACGCGGACCGACTCGAGGATGGCGTCCACGAGCCGGTTCAGGCGCTCGATCTGCTCGAGCGTGCCGGCGTGCCAGCCCGCGCGGGTGGCCCGGCGCCTCGGGTCGCGCGAGGTCCGGCCGTCGAGCGACGGCTCCTCGGCCAGCAGGTCCGTGTAGGCGCGGACCACCGCAAGCGGGGTGCGCAGCTCGTGGGTCACCAGCGCGATCAGCTCCGAGCGGGCGTGGTCCAGCGCCTGGAGCTGCGCGACCTGCGCCTCGGCCTCGCGCTGCAGGCGCCCCTTCTCGACGATCCCGGCCAGCAGGTCGGCGATCGCGGACAGCTGCGCGACGTCCTCGGCGTCGAACTCCCGGCGGGACTCGGTCTGGACGTTGAGCACGCCCACAACCTGGTCGCGCCAGGTGAGCGGCACCGACAGCATCGAGGTGACGAACCGGCGCTGGTCCAGGCCCCGCACCCACAGGAACCGCTCGTCGGTGCGGATGTCGGGCACGGTGATCGGCTGGCGGGCGGCGGCGACCCGGCCGGTGATCCCCTCCCCCAGCGGGACCCTCGCCCGGCCGATGTGGTGGCGGTCCAGGCCGTTGGTGGCCGAGAGGGTCAGCATCTCGCCGTCGCGGTCCAGCAGGTACAGGCTCGACACGGAGGCGTGGAGGGCGTCGCGCGTGCCGTCCACCACCGTCTCGAGCAGCTCGTCCCAGGTCCGGGCCGTGGTGGCGAGGCGCAGGATCTGGTGCAGGAAGCGCAGCTCCGCCATGGGATCGCGGGGTGCAGCCGGCGGGGCGGGGACCGGCCCGTGCAGGGCGCCCGCGGGCGCGGCTGACGGCGCCGGCGCGGAGGTGGAGCCGCCGGGCCCTGGGATCGTGTGCGCGTCGTCGCCGGTCGTGCTCGCCATCTCGGTCCAAGCCTAGGCGCCGCCGCTACCGTCGTCGGTTGCGGTCCGGTAGCGCGACGGTGCCCTTGCAGTCGAACCGTAACCCTGCCGGTGCTGGTGTGCCAGCGTCGTGGCCATATCCTGTGCGATGTGCCTCCCCGAGCCGCCCGCGGGTCGCGGGCCGTCGACTCGCGCGCCCCGGAGGCCCGGTTCGCCGCCGTCGCCGCGGAGCCGCCGGGCCCGGGGATCGGCCGTGCCCGGGACCCCCTGGCCCGCGAGGTCCGGCTGCTGGGGGCGCTCCTCGGCCAGGTCATCGCCGAGCAGGCCGGCCCGGAGCTGTTCGCGACGGTCGAGCGCATCCGCCGCCGGACGATCGCCCTCCGGCGCGGGGGGCCGCTCACGCCCGACGTGCACGCGGAGGAGCGGGCGCGGCTGACGGCCGACCTCCGCGCGCTGGACGCGGCGCAGGCGGCGGCCGTCGCCAAGGCGTTCACCCTGTACTTCCAGCTGGTCAACCTCGCCGAGGAGCGCCAGCGCATCCACGTCCTCCGGGCCCGGGCCCGGCGCGCCCGCGGCCGGGGCATCGACGAGTCGCTCCGCGAGGCGGTGGACCTGCTGCGCGCGAGCCGCACGGAGGCGGAGGTCGGCGCCATGCTCGGCCGGACGGTGGTCCACTCCGTGCTCACGGCGCACCCGACCGAGGCGCGCCGCCGCACCCTGCTCCAGGCGCAGCGACGGGTCCGGCGGCTCCTCGACGCGCTCGACGACCCGCTGATCACCCCCGACGAGGACGCCGAGGTGCGCCGGCGCCTGCGCGAGGAGATCACGGTGCTGTGGCACACCGCGGACGTCCGGACGGTGCGACCGTCACCGCTCGACGAGGTGCGGTCCGCGCTGGCGATCTTCGACGACGTGCTGTTCACCAGCGTCGCCCGCTTCCAGCGCGCCGCCGACCGCGCCCTCGACCCCGCCCCCGGCACCCGTCCACCGCGCTCCGAGGCCGTGGCGGGGGACGCCGGACGCACGGGGACGCGGCCGGTCGAGGTCCCGGCGATCCTGCGCTTCGGCTCCTGGATCGGGGCGGACCGCGACGGGCATCCCGGGGTGACCGCCGACGTCACGCTCGGGGCCGCCCGCCTTGCGGTCGAGCACCTGCTCCGGGGCTACGAGGCGGTGGCGACCCGGCTGATGGCGACCCTCGCCGCGCGCGTCCCGCCGGAGCGGCTGGACCGCGCCCTGGAGAACCAGCTGGCGCGCGACGCCGAGGAGCTGCCCGAGACGGTCCGCCAGCTGCGGGGCCGCTTCCCCGACGAGCCGTACCGGCAGCGGATGGGCGTGATCGCGGAGCGGCTGCGCAGGACGCGAGCGGCGCTGACCGGGGAGACGGCCCCGCGGGCCGGCGGCTACCCCGACGCCGCGGCCCTCGAGGGCGAGCTGGCGGTCCTCGCCGACGCGCTGGTGGCAGACGGCCTGGGCCGCGTCGCCTGGGGCGAGGTCGCCGACCTGCGCTGGCAGCTCGCCACGTTCGGGTTCCACCTCGCCTCGCTCGAGGTGCGCCAGCACGCGGACGTGCACCGGGCGGCCGCGGCCGCCCTCGACCGCGGCGCCGCGCCGACCGAGGAGGTCGCCGCGGGGGTGGCAGTGCAGGAGGTGCTGGCGACGTTCCGCGCGATGGCCCGCCTGCAGGCGCGGCTGGGCGTCGAGGCCTGCCGCCGCTACGTCATCTCGTTCACCACGAGCCCCGACGACGTGCGGCTCGTCCTGGACCTGGCCCGGCGGGCCGCGGAGCCGGAGCCGTTCGGCGCGCCGGCGCCGGTGCTGGCGGACTTGCCCGCCCTGGTCCCGACCCTCGACGTCGTGCCCCTCCTCGAGTCGGCCCAGGCCCTGGAGGGCGCGGGTCCGCTGCTCGACGCCCTCCTCGCGGACCCCGACTACCGCGAGCACCTGCGCGGGCGCGGCGACGCCCAGGAGGTCATGCTGGGCTACTCCGACTCGTCCAAGGAGAGCGGCTTCCTGGCGGCCAACTGGCTGCTCTACCGGGCGCAGGAGGCGCTGGTCGCGGTCGCGCGCCGCCACGGCGTCACGCTCACCCTGTTCCACGGTCGCGGCGGCGCGATCGGGCGCGGCGGCGGACCCGCGAACCGGGCGATCCTGGCCCAGGCCCCGGGTTCGGTGGACGGCCGGCTCAAGTTCACCGAGCAGGGCGAGGTCATCGCGGCGCACTACGCGGACCCGGCCATCGCCCAGCGCCACCTCGAGCAGGTGACGTCCGCCGCCCTGCTCGCCTCCACCGCGGAGCACCAGCGCGAGGTGGTGGCGGCCGCCGAGCGCGGCGCGGCCACGCTGGCGGAGCTGGCGGCGATCTCGCGCTCGGCCTACCGGGCCCTGGTGGAGCTGCCGGGCTTCCCCGCCTTCTTCCGCGCGGCCACGCCGATCGACCTCATCGCCGGCCTGGGCCTCGGGTCGCGGCCCTCGTCACGGCCGCGCGACGCCGGGTCCGGGCGGGCACCGGGCGAGGAGCTCGCGTCGCTCCGCGCCATCCCCTGGGTGTTCGCGTGGTCGCAGGCGCGGGCCAACCTGCCCGGCTGGTACGGCCTCGGGACGGCCCTCGAGGCGGTGGCCGCCCGCGGCGGACGCGAGATCGTGGACCACCTCGCCGACGTCTACCGCAGCTGGCCGTTCTTCCGGTCGGTGCTCGACAACGCGGAGCTGTCGCTGGCCAAGGCCGACATGGGCACCTTCCGCCGGTTCGCCGAACTGGCCAGCGGGCCCGATGCCACCGCGATCCGGGCCATGATCGAGGCGGAGCACGCCCGCTCGGTGCGCCTGCTGGCCCTGGTGACGGGGCGCGGGCGCCTGCTCTCCGACCACCCCGCGCTGTCCCGGGCGATCGACCTCCGGAACCCCTACGTGGACGCCCTCTCGGCACTCCAGGTGGAGCTGCTCGGGCGGCTGCGGGGCGGCGGGCTCGAGCCCGCGGAGGCGCTCGCCGTGCGCTCGGTGATCGGCGCGACGATCAACGGGGTGGCGGCGGGGCTGCAGAACACCGGCTGACGGCGCCCCGGCCCGCTGCGGGGCGCGGGCACGATGCGGAGGCCCGCAGCGACGGGAGGTCGCGCGGACGCGAGGCGCGGGCGGCCGCGGCGCGGCACCATGTCCACGCGCCGCGGCGGCGCCCAGCACACGTGGAGGCGGCATGCGCGAGATCACCGGGGCGGTCATCGAGAGCTCGGGCATGCCCGTCACGATCGAGGCGCTCCAGCTTGACGACCCCGGGCCGGGCGAGGTGCTCATCCGGATGGCCAGCGCCGGCGTCTGCCACTCGGACCTCCACGTGCGTGACGGCGACTGGGTGCGCCAGGGGCCGGTGGTGATGGGGCACGAGGGGGCGGGCGTGGTCGAGGCCGTGGGCGTCGGCGTCGACGGGGACCTCGTCGGCCGTGCCGTGGCGCTCAACTGGCTGGCCCCGTGCCTGCGCTGCCGCGAGTGCCAGCGCGGGCGCCAGTGGCTGTGCCAGGACTCGCCCGCCTACCGCCACGCGGGCCTCGACGGCACCCCGCGCGTCTCGCGCCCGGACGGCTCGCCCGTCCTCTCGTACCTCTCGATCGGCACGATGTCGACCGCGCAGGTCGTGCCGGCCACGGCAGCGGTGCCGATGCCCGACGGCGTGCCGCCCGAGGTGGCGGCGCTGATCGGCTGCGGCGTGTCCACGGGCGTCGGCGCCGTGGTCAAGACGGCGGAGGTCCGGCCCGGCGACACCGTGGCCGTGATCGGCCTCGGCGGCGTCGGCCTCTCGTGCGTGATGGGCGCGGTGCTGGCGGGCGCGCGCCGGATCGTGGGCGTGGACGTGAGCCGGGCGAAGCTCGACCTCGCCGCGTCCCTGGGCGCCACGCACTCGGTCCACGCCGACCCGGACCGGCCCGACGCGACGGTGGAGGCCATCCGTGCGGCGACGGGCGGCGGTCCCGACTTCGCGTTCGAGGCGATCGGCAGCCCGGCGACCATCTCGCAGGCCGTGGCCTCGCTCCCGCCGGGCGGCACCGCGGTCCTGGTCGGGCTCACCAAGTTCGGCCAGCGCGCGTCGTTCGAGGCCTTCCCGTTCGTGGACGGCGGGCGGCGGATCATCGGCTCGAACTACGGGTCGGCCGTCGCGGCGATCGACTTCCCGAGGTACGCGGAGGCGTACCTGGCCGGCCGGCTCCCGATCGACCGGCTGATCGACCGCCGCCTCCGCCTGGACGAGCTCGAGGATGCGTTCGACCGGCTCCGCGCGGGGGCCGCCGCCCGCCAGGTGATCGTGTTCTGACCGCCGTCCCCGGGACCGGGCGCCCGAGACGCAACGGGCGCCCGAGACGCAACGGGCGTCCGGCGGTCGACCGCCGGACGCCCGCCCTGGTGCGATGCCGGGCAAAGGCCCGGCGCGGGTCTACTTGTCGTGCTGGGTCGCGAGCACGGCCTGGGCCGCCGCGAGGCGCGCCACCGGCACGCGGAACGGCGAGCAGGACACGTAGTCGAGGCCGATCCTCTCGCACTTGTGGATCGACTCGGGGTCGCCGCCGTGCTCGCCGCAGATGCCGAGCTCGAGGTCGGGGCGGGTGCTCCGGCCCTTGTCCACGGCGATCTTCATCAGGCCCGCCACGGCGTCGTCGAGCGTCTGGAACGGGTTGACCGGCAGGATCTTGTCCTCGACGTACTTGAGCAGGAAGCCGCCCTCGGCGTCGTCGCGGCTGTAGCCGAACGTCATCTGGGTCAGGTCGTTGGTGCCGAAACTGAAGAAGCTCGCCTCGGTCGCGATCTCATCGGCGGTCAGGGCGCCGCGCGGGATCTCGATCATGGTGCCGAACTTGTAGTCCACCTTGACGTCGGACGCGGCGGCGGCGATCGCGTCGGCCTCCGTCTGGAGCAGGTGGCGGGTGGCCCGCAGCTCGTTCACGTGGCCGACGAGCGGGATCATGATCTTGCTGATCGGGTTGCCGCCGGCGCGCCGGCGGACCACCTGGGCGTTGATGATCGCCCGGGTCTGGATCTTCACGAAGTCCGGGATCATGATGCCCAGCCGGCAGCCGCGGAGGCCGAGCATCGGGTTCTGCTCGTGCATCGACTTGATCGTCGCGAGCAGCTGCCGGTCCTCCTCGGACGCGCCGCCGGAGGCCTCGGCCCGGGTCACCTTGACGAGCTGCTCCTCGAGGTTGGGCAGGAACTCGTGGAGCGGCGGGTCGATCAGGCGGATCACGACCGGGAGGCCGTCCATCGCCTCGAAGATGCCCTCGAAGTCGCCCTGCTGGAGCTTCTCGAGCTTGGCCATCGCCGCGTCGAACGTGGCGACCGCCGCGGCCTCGTCGGCGGACAGCTCGGCCCCCGCCGCGCGCTTCGCCTTCGCCCGCGTGGCCACGTTCGCCACCAGGATCGCCTCGCGGACGATCTCGAGGCGGTCGCCCTCGCGGAACATGTGCTCGGTGCGGCAGAGGCCGATGCCCTGGGCGCCCCAGGCGCGGGCCTGGGCGGCCTCGCCCGGCTTGTCGGCGTTGGTCCAGACGCCCAGGCGCCGGATCTCGTCGGCCCAGCCCAGGATCGTCTGGAGCTCGGGTTGGTCCTCGTATTTCGCGTCGACCGTCGGCAGCGCGCCGACGTACACCTTGCCGGTGTTGCCGTCGACCGAGATCCAGTCCCCCTCCTTGAACGACTCGCCCGACGTGATGGACCGGGCCGTCCGACTGCCGTAGTCGACCAGGAGGTCGCTGCAGCCCGCGACGCAGGGCTTGCCGATCTGGCGGGCGACGACCGCGGCATGGCTGGTCGCGCCGCCGCGGGCCGTGAGGATGCCCTCGGCGATGGCCATCCCGTGGAAGTCGTCGGGGCTGGTCTCGACGCGGACGAGGAGGACCTTCTCGCCCCGCGCCTGCCACTCGACCGCCAGGTCGGCGTCGAACACCGCCCTGCCCACCGCGGCGCCGGGCGACGCGTTGAGGCCGCCCACGATCGACTTCGAGGCCCCGAGGGCGTTCCGGTCGAACTGGCGGCGGAGCAGCTGGTCCACCTGCGACGGCTCGATCCGGGCGACGGCCTCCCGCTTGCTGATCAGCCCCTCGCCCACCATCTGGACGGCGATCTTCACGGCGGCCTCGGCGGTCCGCTTGGCGGTCCGGGTCTGGAGCATGTACAGGCGGCCGCGCTCGATGGTGAACTCGAGGTCCTGAACGTCCTTGTAGTGCTGCTCCAGGAGGTGCCCGATCTTGACGAACTCCTCGTACGCCTCGGGCATCTGGTCCTGGAGGTGGGCGATCTTCTCCGGCGTGCGGATGCCGGCCACCACGTCCTCGCCCTGGGCGTTGGTGAGGTACTCGCCGTACAGCTCGTTGCGGCCGTCGAAGGTGTTGCGGGTGAACGCGACGCCGGTGCCCGAGTCGTCGCCCATGTTGCCGAACACCATGGTCACCACGTTGACCGCGGTGCCCAGGTCATGCGGGATCTTCTGGCTGTTGCGGTAGTCGGTGGCGCGCTTGCCGAACCAGGAGCCGAACACCGCCTTGATGGCGAGGTCGAGCTGCTCGTAGGGGTCGGTCGGGAACTCGCGCCCGGTGTCCGCCCGCACGACGCCCTTGTAGACCTCGACCAGGGCCTTGAGGTCGTCGACCGTGAGGTCGGTGTCCTTGGCGCCGGCGCCGTGCTTCGCCTTGGCGTGCTCGAGCGGCTCGTCGAAGCGCTCGGCCCGCACCTCCATGACGATGCGGCCGAACATGCTGATGAACCGGCGGTAGGCGTCCCAGCCGAAGCGCTCGTTGCCGGTCAGCGCGATCAGGCCCTGGAGCGTCGCCTCGTTGAGGCCGAGGTTGAGGACGGTGTCCATCATGCCCGGCATCGAGAACTTGGCGCCCGAGCGGACCGAGACCAGCAGCGGATTCGCCGGGTCGCCGAAGCGCTTGGCGGCCCGGGCCTCGACCTCCTTCATCGCGTCGAGGACGTCCTGCCACAGGCCGTCGGGCAGCTGCTTGCCGGCCGAGAAGTAGTCGTTGCAGGCGACCGTCGTGATGGTGAAGCCCGGCGGGGTGGGTAGGCCGGCGAGGGTCATCTCGGCCAGGCCGGCACCCTTGCCGCCGAGCAGGTCCTTCATGTTGCCGTTGCCCTCGGCGGTGCCGCCGCCCCAAGCGTAGATGTAGCGCTTGGCGGCGATGTGGGGGCGCTCGGACGTGGTCTGGCTGTCAGCCATGCTGTGTGGGCTCCTTGTGCATGGAAGCGGGCCCAGGAGGCACACGGCCCGCGGAAGGACACCTTTCGGGATCGTGGGGAATTGTACGACTGACGGCGGAACGGCCCGTCGAGCGCACGGACCGCGCCGCCGGGCCGGCGGTCCCGCGCAAACGGGCCGTTCGGCGGCCGGCGGCAGTCCACGGAGCAGGGGGAGGCGGGCGGTACACTCAGGGGCGGGCATCAGGACCCCTCTCACCGAACCCCGACAGCCGGAGCACGATCGTGACGAGCCCCATCGAGGACAAGCGCGTCATCGACATCTTCGCGGATACGTACAACGCCACCCTGGTGTACCGCGAAGACCTCAACGCGGACCTCGCCTACTTCCGGGTGAAGCTCGACGGCCCGGCGGCCCCGTTCCAGCCGGGCCAGTACATGACCACCGGCGTGGTCGCGGACGAGCGGCTGCTCCAGCGGCCCTATTCGGTCGCGTCGGCGCCCGCCACCGCCGACACGCTCGGCTACGAGTTCTTCGTCCGCCACGTGCCGGTCGTGCGCTTCACCACCGCCCTGTGGCGGCTCCAGGTGGGCCACCGGATGCGGATGATCGGGCCCAAGGGCAAGTTCACCCTCGAGCCCGAGGACCCCCGGACGCACCTCTACGTGTCCACCGGCACCGGGATCGCCCCGTTCATGTCGATGATCCGGCAGTCCATGGCCGAGGGGAAGCCGCGCAAGACCGTGCTGATCAACGGCTGCTCGTACGCGGACGAGCTCGGCTACCGCCGCGAGCTCGAGGCGTGGGAGCAGGACCCGGCCTACCGCCTGACCTACGTGCCGTCCGTCTCGCGACCCAGCGATCCCCGCAACGCCGGTTGGACCGGCCGCACCGGCCGCGCGGAGGCGATCATCAAGGACGTCTGCGACGACCTCGCGCTCGCGCCCGAGAAGACCGTGGTCTACATCTGCGGCAACCCGGAGATGATCCTCAACGTGGAGCGGGAGCTGATGGACCAGGGGTTCCCGGAGTTCCACGTCAAGAAGGAGCTCTACTGGCCGAAGGGCAAGGCGCCGGCGGCGACGCCGGGCTGACCGGCCCTGGGCGGGGAGCGGCGGCCGCGCCCAGCGCCCAGTGCCCCGCGGCGGGTCGACCGGACGGCGCCCCGAGCCGGAACGGACTACCCTGTTGTGACTATTGGACCGCACCGCGGGGCCGACGGCACGTAACGCGCGCGTGAAGCCATCAGCGATCCTGCACGCATCGCCCGTGAAGGGCTGATCCGCGCGTCCCGCCCCACAACAGCATTGAGGTTGTCTTGCATCCCATCGTCGAGCGAGAGCAGCTCTCCCCGAACGTCGTCCGCCTCGTCGTCGAGGCGCCTCGGATCGCGAAGGTTCGGCGTCCCGGCCAGTTCGTCATCGTCCGGAAGGGCCCGGGCGCGGAGCGGATCCCGCTCACCATCGCGGACAACGACGCCGGGGCCGGAACGATCACGCTGATGATCCAGGCCATCGGCGCCAGCACCACGGAGCTCACCAACATGCAGGTGGGCGAGGCGATCTCCGACATCGCCGGCCCGCTCGGCAGCGAGACCCACCTGCTCAAGTCGGGCCACGCCGTGTGCGTCGGCGGCGGCGTCGGCACGGCCGTCCTGCTGCCCATCGTGCGGGCCCTCTCGCAGGCCGGCGTCCACGTGACCAGCGTCATCGGCGGCCGCTCCAGGGAGTGGGTGATCCTGGAGCGGGAGCTGCGCGAGCTGGGCGACGTCGTCACCTGCACCGACGACGGCTCCTACGGCCGCCACGGCTTCGTCACGGAGGCCCTCAAGGACCTCCTCGAGGCGGGCGGCGTCGACGCGGTCTACGCGATCGGCCCGGTGCCGATGATGAAGGCCGTGTCCGCGATGACGCTCCCGTACAACGTGCCCACCACCGTGTCCCTCAACGCGATCATGGTGGACGGCACGGGCATGTGCGGCGGCTGCCGCGTGACGATCGACGGCGAGACGAAGTACGCCTGCGTCGACGGTCCCGAGTTCGACGGCCACAAGGTCAACTACCAGGAGCTGTCCGACCGTCTGACGACGTATCGAACCTTCGAACAGCAGGCGCTCGACAAGCTCGGCGCCTGCGCCACGACCGAGGTAAAGGCATGACCGACCCCGCGTCCCCGGTGCCGGCCGGCGAGGGGGCTGCCCCCGCGCCCAAGCCGATGAGCAACAAGGAGCGCATGACCATCGAGCGGGTGGCCATGCCCGAGCAGCCCGGCGACGCCCGGGCGCACAACTTCGGCGAGGTGAACCAGGGCCTCACCTACCAGCTCGCGATGCTGGAGGCCGAGCGCTGCATCCAGTGCCCCAAGCCGTTCTGCGTGGACGGCTGCCCGGTGCGGGTCAACATTCCCCGCTTCATCAAGTTCCTGCGCGACGGCGACCTCCCCTCGGCGGCCGAGAGCCTCCTCTCGGACAACGCCCTGCCGTGCGTGACCGGCCGGGTCTGCCCGCAGGAGACGCAGTGCGAGCAGGTCTGCATCCGGAACAAGAAGGGCGACTCGGTCGCCATCGGCTACCTGGAGCGCTACGTCGCCGACTGGGCGCAGGCGCACCTCGACGAGCTGCCCAAGGCCGACCCCGCCCAGACGGGCCGGAAGGTGGGCATCGTGGGCTCCGGCCCGGCCGGCCTCACCGCGGCCGGCGAGCTCGCCAAGCTGGGCCACGACGTCACGGTGTTCGAGGCGTTCCACGCGCCGGGCGGCGTGCTGATCTACGGCATCCCCGAGTTCCGCCTGCCCAAGGACATCGTCCAGGCCGAGGTGGACCGCCTCAAGGGCGAGGGCGTCAAGCTCGAGCTGGACTCGATCATCGGGCGCACCTACACCATCCCCGAGCTCCGCGAGGAGTTCGACGCGCTGTTCCTCGCCGTCGGCGCCGGCCTGCCGGTGTTCATGAACGTGCCGGGCGAGAACTACAAGGGCGTGTACTCGGCGAACGAGTACCTCACCCGCGTCAACCTCATGGGCGCCTGGAGCCCCGACTCCAAGACCCCGATCCTCCACGGGCAGCGGGTCGCGGTCGTGGGCGGCGGCAACGTGGCCATGGACGCGGTCAGAACGGCGCGCCGCCTGGGCGCCGAGGAGGCGACCATCGTCTACCGCCGGTCGGCCAACGAGCTGCCGGCCCGGGCGGAGGAGGTCCACCACGCCAAGGACGAGGGCGTGCGGTTCGAGTTCCAGGTGGCCCCGATCGAGGTCCTGGCGGACGAGAACCGCTGGGTGCGCGGCCTGAAGTGCGTCCGGATGGAGCTCGGCGAGCCCGACGCGTCCGGCCGCCGGCGCCCCAAGCCCATCCCCGACTCCGAGTTCACCATCGACTGCGACCTCGTGGTCGTGGCGATCGGCACCAAGGCCAACCCGCTGCTGACCGGCTCGGCGCCCGAGCTCAAGGTCAACGAGTGGGGCTACCTGGTCACCGACGAGTACGGCATGACCAGCATGCCCGGCGTGTTCGCGGGCGGCGACATCGTGCGCGGCGCGGCCACCGTGATCCTGGCCATGGGCGACGGCAAGCGGTCCGCGGCGGCGATCGACTCGTGGCTGCGGGGCGAGTGGCCCCCTGCGCCCGAGGCCAACCTCCAGAAGCCCGAGAAGAAGGCGGCGGTCGCGGCCGGCTGACCGGTCCCCCGCCCCCACCACCCGCATCGGCGGGCGACGGACGCGTCGCCCGCCGTTCGATTCACGGGTGGGCGGCGGGTCACGGGCCGCGCCGCCCTCGAGCGCAGGCCGGATGTGGACGGGCGCGGCCGTCAGCGCTCCCTGCACGACGACCGCGCCCCTGCCGCCGATGCTCCGGTCCCCTGGGCGTGGACGCCATGGCCCGGGAGTCCCGGCCGGTGCCCGTGCACACCGGACCGGCGTACCCGGTCCGGCGCCTCCCCGCCCTCCAGCCGGGGGCTAGGGTCGGACCGCGGCCATCCGGTCCAGGATGAGCCGCTTGACGCCCTCGAGGGGAACGCGCTCCTGGGTCATCGTGTCGCGGTCCCGGACGGTGACGGCGCCGTCGTCGAGCGAGTCCACGTCCACGGTCACGCACCAGGGCGTGCCGATCTCGTCCTGCCGCCGGTACAGCTTGCCGATCGCCGCCGTGTCGTCGTAGACGGCCATCAGGTCGCGCTTGAGGTCGCCCAGGAGCCTGTGGCACAGGTCCACGATCTCGGGGCGCTTCTTGAGCAGCGGCAGCACGGCCACCTTGTACGGCGCGAGGTCGGGGTGCAGCCCCAGGACCACGCGCTTCTCGCCGCGGACCTCCTCCTCGCGGTAGGCGTCGATCAGGAACGTGAACGCGGCCCGGTCGGCGCCCGCGGCGGTCTCGACGATCCACGGGATGAAGTGCTCGCCGGAAGCCTGGTCGAAGTACTCGAGGTTCTCGCCCGAGGCCCGCGCGTGGTTGCCCAGGTCGAAGTCGCCCCGGTTGTGGATGCCCTCGAGCTCCTTCCAGCCGAACGGGAAGCGGTACTCGACGTCGATCGCCTTCTTGGCGTAGTGGGCCAGCTCGTCCTTGGCGTGCTCGCGGAAGCGGAGCCGCTCGGGCGTGACGCCGTAGGCCTCGTACCAGGCGCGGCGCTTGGGCAGCCACATCTCGAACGCCTCGGCGGCGCCCTCCTCGGGCCGCACGAAGTACTGCATCTCCATCTGCTCGAACTCGCGCATCCGGAACACGAAGTTGCCGGGGCTGATCTCGTTGCGGAACGACTTGCCGATCTGCGCTATGCCGAACGGGATCTTCTTGCGCGAGCTCTGCTGGACGTTCTTGAAGTTGACGTAGCTGCCCTGCGCCGTCTCGGGCCGGAAGTAGACGACGTTGGCGTCGTCCTCGACCGGGCCCATGTGGCTGGTGAACATCAGGTTGAACCGGCGGGGCGCGGAGAGAACCTTGCCGTCCACCGGGCAGGCGAGGCCCAGGCGCTGCGTGACCGTCTCGTCGCGGAGGTCGGTCTGGGTCAGCTCCTCGGTGCCCGGCAGCTCGTCGAGCCGGTAGCGGCGGTGGCACTCCGGGCACTCGACCAGCGGGTCCGAGAAGCTGCCGACGTGGCCCGACGTCACCCACACCTGGGGGTGCATCAGGATCCCCGCGTCGAGGCCCACGATGTCGTCGCGGTCCTGGACCATCGCCCGCCACCAGGCCCGCTTGACGTTGTTCTTGAGCTCCACGCCCAGGGGCCCGTAGTCCCACACGGCGTTGATGCCGCCGTAGATCTCGGACGACGGGAAGATGAAGCCGCGGCGCTTGGACAGCGAGACGATGGTCTCGAGGTTGGCGACGGCAGGTGCGACGGCGTTGGGGTCGACGTGGTCGGGGGTCACGGGGAGGTCGGGCTCCGGTGGGTCGCGCGGCCGTGGCAGGGACACGCGAGCGGGATGCGGACGTCGGGGTGCGCGGGGCGCCGGCCGATCCTAGCAGACGGACCGCGTGGCGCCGCGACCATCCGGCGCCGCGACCATCACGTAGCGCGCCTGCATCTGCAGCCGAACGCGCCACAACGCCTCGCCCACACGATTCATCGGGGATTCATCGCAGCAGACTAGACTCGACCTCGCCATGAAAGCCCTCCTGGTCGAGGACGACGTCCGGCTGGCCGGGCTGATCAGCCGGGGCCTACGACGCGACGGCCACGCCGTGGACATCGCGAGCACCATCGAGGATGCGCGCTGGCACGCGACCGAGGCGGTGTACGACGTCCTCGTGCTCGATGTGATGCTGCCGGACGGCGATGGGTTCGGCCTGTGCCGTGAGCTCCGCTCCGCTGGGAACTGGACGCCCGTCCTGCTCCTCACGGCACGTGACGCGATCGAGGACCGGGTCCGGGGCCTCGATGTCGGCGCGGACGATTACCTCGTCAAGCCGTTCGCAATGGCCGAGCTGTTCGCGCGCCTGCGCGCGCTCGCCCGGCGCGGCGCGAGCGCCCGCCCCAGCGTTCTGGTCTCGGGCGACCTCCGGCTCGACCCGGCCACGAGGCAGGCGACGGTCCGCGGTCGGGACATCGCCCTGGTCGGGCGCGAGTTTGCGCTCCTCGAGTACTTCCTCCGCCACGAGCACGAGGTGCTGACCCGCGGGAGGATCATCGACGAGGTCTGGGACTGGGCCTTCGAGGGCAATCCGCGCATCGTCGACGTGTATGTGCGGGCCCTCCGCATCCGGCTCGTCGGCGGCCGCCAGACGCCTAGGATCGAGACCGTCCGCGGCGTCGGCTACGTGCTCCGCGGCCCGCCTGCCGCCGTCGCCGCAGACGGCCCGCACCCGTGACCGTCCGCCTGCGGCTCGCGCTCAACTACGTCGCCGCGATCGCGCTGACGGTCGTCCTCGTCGCGGCCCTCACCTGGTGGCAGTTCGACGCGGCGCTGCGGGCGTCGCTCAACCAGACGCTCGAGGCGAGCGCGGCAGCCGTCGCGACCAGCCTGGAGAACAACGGGCAGTCAGGGCTGCAGGAGTCCAACACCGGCGGTCCACCGGGCGTCTTCGTCGTGATCTTCGACGCCGGGGGCGCCCTGGTCGACTCGAGCGCCGGGGCGCCTCCGAGCCTTGTGCTGCCCTCCCCCGCGGCCGGGGCGCACGCCGTCACGAGCCGCGGTGTGGACTTCGCGGTCTACGCGGTCAAGAGTCCCGGCGGTGGCATGGTCGTCGCAGGCAGCAGCCTCGCCTCGATCGACGCCACCGAGGAGCGCCTGGCCCAGTCGCTGCTCGCGGTCGGGGCCCTGGCAGCGTTCGCCTCGCTGGCCGGCGGCTGGTGGCTCGCGAGGCGGGCGCTGCGCCCGGTCGCCCAGATCACCGCCGAGGCCGAGCGGATCGGCGCCGCCGACATCGAACGGCGGCTCCCCGTGCCCCGCCAGCATGACGAGCTGTGGGCGCTGGCGACGACCCTGAACGAGATGCTCGAGCGGGTCGGGCGCGCCATCGGACGACAGCGGTCGTTCGTGGCCGCCGCGTCGCATGACCTGCGCACCCCGATCGCCGCGCTCCGGGCCGAGCTGGAGTTGGCCCAGGACCCGCGGACGACGGAGGCGGAGCTGCGCGAGGCGGTACGGGCAGCCCACGCCGACACGATCCGCCTCGGGGAGCTGGCATCCGCCCTGCTCGACCTCGCGGCGGCGGACGCCGACGGCCGGGAACTTGTGCGCACGCCGGTGAGCCCGGAGGACCTCTTGGAGTCGGTTGTCCGGCGCGTCGAGCCGTTGGCGCGAGAGCGCGGGGTCCGCATCGACGCGAGCGCCCCTGACGTCATCGTGCGTGTGGACCGGGTCCGGCTCGAGCAGGCGCTGTCGAACCTCGTGGCGAACGCGATTGCGTACGGCCCCCCGGGCGGGACGGTCGAGGTCATCGCGAGTCTGGACGCGGGCGAGCCGGAGACGCCGCGCGGCACGCCGGCGCGGCTGACGATCGAGGTCCTCGACCGCGGGCCGGGCCTCCCGCCCGAGCTGGCGACGGGTCGGTTCGAGCCGTTCCGCCGGGGCCCGAACGCGGTCGGCCCGGGAGCCGGACTCGGCCTGGCGACGGCTGCGGCCGCCGTCCGCGCCCACCGCGGAACGATCGAATCCGAGCCCAGGGCGGGCGGCGGGACTCGGTTCCGGATCCACCTGCCTGCGTGATCGCCATCCGGGCGACGGGGTGACCGGCGGGACGCGAGCTCCGTGAACGCCAGATGAATCCGAATGGTGCGCTCCTTTACCGGCGGCTCACGAACCTGCTCCTAGGCTGGCGACAGGCTTCGACACACAGCCGAGGCAGCAGACAGGAGCAACACCATGAAGCTTGATCGTCGTCGCCGCATCGCGGCTCTGGGTCTGGCCGGTTCGCTCGCCCTGATGGGCGTCGGGACGGGCGTCGTCGCGGCCGCCGGCCCGACCGGGACGACTGGCGAGAGCGGGGTGGAGGCAGCGGCCACCGAGACCGAGTCCACCGGCGTCGAGGCCGACGGCCCGGGCGGGCACGCCGACACCCCGGGAATTGACGTGAACCACGAGTTCAACGGCGAGGAGTAGGCCCTCGCTGGACCGGACGCCGCTCCGACGCGGGCGGCGTCCGGTTTCGAGGCGATCCGATGCGCATCCCCCGACTCGCTCTCCACCCCACTCGTCGCCACGCCTCCGCCACCCGCTGGGCGGCGGCCGCCTGGGTTGCGGCGCTCGCGATCCTCCTGGCCTCGTGCGCCGCAACGCGTCCGCCAGCCAGCCCCGGGAACTCGTCAGCCGGCGCCGGCGTGAGCCCCGTCGTGCCGACGCCCATCACGATCGCGCCAACGCCGACGCCCGTCGCACCGTCCGCGTCGTCCGACACCGCCTCGGTCGCGGCGACGCCAGCCGCGACGCCGCAGGCCGCCCTGCCAACCCCCGGCGTCGCGTTCACGCTGTTGAGGATGGCCTCAAGAGCAGACCCAGCCTCGACGGCCCCGGACGCGACCACGTTCGTCTCCAGCTATGGGTCCAGGGCGCCGACCATGTTCGTCGTCTTCGCCCTCCGGCCAGGCCTTGCGGGAACCGTCACGTGCACCATCGACGCCAATGGGGTGCGCACCGCCGGTCCGATCTCCCTCGCATACGGGCCGACCAACAGCTGGGGCGACTTCAGGATCACCTCGCGCGGGACCTTCGCCACGGGCAGCTACCGGGCGACGGTCGTCTTCGTCCCGACGGGCGAGTCGGCGACGGTGGACTTCACCGTGCACTAGGGTGATCCTGCCGCGCCTCGCCGGGGCGGCAGGCCCGAGTTCTTGCCCTGGCGCGCCCGCCACGTCCCGAACGCGCCATACTCGGGGTGCCCACGCGAGCGCACGGAGACCCACGCGATGAACAAGTTCGTCGGTGCCCTCGACCAGGGCACCACGAGCACCCGGTTCATGATCTTCGACCACGCCGGCGGCGTGGTCGCGATCCACCAGAAGGAGCACGAGCAGCTCTTCCCGCGGCCCGGCTGGGTGGAGCACGACCCGGCCGAGATCTGGGCGCGGAGCCGGGAGGTCATCGAGGGCGCGCTCGCCGGCGCCGGCCTGACCGCTGCCGACCTCGCCGCGGTCGGCGTGACCAACCAGCGGGAGACCGCGATCGTCTGGGACCGGCGCACGGGCCGGGCGGTCGCCAACGCCGTGGTATGGCAGGACACCCGCACCGACGCGCTGATCCGGGGCTGGGCGGCCGAGAGCCCGCTGGGGCCGAATCGGTTCCGCGCCTCGTGCGGCCTCCCGCTCGCCACGTACTTCTCGGGACCCAAGATCCGCTGGATCCTCGACAACGTCCCCGGCGCCCGCGAGCGGGCCGAGGCCGGCGACCTCCTGTTCGGGACGCCCGACACCTGGGTGATCTGGAACCTGACCGGCGGCCCGGACGGCGGCCGCCACGTCACCGACGTCACCAACGCCAGCCGCACGATGCTGATGGACCTGCGGACGCTCGCCTGGGACCCGGCGACGCTCGACGCGATGGGCATCCCGGCCGCGTTGATGCCCGAGATCCGCTCCTCGTCGGAGGTGTACGGGACGGCCGCCGGCGCGCTGGCGGGCGTGCCGATCGCGGGCGACCTGGGCGACCAGCAGGCCGCCCTGTTCGGCCAGACGTGCTTCGCCGCGGGCGAGGCCAAGAACACCTACGGCACCGGCTGCTTCATGCTGCTCAACACCGGCGAGCGCATCGTCCCCTCCGAGCGCGGGCTGCTGACCACGATGGCCTACCGCATCGGCGACGGGGCGCCCGTATACGCCCTCGAGGGGTCGATCGCGATCGCCGGGGCGCTGATCCAGTGGCTGCGCGACAACCTGGGCATGATCACCTCGGCCGCCGAGGTGGAGGCCCTCGCCAAGACCGTGGACGACAACGGCGGCGTCTACTTCGTGCCCGCGTTCTCGGGGCTGTTCGCCCCGTACTGGCGGTCGGACGCCCGGGGCGTCATCGCCGGGCTCACGCGCTTCGCCAACAAGGGGCACCTGGCGCGGGCCGCGCTCGAGGCCGTCGCCTGGCAGACGCGCGAGGTCCTCGACGCCATGAACGCCGACTCGGGCGTGCCGCTGGCCACCCTCAAGGTGGACGGCGGCATGGTGGGCAACGAGCTGCTGATGCAGTTCCAGGCCGACGTGGTGGGCGTGCCGGTGATCCGCCCGAGGGTGGCCGAGACCACGGCGCTGGGCGCCGCCTACGCCGCCGGGCTGGCCGTCGGCTACTGGCACGACAAGGAGGACCTGCGGGCCAACTGGCAGGAGGGCCGGCGCTGGGAGCCCGCCATGGACCCGGCCCGCCGGGACCGCGAGTACGCCGCCTGGAAGAAGGCGGTCACCCGGACGTTCGACTGGGTGGAGGACGCGTGACCGACGCGCCGGGATCCGCAGCCTCCCCGTCCCCGGCCACTGCCCGGGGACGGGAGGCCGTCCCGCGACGCGTCGCGGTGGTCGTGGGACCGGCGCCGTCGGCGCCTTCCTGGGCGCCACGCTCGAGGCGGCCGGCTGGGACGTGACGCTGCTCGGTCGTGGCGGCGTCGGCCGCGAGGCCAAGGCGCCGCTGGTCGTCCACGGCCCGAAGGGTCGCCGCCGCGTGGTCAGCGTGCGGCTCGCCGGAGCGCCCGACGCCGCGCCCGATGCGCCCGACCTGGTGATCCTGGCCGTGAAGATGTACGACCTCGGCCCGGCGCTGGAGACGGCGTCACGCTGGCCCGACGCGACCCTCGCCACCGTGCAGAACGGCATCGGCGCCGAGGACCGGGCGGCAGCAGTCCGGACGTCGCCGCTGATCGCGCTCTCGCTGACCACCGCGCTCGAGCCGACCGCCGACGGCGTGGCGCGCCGGCGCGCGGGCGGGCTCGGGATCGCGCCCGTCCGGGGCGACACGGCGGCCCTCCGCCACGAGCTCGCCGACGCCTTCGCCGACGGCGGCCTGCCCACGGCGGCATGCCCCGACGCCGCCGCGATGAAGTGGTCGAAGCTGCTGGCGAACCTCGTCGCCAACGCGTCGAGCGCGCTGCTCGACCTCGACGCCGGCGCCGTCTGGTCGGACCCGGCCGGGTTCGACCTCGAGCGCCGCCAGCTGCTCGAGGCCCTCGCGGTGATGCGGGCCCAGGGCCTGCACGTGGTCTCGCTGCCCGGCGGCCAGGTCGGGGCGCTGCTGCTCGGGCTGCGGCTCCCTGCCACGCTGGCCAGGCCGGTCATGGCCGTCGCGATCGGCCGGGCGCGGGGCGGCAAGCCGCCCTCGCTGCGGCTCCGGCTCCGCGGCGGCGGGACCGGGCCCACGGAGGCGCCCTGGCTCAACGGCGCCGTGGCCGCGGCCGGGGCCCGGCTGGCCGTGCCCACACCGGTCAACGCCGCACTGGCAGCGCTCGTGGAGGAGGTCGCGCGGGACCCCGCCGCGGGCGACCGGTGGCGCGGCGACCCGGCTGCCCTGCACGCGTCCGCGGTCAACTGGAACCCGGCCCCGTGACGCCCGCGCCGCGATCGTATACTCGGCCCTCGTGGACGCCCCCTCCATCCTCCGTGACCTCGCCGTCGTCGCCGTCAGCTATCTGATCGGCAGCGTTCCGTGGGGGGTGATCATCGCCAGGGTCGCCGGCGGTCCCGACCCGCGCACGATCGGCAGCGGGCGGACCGGCGGGTCCAACATGATGCGCGCGCTCGGCCCGCGCTGGGCGCTGCTGTCGGGCCTCCTCGACGCCGCGAAGGGCTCGGTCTCGGTGCTGCTGGCGTTCGCCGTCGGCGGCGGCGCCGGGCTGGCGGTGTTCGCCGGGCTGGCCGCGGTCATCGGCCACAGCCGCTCGATCTTCCTCGGCTTCCACGGCGGGCGGGGGATCGCGCCGTCCTGGGGCGCGCTGCTGGTGCTCCAGTGGTGGATCGCGATCGCGATCGTGCCCCTGTTCGCGGTCGTGATCCTGGTCACCAAGTACTCGTCGCTGGGCTCGCTCGTGGGCACGGCCGCCGGGGGGATCGTGCTCGCGGTGGCCACGGCCGTGCTGCCGCTCGACCCCTGGCTCTACGCCTATGCGCTGGGCGGGCCGATCCTGATCTACGCGTTCCACCACGACAACATCGCGCGCCTGCTGGCCGGCACCGAGCGCAAGATCGGGACGCCCAGGGGCGCGCCGCCGAGCGCCTGAGCTTCGCGTACGCCCGCGCCCCGACCGCTCGCGCCGGGGCGGGTGGAGTCGCCTCGGGTCAGCCCTCCGGCAGCAGCTCGGCCAGCAAGCGCAGCGCGTTCTCGCCCATGACCAGGCGGATCGACGCCTCGTCGAGGCCCACCCGCAGCAGCTGGTCGGTCAGGACCGCGACGTGCGCGGCGTCGAACGGGACCTCCACGGCCCCGTCCCAGTCCGAGCCCAGGGCCACGTGCTCGGCGCCGATGCGCTCGACCGCGTACGCGATGCTCCGGGCGATCCACTCCGGCGCCTTGCCGCCCGACGCGACGTCCCAGAAGCCGATCCCCACCAGGCCGCCGGTCGCCGCGATCCCGGCCAGCTGCCGGTCGGTCAGGTTGCGCGGGCCGTGGGCGACGCCCCTCACCCCCGTGTGCGAGGCGACCACGGGCCGCGTCGCGACCTCGAGGGCGTCGTCGATCGTGGCCGCGGACGCGTGGGCGAGGTCGAGGACCATGCCGCGCGCCTCCATGCGCCGGACCATCTCGCGGCCCAGCTCGGTCAGGCCCCCCTGCTCCATGCCGTGGGCGGAGCCGCCGAACGCGGTGTCGAAGAAGTGGGACGGCGAGATCATCCGGATCCCGGCCTCGAACACGACGTCCACGTTGGCCGGGTCGTCGTCGAGCGCGTGGGCGCCCTCGATCGACAGCATCCCGGCGGTCAGCGAGGGGTCCCCGGCGCGGTCGGCCAGGTAGGCGGCCAGGTCGCCGCGGGTGCGGATCAGGCGGAACGCGCCGCCGGAGCGGGCCGCGAACCGCTCGGCCTGGGCGGCGAAGTTGAGCACACGCGCCGTCAGGCTGCGCCAGGTGGCCGGCGGCCAGCGCCTGGCGAGGGCGAGCGCGAGGACCTCGTCCGTGTCGCCGGTGTTGTGGTCGTAGTTCATGTGCCGCGGCGTCTTGGTCGGCATCGAGAACACCTGGAGCGCCACGTTGCCCGCCTGCATCCGCGGGATGTCCACGTGGCCCACCGGCGAGCGCCGGACCAGGTCGCGGCCGAACAGCAGCGAGTCCGCGTGGAGGTCCGCGACCCGCAGCGTGGCGTGGAGCTCGAGCGCCCGCTCCGACGGGGCCGGCCAAGGTCCGGGCGTGACCGGGTTCATGCGGGCCTCGACCAGCGCGGCGAGCCGGTCGAGAGCCGGGCGCGTCGCGGCCGCCCCGACGGCGGCGGCGCCGGCGGCCAGGGCGAGCGTGCGGCGCGCGCCCACGCCGATCAGTAGGGCGACCGGCCGCGGGTGGGCCGGATCACGATCGGCACGTCGTACCGCTCGGCGTACTGCTCCGGGGTCCCGAACGAGGAGATGATCCGGTCCATGTACTTGGCCAGGTACGCCGTGTGGTCGAGGATCGGGCCCACGCTCGGGTCCACGGCCGCCTCGCCCTCGATGAACACGACGTCGCTGCCCGCGTCGTCGTTGAAGTGGAAGGAGACCCTCGGGTTCGCCGCGATGTTCCGGTTGCGCTGGGCGCGGTTGTCGCCGTAGACCAGGATCGTGCCGTCCTGCCACAGGAACCACACCGGCACGCTCTGCGGCTGGCCCTCCGGGGTGACGGTGGTGAGCCACGCGATCCGCTCGGTGGCGAGGCGCTCGAGGGCGCGCTGGTCGCGTTGGCTGCCGGAGTCGAAGATCATCGGGGTCCCTCTGCTAGGCGGGCGGCTGGATGACGGGCGGGGGCGCGGGGGCGGCGGGCGCAGCGCCGGCAGGGTGGGCCCGCACCTCGTCGAGGAAGGCGAGCGAGCGCGCGTCGCGCTCGAGGGCGACGCGCATGAACTCGCGCATGGCGGCCTCGACCTCGCGCTCGGTCTCGTCGCGCAGGCGGAGCCCGGCGAGCGCCTCGATGTCGAGCCGCTGGTAGGCCTTGAGGACCTTGAGCGCGTCGAGCGAGAGGCCCGTGTTGGCCGCCGACGGGCCGGGGCACCGGCCGCACAGCACGCCGCCCAGCGGCGGGACCCAGCGGAACTGCTCGGTGGCCTCGAGCATCCGGTCGCACTCCACGCAGCGGTCGACCTCCGGCCGCTGGCCCAGCTCGTCCGCGAGGTGCATCTCGTACCAGCGGGCGACGCGCCCCGGGGCCATGCCCGCGTCGAGCAGCTCGTAGGCGCGGTGGAGCAGCGCGTACAGCGGCTCGGCGGGGTGGCGCTCCTCGAGGCTCCGGTCGGCCAGCTCGGCCAGGTACCAGGCGGTCGCCGCGCTCTCGAGGCTGTCGCGCAGGTTGAGCCACGCCTGACCGACCCGGACCTCGGTGACCACGTCGAAGGTGCGGCCGCGGGCGAGCGCGATGTTCAGCTCGGCGAACGGCTCCAGGCTGCCGCCGAGGCGCGATGACGGGCGGCGGATGCCCTTCGCGATCGCCTTCAGCTTGCCCTGCTCGGGGGTGATCAGCGTGAGCACCCGGTCGGCCTCGCCCAGGTCGAACCGGGAGAGGACGATGGCGTCGGTCACGTAGCGTCGCGGGGCGGGCACGCCCCGACGGTAGCACTCGCGGCTCCGTGGGGCCTGCTCAGCCGACGGCCGCCGCCTCGCGCGCCAGGCGCACCGCCTCGGCGGCACCGCCCGGCGATCGCCCAGGGCGGGCGCCAACAGGCTACTTTTCGCGGACACGTTTAGCGCGAGTGACGGTACACTGCACGGACCATGACCGTGACGAACGACATCGACCTCGCCCAGATGCTCGCCGACACCGAGGCGGAGATCCTCCGCGTCGTCGGCGGCCGGGACGGGGCGACGGCGGGCGTCTACGAGATGATCCGCTACCACCTGGGGCTCGACGGCTCGGAGGGCCCGCGCGGCAAGCGGATGCGCCCGCTGCTCGGCCTGCTCGCGTACACGTCCATCGCGGGCGACCACGCGGCCGCCCTGCCGGGCGCCGCCGCGGTGGAGCTGGGCCACAACTTCAGCCTGGTCCACGACGACATCGAGGACGGCGACGTCGAGCGCCGCCACCGGCCCACCCTGTGGGCGCTGCACGGCGTGCCGCAGGCGATCAACACCGGCGACCTGATCTTCAGCCTGTCGCGGGTGGCCCTCCACCGGCTGTCGGACCTCGGCTTCTCGGACAGCAAGGTCCTGCGCCTGATGCGCCTCTACGACGAGACCTGCGTGCAGCTGTGCGAGGGGCAGTACATCGACATCGCCACCTCGGACCGCGACGCGCCGATGACGGTCGAGCTGTACTTCGACATGATCGGCCGCAAGACCGCGGCCCTCATCGCCGCGTCGATCGAGGCGGGCGCGCTGCTGGCCACCGACGACGACGAGGTGATCGCGCGCTACCGGCGCTTCGGCTGGAGCCTGGGGCTCGCCTTCCAGCTCAATGACGACCTGCTCGGGATCTGGGGCGAGGAGCACAAGACCGGCAAGGTGCCCACCGACGTGGTCCGCAACAAGAAGACACTGCCGGTCCTGTACGCGTTCGAGCACGCCGCGCCGGCCGACCGCGAGCGCCTCGCCCAGCTGCGCAGCCTGCCCGAGCTGAGCGGCGCCGAGGTTGCCGAGGTCGTCGCGATCCTCGAGCGCGCGGGCGCCGACGCCTTCACCCGGTCCGAGGCGCGCCGCCACCGCGACGCCGCCCTGGCCGAGCTCGACGGGCTCACGGTGGTCGAGCCGGCCGCGCGCGAGAAGCTGGCCGGGATCATCCACTCGGTGATCAGCGCGTAGCGTCTCGGCGCCCGCCGGGCGCTCGGGTCGAGCTGGGCTGCGGACAGCGCATCCCGGCCCCGCTTCCGGGAGGTCCGAACCTCCCGCGCGTCAGCGGCCCTCGAGCCGGCTTCGGCGCGCCAAGGCCCGGGCGTTCGAATGCCCGAACACTGGCCGGCCGGGCGGCCCGCCGATCCCCTCCCCGAGCAGGGGTGGCGCTGCCGAAGCGGTTGGCGGGAGCGGGACGCTACTCCTCGCCGCCCGCGGCCGACTCGTCCTCGACGGGATGCACGCGATCCACGAGCACCTTCGCCACCCGGCGGCCGTCGGTGGACTCCACGATGAGGTGCAGGCCGTCGATGCTGATCTCGTCGCCCGGCTGCGGGATGCCGCCGATCCGGTGGTACACGAGACCGCCGACGGTGTCGTACTCGTCCTCGTCCTCGAGCTCGATCCGCAGGTCCCAGATCTCGAGCAGGTCGTCGATCGAGGCGCGGCCGTCAACGCGCGCCCGGTCCTCGCCGAGCGACTCGACCAGCGGCTCCTCCTCGTCGTACTCGTCCTGGATCTCCCCCACGATCTCCTCGAGCAGGTCTTCGATGGTCACCAGGCCGGCCGTGCCGCCGTACTCGTCGAGCGCGATCGCGATGTGCACCTTGCGGCGCTGGAACTCGTGGAGCAGGTCGTCGATGGACATGGACTCGGGGACGAAGACCGGCGTCCGGAGCAGCGAGCGCAGCGGCGGCCTCGGGGTGGCGTCGGACTTGAGGAACGGCAGCAGGTCCTTCGCGTACAGGATCCCGACGACCTCGTCGATCGAGGTCTCGTAGACGGGCACGCGCGAGTGGCCGCCCTCGATGATCAGGTCGATCGCCGCGTCGAACGAGGTGTCGGCGTGCAGGCCGACGATGTCCACGCGGGGCACCATGACCTCGTGCAGCCGCCGGTCGCCGAGCTCGATGACCGCGTTGATCATCTGCTCCTCCTCGGCCTCGAGCACCCCCTGCTCGCCGCCGCGCTCCACGATGACCCGCAGCTCCTCGGCCGTGATCTGCGCCTCGTTGGTGATGCTGGCGCCCAGCGGCCGGACGACAGCCCGGGTCAGCCCGGTGAGGAGGCCGACCAGCGGGGCGAGGATGCGCCCCAGGACATCGAGCGGGACGGCGAACAGGAGCGCCAGCCGCTCGGTGTACGCGAGCGCGAGGGACTTCGGGACGAGCTCGGCGAACACGATCGTGACCAGCGAGAGCACGACCGTGACGATGACCAGGCTCAGGCCGTCCGCGGTGCCGGGGTCCATGCCGGCGGAGGCGAGCACGCTGCCGAGCTGCTGGCTGAGGCTGATCGCCGCGAAGGCCGACGCGAGGAAGCCGATGAACGTCACGCCCAGCTGGCAGACCGCCAGGAAGCGGCCCGGGTCGTCGAGCAGCCGGCGGACCCGCCGGGCCCCCGGCCGGTCCTCGTCGACCAGCTGGTCCACGCGGCTCCGCCGGATCGAGACCAGCGCGATCTCGCTCGCGACGAAGAACGCCTCGAGGAACGTGAGGACGATGAGGAGCAGGATCTCGGGTAAGGGGGTGTTCACCCGGCGGCGCCCCCGTCGCCGGCGGGCCCGCCGGCGGGCTCGTCGGGCTTGCGGATCTCGCGGATGCGCGCCGGCACGCCGACCGCCAGCTTGCCGGCGGGCACATCGCGGGTGACCACGGCGCCGGCGCCGGTCTTCGACCCGTCGCCCAGGGCCACCGGGGCGCGGAGCATCGTGTCCACGCCCAGGAACACCCCCTCGCCGATCGTGGTGCGGTGCTTGCGGACGCCGTCGTAGTTGGCGGTGATCGTGCCCGCGCCCACGTTCGTGTCGGCGCCCACGTCCGCGTCGCCGAGGTAGCTGTTGTGGTGCTGCCGGACGTGCTCGCCGAGGCGGCTGTTCTTGATCTCAGCGAAGTTGCCGATCTCCGAGCGGCGCCCCACGTGCGCCCCGGGCCGGAGGTGGGACATCGGGCCCACGGTCACGTGGTCCTCGATGGTGGACCGCTCGACGATGCTCGCCCAGACGACGCACCCCTCGCCGACCACCGAGTCGTAGATCTGCGAGCCGGCGCCGATGCGGGTGCCCCGGCCGATCACGGTCCTGCCGCGCAGGATCACGTTGGGCTCGAGCGTGACGTCCTCGGCCAGCTCGACCCCGTGCTCGATGTACGCGGTGGACGGGTCCTGCATCGTGACGCCGGCGCGCATCCAGCGGTCGTTGATCTCCACCCGCATGTCCCACTCGGCGCGGGCCAGCTCCGCCCGGTCGTCGACGCCGAACAGGCGGCCGTCGTCCTCGACCTCGAGCGCCGCCACCAGCCGGCCGTCCGCCCGGGCGAGCTCGACGAGCCCGGCCAGGCGCAGCTCCCCGGTGGCCGGCGACGGCCGCAGGTCTCGGATCCGGCGGCGCAGCCAGGCCGCCTCGAAGGCGTACAGGCCGGCGTCCACCTCGTTGCTGCCCAGCTGCTCGTCGGTCGCCTCCTCGGCCTCGACGATGCGCTCGACCGTGCCCGCCTCGCCGCGGGCCACCCGGCCGAGCCGCGCCGGGTCGATCGCGTCGACCGCCGCGAACGCGAGCGCCGCCTGGTCGAGCCGCCGGGCCTCGAGCAGCGACGAGAGCACCTCGGAGCGCACCAGCGGCACGTCGCCGCTCACCACGAGCACCTCGTCCGCGTCTGCGGGGACGGCGTCGATCGCCGATCGCACGGCGTCGCCCGTGCCGAGCGGGACCTCCTGGAGGACGGCGTCGGCCAGGCCCGCGACCGCGTCGCGCACGGCCTCGGTGGCGGGCGAGCAGACGACGAGCGGCCGGGCGCCGGTGGCACCGGCGACCGCGTCGATGACCCACTCCACCATCGAGCGGCCGCACAGGCGGTGCAGGACCTTGGGCGTGGACGATCTCATCCGCGTGCCGGGGCCGGCCGCCAGCACGATGGCGGCCGTGCGGCGCACGGCGGCGCCGGGGTCCGGGTCGGTCACGGGTTCGGGCGCCGCTTCGATCGCGGTCCGGCGCCCGCCGGCCTGGCGGCGTCGTCGCCCAGGGGAGGGTTGGTGTCTGTCATGTCGGGCGGGGCGATTCTGTGGGCCGGGAGGCAGGGGTGTCAAACCGGCCCGCGGCAGGCGGCCCCGACGCTCGACGCCGGCCCGGGCGCTCGGCCTACCCGCGGCGGGCGATCGCCTCGATCTCGACCCGGCCGCCCTTGGGCAGCGCCGCGACCTGGACCGTGGAGCGGGCCGGCGGCGGATCGGGCATGAACCGCCCGTACACCGCGTTGACGACGGCGAAGTCGTTGATGTCCGCGAGGAAGATGGTCGTCTTGAGGACGTCCTCGAAGGTGGCGCCGGCGGCGTCGAGGACGGCGCGCAGGTTGAGCATCACCCGCTCGGCCTGGGCCTCCACGCCCTCGAGCAGGTTGCCCGTGGCCGGGTCGAGCCCCAGCTGGCCGCTGCAGAACAGGAGCCCGTCGGCGGCGATCGCCTGGCTGTACGGGCCGATGGCGGCGGGGGCGTCGCCGGTCTGGATGGCCTCACGGGTCATGGCTGCTTCTCCGATGCTGGAGGGGGCGGAGTGATCGCGGTGGCCTCGATGAACGGCGGTCGCGGCCCGGGCGCGGCGAGCGCGCCCGACGCCACCGCGGCGCGGAGCCGGTCGGCCGCCTCATCGGCCTCGGCAAGCGAAGGATAGAGCGCCCAGTGCGTAGGGCCCGAGCCGGACAGGCCGACCGGGCGGCCGAGCAGCCGGAGCAGCGCCCGCTTGAACGGCACCAGCGCGGGCTCCACGGCCGCGGCCGCGAGCGCCAGATCGTTGGCGGCGGCGAGCACCGAGGCGCGGGTCAGCAGCATGTCCGAGTTCAGCGCGCCGCGCCGCAGCTCGTCGGCGAGGTGCGTCGAGGCCAGGCGGGCTGCCCCGCCGGCCACGCGGGCGCCGGCGTCCCAGGCGCGGAACACGGCCGGCGTGCTCAGGGCGACGGCGGGCGTCACGAGCAGCAGGCCAGGCCGGTCGGGCCAGTCGGGCGCGTCGCGGAGCCAGGCGAGGGGCGTGAGCCGCTCCCCTCGCCCCTCGACCAGCGCCGGGCCGCCCGCCAGGAAGAACGGCACGTCGGAGCCCAGCGACGCCGCGACGGCGAGGCGCGTCTCGACGCCGAGGTCGACGCCCCACGCCTCGAGGGCCGCGTCGAGCGCCGCGGCCGCGTCCGACGAGCCGCCCCCCAGCCCCGCGGCCACCGGAATCCGCTTCTCCAGGCGTGCCGCCAGCGGCGGCGGCGCATCGGGGCCGAACCCGGCCTCCCGCGCGGCGCGACGGGCCGCGGCGACGGCGCGCAGGACGAGGTTGTCCGCGACGGGGCCCGCGTCGAACCCCGCCACGTGCAGCGTGTCGTGCCCGCCGGGCGGCAGGGGCGACACCGACAGCCGGTCCACGACCCCGGTGGGCGCGATCACGCTGTGCAGCTCGTGGAAGCCGTCCGGGCGGACCCCCAGCACGGCCAGGGTGAGGTTCACCTTGGCTGGCGCGAGGCGCACGACCGGCATCAGGCGGCGCGACGGGTCGGCCGAGCTGGTCATCGGCCTGCCCGCCCGGTGGCCGGCGCCGGCTGGGGCCACGCGACGTCGTTTGCCGGCTCGTCGAGGACGGCCACCCTCCGGCGGATCCGCCGGAGGGGGAGGTAGGCGCCCGCTATCCCGGACGCCGAGCCGACGACGAGGCCCACGAGGTACGCGTAGCCCGACGGGAGGTGGAGCCAGGAGGCCGCGATGACCGGCCCGACGAACAGGCTGAAGGCGACCACGACGTAGATCGTGGCCCAGATCTGCCCGGCGCAGCCCATCGCGCCCCCGGTCATCCGGCGCGGATCGTCCCAGGTGAAGTTCGCGCTGAGCACACCGAACGCCAGCAGGATGCCGGTCATGCCGGCCAGGCACATCCCGGACGCGGCCACGCCGTACAGGAACTGGCCGACTCCCATCTGGCGCACCACGGCGATGACCAAGTTGAGCAGCAGGCTCAGCGTGAGCACCGGCACGTAGGCGATCGCGAACTTGGCGGCGAGGAGCTGGTCGGGGCTGACGGGCGCCGTCTTGACGAGCCAGTACGACCGGCCCTCCCGGGAGAACCCGGTGACGGCGAGTCTCGCCAGCAGCATCCAGCCGACGAACAGCGACATGCCGACGCTGCTGAAGCCGACGACTTCACGGAGCGGCCCGCCGATCTCGCTCGCGGCGCCCGGGCTTCCGGGCTCGCCGGGTCCGCCGCCCCGGAGCAGCAGCACGGTGTACACGATGCCGAAGATCAGGGGGGTCACCAGCTGCGAGAGGTTGCGCAGGTCGCGGCGGAGCGTCAGCGCGTCGCGCCAGACGAGACCCCAGAGCGGCAGCGACACGCGGCGCGCCAGCCTGGGCACGGCTGACCCGGTGTCGCGTGCGCGCCTCGCGGCCGGAGCCCTGCGGAACCGGCGCGCGACGACCTGCATGCCCGCCCAGCCGGAGTAGTACCAGCGCTCGGCGGTCACGACCGCGCCCCAGAAGACGGCGAATGCCAGCCCGATGGCGAGCCCCGCCAGCGGCAGGCCCGTGAGCCAATGGCCCTGGCCCAGCTCGACCAGGCCCTCCCCCACCCAGTTGACCGGCAGCCAGGGCGCGCTCGCCAGCACCAGGAACCCGCTCACGGTCGAGCCTGACGGCCCGCCCCCGTGGCCGCCCAGCGCGTTGCTCAGGCTGCCCGCCTGCGACAGGGACACCGCGAGGATCGCGCCGACGAAGGCCAGGATCTCGGCGGCGCGTCGTGGAGGGACAACCCGCACGACGAGCATCACGAGCAGGGCGGCCAGTCCGGCCGCCGCCAGGGACAGCCCGACCATGGCCGCGATCACCAGGGGGTAGTAGAGCGGGACGTAGCCGCTGGCGAGGCCGAGGCCCACCAGGACCGGCACGCCGAACAGCGAGAACAGGCCGAGCACCGGGGCGACCGCCTGCACGACCTTGGCGGTGAACACCGCCCGGATGGGCACGGGCGCGGCGAGGAGGAAGTCCATGTCGCCCACGAGGTAGAGCGCCTGGAGCAGGCTGCCGAAGCTCATCAGCAGGACCACGAGGAACAGGCCCGTGAGGACCAGGACGGGGACGGCGGCGATGATCCGGGCCGGGTCGACGGACAGGTAGCGGCCCAGCTCCGGCGACTGCAGGAACGACAGCAGGAGCCAGCTCATGGCGAGCAGGAAGACGGCGAATGCTGCCGCCAGCACCCCGAGGATCAGGGCGCCGATCCGCGTCCGGCCCCTGGACCGGCGCAGGCCGTTGACCGTGATGCGCAGGCGAAGGCGCAGCAGCTTCCAGGCCACGGGCATTGTGCGGGAGTCGGGCTGGCGATCCGGGGCCGCGCCGGACGGGCCGCTCACTGGAGGACGTGCGCGAGCTCGGCCACGTCGGCGCCCCCGGTGAGGCTCAGGAAGATGTCCTCGAGGCTCGCCTCGCCGGACGAGTCCCGGGCCCGGAGCTCGTCCATGGTGCCCACCGCGATCAGCTCGCCGTGGTCGATGATCCCCACCCGGTCGCACATGCGCTCCGCGATCTCGAGGATGTGCGTCGACAGCATCACGGCCGCGCCCCGATCGGCCATCTGGCGCAGGATGTCCTTGATCAGGCGGGCCGACCTCGGGTCGAGGCCCACCGTGGGCTCGTCGAGCACGAGCACCCGCGGATCGTGCATCAGGGCTGCGGCGAGCGAGGTCTTCTGCTGCATGCCGTGGCTGTACGAATCGATCGTGTCGTCGGCGGCCTCGGCGAGGTCGAACATCCGGAGCAGCTCGTCGATCCGCCGCGCGGCCTGGCCGCGGTCCATGCCGTACAGGTCGCCCACGAAGCGGAGCAGCTCGCGCCCGCTCAGCTTCGCGTACAGGTTCGGGGTGTCGGGCACGTAGCCGCTCGCAGCCTTGGCCTCCAGCGGCTGCGCCTGGACGTCGTGGCCGGCCATGCGCGCGATCCCGGACGTCGGCTGCAGGAGCCCCACGAGCATCTTGATGGTGGTGGTCTTGCCCGCGCCGTTGGGCCCGAGGAAGCCGAACACCTCGCCGCTCTGCACGTCGAAGCTGACGTTGTTGACGGCGAGCTTGTCGCCGAAGCGCTTGACGAGGCCGCGGGTCTCGATGAGGGCGTCTGGCACCATGGCTCCTGTGGGACGGGGCGCCCGCTCATCGTACGCGGCACTGGCCGCGTTCGTGGTTTGGGCGGGGGGTGGTCGCCCGGGCGCCCGCTCAGCGGCCGCCCGGGATGGGCCCGAGCGCCTCGGACAGCGCGATCCACTCCCCCACCGCCACCGTCTGCGGGCGACGGTCCGGGGCGATCCCCGCGGCGGCGAGGGCCGCGTCGATCCGGCCCGCCTCCAGCGGGAGCTGGCGCCGGAGCACGTTGTGGAGCATCTTGCGCCGCTCGCGGAAGCCCGCCTGGACCAGCCGCCACAGCTGGTCCTCCGCCTCCGCCCCGAGCCGGTCGTCGTGCCCGTACGGCTCCAGCACGAGCACCGCCGACTCGACCTTGGGCGCGGGCTCGAACGCCTCGCGCGGGACCCGGAACGCGACGCGGGCGCGGGCGTGGTACTGCACGAACACCGAGAGGTAGCTCATCTCGCCCGGAGCGGCGGCGATCCGCTCGGCCACCTCGCGCTGGACCATGAGCACCAGGCGCTCGGCCCGCGGCGGAGCGCCCAGGAGGCGGTGCAGGATCGGGCTGGTGATGTGGTACGGGAGGTTGGCCACCACGTCGTAGGGCGGCTCGACGAGTCGCACCAGGTCCTGGTCGAGCGCGTCGCCCTCCACCAGACGCAGCTGGCCCGCCTCGAGCTCGGCCGCGTACTCGCCCCGCAGGAACGCGGCCAGCCCGCTGTCGAGCTCCACCGCCGTGACCGCCGCTCCGCCCGCCAGCAGCCCGCCGGTGAGGAAGCCGAGGCCCGGGCCGATCTCCAGCACGCCGCGCCCCGGGCGGGGGTCCGCCTCGGCCAGGATCCGCTCGAGCACGTCCACGTCGGCGAGGAAGTTCTGCGACAGCGCGTGGCGCGCGTGCAGGCCGGCGTCCGAGAGGACGCGCCGCACGTGCCGCGGGTCGAGGCGCAGCCCGGTCATCGCACGGCTACCGGGACGTCGGCCGGGCCAGCGGCAGCGAGGGCCGGGCGTCGAGGTCGAGGCCGGCTCGCACGCCCGCGGCCAGGCGCCGCGCTCCCGCCGCCCCGATCATCGCGCCGTTGTCGGTGCACAGGCCGGGCCGCGGGATCACCATCGCGATCCCGCGCGCCGCCGCCTCGCCGCTGATGCGGGCGCGGAGCGCGCTGTTGGCGGCCACCCCCCCGCCGAGCACGATGCCCCGCGCCCCGATCTCCTCGGCGGCGCGGATCGTCTTGGCGGCCAACACGTCCACCACGCTGTCCTGGAAGCCCCAGGCCAGCTCGGCGACCGTCGCCTCGGCCAGGGCCCCCTCCCGCTCGTCGGCCGGCAGGCCCTCGTCCTCCCGGGCCTGGGCCACGATGCGGCGGGCCGCGGTCTTGAGCCCGGAGAAGCTCACGTCGTAGGACTCGCCCAGCCACGCGCGCGGGAACACGCGGTCGTGCGCGGTGGCCCTGGCCGCCTCGCGCGAGATCGCCGGGCCGCCCGGGTAGCCCAGGCCCAGCAGGCGGCCCACCTTGTCGAACGCCTCCCCCGCCGCGTCGTCCACCGTCCCGCCGAGATACCGGTAGTCGAGGTGGTCGCGCATCTCCACAAGGAAGGTGTGGCCCCCGGAGACGACGAGCGCGACCAGCGGGAACGGCGGCGCCTCCCGCTCGTCCTCGCCCGGATCCAGGAGCCAGCCCGCGTACACGTGGCCCTCGAGGTGGTTCACCGGGACCAGCGGCTTGCGGTGCGCGAAGGCGAGGGTCTTGGCGAAGTTGATCCCCACCAGCAGCGAGCCCGCGAGGCCGGGCCCGTAGGTGACCGCCACGCCGTCCACGTCGCGCATGGAGACGCCGGCGGTCGCGAGCGCCTCGTCGAGCACGGGCACGATCCAGCGCAGGTGGGCGCGCGCGGCGACCTCGGGGACGATGCCGCCGGTGGGCGCGTGGAGCGCCACCTGCGAGGCGACCACGTTGGCGTGGATCCGCCGGCCGTCCTCCACCAGCGCGATGCCCGTCTCGTCGCAGGAGGACTCGACCGCGAGCAGCAGCGGGCCGCTCACCGGGGCGGCTCCCCGGACGCCGTCGGATCGGGGATCGCGGACGGCGCGGGCGCGGCGTCCAGCTCGGCCCGGAGCCGGGCGATCCGCTCGCGCATCGCGGGCAGGTCCAGCGGCTCGGTCGTCATGATCAGCGCATCCTCGTTGTCGTCGCTGTAGTAGCGCGGCCGGATGCCCACCGGCCGGAAGCCGTACTTCTCGTACAGGCGCCGCGCGGGCAGGTTGGACAGCCGGACCTCAAGCGTGGCCTCGCGGGCCATCCGGTCGCGGGCGAGGTCCAGCAGCGCGAGCAGCAGCCGCTCCCCGATCCGCCGGCGCCGGTACCCGGGGCGGACCGCGAAGGTGGTGATGTGCGCCTCGTCCACCATCAGCCAGATGCCCCCGTAGGCGACGACGGCGTCGCCCATCAGCGCGACCAGGTACACGGCCAGGCGGTTGGTCTCGAGCTCCTGGCGGTAGGCGTTGGCGGGCCACGGCGTGGTGAACGAGGCGCGCTCGATGTCCTGGACCGCGGCCAGGTCCGGCACCCGCATGGGCCGGATCAGCAGCGCGGGAGCCTGGGCAGTGCTCACGGCTTGGCCCTCTCGGGGGTCGCCCCGCTGACCTCGACGCCCTCGTCGGGCTGCGGCATGCGCACGCCGCGGGGCAGCGTCACGTACTCCGGGACGAGCCTCGCGAGGTCGTCGGCATCGCCCGCCGCCAGCCGCCGCGCCGCGGTCGCCAGCATCGCCGCCGCCAGCCCGTCCACCGCCAGGCCGCCCAGGGCCGCCGCGTCCTCGGGCGAGCGGCCCGCGAGGTCCACCGCCACCAGGCGCTCGCCCGGCGCAAGGTCGGGGTCCGTCCCGCCGGGCAGGATGCGGGCCGCCTCGCCGCGCCGGACGAGCACGCGGTCGTTGGGTCCGGCAGGCTGGACCAGGACGAGCGCCCCCGTGCCGGCTGCCGAGGCGGCGGCGTCGAGCAGCGCAGCTCCGGTGGCCACGCCCACGATCGGGACCGACAGGGCGTGGGCCAGGCCCTTCGCCGTGGCGATCCCGACCCGGAGGCCTGTGAACGCGCCGGGCCCGGTGCCGACCGCCACTGCGCCCAGATCCGCGAGGGCCACGCCCTCGTCCGCAAGGAGGCGCTCGATGCGCTCGAGCAGCTCCTCGCCGTGGCGGTAGCCGGCCGTCCAGCCTCGCTCCGCCCGGAGCGAGCCGTCGGCCCCGCCCAGGGCGATCACCGCGCGCGTGGTCGCCGTGTCGATGAGCAGGATCGGCCCGCCCGTGGTCACGACGCCGCCTCCAGGTAGCGCGCGTACTCGGCGGACCCGGCCCGCAGCGTGATGCGGCGGGCGTCGTCGCCGGTGCCGTCGATCAGGACGTCCAGCCGGCCGGCGGGCAGGGCGTCGCCCAGGCGCTCAGCCCACTCCACGAGCGCGACGCCCTCGAGCTGGCGCTCGTCGATCAGGCCCCCGGCCAGCGCGTCGGCGGCGTCGGCCAGCCGGTACAGGTCGAGGTGGAACATCGGCAGGCGGCCGGCGTACTCGCTCATCAGCACGAAGGTGGGCGAGCTCACGACGTCGTCGATGCCGAGGCCCACGGCGAACCCCTTCGCGAACTGGGTCTTGCCCGCGCCGAGCTCCCCCACCAGGCACAGCAGGTCGCCCGGGCGGGCGGCAGTGGCCAGTCGGGCGGCGAGTTCACGGGTGGCCGCGGGGTCGCGCGTCACCAGGACGCGCTCGCGGAGGGCGAGGTCGGGCATCAAGGCCGAGGGTAGCCGAAGCGGACCGAGGGTGCGGCGGGAGCGCCCCCGCCGCAGGGCGGCGGGACGGTCAGCCGATCCCCTCGAGGTCGCCCAGCGGCAGCTCGACCGGCGCCTCGCCGTCGAGCTCTACCAGGGCCGCCTCGAGGTGCACGCCGCCCGCGAACCGCCGCAGCCCGACCAGCTCCAGGACGCGGCCCTCGGCGCCGAGGTTCGGACCCGAGCGGACGCGGATCCAGTCGGGCGCCACGGTGGGCAGGTCGATCCCAGCGCCGTCGAACACCAGGGCGGGCGGGTCGACGAGCAGGGCCACCTCGCGGCCGGCCAGCCGCTCCAGCAGCGCCGCGAAGGGCGTCGCGATCGGCCGCCTGAGGGTCCCGTCGAGGGCGAGCACGCCGAACGGCTCGGGCATGTGCAGCGCCGCCCGCTGCCGGCGCTCCGACGCCTGGAAGTCGCGCAGGTCCTTGCCCGCGACCGACGCCGCCACGATCCCGCGAACGCCCATCGCACGGGCGCGCGTCAGCGCCTCGGCGTCGATCCGCGAGCCGACGACGAGGATGCTGCCGGTCCGGCCGACGTCGATCCCGCCCGGCCGCAGGTCGCCGAACGGGTCCGTTGCCAGCTCCAGCCGTCCGCGCGCCGAGGCGCCGGCGGCGAACGCGCCACGGATCGCCAGCCCCTCGACGCGGAGGCGGATGAGCGCGCCCGGCCGCACCTCGACCACGATCCCGGGCACCGGCGCGGTGGTCTGCGCCCGGTGCTCGCCCGTGACCAGCCGCCAGCGCGAGCTCTTGCCGGGCAACGGGGCGAGCAGCTCGCCGTCGGCCGGGCGGTCGGGGCGGTGCCGTCGCCCGGGAGCCGGCGCCCAGCGACTGCCGGCGAGCGGTCGATCGCCCTCGCGGGCTCGGATGTCCACCTCGTCGAGGCGACGGTCCCGCAGGTGCTCGAGCAGGACGTCGCCAGGCGCCACCACGGCCCCGGGCTCGACCAGCGGCCGGTCGCCCGGCGGCAGCGCGATGCGCGTCTCGAGCTCCGCCTCGACCAGACGCCGCCGGGGCACCTCGTCCAGCCGGCCGGCCGCGCCGACGGCGGGGGTCACTGGTCCAGCCCCGGCCACACGGCCGCCTGCCAGCTCGCCAGCAGCTCGCGCCGCGGCTCGAGCCGCTCGGGCAGGCGGAGCGGGACGTCCCGCAGGTCCACCATCAGCCCGCCCAGGCCCCCGGTCACCTCCAGGGCCAGGTGGCGCGCCCGGACACCCAGGTCCACGGCGTCGCGGAACCGCAGCTCCACCGTCGCCCGCTCCCCCGGCGGCACGTCGACGAGGTCGACGCCCCCCGGCACGAGCTCGGCGTCGATCGGCCCGCCCGCGCCGTGGACCGTGAGCACGCCGGCGGCCCTGGCAGCCCGCAGCCCGGCCGCCATCACGACCGAGCCGAGCGGGACCAGCAGGTCGTCGCGCAGGTCGGCCAGCAGCCGGATGCGCTGCTCCTCGTCCTCGATCGTGCCGATCGGCGCCAGCACCCGCGCGTGGTCCAGCCCGAGCGCCCGGGAGCCGGGGCGCCGCGCCACGTCGGCCACGGCGAGGGCGGCGGCGGTGGCGGGTCCGGCCAGCCACGCCCCGCCCGACGCCACCACGAGGTCCGCTCCGGGCAGCTCGGCGAACGCCGGCGTCATCTCCAGCAGCCTGCCCGCCGCCGCCCGCACGGCGGCCATGCGCAGGACGGCGCCGTCACCGGCGGCGTCGCCCCAGGGCGTGATCGCGAGCTCCCGCAGCCGGTCTCTGGTGCGGAGCCGGTCGAGCGCGATCGGCAGCCAGCCGATCACGTCGTCGAGGTCCCGGTCGGTGAACGGGCGGGGCAGCAGGGCGGCTCGCGCCACGGCAGCCGAGCGCACCGAGGCACCGGCGCCCGGCTGCCAGGAGGCGTGGACTCGCGTGCCGCCGTTCTGCCCGACCTCGAGCAGCTCGACCCGCCGGCGCAGGACCTGCGCCAGGGAGCCGACGGCCACCGTCAGGGCGCGGCGCCCGTCGGCCTCTCCCCCTCGCAGCGAGTCGAGCAGGGCACGCAGCGGCTCGCCCCGGTCCACCGACGGCGACGGAGCCAGGATCGTGGGCCCGGGGCGCTCACGGCGGAACAGGGCCTCGGCGCGACCCCCCGGTGCCGCGAGCCCGCCGGCGAGCACCGTGACGAGATCGGGCCGGCGCTCCGTGGTGGCGGCGACGAGCGTGCTCAGCTCGCCGACCAGGCTGCGCTCGTCGGCGCCGGGAGGATCCGCCGCGCCGGCGAGGATCGCCTCCACGCGCCGGTCCGCCAGGGCGGTCGCCACCCCGAGGATCTCGGCGCCGTCGATGGTCAGCGTCCGGACGCGCCAGCCCGCCGTCTCGGCCACCGCCGCCAGCGGCTGGACCACGCGGTCCGTCGCCGCGACCACAGCCAGCTCTGGAGGGGGCGCGGTCTCGCAGGCGAGCCTCGGGAGGTCTGCCGCTGCACCGGGTCGATCGATCCGAAGGGCCTTGGCCAGCGAGCCGTCCGCCGCCTCCACGCGCCGGCGCACCCGCTCGATGAGCGCCTCCGCGGGGACGCCCGCCGGCCCCGCGGTGGAGCCCAGCAGACGGAACCGGCCGCCGGCCCGGCCGATCAGCGCGACGGCGGTCGTCGCCGTCCCCCGGTCCACGGTGGCCAAGACGCGCGTCGGGTTGCTCACCGGCCCGATGCTAGCAGCGACGGCGCCGGACCATCTCGCGCACCCGGCGGGTGCGTGAGCGAGCACCGCAGCGGCCAACGCCGCGATGGCGGCGGATCAGCCGCCAGCCGACGACTCCCGCGACTGCGTTCGGCGGCTCAGCCG
>JAJYLZ010000011.1 GCA_021787395.1 Chloroflexota bacterium
GGTCGGCCCGACTCGTCCCCCGGCCGGCACAACCAATGGAAGCCACACCCGCTCGGTGGGCACGCATCGTAAGAGCCAAGCCGGGAGACGCAACTGAGGGTGACACTCAGCTTCATCGTACCGACTGGACGAGGCGGACCGCCGTGCGCCTAGCAGCCGGCCCGTCCCGGAAGGCGCGCCTCGGCGGGTCAGAGCCGGGCTACGGGGGCTGGGCGCCCGGTAGGGCGAACGCCGCGAGGAGCGCCATCGTTCCCCGCCGGCCGAATGCCCTCGAGAGCCCGGCGAACGCCGGGAACGCCACCACGGCGTGCCGCGGCAGCGAATCCCAGCAGCCCGGGCCAGAAGTGCAGGGCCGGTCGGGCCCAGTCGGCCTCGGGCAGCCGCCGGGGCTGCGTCGCGCCGGGAGCGGGGCGGTCCACGGTGACGGCGCCGAAGCGCTCCAGGCGGCGCCCGTCGCCGCAGTCGATCAGCTCGAGGTCCGACATGGCGCCATCGTCGCACGAGCGGCGGCAGCGCCGCCGGGATTCCGGCGCGCCCGGGAGGCGACCGGCGTCAGCCGCCCGACGGCGGCGCCGCCTGCGCGTCGTCCCCGGCGCTCGCCGCGGCCTGGCCCAGCGTCGCGCTAACCGCTCCGCCGGCCACCTCCGCAGCGATCTCCGCCAGCCGGGCACCGGAGACGGTCTCGGTGGCGATCAGCTCCGCGGCCAGCGCGTCGAGCACGCCGCGGTGCCGGCTGAGGAGCTCGCGAGCCGTGGCACGCGCACCCTCCAGGAGCGCCGAGACCGCGGCGTCGAGCCGGGCCGCCGTCGATTCCGCGTACTCCTTCGGCGCCGCGATCTCGCGGCCGAGGAACGGGTCCCGCTCCCCGACGTTGTAGGACACGGGGCCGAGCTCGTCGCTCATGCCCCACAGCCCGACCATCCGCCGGGCAAGGTCGGTCGCGGCCTTGAGGTCGCTCTCCGCGCCGGTCGTCGGCTGCCCGAACGCGAGCTCCTCCGCCGCCCGGCCGCCGAGCTGGACCGCCAGCCGAGCGAGCAGCGCGTCCCGGCCGAAGTTCCGGCGGTCCTCCTCGGCCCGCTGCTCGGTCACGCCGAGCGCCCGGCCGTGGGGGACGATGGTCACCTTCTGGACCGGGTCGGCACCGGGGGTCAACAGCGCGACCACCGCGTGGCCGCCCTCGTGGTAGGCCACGACGCGCCGCTCCTCGGGGTCGGTGAGCGCCGGCTGCCGGGTGCCGAGGAGCACTTTGTCCAGGCTCTCCTCGAACTCCGCCATGGCGACCGCCACGCGGTTCCTGCGGGCGGCCAGCAGCGCGGCCTCGTTGGCGAGGTTGGCCAGGTCCGCCCCGGCGAACCCGCCGGTCTGCTTCGCGAGCGTCGCCAGGTCCACGTCGGGTGCGAGGGGCAGGTGGCGAGTGTGGATCCGCAGGATCGCCTCGCGGCCGGCTCGGTCCGGGTAGCCCACGGTCACCTGGCGGTCGAAGCGCCCCGGCCGCAGCAGCGCCTGGTCGAGCACGTCCGGGCGGTTCGTGGCCGCGATGACGATGACGCTGGTCGAGGCGTCGAAGCCGTCCATCTCGGACAGCAGCTGGTTCAGCGTCTGCTCGCGCTCGTCGTTGCCGCCGCCCAGGCCGGCCCCGCGCTGGCGGCCGACGGCGTCGATCTCGTCCACGAAGATGATCGAGGGGGCGGTCGACTTCGCCTTCGAGAACAGGTCGCGCACCCGCGAGGCGCCGACCCCGACGAACAGCTCGACGAACTCGGACGCGGTGATGCTGAAGAACGGCGCGTGCGCCTCCCCGGCGACCGACCGGGCGAGCAGCGTCTTGCCGGTGCCCGGCGGGCCGATCAGCAGCACGCCCCGGGGCAGCCGCGCGCCGAGCTTCTGGTAGCGCCCGGGGTTGCGCAGGAAGTCGACCACCTCGGTCAGCTCGGCCTTCGCCTCGTCCTCGCCGGCGACGTCGGCGAACGTGACGCTGGGGTGCTCCTCGTTGTACAGGCGGGCGCCGGAGCGGCCGATCCCGAAGATCCCCTGCTGGCTTCGCTGCATCTGGCGCCCGGAGTACAGGATCAGCCCCACGAGCAGGAGCACCGGCAGCAGGGTCCCGCCGATCGTCAGGAGCCCGCTCAGCAGCGAGCCGGAGGTGTTCGTGTCCACGGCCGAGATGACCGTGCCCTGCGCCTCGAGCAGCGGCAGCAGCGAGGGGTCGCCATTGGGCGGCACGACCGTCGAGAACGAGCCGTAGCTGGCGGGTGAACCCGTCCCGGAGCTCGCGGCCGCCGCCGTGGACCCCGGCGAGGGCGCGGCCGATGCCGATGCGTCGGGCGACGGGCCGGTGGCCGGGGAGGATGTCGGCGCGGGCCACAGGACCGGCTTGACGAAGGTGCCCGTGACGCTCTGGCCGGTGAACTGGACGGTGGCGACGTTGCCGTCGCGGGCCTGGGCGAGGAACTCGGAGTAGGGGATCGACGCCGACGAGGGGCCCCCGATCGGGAGGAACAGCAGCAGGTTCCAGATCAGGAGCGGCAGCAGCAGGAGCAGCCACTGCGCCCAGCGCGGCATGCCCGGACGGTCCGGCGGTCGAGGAGGCTGGCCCTGAGGACCCTGCGGGGGGACCGGAGGCCGCTCGCGGGCGGGCGGCGTCACGGGACCGTGGAGCGGCTCCGGCGACGGTCGGCGACCCCGTCGATCGCCCCGATCCGGAGCGCTGGCGCCGGAGCGAGCGGTGCCGGGCTCGCCTCCCTTGTCAGAGCCTGTGTGCGTTGCCAAGCCTCGCGACGGCCTCCCTGTCAAGTTGCTCCCTCGCGAGCATACGCCGTGTGCCGCGGCGGGCCGCTGGCAGCGCCCTTGCGCCCGGCCATGGAGGGGGCAGCCCGCTGCCGCGCCGCGCTCCCGGCTGCGTCTGCCGCCGGGGCGTTCGTGCTATCCTCCGGCGCCGAGGGCGATTAGCTCAGCTGGTTAGAGCGCATGCTTGACATGCATGAGGTCACTGGTTCGAGTCCAGTATCGCCCACCACACAGCGTCGACCGGGACACGCCCGGTCCCGCACCCGCCAGAGAGGCGCGGCCACCGGCTGAGAGCCGCGCCAGGGGCGACGGGGCCACGGCACCACCCGCGAGCGGCCGGCGAACCGGCCCGGGATCCGCCCGTTAGCGCGGCACGAGAGCGCGGCGGCCGCCCGGGGCGAACCCGGCGCCGACGCGAAGGCGGGTGGAACCGCGGGAGGTCGAACCTCTCGTCCTGTCGGGACGAGAGGTTCTGTGATTCCCGGGAGGTCGGACATGGCTGACGACAAGGCGCACGACCACGAGGACGAGGAAGCCCTGGAGGCCCCCATCCGCGGCTCGGCGGACGAGCTGCTGGACGCCGGCGCCCACGCGCCGATCGACGCGATGCGCCACAGCGCGGCGCACGTGATGGCCGAGGCCGTCCTCGACCTGTTCCCGGGCGCCCGCCTCGGCATCGGGCCAGCAGTCGAGAACGGCTTCTACTACGACTTCGACCTGCCCCGTCCGCTCACGCCCGACGACCTCGCGCTCATCGAGGCGCGGATGGCCGAGAGCATGCGGGCGGACCACGCCTTCGTGCGGCGCGAGGTCCCGTTCGACGAGGGGCGGGCCGTGGAGGAGGCGGCCGGCCAGCCGTTCAAGGTCGAGATCCTCGACGACCTGGCGAGGAAGGCCGCCGAGACGGGCACCCCCATGCCGCCGGTGTCGTTCTACGAGCACGGCCCGTTCCGCGACCTGTGCAAGGGCCCCCACGTCGAGTCCACCGGCCGGATCGGCCCGTTCAAGCTGCTCTCGGTGGCCGGCGCCTACTGGCGCGGCGACGAGAAGCGGCCGATGCTCCAGCGGATCTACGGCACGGTCTGGGAGACGCAGGAGCAGCTGGACCAGTACCTGTGGCGCCGCGAGGAGGCCAAGAAGCGCGACCACCGCCGCCTCGGCCGGGAGCTGGACCTGTTCAGCTTCCACGAGGTGTCGCCCGGCGCCGCCTTCTGGCACCCCAAGGGACAGCGGCTGTGGCGGACGCTCGAGACGGCCATCCGCGAGGTGCAGGACCGGCGGGAGTACACCGAGGTCTCCACGCCCATGGTCGTCTCCCAGCGGCTGTGGGAGGCGTCCGGCCACTGGGCGCTGTACAAGGAGAACATGTTCCTGATCGAGAGCGAGGGGCAGACGTTCTCGCTCAAGCCGATGAACTGCCCCGAGTCCACGATCATCTACAAGACGCACCTGCGCTCGTACCGGGACCTGCCGCTGCGGCTGTCGGAGTTCGGGCGGCTGCACCGCAACGAGCGCTCCGGCACGCTCTCGGGCCTGACGCGCGTCCGCCAGTTCATCCAGGACGACGGCCACATCTACGTCCGCCCCGACCAGCTCGCCGACGAGATCGCCGCGCTGCTGGGCGAGGTGGACGAGGTCTACGGCTGGTTCGGCCTCAAGCCCGACCTCAAGTTCGGGACGAAGCCGGACAAGGCGCTGGGCGACCCCGCCCTGTGGGACCAGGCCGAGGCGCTGATCCGCGAGGCGCTCGACCGCGCGGGCCTGCCCTGGACGCTCAAGCCCAAGGACGGCGCGTTCTACGCGCCCAAGATCGACATCCACATCGAGGACGCCCTGGGCCGGAGCTGGCAGACGGCCACGATCCAGGTCGACCTGACGATGCTGCCCGAGCGCTTCGACCTGACGTACATCGACGAGAGCGGCCAGGCCGTCCGCCCGATGGCGATCCACCGGGCGATCTACGGCTCGCTGGAGCGGTTCATCGGGATCCTCGTGGAGCACTTCGCCGGCGCGTTCCCGCTCTGGCTGGCGCCGGTGCAGGCCGTGGTGATCCCGATCGCCGACCGGCACGTGCCGGCCGCGCGCGAACTGGCGTCCGAGCTCCGGGCGGCCGGGCTGCGGTTCGTCGAGGTGGACGACTCGGACAACCGGATGCAGAACAAGATCCGGCTGGCGCAGGGCCAGAAGGTCCCGTACATGCTGATCCTCGGCGACCGCGAGGTCGAGGCGCGGACTGCCGCCGTGCGCAGGCGGGGCGCCGGCAAGAACGACCCGCAGGAGGTGCTCCCGTGGGCCGAGGTCGCCTGGCGCCTGGGCGAAGAGGCCCGCGAGAAGCGCCTGGGGTAGGGGGAGGGGCGCCACCGGTCGCCGCCCTGCGCCGTCGCGTCGCTGCGCCCGATGCGTCGCCCCGGAGGTGACGATTCCGGCCGGTCGCGGTAGTCTCGTCCCCTGGCTGGCGACGAGCCGCCGGGCGCGCGGCCGAGACCGCCGCCGAACGCGGCGGATCGTCCACGACGAGAAGACGCTGCGACATCGGGGCCCGGAAATCGTCTCCCGGCAGAGGACCAGACGGCGCCGTACGGCGGTCAGGCAGCGAGGCGTGCGGCACCCCCAGTTCGTTGCCTGCCGTCGAACCCCTGTGCTATCCTCCCGCGGCGACCGCGCCCATGGCCGTGTGCCCTGACGCGCCGCGAGATCAGTTGGATTCGAGCAAGGGGAAGCCACCATCAGCCGAGACCTGCGCATCAACCAGATGATCCGCGTCCCACAGGTGCGGGTCGTCGACCAAGACGGGCAGCAGCTTGGCGTCATGGCGACGTACCAGGCGCTGGCCATGGCGCAGGACCGCGGCTTCGACCTCGTGGAGGTCGCGCCGATGGCGGCGCCGCCCGTCGTCCGATTTCTCGACTACGGTCAGTACAAGTACGAGCTGACCAAGCGCGAGAAGGAGGCGAAGCGCAAGCAGCGGGCGGTGGAGTTCAAAGAGGTTCGCCTCACGCCGAAGATCGGCACGGGCGACTTCGACACCAAGGTCCATCGCGCGATCGAGTTCCTCGAGGACGGCGACCGGATCAAGGTGACGGTCCGCTTCCGCGGCCGTGAGCTCACCCACCCGGAGATCGGCCGGAGCCTGCTCGCCAGGTTCGGCGACGCGGTGAAGGACCACGGCATCGTGGACCGGGCCCCCGCGCTCGAGGGCAAGTCGATGTTCATGACGCTCGCCTCGGTCCACAAGCCGAGGGTCCACGAGCACCGCAAGACTGACGGCGAAGCGGGCCAGGAGCCTGCCGCCGCAGCGCCAACGCCGCCGCCCTCGGCCGGAACCGCGCCAGCGGAGGCACAGGCGCCGCAAGCAGGAGAGTGAGGCCAGCGTGCCGAAGATGAAGACCCACAAGGGGACCCAGAAGCGCGTCGGGGTCACCGGGTCGGGCAAGTACATTCGCGTGAAGTCCTGGCGCGGGCACCACCTCGAGCACAAGTCGTCCCGCCGGACCCGACGCTACGCGGGCAAGTCGATCGTGGGCCCGGAGCACACCGACCAGCTCCGCCGGCTCCTGCCGTACCTCTAGGAGCCGCACGAGATGGCACGCGTCAAGCGGGGCGTCACCGCCCACAAGCGCCACAAGCGCCTGTTCAACGAGGCCGAGGGTCGCAAGGGCACTCGCCGCAAGCTCATCAAGGCGGCCCACGAGGCGCAGCTCCACGCCCTCGCCTACGCCACGCGCGACCGCAAGCAGCGCAAGCGCGACATGCGCGGGCTCTGGATCGTTCGGATCAACGCGGCGGCCCGCCTCAACGGCACCACCTACGGCAAGCTGATCGCCGGCCTCAAGAAGGCCGGCGTCGCGCTGGACCGCAAGATCCTCGCCGACATCGCGGTCCGCGATGCCGCGACCTTCGGCCAGATCGCCGAGGTCGCCAAGAGCGCCTGACCCTCCGCGGTCACCCCTCCCGGACCCTCGACGTCGCCGACGCTCGAGGGTTCGTGATTCTCGAGACCCCGGACCACTCCCCGAAGACCACAGGACGGATCGCCACCTGACATGGATCTCGCCCAGCTGACCTCGGACCTCGAGGCCCTCCGCGCCCGGGCCATCGCCGCCGCCGCGGCCGCGCCCGACACCGCCGCGCTCGACGCGCTCGACGTGGAGGTGCTCGGCAAGAAGGGCGGCATCACGGCCATCCTGCGCAGCATCGGCGCGCTCCCGCCCGAGGACCGCCCGAGGCTCGGCGCCGTCGGCAACGAGGTGCGCGCCGCCGTGGAGGCGGCGATCAGCGCGGCGCGGGCCCGCCTGTCCGCGTCGGAGCTGGCCGCGCGCCTGGCCGCGGAGGCCGTGGACGTCACCACGCCCGGCCGGCCCGTCCGGCGGGGCAGCCTCCACCCGATCATGGAGACCGCCCGCGAGATCGCCGACGTGTTCGCCCAGTTCGGGTTCGTGGTCTACGAGGGCCCCGAGGTCGAGGACGACGTCACCAACTTCCAGATGCTCAACATCCCGCCCGACCACCCGGCGCGCGACCTGTGGGACACCCTGTACCTCGACCTGGAGGGCCGGCTGCTCCGCACCCACACCAGTCCCGGCCAGATCCGGGTGATGCACCAGGAGCAGCCGCCGATCCGGGCGCTGCTGCCGGGCCGCTGCTTCCGCTACGAGGCGGTTGACGCCAGCCACGCCTCGGAGTTCTTCCAGGTCGAGGGCCTGATGGTGGACGAGGGCACCTCGATGGCCGACCTCAAGGGCCTGCTCGACCAGTTCGCCCACGCCATGTTCGGCGCCGACCGGCCCACCCGGTTCCGCCCCGGCTACTACCCGTTCACCGAGCCCTCGGTCGCGTTCGACATCCTGTGCGTGATCTGCAACGGTGAGAAGTGCCCGGCCTGCTCGCGCACCGGCTGGATGACCATCCTGGGCGCGGGCATGGTCCACCCGGTGGTGCTGCGCTACGGGGGCATCGACCCGGAGCGCTACCAGGGCTTCGCGTTCGGGATGGGCGTGGAGCGCATCGCCAACCTCCGCCACCACGTGGTCGACCTGCGGCAGTACATGGAGGACGACCTCCGCTTCCTGGGAGCGTTCCGGTGAGAGTCCCGCTGTCCTGGCTCCGCGAGTTCGTCGACATCCAGCTCACGCCCGAGCAGCTGGCCGAGCGGCTGACGCTGCTCGGGATGGAGGTCAAGCACATCGAGCGCTGGGGCGCCGACTGGCAGAACGTCGTGATCGGCGAGCTGCTGACGGTGGACAAGCACCCCCGCGCGGACCGGCTCCACCTGACCACGGTCACCGTCGGCGGCGAGACCCTCTCGATCGTCTGCGGGGCCGACAACATCGCCCCCGGCCAGCGGGTCCCGGTGGCGCTGCCGGGCGCGGTCCTGCCCGGCGACCGCCGCATCGAGCGCACCGAGAAGATGGGCGTCGTGTCCAACGGCATGCTGTGCTCGGGGGACGAGCTCCGGCTGACGGGCGACGCCGACGGGATCCTGATCCTCCCGCAGGACACCCCGCTGGGCGTGCCCCTCGCCGACCTCTACGGCGACGTCGTGCTCGACGTGGACGTCAAGCCCAATCGGGGCGACGCGCTCTCGATCCTCGGCCTCGCCCGCGAGGTCGCCGCGGCGACCCGCCAGGGTGTGCGCCAGCCGCCGATCACGGTGGAGGAGGGGAGCGGCCCCTCGTCGGCTGAGCGGTTCGCCGTGGACGTCCGGGACCCGGAGCTGTGCCCCCGCTTCGTCGGCCGCTGGGTCGGGCACGTTCGCGTGGGGCCGTCGCCCGACTGGGTCCAGATGCGCCTGCTCGCGGCCGGCCAGCGGCCGATCAGCAACGTCGTGGACGCCTCGAACTACGTCATGCTCGAGCTGGGCAAGCCCATCCACACGTTCGACGCCGCGGCGGTGGGGGCCGGCCCGGACGGACGAGCCACGATCGTCGTCCGGCGTGCCGCGGCGGGCGAGCGGCTCGAGACGCTCGACCACGTGGACCGCGAGCTCAGCCCGGAGGCCCTGCTGATTGCGGACCCCCGCGGCCCGATCGCCGTGGCCGGGGTCATGGGCGGGGCCAACTCGGAGGTCGCCGAGGCGACGACCGACGTGGTGGTCGAGTCGGCGGTGTTCGACGCGGTCAGCATCCGGCGCACGGCCTTCCGCCTCGGGCTCCGCTCGGAGGCCTCGAGCCGGTTCGAGAAGGGCCAGGAGACCCGGCTGGCGCGCCTGGGCGCCGACCGCACCGCGCAGCTCCTCCACGAGTGGGCCGGCGGCGTGGTCGCCCCAGGCCGCGTGGACACGGCCCCCGCGGAGCCGGGGCGCCCCCGCGTCGCGTTCCGCCCGGCCCGCGTCAACCGCCTGCTGGGGACCGAGCTGACCGCAGACGAGCAGCGCGACCTGCTCGCGAGGGTCGGCGTCGAGACCGAGCCCGCCGCGCCCGGCGACCGGGTGGACGTGGCCATCACGCCGCACCTGCTGGCCGTCGTCCCGGACGAGGGCTCGGCGATCACCGCCCTGGTGCCGACCTGGCGGCGGGACATCGCCGTCGAGGCTGACGTGGCCGAGGAGATCGCCCGCGTCCGCGGCTACGAGCTGGTCCCCTCGGTGACCCCCGACACGCTCATGCCGACCTTCCGGGCGTCGCCGCTCGAGGTCCGCGAGCTGGTCCGCGAGACGCTCGCCGGGGCGGGGCTCACGGAGGTGGTCACGACCGCCCTGGTGTCGCCGCGCCACCACGACACCTTCGTCCTGGCGCGCGATGTCCCGTCCATCGAGGGCGAGGACGAGCCGGGCGGCTCCGCGATCGAGGTCACCAACCCGCTCTCGCGCGACCACTCGCTGCTGCGCAGGAACCTGCTCGGGAGCCTGCTCGACGTGGTGGCGGTCAACCTCCGCCACGGCACGCCCGACGTGGCCGTGTTCGAGATCGGCAAGGGCTACGCCCGTTCGGGCGCCACGGCGCGCGAGTGGTGGCGGCTGGGCATCGCGCTCACGGGCGCGGCAGAGGAGCCCGGCTGGAACCGCGCCGCCCGGCCGTACGACCTGGACGACGCGAAGGGCATCCTGGAGCTCGTCGCCCGGCGCGCCGGCCTGCCCAGGCCGGTCTACGAGGCGGAGACGGCCGAGGCGGTCTTCCACCCGGGCCGGACCGCCCGGGCGGCGGCCGGGGGCGACCTGTTCGCCATCCTGGGCGAGCTGCACCCGGACACCATTGACCGGTGGGGCCTGCGGTCGTCCCAGCGCGTCATCCTGGCCGAGATCGCGCTGCGCGGCCTGGCCGCCGGACGCCTGGCGCCCGAGAGGGCGCGGTCGGTCGTCCGGTTCCCGGAGGTCGACCGCGACCTCGCGATCATCGTGCCGGAAGCCACCCCGGCGGCGGCCGTCGAGACGCTCGTCCGGGCGACGGCGGGCTCGCTCCTGCGCGAGGTGACCCTGTTCGACATCTACCGCGGCGTGCCGCTGGCCGGCGACGAGAAGAGCCTCGCCTACCGGCTCCGCCTCGGGGCGGGGGACCGCACCCTGACCGAGCCCGAGGTCGAGGCCGCGGTCGCCGCCGTGGTGGCCGCGCTGCCGGGCATCGGGGGCCGTCTCCGCGCCTGACGCCGACCGGGCACCCGATGGTCCCCCGATCGGCTCATTGCCGCGGCGCTCGGCGCGCTGCTACGCTTCCTGACCGGGGAGAGCCGCGGTGGGCGTGCTCGCCGGAACCGCGTGGAGGGCACTGGTGGACATCGCGGGCCTGTTCGCGAACGTGAGCCTCACCGACCTGGTGATCCTCGCCTACCTGCTCGGCTGGTTCGTGCTCGGCTTCGCGCAGGGTGCCGTCCGGCGCGTGGTGGGCGTGCTGACCATGAGCTTCTCGTTCTTCCTCGCGGCCCAGCTCAACGTCTACCTCGGCCCCTTCCTCGCCAGCCACTGGACCCAGTTCCCCAACGGGTATGCCGAGATGGTGGGCTTCTCCACGCTGTTCGTCGCGGGGGTGGTCGCCTTCGCGCTGATCGTCCAGGGGACGTACAAGCGGGTGGCCCTGTTCGCGGCGCACCCCATCGTCGACGAGCTGGTGGGCGGCCTCATGGGCCTGATCCAGGGGTTCCTGCTGCTGATGTACGTGGTGATCATCCTCGACCAGTTCTTCGTGACCGCCTCGCCCGCCGCCAACCCGTCGGAGCTGCCGCTGCTGCGGCCCGTGTGGGACGCCATCAACACCTCGGGCACCGGCAAGGTCCTGCACGAGCAGCTGATCCCGAGCTTCATGTCGCTCACGGGCTTCCTGCTGCCGAGCGCCGTCCGCGCCCTGTACGGTCGGTGACGGGGCCACCGCCCGGGCGCCCCTTCCCGAGGGACCTGCTCGCCGCCGATTCGCTGGCCGCGGCGCGCGCCCTGCTCGGCGCCCGGCTGGTCCGGGAGGCGGACGAGCCCGGGGGGCAGCGCCGCCGCGGCCGCATCGTCGAGGTGGAGGCCTACATCGGGCTGGACGACCGCGCCTCGCACGCCCGCATGGGCCCCACGCCGCGCAACCGCGTCATGTTCGGCCCTCCGGGGATCGCCTACGTGTACCTTGTCTACGGCATGCACCACTGTCTCAACGTCGTGACCGAGGCCGGCGGACGCCCGGCGGCCGTGCTCGTGCGCGCGGTCGCACCGGAGGAGGGCCTCGACGCCATGCGGGCCGGTCGCGGCGGCTCGACCGTCCCCCCGCACCGCCTCGCGTCCGGCCCGGGGTGCGTCGGCGCGGCCTTCGGCGTGGACCGGTCGTTCACCGGCATGGACCTGTGCGACCCGGCCTCGCCGCTCCACCTCGAGCCCGCGCCCCCCGACGAGCCCGCGCCCCAGATCGCGGCCGGGCCCCGCATCGGCATCGCCTACGCGGGCGAGCCGTGGACCAGCCGCCCGTGGCGGCTCGCGGTGGCCGGAAGCGCGTCCGTCAGTCGGCGGATGGCCTGACGTGGACGCCCGCTCCATCGCGCTGCTCGAGTTCCCGCAGGTCCGCGACCGCCTCGCCGAGCACACCTCGTTCGACCCCTCGCGGCGCCTGGCCGAGGCGCTCGTCCCGTCCTCCGACCCCGTCATCGTGGGCCGCGGCCTCGACGAGACGGACCAGGCTCGGGCGCTGCTCTCCGAGCGGCCCGGCGTGGGCATCGGCGGCGCCAAGGACATCGAGCCGCTGGTCGGGCGGGCGGTCCGCGGCGGGCGCCTGGAGCCCCTGCAGTTCATCGACGTCGTGGACACGCTCGATGCGGTCGTGCGCCTCCAGACGGCGATCGCCGACGACCGCCGGGCCCTGATCCGCGACCTGGGCCGGCGCCTCCACCCGCTGCCGGCCCTGCGCTCCACGCTGGCGCGCAGCTTCGACCCCGCGGGCGAACTGCTGGACACCGCCTCGCCGCGCCTGGGCGCCCTTCGGGGGACCGTCCGCATCGCGTACGACCGGCTCCGGCGGCGGCTCGACTCGCTGGTCACCTCCGAGCTGGGCAGCGCGCTCCAGGAGCCGATCGTCACGCTCCGCAACGGACGCTACGTCGTGCCGATCCGCGCCGAGGCCCGGAGCCGGGTCAAGGGCATCGTCCACGACGCGTCGGGGAGCGGGGCGACGCTGTTCGTCGAGCCGCTGGTGGTGGTCGAGCTCGGCAACGCCTGGCGCGAGGCGCAGGCCGCGGTCGAGGAGGAGGAGGCCCGCATCCTCGACGAGCTCTCGGCGCTCGTGGCCGCCAACGCGACCCTGCTGCGGGAGTCGCTCGGGGCGCTCGCCCAGTTCGACTTCTGGGCGGCCAAGGCGCAGCTCGCCAGCGAGATGGACGGCGTCCGCGCCGAGACTGCCGACCGCACCGAGGTCGTCCTCCTCTCGGCGCGCCACCCCGGGCTCACCGGGCGGGTCGTCCCGATCGACATCCGCCTCGGCGACGGCTACACCGCGCTGGTGATCACCGGGCCGAACACCGGCGGCAAGACGGTCACGCTGCGCACCCTCGGCCTGCTGTCCCTGATGCACCAGGCTGGGCTGCACATCCCGGCCGCGGCGGGCTCCCGGCTGCCGGTGCTCCGCGACGTGTTCGCGGACATCGGGGACGAGCAGTCGATCGCCCAGTCGCTGTCCACCTTCTCCGGCCACCTGCGCTCGATCATCCGGATCGTCGAGCACGCCGGGCCGGGAACGCTGGTCCTGCTCGACGAGCTGGGCGCGGGCACCGACCCCACCGAGGGCTCGGCCCTGGCGCAGGCGCTCCTGGACCACTTCATCCGGTCCGGGGCGCTGGTGGCCGCCACCACGCACTACGCGGAGATCAAGGTCTACGCCCACGAGACCCCGCAGGCGCGCAACGCCTCGGTCGCGTTCGACCTCGAGACGCTCTCGCCCACCTACCGGCTCACCATCGGCCTGCCCGGCGGCAGCCAGGCCTTCGCCATCGCGGAGCGCCTCGGCCTCCCCGAGGCGATCGTGGCCGACGCGCGCAGCCGCCTCACCGAGAACCAGCGGGCGTTCGAGTCCACGCTGGCGTCCATCCGCCGGCAGGAGGACGAGATCGCGGTGGCCGTCGAGCGGGCCCGGGCCGCCGAGGCCAAGGCGGCCGACGCGCTGCGGACGGCCGAGGACGAGCGACGGCGCGCCCGGCGCGAGCGGGACGAGGCCGTGCGGGCGGCCCGCGACGAGGCGCAGCGGCTGGTGGACCAGCTGCGGGACGACGTGGCCGCGATGCGCCGCAAGCTGGAGCGGGAGACGGTCACGGCGCCGGCCATCGACGCGGCGCTCGCCCGGGCGGACCAGACGCTCGGGCGCCTGCCGGGTCCGACGCCCGAGGCGGACCGGTCGGCCGCCCCGGCGCCGCCGCATGCATGGCGGCTGGGCGAGCGGGCGCGGAGCCGGAGCGGCGGCTGGGAGGGGAGGATCGCGGCCCTGGAGAAGGCGGGGACGAGGGCAACCCTCGAGGCCGGCGGGCTGCGCGTCTCGGTCTCCGTGGACGACCTCGAGCCCGCGATCGGCCCGGTCGGCGCCGCCGCGGGGGGCGGATCGGGTGCCGCCGGTGCTGCCGGCGCGCGGCGGCCACCCGCGGCGAGCGTGGAGCCCGCCTCCGGGATCACCTCGATGCGGCTTCAGCGGGCGCGTTCGGTGGCCTCGTCGCTCGACCTGCGCGGCGCCAGGGTGGACGAGGCGCTCGAGGCGCTGTCGCGCTACCTCGACGACGCATCGCTGGCCGGCCTCGATCAGGTGACCGTGATCCACGGCCTCGGGACGGGGGCGCTCCGCGACGCGGTCCGCGCGCTCGCCGGATCGCACCCGCTGGTCCGGGGCTTCCGCGCCGGCGAGCGCGGCGAGGGTGGCGACGGCGCGACGATCGTGCGGCTCTAGGCTCCGGGCGGCTCCGGGGCGGGCCGGGTCCCCGCGGGCGGGGACGGCCGTGCGGCCGCTACGGCTTGCCCTTCGACGGCGTCGGGGCGGGGATCTGGAACGGGGTCGGCGTGGGGGTCGGCACCGGCGCCGACGGCGGGCCAGACGGCTGGTCCGACGGGCAGGGCGAGGCGGGGTCGAAGGAGATGCAGAACGTGGGCGGCGGCGTCACCGGCACCACCGGGCACATCTTGGTCGGGGCGAACGAGCCGCCCCACGTCGTGCCGAACGGGAAGAAGCCGCTGCCGTAGAAGTACGAGGTCGCCGTGCCCTTCGGGCCTCCCCGGACGCCGGAGCCGCGGGCCGCGCGCGCCTGCCACGCGATGTCCGCCTGCTGCCAGGTCGGATACGCCGCCTCGATCTGGCTGTAGTCGATGAACGACTTGGCCACCTGCGGCCCGGCGCAGCCGTCCTGCCAGAGGAGACCGCTGGCGGCGTCGATCTGGAGCGTGACCGTGGTGTTGCCGCTCGAGGTGGGCGCCGTCCCGGGCAGGTAGAGCTCGTTGATCGTCTTGGTGGTGGTCGGTCCGGGCAGCATCCCCGTGAACGCGTCCACGGTCTTCGTCACCAAGTCGGGCGGCTCCACGCGGCTGAACGACTCGATGGGCAGTCCCTTGGCGACCTCCGACATGATGGCCGACCACAGGGGCGCCGACGAGTCGAGCGACAGCGAGCCGGTCGGCGAGTTGTCGGAGTTGCCCATCCAGACGCCGACCACGAGGCCCGGCAGGTTGGGGTCCGACGGCGGCGGGAGGTAGCCGTCGGCGAGCACGTCGCGGGTGTCCTCGGTGGTGCCGGTCTTGTACGCGGCGGGACGGACCTTGCTGCTGGTCACGCCGTCGGTGATCCGCCACTTGCCCCAGAACGGGTTCACGTTCGGCTGGGTGTTGCCGGCCAGGATGTCGGTGATGATGTACGCGGTCTCCCGCGACACCACCCGCTTCCCGGCCATGGACACGCCCGGCTGGGGCCACACCTGCAGGCCGTCGGGCCCGATGACCTTGAGGATGGTGTGGCGGGGCATGAGCACGCCCCCGTCCGCGAGCGTGCCGAAGGCGCTGATCATGTCGATCGGGTGGACCAGGAGCGTCCCGATGCTCTCCGACGGCACCGCGTACGTGTTGGGGGGATAGGTGATCCCGAAGTCCTGGGTCCGCTGGAGCTGGTGGTCGAGGCCGTTGAGGAAGCCCGCCTTGATCGCCGGGACGTTGAGCGAGAACTCCAGCGCCTGGCGCAGCCGCACCGGGCCCCGCTCGAGGTGGTCGGCCTGGGTGGGCAGGTAGGGCGCCTGGCCGGCCAGCGCGAAGTTGGTGACCACGTCCATGAACACGGTGGACGCGGTCAGCGTGTGGTCCTCGATGCCGATGGCGTAGTCGATCGGCTTGATCGAGGAGCCCGACTGCCGGAAGCCGTCGCTCAGCACGTCGAACTGGGGCTGGAACTTGCTGTTGCCGCTGGTCGCGTACTCGTTCCCCGACCCCGAGTAGGCCAGCACCTCACCCGTCCGGTAGTCCATCACGCCCGCCGCGGCGTTGTGGATGTTGTCCTGGGTCAGGCCCCTGATCCAGGCCCACTCCGAAGACGGGATCTTCTGCTGCTTGAGCAGCGCCGTCGGGTTGGAGGAGTTCGGGATCATGGTGGCGGCATAGAGCCACTTGTCGACGGTCTGCTGCATCGACCAGTCGAGCGTGGTGTAGACCTTGTAGCCGCCGGTGTCGATCTTGTCGCAGGTCGTGGAGCCGCAGATGAGCTGGGCGAGCTCGTCGCGCACCTGCCACACGAACTGGGGCGCCTTCCACGACGGAGGCGTCTGCGGGGCGAGGACCACCGGCTCCTGCTGCGCGGCCGCGATCTCGGCGGCCGTGTAGTGGCCGAGGGACGCGTTGGTGAGCATCAGCTGCAGGATGTAGTTGCGCCGCTGGACGATCGGCCGGTCGGGCGGCACCACCAGCTGGGTCAGCACGTTGCCGCGGGCGTCCTTCTTGGGCTTGCCGTTGGCGTCGAGCACCGGCTCCGCGACCGCGTTCGAGACCAGGTCGTAGGTGGTGGGCGACTTCGGGATGCCCGCCAGGAGCGCCATCTGGGCGAGCGTCAGCTGGTCGAGGCTCTTGTTCCAGTAGCTCTTGGCGGCCGCCGCGACGCCGTAGCTGCGGTTGCCGTAGAAGTTCTGGTTGAGGTAGTCCTGCATGATGATCTGCTTGCCGGCCAGGCCCGGGTAGGCCTGCGTCAGGCGGATCGACTGGATGATCTCCTTGGCCTTGCGGATGTAGCGGTCGCCGTTGAGCACGTCCTGCGGCAGCAGGCGCGCCCGGACCAGCTGCTGAGTGATGGTGGAGCCGCCGCGGTCGTTGCCGCTGATGGTGGCGAGCGTCGCCGAGACGAAGCCGCCGATGTCGAAGCCGGGGTTCTGCCAGAAGGTGTGGTCCTCGATCGAGGTCGTCGCGTCGATGAGGGCGACCGGGATGTCCTTGAACTGGACCACGTCGCGCCGGTCGGTGCCCAGCTTGGCGAGCTCCACGTTGCCGGTCCGGTCGTAGACGACGGTCTGGGACGTGAAGGTCAGCTTGCCCGGGTCGAGCGCCGAGCTGGGGTCGGGGAGGCCCTGGGCGAGCCACTGGTAGGTCCCCACCGCGGCCACCGCGGCGCCCGCGCCGAGCAGCAGGAAGACGCCGAACAGCAGGGCGGGGATGGCGACAAGCGTGGCCCGCATCGTGCCGCTGCCGCGGCGCCGACGCGCTCCCTGGCGGCGGTGCCGCTGCCGCCGGGCGAGGCTGTTTCGCATGACTGGTGGACGATACCATGCAGGTGATGAACACCCGATCCCCCGGGCCGGGCCGGAGCGCAGACGCTCCCGGCACCGACCTTGTGACGCACCCGTGACCGCCGCCCCGGACCCGGCGCCCGGCCTGCCCGGCCTGCTCGACGACCTGGAGTGGCGCGGCATCCTGCACGCGGCCACGCCCGGCCTCCGCGAGCGCCTGGCCACCGGACGCCCGATCACCGCCTACAACGGGTTCGACCCGTCGGCCGACTCCCTGCACGTCGGCCACCTCATCCCGATCCTGGGGCTGATCCGGCTCCAGCAGCGCGGCGGGAAGCCGGTCGCCCTGGTCGGCGGCGGCACCGGCATGATCGGCGACCCGTCCGGGCGGTCGTCGGAGCGCAACCTGCTCGACGCGGAGACGCTGGCGCGCAACGTCGCGAGCATCCGCGCCCAGCTCGAGTGGTTCCTCGACTTCTCCCCGGGGCCCGTCCAGGCGGTCATGGCCAACAACTACGACTGGCTGGGCCAGCTGTCCCTGATCGACTTCCTGCGCGACGTCGGCAAGCACTTCACGGTGCCGTACATGCTGGCCAAGGACTCCGTCCAGCAGCGTCTCGAGCGGGGGCTCTCGTTCACCGAGTTCTCCTACATGACGCTCCAGGCGTTCGACTTCGCCACCCTGTACCGCGACTACGGCGTCGAGATGCAGCTGGGCGGCGCCGACCAGTGGGGCAACATCACGGCCGGCCTGGAGCTGATCCGGCGGACCTCCGGCGGCGGGGCCGAGGTGAGCCCCGCGCACGGGATGGCCTACAAGCTCCTGCTCGCGCCGTCGGGCGCCAAGTTCGGCAAGAGCGAGGCCGGCGAGTCGGTGTGGCTCGACCCGGCGCGCACGACGCCCTACGCCTTCTACCAGTACTGGCTCAACCTCGACGACCGGGACGTGCCGACGTACCTGCGCTGGTTCACGATGTGGCCGCGCGAGCGGATCGGCGCGCTCGAGACGGCCATCGCCGAGCGGCCCGACGCCCGCGAGGCCCAGCGCGAACTGGCCCTCGACGTCACGGCCCGCGTCCACGGCGAGGCCGAGGCGCGCGCGGCGGTCGCGGTGTCGGAGGCCCTGTTCCAGCGCGAGCCGGTGGCCGACCCCGCGCTGCTCGCCCGGATCCACGCCGCGACGAACGGCCCGGACGCGACCCCGGACGCGGTGGCGGGCGGGCTGGCGGCGCTGCTCGCGGAGACCGGCCTCGCCGCGTCGAGGAGCGAGGCCAGGCGACTGATCTCCGGCGGCGCCATCACCGTCAACGGCCAGCGGATCGCCGACCAGGGCGCCGCCGTGCCGGACCCGCTGGACGGCGCCTGGCTCGAGGTCCGCGTGGGCAAGCGGCATCGGGCGGTCGTCCGGGTGACCCGCGGCTGATCGACGGCTGGCCGGGGCTGAGCGCCGCCGCCACGGGCCCTCGCGCAGCGGTCAGCTGGCGAGCTCCCAGCAGTGGCCGCTGGGGTCGGCGATGGTCACCGTGCGCGGGCCCCACGGGCGGTCGACGGGGCCGTTGAGGATCCGGACGCCGAGCGAGCGCAGGTGGCTCGCGAACTCGTCCACGTCCTCGACCTCGAGCGTGAGCATCATCCGCGCCGGCGTCCCCGACGGGCCGACCGCCACCGGCTCGACCAGCTCCGGGGCGGACGAGGCGAGCAGCAGGTTCACGACCATGTTCGGGAAGCGGTAGGCGATCGAGTCCTTGTCCTTGTGGACCAGCGGCATGCCGAACACCTCGTGGTAGAAGCGCTCGGTCTGATCGAGGTCGTCCACGAACAGCGTGATCGCGAACAGCTGCTTCGTGCGCGCGCTCGGCGAGATCGCGTCGTTGCCCGCCATCGGTCGACTCCCTTCAGCGGCCGCCCGGGCGTCCGTGGCGCTCCTGGAGGACCCCGATGACGTCCGCGGGGGCAAGGCCCCGCTCCGCGAGCAGCACAAGGGCATGGTAGGCGAGGTCGGCGGCCTCGCCAGCCAGCAGACGGCCTGTTTCGGTGCGGTCGGCTTTCGCTCGTTCGGCGGCCTCGTCGTTCTTCGCGGCGAGCAGCACCTCCGTCGCCTCCTCGGCGACCTTCCGCCCAGCGAGGTCGACCCCGCCGTCGAGGAGGCGCGTCGTGTAGGAGCCCGGCGGGCGGTGCGCGGCGCGGGACGCGATCGTCGCCCACAGGCCCTCGAGCCAGGCGAACCCCTGGGGGGCCGGCCCCGCGGCCACGCCGTCGGCGTCGAAGCAGGAGCGGACACCGCGGTGGCAGGTGGGGCCGGCGGGCTCGACGCCCAGCAGGAGCGCGTCCCCGTCGCAGTCGATGGCCAGCGAGCGCAGGCGCAGGACGTTGCCGGAGGTCTCGCCCTTGCGCCACAGGCGGCCGCGGGATCGGGAGTGGAAGTGGACCTCGCCCGTGGCCAGCGTCGCGGCCAGCGCCTCGGCGTCCAGCCAGCCGACCATCAGGACCCGGCCGTCGGCCACGTCCTGGACCACGCCGGCCGCCAGGCCCCCGTCGCCCCACGCTACGCCGTCGGGGCCCGGGCCGGCCGACAGGTCCACCGGACCGGGCGCCACCGGCCGCGCCGCATCCACCTTGCCGTTCATCACGCCTCCGCCGCCTCGCGCGGCAGCCGCACCGGGAGCCCGGCCGCCGCCATCGCCGCCTTGACCGCCGCGATCGACCACTCGCGCCGGTGGAAGATGCCCGCCGCCAGCACGGCGTCCGCGCCGCCCTCGCGCACGGCCGCGATGAAGTCGTCGGGGCCGCCCGCGCCGCCCGATGCGATGACCGGGACCGGGACCGCGCTCGAGATGGCCCGCAACTGCTCGGTGTCGAAGCCGGATCCCGTGCCGTCCCGGTCGATCGAGGTGACCAGCAGCTCGCCAGCGCCCAGGTCCACCGCGCGCAGGGCCCAGGCGACCGCGTCGAGGCCCACGGGCTGGCGACCGCCCTTGACCACCACCTCGAAGCCGGACGGGATCGCGTCGCTGGGCTGGACCCGCCGGGCGTCGATCGCGACCACGACGGCCTGGCTGCCGAAGCGCGCGGCGCAGCGTCGAACGAGCTCCGGCTCCTCGACCGCGCGCGTGTTCAGGCTGACCTTGTCCGCGCCGGCCCGGAGCACCGCCCGCATGTCGTCGACGCTCCGGACGCCGCCCCCCACGGTGAGCGGGATGAACGCCCGCCGGGCGGTCCGCTCGACGATGTCGAGCAGGGTCCCGCGGCCCTCCGGCGCCGCCGAGATGTCAAGGTAGACGAGCTCGTCCGCGCCCTCGCGCGCGTACCGCTCGGCGAGCTCCGGCGGGTCGCCCTCGTCCTTGAGGTCGACGAAGCGGGTGCCCTTCACCACGCGGCCGTCGGCGACGTCCAGGCACGGGATGACGCGGCGGCGCAGCACGGCTAGCCGACCTCCCCGGCGACCCGGACCACGTTGGCGATGAGGCGCAGGCCGTCCGCCCCGGACCGCTCCGGGTGGAACTGGACGCCGAGCAGGTTGCCGCTGGCGACGGCCGAGGTGAACCGGGCGCCGTGCTCCGTCTCGGCCACCACGACGTCCTCGTCGTCGGGCGCGCCCGCGTACGAGTGCACGAAGTAGAAGTCGGCATCGGGCGCGATGCCCGCGAAGGCCCGGTGGTGCCGGCGGCGCTCCACCTGGTTCCAGCCGATGTGGGGGAGGGTGGGCGCGCCGTCGAGACGCACCGTGTGGCCGCGGAGGATGCCCAGCGTGCGCGCCTCGTCCTCGTCGCTGGTCTCGAACAGCAGCTGCAGCCCGAGGCAGATCCCGAGGAACGGGCGGCCGGCGGCGACCCAGTCGAGGATGGCGGGCTCGAACCCGCCGGCGCGCAGGCGCTGCATGGCGGGCGCCGAGGCCCCCACGCCGGGCACGACCAGCAGGGCCGGGTCGCCGATCTGGTCGGCCCGCTCCGCCCGGTGGGTGACGGCCCCGGCCGCGTCGAGCGCCTGCTCGATCGACACCAGGTTGCCGGCGCCGTAGTCCACCACGGCGACCGGCACGCGGACACCCTCGGGCAGGGCGCTCACCGGGTCACCCGAGCGATCCCTTGGTGGACGCCACGCCGGTTCGGCGGGGGTCGGGCTCGCAGGCGGCGCGCATGGCCCGGGCCAGCGCCTTGAACGCGGCCTCGGCCAGGTGGTGGTCGTTGCGCCCAGCCCCGCGGAGGTGGACCGTGGCGCCGGCGGTGCGGGCGAAGGACTCGAGGGCGTGCTCGACGAGCTGGGTCGGCAGCTGGCCCACGCGCTCGCCGCGGAACGGCAGGTCGATCACGGCGTAGGGGCGTCCGCCGAGGTCCACCACGGCGGTGGCGAGGGACTCGTCCATGGGCACGGCCGCCTCGCCGAACCGGTTGATGCCGGCCCGGCCGCCGAGCGCCTCGGCGAAGGCCGCGCCCAGCACGAGCGCCACGTCCTCGACCGAGTGGTGCTCGTCCACCTCGAGGTCGCCCTCCGCCCGGAGCGTCAGGTCGAACAGGCCGTGGTGGGCGAACGAGGTGAGCAGGTGGTCGTAGAAGCCGATCCCGGTCCGGACGTCCGCCTGCCCGGCGCCCGCGACCAGCAGCCGGACGGAGACCCGCGTCTCGCGCGTCTCGCGCGAGACCGTCACCAGGCCGTCCGCCGAGCGGGCGACGTCGATGCTGCCGAGGGGAGCGGTCACGCGGGCACCTCCGGGGCGATCTCCGCGATCGCCGCGATGAGTCGATCGTTCTCCTCCGGGGCGCGAACCGTGACCCGGATGCAGTGGGCGGCCGGGTGGTGGGCGGGGAAGGTCCGCGGCACCAGCCCCCGGCGCATCAGCCGGTCTGCCACGTAGGCCGCCCGCGCGGTCGTGGCCAGGTCCACCAGCAGGAAGCAGGCGACCGACGGGTACGGCCGCCAGCCGGCGGCCTCGAAGGCGGCCGCGAGCCGCGGGCGCTCCGCCTCCACCCGGGCGACGTTGGCCAGCATCGGCGCGGGCTCCCGCAGCGCCCGCGTCACCACGGTCTCCGAGATCGTCCCGATCGAGCCGGGCGGCCGGAACAGCGCCACCCGCTCGATCGTCGCCGGGGCGGCCACCGCGAAGCCCACCCGCAGCCCGGCCAGCGCGTACGCCTTGGAGGCCGTGCGCACCACCACCAGGTTCTCGAAGCGGTGGCGCAGGGGGATCAGCGAGCGGCCGGTGAACTCGGCGTAGGCCTCGTCCACCACCACGGCCGGCGGCCGGCGGCCGGCGGACTCCGCGTCCGCCGCGATGTCCGCCAGGAGCGCCTCGACGGCGCCCTCGGGCTCCTCCGAGCCCGTGGGGTTGTTGGGGTTGCACAGCCACACGACCGCGGCGTCCCGGGCCGCCTCCCGGACCCGCGGCAGGTCGAGCGCGAAGCCCCGCTCCGCGCCCAGGCGGGGCACGGGCACCACGGTCCCGCCGCGCTGCTCGGACACGACCCGGTACATCGCATAGGTGGGCGTGGGGATCACGGCGTTCTGCCCGGCCGGCAGGAACGCCTTGCCGCACATGTCGAGGATCTCGTCCGCGCCAGCTCCGGGCACCACCTCGTCCGCCCCCACGCCATAGCGCTCCGCGGCAGCCTCCACCAGGCGCCGGTAGTCGCCGGGCGGGTACTCCGAGAGGCCGGTCTCGAACCGCCCGGCCGCGAGCATCTCGGCCAGCAGGTCCGGCGGGGCGGGGGAGGTGTTGAGGTCGAAGCGCACGACCTCCTTGAGCGGGATCCCGAAGCGGGCCGCGACGTCCTCGTCGGTGGCCTCCCAGCTGTAGCTCGCTGGCGTGCCCGGGTCGGCGGCGGTGGGGGGCGTGGGGCTCATGGCAGGATCTTCTCGATGGGCAGGACGAGGATGCCGGATGCGCCGGCGGCCTTGAGGCGGGGGAGCAGGCCCCAGACCTCGTCGGCGCCGACGACCGAGTGGATGGCGATCATGCCCGCGTGCGCGAGGGCGATCACCGACGGCGACGCCAGACCGGGCAGCAGGCGCTCGAGATCGGCCAGGTGTGACGCGGGGGCGTTCATCATGAGGTACTTGCGGTCCCGCGCGGCGATGACCGAGCCGAGCATCAGGACGATGCTGTCGAGCTCGTCCGGGCGCTCCGCCTGGGCGGCGGGGCCCGCGACGAGCACCGCCTCCGACTCGAGGACGTCGCCGATCGCGCGCAGGCCGTTCATCTGGAGGGTGGAGCCCGTCGAGACCAGGTCCACGATGGCGTCCGCGAGGCCCAGACGGGGCGCGACCTCGACCGCGCCCGAGAGCGGCACGACCTCGACCGGGACGCTCAGCCCTGCGAAGAAGCGGCGGGTGCTCGCCGGGTGCGAGGTGGCGACGCGCTGGCCGGCGAGGTCCTCGACGGCGCGTACGGGGGCGTCGGACGGCACGGCCACCGCCAGGCGGCAGCGCCCGTAGCCGAGGCGGGCGACCACCGGCAGGTCGCGGCCCGCCTCCGCGAGGATGTCCGCGCCCGTGATGCCGGCGTCCGCCACGCCGTCGGCGACGAACTCCACCACGTCGTCGGTGCGCACGAACAGGATGTCGAGCGGCTGGTTGGAGCAGCGGGCTACGAGGCTGCGGTCGTGCTCCTCGAACACGAGACCCGAGGCGTGGAGCAGCTGCAGGGTGGGGTCGACCAGGCGCCCCTTGTTGGGCACGGCCAGGCGCAGCCGGTCCCTCATCGCTCGGCCGCCAGCGGGTACGCGCTGCCCCCCTCGGCCTTGAGGCGCTCGAGCTGCGCGCGGTAGCCGCCCTCGCCGTGGTGCAGCCACGAGGCGATCCGGGTGATGGTCGCGGTGCTCGCCCCGGACAGGCGGGAGATCTCCGCGTAGTGGAGCCCGGCGTCCAGCATCCGGACCACTGCCCAGCGCTGGGCCAGGTCGTGGAGCTCGCCCACCGTGCACAGGTCCCGCAGGAAGCGCAGCGCATCATCGCGGTCATCGAGGCGCAGGATGACGTCCAGGAGGGCATCGAGCTCGGGGGTCCGCCATTCGCTTGCCACGGGTGCGATCCTCCCGGTACCAGGGGGCGACAAGGTCCATCCTTGCGGCCTTGGTGGCATGATAGCGTAGTAGCGCACTAACACGCTACCACGGGGAGGTCCGGTGGCCGGCTTCGAGGTCTTGCCCGCGATCGATCTCGAGGGGGGGCGTGTCGTCCGGTTGGTCCAGGGCGACTTCGAGCGCGAGACCGTCTATGACGACGACCCCGTCCGGGTCGCCCGCGCGTTCGCCGACGAGGGGGCGACGTGGCTCCACGTCGTGGACCTCGACGGCGCCAGGCAGGGGGAGCCGCAGCAGCTGCAGCTCGTCGCCGAGATCGTGGCCGAGGTGCACGGCCGCGTCCGGGTCGAGGTCGGCGGGGGCCTGCGCACGGCCAGCTCCGTGGCCGGTGCGCTGGGCACCGGGGCCAGCCGCGTCGTGGTGGGCACCGCGGCCCTCCGCGACCCCGGCTTCGCCCTCGACCTGGTGACCCGCTTCGGCCCGGCGAGGGTGGCCGGCTCGCTCGACATCCGCGACGGCCTGGCGCTGGGGGAGGGCTGGCGCCAGGGCGCGCCCGGGGTCCTCGCGGTGGACGCGCTCGAGCGCCTGTCGGCCTCGGGCATCGACACCTTCGCGGTCACGTCCATCAGCCGTGACGGGCTGATGGGCGGCCCCGACGTGGACCTGCTGCGGGCGCTGGTGCGCCTCGGGCGGGGGCGCATCATCGCCTCCGGGGGCATCGCGTCGCTGGAGGACGTCCTCGCGGTGCAGGCGGCCGGCTGCTCCGGAGCGATCGTCGGGCGCGCGCTGTACGAGGGCCGCGTCACCGTCCGCGAACTCGTCGCCGCGATCGACGGGCGCGACGCCCTCGAGTGACCCGTCGGGCGAGGGCCGGAGGCCGCTGGAATCAGAACGCGGCGCCGGCAGCCGGCGCCGCGCTCGACGAGGGAGGGGGCCTCAGTGGCCCTCCTCCTTCCGGTCCTTCTTGCTGGCCTCGATGATCTTCTCGGCGAGGTTGCCCGGGACGTCCTCGTAATGATCGAGCACCGCCGAGAACGTGCCCCGCCCGCCGGTCAGCGAGCGCAGCTCGGTGGCGTAGGAGAACAGCTCGGCCTGCGGGACGTGCGCCGAGATCACCTGCATCCCGTCCGCGGTGTCCATGCCCAGCACCCGGCCGCGACGGCCGTTGAGGTCGCGGTTGACCTCGCCCATGTACTGCTCCGGGACCCGGATCTCGACCGCCATGATCGGCTCCAGGAGCACCGGCTTGGACTGCATGACGCCGTCCTTGAGCGCCATGGAGGCCGCGAGCTTGAACGACAGCTCGTTCGAGTCGACGGGGTGGAACGAGCCGTCGTACAGCGTCGCCTTGAAGTCGTCGAGCGGGAAGCCGGCCAGCACGCCCTCGGCCGCCGTCTCCCGGATGCCCTTCTCGATGCCCGGGAAGAAGCCCTTGGGCACAGAGCCGCCCACGACCCGCTCGGCGAACTCGACGCCCGCGCCGGGGTTGGGCTCGAGCTCGATCCAGACGTCGCCGAACATGCCGTGGCCGCCGGTCTGCTTCTTGTAGCGGCCGTGGACCTGGGCCTTGCCGCGGATCGTCTCGCGGTAGGCGACCGTCGGGGTGCGCGTCGCGATCGCCGCCCCGAACTTGCGCTTGAGCCGGTCGCAGATGACCGCGACGTGCGCCTCGCCCACGGCCCGCAGGATCTGCTCGCCGGTCGCGGAGCGCTCCACGCGGGCGGTCGGCTCCTCCTCGAGCATGCGCTGGAGGGCCGGGCCCATCTTGTCGAGGTCGGCCTTGGAGACGGGGTCGATCGCCACCTGGAGGGTGGGCTCCGGGAACTCGATGGCGCCCAGCGCGAGGCCCGCCTCGCGCGTGGTCAGGGTGTCGCCCGTCGCGGTCACGCCGAGCTTGGCGATCGCCCCGATCTCGCCCGAGCGCAGCTCGCCGGCCGGCTCCTGCTCCTTGCCGTGGAGGTACAGGAGCTGCCCGATCCGCTCGTCCTCGCCCTTCGTGCCGTTGTACACCGAGGTCTGGCTCTTGAGCGTGCCCGACAGCACGCGCAGGTACGTGAGCCGTCCGACGAACGGGTCGGCCGCCGTCTTGAACACGCGCACCAGGAGCTGCTCGCCGGTGGCCTCGAGCGCCACCTCCTTGCCCGCCTTGCCCGTCGCGGTGAACGGGCCCTCCTCCTCAGGCGAGGGGAGGTAGCGGACGATCGCGTCGAGCAGGGCGCCGAGGCCGATGCCCTTGTTGGCCGAGGCGACGAGCACGGGCGCCAGGATCGACTCCCGGACGCCCTTGTGCAGGCAGGCGTCCAGCTCGGCGTCGGAGATCTCCTCCTCGCCGAGGTACTTCTCGAACACGGCGTCGTCGGCCTCGGCCGCCGCCTCGAGCAGCTGGTCGCGGCGCATCGCCACCTCGTCGGCGAGGTCGGCCGGGACCGGGATCTCGACCTCCTGGCCGCCCTCGAACTTGTACGCCTTGCGGTGGACGAGGTCCACGTAGCCGCTGAACGTGTCAGCGGCGCCGATCGCGATGTGCAGCGGGGCCACCTTGTTGCCGAACGCGGCGCGCAGCGCGTCCAGGGCAGCGGATGGGTTCGCGTTCTCGCGATCGCACTTGTTGATGACGAAGCAGGCCGCGGTCCGGGTGGAGCGGCCGACCTTCACGGCGTTCTCGAGCCCGGCCTCGACGGCGCCCGACGCGTCCATGACGAACAGCGCGGCGTCCGCCGCGTGGAAGCCCTGGATCATCTCGGCGACGAAGTCCGGGTAGCCGGGCGTGTCGACGACCGTGATCTCGTGCTCGCCGTGCTCGAACGTCCCGACGGCCAGCGACAGCGAGCGGTGCTGCTTCTGCTCCTCGGGCTCGTAGTCCAGGTGGGCGGTGCCGTCATCGACCCGGCCCAGGCGCGGGATCGCGCCGGCGCGGAACAGCAGCTGCTCCGCGAGCGTCGTCTTGCCCCCGCCGGCATGGCCGGCGAGGACGACACTCCTGATGTGGGCGAGGTCGTGGCTCTTCAGGGTCATCGCGCGCGGTTCCTCTCGGTGTGGCACCGGTGTGCCGGGCCGTGCCCGGACACGACAGGGTGCGGTGGGCGCAGGGCTGCGCTCGGATGCGATGCCAAGTCCGCTTCCCGGGCCAAAGGACGCATACATGGCGGGAGCCGGACCCGTTGGACCGATGATAGTCGGTATACTCGCCGCCGATGTCCGGACATTCCAAATGGTCAACGATCAAGCGCCAGAAGGGCGCCAATGACGCCAAGCGCGGCGCCATGTTCACCAAGGTCGCCCGCGAGATCATGGTCGCGGCGCGGGCGGGCGGCGGCGACCCAGACGCCAACTACCGCCTCCGGCTGGCCATGGACAAGGCCCGCTCGATCAACATGCCCGCGGACAACATCAAGCGGGCCATCGAGCGCGCCACCGGCGCCGGCGAGGGGGAGCAGTACGAGGAGATCGTGTACGAGGGCTACGGCCCGGGCGGCGTCGCGGTCCTCGTCGAGGCGGCCACCGACAACCGGAACCGGACCGCGGCCGAGGTGCGCTCCATCTTCTCGAAGACCGGCGGGCAGCTCGCCGGCTCGGGCGCCGTGGCGTGGCAGTTCGAGGCGCGCGGACTGATCACGGTCGCGCGCGAGGGCGTCGACCCCGACGAGGTGGCCCTGGCCGCCATCGACGCGGGCGCCTCGGACGTGGACACCGAGGCCGACCCCATCGAGATCTACACCGAGCCTGCCGACCTCGAGGCCGTGCGCAAGGCCCTCGACGCGGCCGGCATCGCGGTCGAGGACGCCGAGAACGCCATGATCGCCAAGCAGACGACCGCGGTGGACGCGGACCACGTCCGCAAGGTCATGCGCCTGATCGACCTGCTCGAGGACCTCGACGACGTGCAGCGCGTGACGAGCAACGCCGAGATCCCGGAGGAGCTCATGGAGGAGCTCGCCGGGTGATCGTCCTGGGGATCGACCCCGGGACGGCGGCACTCGGGTACGGCGTCGTCGAGCGGACCGGCGGGGGCCTCCGCGCGGTGGACTACGGCCTGGTCTCGACGTCGCCCGAGGTCTCGCTGCCGGAACGCCTGCTCCGGATCCACGAGGCGCTGACGGAGCTGATCGAGACGCACCGGCCGGACCTGGTCGGCGTCGAGCGCCTGTTCTTCTCGAGGAACGCGCAGACGGCGTTCGGCGTGGGCCAGGCCCGCGGCGTGGTGCTCCTGGCCGCCGCTCAGCACGGCATCCCGGTGCGCGAGGCCACGCCCAACGAGATCAAGGTCGGGGTGACCGGCTTCGGCGGCGCGGACAAGGAGCAGGTGGGGCGGATGGTCGCCGTCATCCTGCGCCTCGACCAGGTGCCCACCCCGGACGACACCGCCGACGCGCTCGCCTGCGCCATCTCCATCGCGAACGCCGAGCGGCCCGGAGACCGCATCAACGCCGGCGCGACGGCGCCCTCGGCCGTGCTCGACCGTGCGGCGGTCGCCCCGATGGCCCAGGGCGAGACCCCCTACGAGCGCGCCGTCCGCGAGGCGCTGACCCGCGAGGCCAAGGCCAGGGCGACCTCCAGCCGTGCGCCGGGGGCGCCCGCCGGCAAGGCTGCGGCGGCCCGCAGGGCCCCTGCAGCCCGCAAGCGATAAGGGGAGCGCCGGGTGATCGCGTCGGTCGAGGGGATCGTCGGGGCCATCGCGGCCGATTCGCTCGTCCTCGAGGTCGGCGGGATCGGCTACCGCGTGTTCGCGGCGCCGGCCGTCCTGGCCTCGGCCCCGCCCGGCGGCCGACTCAAGCTCCACACCTACCACCTCGTCCGCGAGGACCAGCAGGCGCTGTTCGGCTTCCGCACCGCCGAGGAGCTCGGCTTCTTCAACCTGCTGCTCACGGTGACCGGCGTCGGGCCCAAGGTGGCCATGGCGATCGTGGGCTCGCGGCCGACCGCGGACCTCCAGCTCGCCATCCTCCAGCAGGACCAGGCGGTGCTGACCTCCATCAGCGGCATCGGCAAGAAGCTCGCCGAGCGGATCATCTTCGAGCTCAAGGAGAAGGTCTCCGCCGCCGGGATCGCCGCGGGCACCTCGGCCGCCGTGGCCACCGCCTCCGAGAACGAGGTCGTGGCCGCCCTGCAGGCGCTCGGCTACTCGCTGGGCGAGGCTCGCGAGGCGTCCCGGCTGGCGGTGTCCGACCCGGCCGTGGGGGCGGGCCTCGAGGAGCGGGTGAAGGCCGCCCTGCGGACGCTGCTGCGCGACTGACCGGCGCCGGAGCGGCGCCCGGGGCTAGATCGCCGAGCCCCCGCGCTGCCCGGTGCGGATGCGGATGGTCTCCTCGAGCGGCAGCACGAAGATCTTGCCGTCGCCGACGCTCCCGTCGCCGTGCCGGGCGCCCCGCAGGATCGCGTCGATCGTGGGCTCGACGAACGCGTCGTTGACCCCGATCTCGAGGCGCACCTTGGGCAGCAGCGGCGGCGCCACCTCCTGGCCCCGGTACAGCTCCGGGTCCTCCTGCTGGCCGTGCCCCGTCACGCGGCTGACCGTGATCCGGAAGATCTCGTTGTCGATGAGGGCCTGGTGGACCTCCTCGAGCTTGTCGGGCTGGATGATCGCGACGATCAGCTTCATGGCGTCGGTCGGGCCTCCGGTCAGTTGAGGTTGAGCAGGCCGTAGCCGTGCTCCCCGTGCAGCTCGTGGTCCATCCCCGCCATCTCGCCCCCGCTGCCCAGCCGCAGCCCCAGCGTCCTGTCCACGAGCGCGATCAGCACCAGGCTCGCCGCCGCGCAGTACACGACGGTCGCGACGACGCCCGTCACCTGCACCCCGAGCTGTCCGAGCGCCGTCCGGCCGTCGGGCATCTCGCCCGCCCGGACGAACAGGGCCAGCAGGATCGCCCCGACCATGCCCGCGATGCCGTGGACCCCGAACACGTCGAGCGTGTCGTCGTAGCCGAGGCGGTTCTTGAGCAGGATCGCGCCGTAGCACAGGGCGGACGCGGCGAAGCCGAGCGCCACCGCCCCGGCCGGCTGCACCACCCCCGCGGCCGGGGTGATCACCACCAGGCCCGCCAGGATCCCCGAGGCGATGCCGAGGCTGGTCGCCTTCCGGTGGTGGACGGCCTCGATGCACATCCAGGCGAGCGCGCCGGCCGCCGCCGCCACCTGCGTCACCGCCAGCGCCTGGGCCGTCTTGACGCCGCTGCTGAGCGAGCTGCCGGCGTTGAACCCGAACCAGCCCACCCACAGCAGCCCGACGCCCATCAGCGCCATCACCAGGTTGTTCGGGTGCATGGCCGTGCGCGGATAGCCGCGCCTGGCGCCCAGGTACAGGGCCGCCACCAGGCCCGACACCCCGGCCGAGACGTGCACGACCGTGCCGCCCGCGAAGTCGATCGCCCCCATCTGCTGGAGCCAGCCGTCGGGGGCCCACACCCAGTGGCACAGCGGCGCGTAGACGAGCAGGCTCCACAGGGCGATGAACACCGCATAGCCCCGGAAGCGCACGCGCTCGGCGAAGGCGCCCGCGATCAGCGCCGGCGCGATGATCGCGAACTTCCCCTGGAACATCGCGAACACCAGGTCCGGGACGCCGTCCTTGCCCACCGTCGCGTCCACGTCCCGCAGCAGGACGTGGCCGGGGTCCCAGCCGATCCAGCCGCCGAGGGTGTTGGGCCCGAAGGCGAGCGCGAAGCCGACGGTCGCCCAGAGCACGCCGATGATCGCCATGGCCGAGAAGCTGTGCATCATCGTTCCCAGCACGTTCTTGGTCCGGACGAGGCCGCCGTAGAACATGGCCAGGCCCGGGACCATGAGCAGGACCAGGGCGGTCGAGACCAGCATCCAGGCAGTGGCCCCCGAGTCCACGGCGGGCTGGGGCGGCAGGACCGCGGGGTGCGCGTCGGGCCAGGCCACCACGAACGAGGCGACGAGGACCGCCAGCAGCCCGAGCGCGGGCAGGGCCGTGCGGGCGGGGAAGCGGAGCGTCGAGGGGATCGTTCGCGCAGCCAGCATCGGGCGGTCCTCCTGGCGCGGGCGTCGGTCGGGGCGGGGCGTGGGTCGGGGTCGTCTCGGTCGCGGCCGCGCCCGCCGCAGAGCCGGCCTGATCGTAGGGGCGCGAGTCGGGCCGGACATGGAGTTCCCGGTTGCGGAGGGGCGACGATTTCGTGCCCCTTCGGCACGGCCCCCGCCGGCCGGGACAGCGCGTCAGGGGCGCCTGTCGGGCCGGCTTTCCGCACCTTCCGAAAACGCCCGCGACCGCCGCGCGGATCCGTGCGGGCGGCCCGCTGGGCCGGACTCACGCGAGGCCGATCCCTCCGCGCTGGCGCTCCCCGACGCCGTGACCGCCGAGTGCGTGGACCGGGCCGCCCGCTCGCCGCGGCGGCGCCCGCGCTGTGCGCCCGGGCGCCGACCGGACGTCCGCTCCCTGCGGAGATCAGGTGGCACGGCGGCGGACGCTCAGGTCGCGGCCGCCAGACCCGGCGAGGCCGCCGGCAGCCCGGGCGCGGGGCCGGCGGGGCACCCGCCTAGAGGAGCGCGTCCCGCTCGAAGGGCACGTCGTTGAGGTGCTCGTCGAGGAACCCGAGCACCGTCGCGTACCAGAGCCTCGCGTTCTGGGGCTTCAGGACCCAGTGGTTCTCGTCGGGGAAATAGAGGAACCGGCCGGGCACGCCGAGTCGGCGCATGTCGGTCCACAGCGTGAGGGCCTCGCTGATCGGCACCCGGGCGTCGAGCTCCCCGTGGATCACCAGCATCGGCGTCCGGAACTCGGCCATCTGCTTCAGGAACTCGCGCGGCGACCAGTCGCGGTAGGCCTTGGGGTCCTGGTACACGTCGCCCATCTCGTGCTCCCACGCCGGGCCGTGGTCGGTCGTTCCGTGGAAGCCCACCAGCTCGTAGAGCGACGCGTGCGTGACGATGCACCGGAACCGATCGGTGTGGCCGGCCACCCAGTTCGCCATGTAGCCGCCGTAGGAGCCGCCCATCAGCGCCACCCGCGCGGGGTCGAGGTCGTTCCGCGCGAGGGCGGCGTCGGTGAGGGCCATGACGTCGGTGAACGGGTTGCCGCCCCACTGGCCCCAGCCGCGGTCCAGCATGCCCTGGCCGTAGCCGGTTGAGAAGGCCGGGTCGGGGAGGAGCACCGCGAAGCCGCGCGCCGTCAGGACGTGCGGGTTCCAGCGCCAGTGCCAGCCGTTCCACGACGAGAGCGGGCCCCCGTGGACGAACACCACGAGCGGCGCCTTGACCAGCGCGGAGGCGGAATCGGGGCGCACCAGCCAGGCGCAGACCTCGGTGCCGTCGGCGGCGGTGGCGCAGACGCGATCGACGACGCTGTGGGACACGGGGCCGCCGTCGTCGATGGAGTTGTCGAGCTCGACAGGCGTCTGGTCCGCGGTCCGGGCGTCGAAGCGCACGATGCGCGGCGGCGTCGCGATGTCCGACATCAGCGCGAACACCGTGGTGCCGTCCGGCGTGACGCACAGGTCCGAGACGTGCCCGGCGGCCGTGAGGCGGGTGGCCCGGCCCTCCGGCAGGTCCACGCGGTAGGCCGAGTGCAGGCCCGCGTCGTCGGAGTCGAAGAACAGGGTCGAGGCGTCGGGACCCCAGGTGGGGGCCTCCGGCCGCCGGTCGAGCTCGCCCGCGAGCTCGCGCTGCTCGCCGGACGCCACGTCGATCAGGACCAGCGAGTGGCGCTCCGGCTCGCCGGGGGAGGCGTAGCTGAACCGCGTCGCGGCGACCGTCCTGCCGTCCGGCGAGACGGCGCAGTCGCTGTAGGCCGCCTCCCGGTGCGTCAGCTGGCGCACCGCGCCGCTGGCCGTGTCGTAGACGACCAGGTCGTCCCAGGTCTCGGGGAACCCGCCCGGCACGCGGCGGACGGCCACCGTGAACGAGCCGTCCGGGGCGACGTCGAAGGCGCCCTCCTCGAAGGTGAACCCGCCGACCTCCGGCTCGAGGTCGCGCGGTTCGCCGATCCTGTCCTCGCCCTCGGGCACCGCGGCCGCGAACAGCCGCCGGTGGCGCGGCCCGAGGTAGTGGTCCCAGTGGCGGATCGGGTACTCGTCGAACAGCAGGGCCTTGACGCCCGCGTCCCGGCGCGCCTTCTCCTTCGCCTCGTCCTCGGCCAGGTCGGCGGCGCCGCGATGGACCATGGCCCCGAAGGCCACCGTGCGCGAGGCGCGCGCGGTCGCGATGCCGTCGATGCCGCCGTCCGGGCTGGCCACGGGCCGCGCCTCGCCGCCGTCCGCGGGCAGGAGCCACAGCGAGCGGATCGGGTGCGCGTCGTCGCCCGAGGGCGCCTTGACGTCCGGATCCGGGCGCGTCGAGGCGAACAGCAGCGACCCGTCGGGCAGGAACGCATGGCCGCCCGACTCGCCGGCCACCGAGCGCGTCAGGCGCCGGGCCAGGGAGCGGCCCTCCGCGTCCACCTGCCACAGGGCGGTGGCCATCTTCTTGCCGTCGGGCGCCACGGTGCCCACGGCCACGACGAGTCGCCGGCCGTCGGGGCTCAGCCGCAGGGAGGAGAGGCGCGGGAGCGCGAGCAGGCGCTCCACCGAGAACGGTTCTGTCATGGCCCCATGATGCCCCGGTTCGGCCCTCCCGGCGCGCGCCCGAGTGGGCCCCGGCCGTGCCGCCGGCCCTCGGACCGCAGGACATCGAACATCTGTACGAAACGACAGCGAACCTGCTAGACTCCCGGGCGATGACCGACGACGCCCTGAGCCTGCTGGCGGCCGGCGCCTCCGAGCCCGGCGAGCTCGCCGTGGAGGGCTCGCTCCGCCCGCGGACGCTCGACGAGTACATCGGGCAGCGCGAGGTCAAGGCCAGCCTGAGCGTGCTGCTCCAAGCGGCGCGGGCGCGGGGCGAGGCGGCGGACCACGTCCTCCTGTACGGCCCGCCCGGCCTCGGCAAGACCACGCTGGCCACGATCATCGCCCGAGAGCTGGGCGTCAACGTGCGCTACACCAGCGGCCCCGCCATCGAGCGGGCAGGGGACCTGGCGGCCATCCTCACCGCCCTCGACGAGCGGGACGTCCTGTTCATCGACGAGATCCACCGCCTTAACCGCGCCGTGGAGGAGATCCTCTACCCGGCGATGGAGGACTTCGCGCTCGACGTTATGATCGGCAAGGGGCCGAGCGCGCGGAGCCTGCGCCTCTCGCTCAAGCCGTTCACCGTGGTGGGCGCCACCACGCGCGCCGGGCGCATCAGCGGGCCGCTCCGGGACCGGTTCGGCATGACCTACCGCCTGGACTTCTACGGCGAGGACGAACTGGCCGCCATCGTCCAGCGCTCGGCGGGGATCCTGGGCGTAGCCGTGGACGCGGACGCCGCGCGCCTGATCGCCAAGCGCGGCCGCGGCACGCCGCGCATCGTCAACCGGCTGCTGCGCCGGGTTCGCGACCACGCCGAGGTCCACGGCGACGGATCGGTCCACGTGCAGGCGGTGCGGGAGGCCATGGCCGTCCTCGACATCGACGACCTCGGCCTCGACACTACCGACCGCAAGCTGCTGGCGGCGATCGTGCAGAAGTTCGGCTCCGGGCCGGTCGGCGTGCAGGCGCTGGCGGCCGTCCTGGCCGAGGAGGCCGACACGATCGAGGACGTGTACGAGCCGTACCTGCTGCGGCTGGGATTCCTGGACCGCACGCCCCAGGGCCGCATCGCCACGGAGCCCGCCCGCCAGCACCTGGCCGCGCTCGGCTTCGACATCCCCGCGCCCCGCCGCCCGGAGCCCGACATGCCGGCGCTCTGGGACGACCTGCCGAGCCGGTGACCGCCACGGTGGAGCCGATCGGTCGGGTGCTGATCGTCGTGGGGCTGGCGATCGCCGCCGCTGGCGCGGTGCTGGTGCTCGGCCCGCGGCTGCCGCTGCTGGGGCACCTGCCCGGCGACATCACCCTCCGCCGGGACGGGCTGACCGTGTTCATCCCGCTCGGCACGATGGTCCTGCTGTCCGTCGTCGCGTCCGTGGTCCTGTCGCTGCTCGGGCGCCGCTGACCCGTGCCCGGCGCGTCCCGCTTCGAGGTCCTCGTCCCGCCGCCCCGGGACGGCTCGACGCGCGCACGGCTCGGTCGCCTGCACCTCCCGCACGGCGTCGTGGACACGCCGCAGTTCATGCCGGTGGGCACCAACGCCACGATCAAGGCGCTCCACCCCGACGAGGTGCGGGACGCGGGGGCCAGCATCATCCTCGCCAACACCTACCACCTCTACCTCCGGCCCGGACACGAGCGGATCGAGCGCCTCGGCGGGCTGCACGCCTTCATGGGCTGGGACGGGCCGATCCTGACCGACTCGGGCGGCTTCCAGGTGGTCTCGCTCGGCGACCTGCGGGTGATCGACGACGGCGGGGTCACGTTCAAGAGCCACCTCGACGGCACCGTCCACCGGTTCACGCCCGAGCACTCGATCGAGGTGCAGCAGGCCCTGGGGCCCGACATCGCCGTCGCGTTCGACCACCCCGTGTTCCCCAGCTCGCCGCGGCCCGTGGTGGAGGACGCGCTGCGCCGGACGCACCTGTGGGCGGAGCGCTCGCTGGCGGCGCACCGGCGATCCGACCAGGCGCTGTTCGGCATCGTCCAGGGCGGGCTCGACCCCGAGCTGCGCGAGGAGAGCGCACGGTTCATCGCCGGGCTGCCGTTCGACGGGATCAACATCGGGGGCCTCGCCGGCGACGAGACCCCAGAGCAGCGCAACGCCACGCTCGACCTGACCGTGCCGCTGCTCGACGGCGACCCGCGGCCGCGCTACCTCATGGGCCTGGGGTCGCCGCTCGACCTGCTCGAGGCCGTCCACCGCGGCATCGACCTGTTCGACTCGGTGCTCCCGGCGCGGGTGGCGCGCAACGGGCAGCTGTGGGTCCCCGGCGGCCGCCTCAACCTCCGGAACGAGCAGTTCAAGGACGATCCGCGCCCCGTCCAGGAGGGCTGCCGCTGCCCGCTCTGCACGCGGTTCTCGCGGGCCTACCTGAGCCACCTGTTCCGGGCCAAGGAGATGCTCGCGTACCGTCTCGCGACTTGTCACAACCTGACCTTCACCCTAGACTTCATGGCCGGGATCCGGGCCGCCTTGCGCGCCGGAACCTTCCCCGCGGAGCTGCCGGATCTGCGCCGTCGCGCCGTCCGGATGAGTGGCGGCGAAGGGGCCGCAAAGCCCGCGTGAAGTCCCTGTCGGTATCGTCGCGAGACGTGGAGGCGCGCTATGGGCTCGAGGGATCGCCCCCACAAGGAAGTCAAGAAGAAGCCGAAGGACAAGTCGTCCGCGCCGCACCTGGCGCCGCTGTCGGAGCCGCCCCAGCAGGCGGAGCTGATCCGGAAGCCGCGCAAGCCCCGGCGGGACGAGGAGTCGGAGGGCTGACGTACCGGCCGGGCGGGTCCACCCCGCTCCGTCGGGCAGGCTGAAGCCGCCAGGAGCGAGGACGCCATGACCACCGGCAGGGACCTTGATTCACGCACCGGGGAGAAGACGTCCGCCGAGCGCGGGCGCGCCGTCGACGCTGCCATCCTCGCCATCGAGAAGCAGTTCGGCCGCGGGTCGATCATGAAGCTCGGCTCGGCCGAGAAGCTCGCGGTCGAGTCCATCCCCACCGGGTCGATCGCCCTCGACCTCGCGCTCGGCGTCGGCGGCATCCCGCGCGGCCGCATCGTCGAGGTGTTCGGCCCCGAGTCCTCGGGCAAGACCACCCTCTGCCAGCACGTCATCGCCGAGGCGCAGCGCAAGGGCGGCATCGCCGCGTTCATCGACGTGGAGCACGCGCTCGACCCGGCCTACGCGCGCGCCTGCGGCGTGAACGTGGACGAGCTGCTGGTCAGCCAGCCGGACACGGGCGAGCAGGCCCTCGAGATCACCGAGACCCTCATCCGCTCCGGCGGGGTGGACATCGTGGTCGTGGACTCCGTGGCGGCGCTGGTGCCGCGGGCGGAGATCGAGGGCGAGATGGGCGACAGCTTCGTCGGCATCCAGGCCCGCCTGATGAGCCAGGCCCTGCGCAAGCTGACCGGCGCCGTGTCCCGCTCCAACTGCGCCCTGGTCTTCACCAACCAGCTGCGCGAGAAGATCGGCGTCATGTTCGGCAACCCGGAGACGACCCCCGGCGGCCGCGCGCTCAAGTTCTACGCCTCGGTCCGCCTCGACATCCGCCGGGTCGAGACCATCAAGAGCGGCACCGAATCGGTGGGCAACCGGGTCCGGGTCAAGGTGGTGAAGAACAAGGTCTCCCCGCCGTTCCGGGTCGCCGAGTTCGACGTGATGTACGGCGAGGGGATCAGCAAGGAGGGCGGCCTCCTGGACGTCGGCGTCGCGATGGACGTCGTGGCCAAGACCGGCGCCTGGTTCAACTTCGCCGACACCCGGCTGGGCCAGGGCCGCGAGGCCGCCAAGGAGTTCCTCAAGATCAACGGGGACGTGGCGGCGGAGATCGACCGGCGGATCCGGGCCAAGATGTCCGACGTGGCGCTGCCGGTGGAGGGCATCGAGGAGGCGGAGTAGGGCCGCCGAGCAGGGCTGCCGAGTGAGCGACGAGCGGACCGGCCGGCCGCCGCGCCCCCGCAGGCCGACGCCCGCCGAGCGGCGCGAGCAGCGGGCCCGATCGGACGACCCGGCCGAGGTGCTCGACGCCGCGGCGCGGCTGCTGGAGGCGCGCCCGCGCTCCGAGGACGAGGTCCGCCGCAAGCTGCTGCGGCTGGGCTACCGCGCGGAACTGGTGGACGAGGCGGTGGCGAGGCTGCTCGCGCTCGGCTACCTCGACGACGAGGCGTTCGCCCGCTCCTGGGTGGAGTCCCGCGACCGGGCCCGCCCGCGGGGCGAGCACGCCCTTCGGCGCGAGCTGGGCCAGCGCGGCGTGGACCGCGCCCTGATCGACGAGGTCCTCGGCGACCGGCGCGATGCGTCGACTGGGGCCGGCGGCGAGGCGCCGGCCAGCCCCGACGAGGCGGCGGCGGAGCGCCTGCTGGCCAAGAAGCTGGCGCCCATCCTGCGCGAGCCGGACCCGCGGCGCCGCCTGCAGCGGGCGTACGCCCTGCTGGCCCGGAACGGCTTCTCGCCGGACGTGTGCTCGTCGGTGGCGCGGCGGGCACTGGCCACGGGCGCGGCCGAGGGCGGGGGCGAGGACGACGGGGCGGGGTGACCGCCGCACGCCCGGCGTCCGCAGAGCGTCCGGGCCATCGAGGCGCTCGGCGGTCGCGACGGCAGGGCGCCCCGGAGCGTCGAGGGCGGGCTCGACGGACAGCGCGGTTGGACTCCCGGTCCAGACTTCCGGCAGACGGCGGGCGGCCGCCGGACCGCGGGTCCGGGCACGACGGCGAAGCGCGGCCGTAGGCGGCCGGTTCCGCCGTCGGGTGGACCCACGGTCCAGCCAGCAGCGGAGGGCCGCCAGAAGTCTGGACTGTCAGTCCACGGCCTGCGTGGCGAGCACCGCGTGGACCTCGCGCGCGACGGCGGCCACGAGCGCCGGGCCTGCCGCCGTCTCGTCCAGCCCCTCGGTGAGCACGACCAGGACGTAGGGCGGGGCGGCGGCCGGGTACACCACCCCCGCATCGTGGTAGAGGGACGCGATCCAGCCCGTCTTGTGGGCGACCCGCGTCCCGGTCGGCAGGCCGGCCGGGATCCCCTCGTTGAACTCCTGCGCCGCGAGGACGTCGAGCATCGCGGCGCACGCGTCGGGCGGCGCAGCGGACCCGTCGGCGATCCGCTCCAGCAGGTCCGCCAGTCCGGCCGCGGTGACCGTGCTGTTGCGCCCGGCCGCGAACGCCGCGTCGTCGCCGACCCCGCGCACGACGTTGACGCCCTCGACGCCGAGCCGCCGCACCGTGGCGTCGATCGCCTCGGCGCCCAGCCCGTCCACCAGCAGGTTGGTGGCGAGGTTGCTGCTGCGGACGACCATCCGGCGGGCCAGCTCGCCGACGGGGACGGCCTCGCCCTCGAGCGCGTAGAGGCCGTCGTCCGAGTCCTCGGCTGCGTCCAGGGCGAAGGGCTCCCCGCCGACCAGGCTCCGGAACGCGTTGCGCACGGTGACCCGCCCGTCGAGCGCGAGCGCCCCCAGCCAGGTGCGTCGGTACACCTCCAGCAGCACCGCCACCTTCATCGTGGACGCCGCGTAGAACGGCTCGTCGGCGGCGATCGAGACCGCCAGCGGCTCGCCCAGCCTCCCCGCCGCCACGCCGACGCGGGCTGCTCCCGACGCGGCGATGACCCGCCTGACCGTCGCCTCGAGCCCGTCCACCGCGCCACCATACCCGCCCGGCGCGGGTTGCGAGCCGGTTTCGGGGGGAAGCGGTAGGCTACGCGCACCGGATGCGGACCTGCGGGCCGCCCGGGCGAGCTGAAGCATCGACCTGAGGTCGGATCCGAGCCGAGTGGCTCCCGGCCCCGTGCCCAACGCGAAAGGTCGGCGCTCCGGGCCCGATCGACTCGTCAAACGCCCACGGCCCATTCACCCGGCCGCGGGGGAGGATCCGAATATGGAATGGGTTGCTGTCGCCGCGACGGCGGTGATCGCGGGCGTGGTCGGCGTCGCCGTCGGCTTCCTGGTACGCGGCGTCTGGGCAAGCCAGGCGATCAAGGCCGCCAACGACCGGGCGGCGCGGATCGTGTCGGATGCGCGCTCGCAGCAGAAGGACATGATCCTCGAGGCCAAGGACGAGAAGCTGCGGCTGCAGCGCGAGGCCGAGGAGGAGGCGCGCGCCAAGCGCGCCGAGCTGCAGGGCCTCGAGCGCCGGCTGCTGACCCGCGACGAGCAGCTGGACCAGCGGGCCGACCTGCTCGAGGAGAAGGCCCGCAAGATCAGCGACCGCGAGCGCGAGGTCGAGCACCAGCGCGAGGAGCTCGGGCGGCTGAACCAGGAGCGCGTCGAGGCGCTGGAGCGGGTCTCCAGCCTGTCGGCCGACGACGCCAAGGCGATGCTGCTCGACGCGATCCGCGAGGAGGCCGAGCACGACGCCGTCAAGCTCGCCCGGTCGATCGAGCGCCGCGCCCGCGAGGAGGCCCAGGACAAGGCCCGCGAGATCATCGTGACCGCGATGCAGCGCGTGGCGGCCGACCACACTGCCGAGCACACGGTCACCGTGGTGCACCTGCCCAGCGACGAGATGAAGGGCCGGATCATCGGCCGCGAGGGCCGCAACATCCGGGCGCTCGAGCAGGCGACCGGCGTGGACCTGATCATCGACGACACGCCCGAGACCGTCGTCCTGTCGGGCTTCGACCCCGTCCGCCGGGAGGTCGCCCGCCTGGCCCTGACCAAGCTCATCGCCGACGGCCGGATCCACCCCGGTCGGATCGAGGAGGTCGTCAACAAGGCCCGCGCCGAGGTGGACCTCGTGATCCGCCAGGCGGGGGAGCAGGCGGTCTACGACGCCGGCGTCCCGGGGCTGCCGCCGGAGCTGGTCAAGCTCGTCGGGCGCCTCAAGTACCGCACCTCCTACGGCCAGAACGTGCTCAACCACGTCGTGGAGACGAGCCACCTCGCCGCGATCATCGCGGCCGAGCTGGGCGCGGACGTGCAGGCGGCCAAGATCGGCGGCCTGCTGCACGACATCGGCAAGGCGGTGGACCACGAGGTGGAGGGGCCCCACGCCGGGATCGGCGCCAACATCGCCCAGAAGCACAACATGCCGTTCAAGGTGGTCAACGCCATCGCGGCCCACCACCAGGAGGTCGAGTACGCCTGCATCGAGGCGCCCATCGTCCAGGTCGCGGACGCGATCAGCGCGTCCCGCCCGGGCGCCCGCGGCGAGACGATGGAGACGTACGTCAAGCGGCTCGAGGACCTGCAGGCGATCGCCGAGAGCTTCGACGGCGTGGAGCGCTCGTTCGCGGTCCAGGCCGGCCGCGAGGTGCGCATCCTCGTCCGCCCCGACGAGATCGACGACCTCTCGGCGACGCGGCTGGCGCGCGACATCGTCAAGAAGATCGAGGACAGCCTCACGTACCCGGGCCAGATCAAGGTGACGGTGATCCGCGAGACCCGCGCCACCGAGTACGCGAAGTAGGCTGTCGCGCCCGTGGCACCCCGCAGCGACCGAGCCGGGCTCGGCAACCCGCCCAACGGCAACGCCCCGCGCCCGGCCGGCGCCTGCCGCGTGCTGATGATCGGCGACGTCATCGGCAAGCCGGGGCGGCTGGCGGTCGAGCAGGTGCTGCCGGGGCTGCGCGACGAGCGGGGGATCGACTTCGTCACCGCCAACGGCGAGAACCTCGCCGGCGGCATGGGCCTGACCGCGTCCACGGCCGACGCCCTGTTCGCCGCCGGCGTGGACGTCATCACCAGCGGCAACCACATCTGGGACAAGCGCGAGATCTACCCGGTCCTCGACCTGAGCGACCGGATCCTGCGCCCCCTCAACTACGGCACGCACGACGTCCCCGGCAGGGGCTGGGGCGTCTACACGGCGCTCGACGGCTCGGAGCTCGTGGTGGTCAACCTGCAGGGCCGCACCTACATGCAGCCGATCGACAACCCGTTCACCGAGGCGGACCGGCTGCTCGACGAGGCGGCGGACCCGCTGCCGCCGATCCGCCTGGTGGACTTCCACTGCGAGATCACGTCCGAGAAGAACGCCCTGGGGCTGTACCTCGACGGGCGCGTGTCGGCCGTGGTGGGCACCCACACCCACGTGGTGACCGGCGACGAGCGCATCCTGCCGCGGGGCACCGCCTACCAGAGCGACCTGGGCATGACCGGCCCGCTGTGGAGCGTCATCGGCTTCGACCCGGCGACCGTGCTGCCGCGCTTCATCAACGCGCTGCCGACGCGGTTCGAGGTGGGGGACGGGCCGGTGGTCCTCAACGCCTGCCAGATCGACGTCGACCCCGCCACGGGCCAGGCGCTCCAGATCGAGCGCGTCGCGCGGCTCGTCGACCTCTAGACGGTGGCCGTCCGGCACGCCCGCCCCGCCGCCCCGCCCGCGGCGCCCGGCACGGCCGAGGCCGACTTCCACACCCACACGACCCGATCGGACGGGGTGCTCGAGCCCGAGGAGCTCGCCCGCCAGGCGCGGGCCGCGGGCGTGCGCATCCTCGGCGTCGCCGACCACGACAACCTCGCCGGGTACCGGGAGCTGACGGCGGCGGGCGCCGGGCCGCTGCCGGACGGCCTCCGGCTGGTCCCCGCCGTGGAGATCAACTCCGTGGCGGCGCGGTTCGCCGCCGGCCTGCCCGAGGGCGAGCTCCACATGCTGGGGATCGGCGTGGACCCCGACGACGAGGCGTTCGAGGCCGCCCTCGCCGACCAGCGCGGCGCCCGGCGGATCCGGTTCTTCAAGATGGTGGACCGCCTCCGGGACCTCGGCCTGGCCGTCGACGCCCAGGTGGCGATGCTCGACCTGTCCGCCGACGACGCCCTCGGGCGCCCGACCGTCGCCCGCGCCCTGGTCGCGGCCGGCCACGCGCTCGACGTGGAGGACGCGTTCGCCCGCCTCATCGGCCACGGGTGCCCGGGCTACGTCCCGCGCGGCGGCCTCGACCCGATCGCCGCCATCCGGGCCATCCGCGACACGGGCGGCCTCGCGTCCCTCGCGCACTTCCCGGAGGCGCCGGACCGCGAGCCGCTCCTCCGCGAGCTCATGGACGCAGGCCTGAGCGGCCTGGAGACCCACCACCGCTCCTTCGACGCGCCCACGCGGTCGGCGATGTCGGCCACGGCGCGCCGCCTGGGCCTCGTGGAGACGGGCGGCTCCGACTACCACGGGGACCACGGGCCGTACGCGGACACCCACGCCGCGCTGGTCATGCCCGACTGGCTGGTCGACGGCGTCATGGCGCGCCTCGGCGGCGGCCCGGGCCCCGGGCAGACGGTCGCCGGCCGGCCCTGACCGGGGCCGAGCCCGCCGCGCGCCGGCGCCCGGCGCAGACTCGCTACCATGCACCGGTCATGACGCCCCGGTCGCTGCCCGTCCTCGACTTCACCCCGCCCACCGCGGGCCCCGCCGGCCCGCGCACGCCGCCCGACCCGGCCGACGGCCGGCTGGACGAGTTCCGGCCCGAGCCTCGGGCGCTGCCGTCGTTCTTCGTCTGGACGCTGGGCTGCCAGATGAACCGAAGCGACTCCGAGGAGATGGCGGGCCGCCTGCTCGCGGCCGGCTGCGCGGAGGCGCCCTCGATGGAGTCGGCCGGCCTGATCGTGATCAACACCTGCGCCATCCGCGAGGCTGCCGAGGCCAAGGTCATCGGCCGCCAGGGGCACCTGCGCCGGCTCAAGGACGCCAACCCCGCCCTGCGCGTGGTCCTCACCGGCTGCAGCGTCCGCGAATCGAACCGCGCCGGGCTGGCGCGCCGCTACCCGGCGGTCGACCTGTTCCTGCGCCCGGACGAGGAGCCGGAGTTGGTGGACCGGCTCGGCCTCGCCTCCGCGCAGGCGCCGGTCGGCGCCGTCGCCGCGACCGCCGCCACGACGCTCGTGAAGGGCGACCCGGTCTCCGACGCGACCCACCTGGTCCGGGCCCGCGCCGACGCCGTGGCCGGCGGCGCCGTGAGCCGCGGCTCCGCCATCAGCGCCTGGCTGCCGATCATCTACGGCTGCGACAAGACGTGCACCTACTGCATCGTGCCGTTCAGCCGCGGGCCGGAGCGGAGCCGGCCGTTCGACGAGATCGTGGACGAGGCGCGGGCGCTGGCGGCCGCCGGCTACCGCGAGGTCACGCTGCTGGGCCAGAACGTCAACTCCTACGGCCACGACCTCGCCCCGGAGGAGCGCTTCGGCCACATCGACACCGAGCGGACTGTCGGCCGGCGCCAGGACCGCACGGCGCGGCCGGACCTGGCCGAGCTCATCCGCGCGATCGACGCCGTCCGCGCCGACGACGGCGGCCCGGCGATCCCGCGCCTGCGCTTCGTGACCTCGCACCCGTGGGACCTCTCGGACCGCCTCGTCGAGGCCATGCGCGACTGCCCCTCGGTGTGCGAGGCGCTCCACCTGCCGGTCCAGTCCGGCAGCGACACGATGCTCCGGCGCATGGGCCGCCAGTACACCGTCGCCCACTACCGCGAGCGCCTGGAGCGGATCCGCGAGGCGGTGCCGGGGATCTCGCTCTCGACCGACGTGATCGTCGGGTTCTGCGGCGAGACCGAGGCCGAGTACGCGGCGACCCTCGAGCTGCTCCGGGCCGTCCGCTTCGACCAGGTGTTCGCCGCCGCCTACAGCGAGCGCCCGGGCACGCCCGCGACGAGGCTCGCAGACGACGTCCCGCCGGCCGAGAAGCGGCGGCGACTGGTGGAGCTGCTCGCGGTGCAGGAGGCGATCGGGCTCGACCGCAACCGCGCCTGGCTCGGCCGCACCGCCGAGGTGCTCGTCGACGCCGTCGTGCCGCCCCGGGCCCACGACCACGACGACGAGGAGGAGGCCGCCGGCACCGCTACCGCCCGCGACGCCTTCCGCGACCTGCCCGAGGGCACGGTCCACCTGGTCGGCCGTTCGCGCGAGAACAAGCTCGTCCACCTCGCCGGCGCGCCGTCGCTGCTGGGCCGGCTCGTGGACGTCGTCGTGGAGCACGCGGGGCCCTACGCCCTGCGCGGGAGGCTCGCCTGAGCGCGACGGGGCCGGCGTCCCTCGCGCCCCTGGTCGTCCTCGGCGGGCCCACCGCCACCGGCAAGACCGGGCTCGCCGTCGCGCTCGCGGAGCGGCTGCTCGACCGGGGCGTGCCGGCGGAGGTGGTCTCGGCCGACTCGCGCCAGGTGTACCGGGGCCTCGACATCGGCACCGCCAAGGCGACGCCCGAGGAGCGCGGGCGCGTCGTCCACCACGGCCTCGACCTCGTGGACCCCGACCAGCCGTACTCGGTGGCGGACTTCCGCGCCCACGCGCTGGGCGCGCTGGCGTCGCTCGGGGAACGGGGAGGGGTCGGCATCCTCGCTGGCGGGACCGGGTTCTGGCTGCGCGCCGTCGCGGCCGGCATCGACACCGACGCGCTGCCGTCGGACGGCGCGGTCCGGGCGGGCCTCGAGGCCGACCTCGGCCGGCTCGGCGTCGCGGCGCTCGCCGCCCGGCTCGGGGCCCTCGCTCCGGCCCTCGCCGCCCGCACCGACCTGCGCAACCCGCGGCGCGTCGTGCGGGCGCTCGAGATCGCGGAGCTGCAGGGCGATGCGCCGCTGCCCGCCCCGGTGGGCTACCCGGCGCCGGTGCTCGGCCTCCAGCTCCGCGTCGAGCCCGGCGAGCACCGGCGGCGGATCCACGCCCGCGCCCGGGCCCAGTTCGACGCCGGCCTGGTGGACGAGGCGCGGGCCCTGCGCGAGCGCTGGGACCCGGCCCTCCCGTGCTTCACCGCGATCGGCTACCGGGAGAGCTGGGCGTACCTCGACGGCGCCTGCTCGCTCGAGGAGGCCGTCGCGCTCGACGCCCGGCGCAACGTCGCGTTCGCGAGGCGCCAGCAGACGTGGTTCCGCGCCGAGCGCACGCTCGAGGTCGTCGACGCGACCCGAGACCCGCTGGCCGCGGCGTGGGCACGGCTCGACGCCTTCTCCCGGACGGCACGGCGCTGAGCGGGGTCGCGGCAGCGGCGGCGGCGACCCGCCGAGCGCCGGCAGAGGGCCCGCGGGCGACCGGATATCCTTGCCCGCGATGAGCCAGCGCGACGCGATCGACCTCGCACCCCCGGTCGAGAGGGCATTCCTCGTCGCCGTGGACACCGGCGACGACCCCGGCTGGACGGCCGAGGACAGCCTCAACGAGCTGGCCGCCCTGGCGGCCACGGCGGGCGCCGACGTCGTGGGCGCGGAGTGGCAGAACCGCCGCCACGTGGACCCCAACTGGTACGTGGGCAAGGGCAAGGCCGAGGAGCTGCTCCAGGCCAAGAGCGAGACCGGCTTCGACATCCTGGTCGCCGACGACGAGCTGAGCCCGGTCCAGCAGAAGAGCCTGGAGTCGTTGCTCAACGTCAAGGTCATCGACCGCAGCCGGCTGATCCTCGACATCTTCGCCCTGCACGCCCAGACCCACGAGGGGCGGCTCCAGGTGGAGCTCGCCCAGCTCGAGTACCAGCTGCCGCGGCTGACCCGCCTCTGGACGCACCTCTCGCGCACGGGCGGCGGCATCGGCACCCGGGGGCCCGGCGAGTCCCAGCTCGAGACGGACCGCCGGCTCATCCGCGAGCGGATCAAGAAGATGAAGGAGCGGGTCGAGGACGTCCGCCGCCAGCGCCAGACCGCCGCCCGAGGCCGAGACCGGCGCCTGTACCCGACGGTCGCGATCGTCGGCTACACGAACGCCGGCAAGTCCACGCTCCTCAACGCCCTGGTCGGCAGCGAGGTGGCCCGGGCCGAGGACAAGCTGTTCGCGACGCTCGACCCCACGTCCCGCCAGGTCAAGCTGGGCGACGGCCAGGTCGTGATCGTCACCGACACGGTGGGGTTCATCCACAAGCTGCCGCACCAGCTGGTCGACGCGTTCCGCGCCACCCTCGAGGAGGTCACCCGCGCCGACGTCCTGCTCGAGGTGGTGGACGCCGCGGACGACCACGCGCCCGAGCACCGCACGACCGTCCAGTCCGTGCTCGACGAGCTGGGGGCGGGCGACAAGCCGCGCCTCACCGCGTTCAACAAGGCGGACCTCCTGTACCCGGGCAGCGACGGCTCGCGACCCGCGCCGGCCGTGTCGGGCAGCGTGCTCGTGTCGGCCGCCACGGGCTTCGGGCTCGAGACCCTGCGCGGCGAGATCGCCGCCCTCCTCGCGTCGCTCTGGGAGGACGTGGACGTCGCCGTCCCGTACGCGGCCGGGGAGCTCCTGGCGCGGGTGCGCGAGCGGGGCACGGTGGACCTCGAGTACGGCGAGCGCGACGTGCGGGTGGTCGGCCGGATGGCCCCGGGCCTCGCCGGCGAGCTCCGGGCGGTCGCCGCGCGCTGGGCGGAGTCGCTCGCAGAGGGGAGCGCCGCCAGCTGAGCGCCGCCGCCAAGCCGGTCCGGCGCGGGGGCACCGCCAGCCTGCCCGGGGGCCGCCACCTGGTCTGGACGGTGGCCGCGGGCGGCAGGGGCCGCCGCTGGCGCGCGGTGACCACCCACGGCGACGGCCGGATGGAGTCGTCGCTGCTGCTCGAAGTGTCACCCCAGGGCCGGCTGCTCAAGCTCGAGCTGGCCACGGGCGAGGGCCTGCTGACGCTCCACCCCGACGGCGACCCGGTCAGGCTCCACGGGAACGTGGTGCGCGCGGCCGGCGTCGAGCACCTCGCGCTGTCCTGGTCCGAGGGCCATGTGCTGCTGGCCGGCGCGTCGCCGGTGACCGCGGCCGTCGCAGTCGAGGGCCCGGCCCGGCGGATCGGGGTGGGGGAGGGGACCAACCTGCCGGCGGTTGCGGTGGGGATCGACCTCCGGCCGCGGCCGGCGACCCTGCACGTCGCCCGCACCGCGGAGCGGCGCTGGCGGCTCCTCGTCGCCGACGGGCCCCCGTCGCTGCTGCTCGAGACCGACGCCGACGGCCTGCCGACCGCAGCCGACGGGCTGGCCTGGCCGCTGGAGGCGTAGTCCCGCCCTGCGCCGCGCGCGGCGGCCCACGGTGCCCCGCGGATGACTGCACCGCGCCACGGCCCGGAACACTCGGACCGGTTGACATGCGCCGTCTGACATCTACGCTGGTGCACGTTCGTTAGGGGCCGATCGGCACGGTGGAGGGGTGACCTATGGACCATGATGAGGCGGGCATGGGCGGCATGGGCGAAATGCCCGGCATGGGCAGCGGCGAGCCCGGCGGGTCCGGGATGCACGACATGCCCGGCATGGCCGACATGCAGATGGGCCCCGGGCCCAACGCCGACCCGGACCAGCACGCGTTCGTCATGCTGGGGACCGAGACCATGTTCCTGTGGCACCTCCCGATGCTCCGCGTGGACATGGACATGCACAAGTACGAGTTCGTCCTCAAGGCGCATCTCGACCCCGCCGCCAAGCGGGCATGGCTCGAGGACCGGTCGCGCCACGGCGGCGAGGTCTACTTCCTGGGCAACTCCGACAAGGACCTGATGACGATCGCGAGCCTCGCGATCGGGGCGAAGACGTCCTTCCAGGCGTCGGTCTGGGCCGGCATCCCGCCCAAGCACCGCTACTGCTCGTGGCCCTGGGAGCACCAGGAGCCGATCGTCGAGGCCGCGACGGTCACCATCGAGCGCGTGGTGGCCTACCGCCACTTCGACGTCCAGGAGAACTACCCGGCCTGCCCGTCGTACCTGCTGTTCGGCGAGGGGAACGAGGCGTACCTGGCCCACCGCCTGACACGCCAGCCCGACTACGACGAGGTCGTGATCCTCCACGGGCGGCCGAGCTGGCTGCCCGAGGAGCTGCTCCAGGCGGGCGTGCCGGTGAGCTTCCCCGGGCTGGCGGCGACGCCGACGCCCTGCTCCACCCAGCTCCTCAACAAGGTGTACACGGTCGAGTACGGCGGCGAGCCGGGCGCGGCCTACCCGGTGACGATCAAGCAGAACCTCTGGTTCAACACCAAGATCCCCAACGACGTCGATCCGTGCGAGCCCGACGAGGGCCCGTGCCCGCCCCCGCCGAGCTCCGCGCCGGCCACGGCCTCCGCCGCGGGTTCCCACAGGTGACCGCCGGGCACCCGGTCGAACACCTCCTCGCGTCCTTCGAGCGGCGCTACCGGCAGGACGACACGCTCCGCCTCGAGCAGGCAGGGTCGGATTCACTGGGCTCCTGGTTCCTGGGGCCGAAGGGCGAGAACGCGGACCTCTTCAGGCAGCTGGCCATCAGGGCCATCGACGCCCACCTCACGGACCGCCGCGAGTTCCGCCGCGACGATCCGCCCTGGGTGACCCGCGAGGTCAAGGACAGCGCGGCCTACAAGGCCGGCGTCTCGCTGCTCGAGTCGGAGCTCGACCGCCTGCTCGCTCGGCTGCACGGCTCGGTGCCCTTCTACAGCTACCGCTACCAGGGCCACATGCTCTGGGACGTCACCCTGCCCTCGCTGCTGGGGTACCTGGCGGCGCTCCTCTACAACCAGAACAACGTGGCGGCCGAGGCGTCGCCGGTCACCACCCTGCTCGAGATGGAGGTGGGGCGCGACCTGTGCCGGATGCTGGGGTACGCGGTGCCGCCGCTGTCCGAGGTCGACGCTCCGCCCGCGCCGGGCGGACCGGCCATCCCCTGGGGCCACATCACCGCGGACGGGAGCCTCGCCAACATCGAGTCGATATGGGCGATGCGCAACGCCCGGTACTACCCGGTGGCGCTGGCCGCCGCCGTCGCGGCGGAGTCGTCGCTCGCGGCCGCGAGGGGCGTCGAGGTGGCACTGCCCCAGGGCGGCACGAGGCGGCTCCTCGACCTCGACGCCTGGGGCCAGCTGAACCTGAGCCTCGACGAGACCGTCGCGCTGCCCGGTCGCATCGCGGCGGCAGCCGGGATCGGCGCGGACGCGCTCGCCGCGATCATCGGGGGCTACTCGCTCCAGGGCCTGGGCATGGCCGAGTTCGCGAGCCGGCACCTGCCGGGCGTGCCCGGCGGCGTCGTGATCGGGCCCGGGACGATGCACTACTCGTGGCCGAAGGGGGCGACCCTGCTCGGGATCGGGGCCGCCAACCTCATCCCCGTCCCGGTCGACCTCGACGCCCGCCAGCGCGTCGACGCGCTGCGCGAGCAGCTGGACCGGTGCCGCACGGCCAGGCGGCCCGTGATCCAGGTCGTCGCGGTCATGGGGACGACCGAGGAGAGCGCAATCGACCCCCTCGAGGACATCCTCGCCGCCCGCGAGGACTGCCGCCGGGCGGGCATGGACTTCCCGGTGACCGTCGACGCGGCGTGGGGCGGCTACTTCGCCTCGCTCCTGCGCACGTCGGGCACCGCACCCGTGGACGGCGACCCGCGGGACGTGCGCCAGTACACGCCGGAGCTCGCCATGAGCGGCTACGTCGAGCGCCAGTACCGGGTGCTCGGCAACGCCGACGCCATCACCATCGACCCCCACAAGGCGGGCTACATCCCGTACCCGGCGGGCGGGCTCTGCTACCGCAACGCCGACGTCCGCAACCTCGTGTCGCTCAAGGCGCCCGTCGTGTACCACGACGGGGTCGACCCCACCGTGGGCGTCTACGGGATCGAGGGCTCGAAGCCGGGCGCGGCGGCCGCCGCCACCTACCTGAGCCACCGGGTGATCAGCACCGACCAGACCGGCTACGGCAAGATCCTGGGCAAGTCCCTGTTCAACAGCAAGCGGCTGTACTCGGCGATCGTCACCATGGCCGCGGACGCCGATCCGTTCATCGTGGTGCCGCTGCAGCGGATCCCCGCCGAGCGGATGGGCGAGTCGCCGGCGCGGATCCGCGCCCAGCTCGACCGGATCCGGACCGACGTCGTCGAGCGGACCAACGACGAGCTGCTGGCCGACCGGAGCGTGATGGGCCTGTTCCGCGAACTCGGCTCCGACCTCAACATCGTGGCCTACGCCTTCAACTTCAAGTCGGCCGGCGAGGTCAACCGCGCGCTGGACAAGGCGAACGCGCTCAACAACGCGGTCTTCACGCAGCTCAGCCTCCAGGCCGACCCCGGCCGGATCCCTGCCACGCCGATGTTCGTGACGTCGTCCCAGTTCGATCCGGCCAGCTACGGGCACGAGCTCGTCGACGACTTCAAGCGGCGCCTGGGCGTGGTCGGCGACGCCGACGCGCCGGTGCAGTTCGTCATCTCGACCACCATGGACCCCTGGCTGACCGACACGGCCGGGGGCAGCTTCATCCCGACCCTGATCGCGGCGCTGCGGAGCGCCGTGCTCAAGGCGCTTCCAGCCGTCCAGGCGCCGTCCCCTGACGCCCCAGCCAGCGCGACCAGAAAGGGCCGACCGTGAGCAACGAGGAGCTCTGGTACACGATCTTCGCCAAGGGGCATCCGGCGCTGGTCAAGCAGCACCAGCGACACCTCAGGATGCCCTCGCCCCCCAGGTGCAAGCTCTGCCTCGTGCCGTTCGCAGGGGTAGGCGGGTTCATCATGGGCTTCCGGGGCAAGCGCCCCTCGAACCGCAACCCGCGGTTCTGCAGCGCCTGCGACCACTTCATCCGCCAGTTCCCGGGCGGCGCCGAGGTCGAGCTCTCCCTGGTCTTCGCCGACGTGCGCGGGTCCACGACGCTGGCCGAGCGGGTGAGCGCGTCGGAGTTCAGCCGGATGATGCACCGGTTCTACGCCGCCGCCACGGCGCAGCTCGTCGCGACGGACGGCTTCATCATCGATGTGGTGGGCGACGAGGTCGTGGGCGTGTACCCGCCCGGGTTCTCCGGCCCCCGCCACGCGGCCCTCGCCATCGAGGCCGCCCAGCGCCTCCTCGCCCTCGACTCGGCCGAGTGGGCCGACATGCCGTTCGGCGTGGGCGTCCACACCGGCGTGGTCCACATCGGCACCGTGTCGGGAGCCGAGGAGGGCATCCAGGACGTCCGCGCGATCGGCGACAACGTCAATGTCGCGGCGCGGCTGTCCTCCCAGGCCGGCCCGGGCGAGGCCCTCGTGAGCGATGCGGCGTGGACGGCGGCCGGGGCGCCCGACGACGGCCTCGAGCGCCGCACGCTCGCGCTCAAGGGCCGCACGGAGCCGATCTCGGTCCTGGTGCTCACCTCCGGCTACCACCGAGCGGCCGCCCCGGCCTGACCCCGCCTCGCGGCGTCGGGGCAGGGGAGGGGGCCGCCACGCCCGGTTGACCGGAGCGTCCTCTCCGGGAGGCGTTTCGCCTGCCAGAGGGGAGTCGACCGTGCCGTTCACCGTTCGCGCCGCCGCCGGCCCGCTGCTCCTGTGCGGCGCGGCGCTGCTGCCCGCCGCACGGCCGGTGGCTGCCCTCGCGCTGCTCGTCGCCTGGGTGGTCCAGCTCGCACGGGGACGGGCCGAGGCGGTCGCCCTGGCGGCGACCCTGCCGGTCGGCCTCATCCTGCCGTGGCCCTGGATCCTCGGGGTGGACGCGCCGATCGGCGTCCCGGCGTGCACGGCCCCGCTGTCGGCCATCGTCGTCCGCCGGCTCGCCCTGGCAGCGTTCGGCCTGACCGCGGTCGCCACGGTGGCGGGCCTCCACGGACTGGACAGGGGAGAGCTCGGCCTGCGGGGGCCCGCGCCGCGGGAGGCCGCCGGCGCCGCGGCCGCCGCGGGCGTCGTCGCGCTGGGCGGCCTCGTCGCCGGACCCTGGCTGGCCAGCCCGTTCTTCGGCGAGCTCGACTTCCCGCGCCCGGCCGCGGCGCTGCTGCCGGCGCTCCTCTTCGGCGTCGCGAACGGGGTGCTCGAGGAGGTGGCCTATCGCGGGGCGATGCAGGGCCTGCTGGCACACGCGATGCCGCTGTCCTGGGCCATCGGCATCCAGGGGCTCGTCTTCGGCATCGTCCACGCCGGTCCCGAGGTGCTCGCGCTCCTGCCCGTGCACGTCGCCCTCATGGGCGTGATCGGCATCGCCGGCGGCGTGGCCCGGGCGCGGCTGGGGTCCCTGTGGCTGCCGATCGGCGTCCACGTCGGCGCCGACATCGCGCTCTATGTCGGACTGGCCTGCCGGGCTGCGGCCGCCTGACGCGAGGACAACAGGGTGCCGCCGCCGGACGGCCGGCATGCCGCCAACGCTGGAGAAGCGGTCCGGGCGGTCCGCCGGGCTCAGGCGGCCAGCACGAGGGCCGCCGCGCGGCGCAGCACGTGCAGCCTGCGGCGCAGGCCGGGCCGTGGCGCGCGCCGAGCGCCGTCGGGGCTCCCCTCGAGCGTGCGCGCGCCGGCCTCGAGGGAGTCGGGCCGTCCGCCCGTACGGCTCCACACGGTGGTCTCGTCCTGCTCGGTCAGGTAGTACTCGTCGAGCGTGATCGCGCCCATCTCCGCATCCCTTCTGCAGTAGATGACGCGCGGCGTCGCCGGCTGTTCCGTCCGAGACCACGCGAGCCGTGCCGCTCACGGCTGCGCACGTGCACTGCTGCGCCGGCCGGTCGGCCGTCCGGGTTCGACATCACTTCCGATAAGGCAAGTTATGTTATCTCTGTCTGTACGGAGCGCTACGGAACGGTCGGGGCTGGTCGGCGGCGCGGATCCACAGTAAGGTTCACGGGTGTCCGGACTCGTCCCCGTCCCGGGCGGCGGGAATCCGCCCCTGCCGCGATCCGACGTCCCCGCCATCGAGCTCGACGGGCTCGTCAAGCGCTACCGCAAGGCCGACCGCAACGCGGTGGACGGGATCAGCCTCACGGTCGCCCGGGGGGAGTTCTTCGCGCTCCTGGGGCCGAACGGAGCGGGCAAGACCACGACGCTGTCGATCCTGACGACCACGCTCGCGCCCACGGGCGGCCGCGCCCGCATCGACGGGCTCGACGTGGTGGCGGACGCGGCCGCGGTGCGGCAGCGGGTGGGCATCATCTTCCAGCGCCCGAGCCTCGACCGGAATCTGACCGGCGAGGAGAACGTTCGGTTCCACGCGGTCCTCTACGGGCTGTACCCGTATGCGCCCGCCTTCCGGATGATGGCCGCCGCGTACCGCGAGCAGGTGGCCGCCTGGTCCGAGCTGCTCGGCCTGGGCGCCGACGTGTTCAAGCCCGTGCGCACGTACTCGGGCGGCATGCTGCGCAAGCTGGAGATCGTCAGGAGCCTCGTCCACCGTCCGCGCGTGCTGTTCCTCGACGAGCCCACGACCGGGCTCGACGCTCCCAGCCGGCGGGCGCTCTGGGCCTACCTGCGCGACGTCCGCGCCGCCGACGGCACCACGATCGTCCTCACCTCCCACTACCTCGAGGAGGCCGAGCAGGCCGACCGGATCTGCGTGGTGGACGCGGGCCGCGTGGTCGCCACCGGCTCCCCCGCCGAGCTCACCGCGGCGCTCGCCGGCGAGTCGCTGCTGGTGGACGCCGCCGACCGCGCCGCGCTGCGCGCCGAGCTGGCGGGCATGGGCCTGGCGCCGGCGGGGGACGGTCCCTTCCGGCTGGCCGTCCGGACCGCCGACGTGCACCGGGTGCTCCGGGCGGTCGCCACTCCCCTCTCGATGGTCCGGACCGACGCCCCGTCGCTCGAGGACGCCTACCTCCAGATCGTGAGCCGCGCCGAGCTGGACACCGAGGTCATGGGGCGGCCGGCGCCTGCGTCGGGTGCCGGGCTGCCCACGCCGGAGGCTGGCGATGGCTGAGGCGGCGGCGCCGCACGAGTTGACGGCCCGCCGGAAGGGCGCTCCCCTGCCCCGCCGGTGGCAGGCCGAGCTGTCGGCGGTCGCGGTCATCGCCCACCGGGACTTCGTGAAACTGCTGCGGGACCGCCTGCGGCTGCTGTCCGAGCTCGCCTTCCCGCTGGTCCTGGTGCTCCTCCTGGGCCCGGCCCTGCAGTCGGGCTTCGGCGCCCCGGGGGGCGTCAGCCTGACCGGGTTCGTGTTCAGCGGCGTCCTCGCCCAGACGATCTGGCAGTCGGCCGTGCTGGGGCTGGTGTCGCTCGTGGCGGACCGCGAGGAGGACTTCAGCCAGGAGGTCTTCGTGTCGCCCGCGTCGCGCTACTCGATCGTGGCGGGCAAGATCATCGGCGAGTCGCTGGTCGCCCTGCCGACGGGCCTCGGGATCGTGGTCGTCGGGCTGCTGATCGGCGTCCCGCTCCCGCTGCCGGTGCTGGTGGCCCTGGTGCCCACCTCGCTGTTCGTGGCCCTCAACGGCGGGGCATTCGGGCTGCTGCTGCTGTCGCGGGTGGGGAGCCAGCGGGCGGCGAACCAGATCTTCCCGTTCCTGCTGCTTCCGCAGTACTTCCTGGCTGGGGTGTTCAACCCGATCCACGGGCTGCCGCTGCCGCTCGCCGTCCTGTCCGCCCTGTCGCCGCTGCGCTACGCGGTGGAGCTGACGCGGAACGCCATCTACGGGCTCCAGCCCGGCGTGCCGGCGCCCGAGACGACGGCCGCGCCGATCAACGCCGCGGTGCTCGGGGCGTCGCTGCTCGCGTTCCTCGTGGCCGGCACGTTCCTGTTCGTCCGGGCCGAGCGGAACCGCTGACCGTCGCGCGCCCCGCCGACGGTCGTCACGCCGCCGGCCGGCGCGCCATCACCAGCGAGCCCCACAGCTCGCCCGGGACCTCGATCGGCAGCGGCGGCTCGAAGCCGGCCTCGCGCAGCCAGCGCTCCCAGTCGTCGCGGGTGTCCAGGCCGCCGCCGTCGGTGGCGAGGAGCATCTGGAGCGCGAACAGCGCGGCCTCGGGCGGCCCGGCGCGGTCCGGGTCGAGCACCGCGTCGCGCAGGACGATCCAGCCGCCGGGCGCGAGCGCGCCGAACACCTTGCGGATCAGCGCCGGGTGGCCCTCCCGGGGCTCGCCGTTGAGGACCCCGAACACGAGCGCGACGTCGTAGCCGCTGCCCAGGGGCTCGCGCTGGAAGTCGCCGGCGACCATGCGCACGCGCCCGCTCCAGCCCGCGTCGGCGATCAGCCGGGCCCCGACCGGCACCACCCTCGGCAGGTCGAACACGTCGGCGCGCAGGCGCGGATAGCGCTCGGCCAGCGCCATGCTGTAGGCGCCGTGGCAGCCGCCGACGTCGATGAGCCGCAGGTCGCGCTCCCGGGGCAGCTCGATGCTGGCGGCGACCGCGGGGGCCAGCGGGAGGGCCGTGGCGTAGATCCCGCGCACGAACCGCTCGATCCAGTCCGGCGGCGCCTCGTCGCGGGCGTTCTCGGGCGGACGCCGGCCCGTCCGCACGGCGTCCGCCAGGTGGCCCCAGCGCCGGTAGTGCGCGCTCTGGAGCTCGATCCCGCCGACGATCGCCCCCGGCACGCCGCGGACCAGCAGCTCCCCTGCCCCGGGCGCCATCCGAAAGCGGCCCTCGGCCTTGTGCAGCAGTCCGAGCGCGGTCGCCGCGTTCAGCAGCAGCTCCACGGCCCGCGCGTCGGCCGCGACCTCGGCGGCCACCTCCGCCGAGGTCGCCGGGCCAGCCGCGACGGCGTCGAACACGCCCAGCTCGACGCAGGCGAACAGGACCTGCGCCCCGCGGAAGCCCGTCGCGAGGTCCTGCACCCGCCGTCGGACGGGCAGGGTGTCGTCCCCGGTGTCGTCCCCGCTCACGCCTCGTCGGCCGGGCCGAGGCCCAGCGCCCGCAGCTCGGCGGCCACCTCGCGCAGGCAGGCCGGGCACAGGCAGTCCCGGTACGGCCCCACGCCCTCCGGCAGCGGCACCGGCAGGCGGAAGGCCTCGGCGGAGCACCAGCACAGCCCGTCGCCCAGGTTGCGGCACCCGAAGACGGCGCCGCAGCGCTCGCAGCGCGTCTGGCGGCTGGCGAGCGCCGGGTCCCATGACCCCGTCGGCTCGGTCATCTGGCGCGACCTCCTTGCCATCGCCCCCGGTCCGGCCCTCCGCCGGCGCGCACCGCGGCGGCGCGCTCCCCGGAATCTAGCCCGGGGCAGCCTTGACAACAACGCCGTGCACAGGGCCCCCGCCGGCCTGGGGCGCTCCCCGTGCGACACTGGGCCCGAGCTGACACGCGATGGGAGGACGCCCGCATGTCCCAGCGGATCGAGGACTACGCGCTCATCGGCGACACCCACACGGCCGCCCTCGTCGGACGCGACGGGTCGATCGACTGGCTCTGCGCACCGCGCTTCGACTCGGGCGCCTGCTTCGCCGCACTGCTCGGCGGGCCGGAGCACGGCCACTGGCGCCTGGCGCCCGACGCCGGGGCCACCCGCGTCGCGCGCCGCTACCGGGACGACACCCTGGTGCTGGAGACGACGTTCGAGACCGACGGCGGCGAGGCCCGGGTCGTCGACTTCCTGCCCATCCGCGAGGACGTCTGCCATGTCGTCCGGCTGGTCGAGGGCGTCCGCGGCCAGGTCGCGATGCGCATGGACCTGGTGGTCCGGTTCGACTACGGGGCCACCGTGCCCTGGGTGCGGCGACGTGACGGGACCTTCACGGCCGTGGCGGGCCCCAACGGCCTCGCCCTCCGCTCGCCGGTCGAGACCCGAGGCCGCCAGCTCGCCACGGAGGCCCGGTTCAGCGTCGCGGCCGGGCAGCGCGTGCCGTTCGTGCTCACCTGGTACCCGTCCCGCCTCGAGCCGCCGCCCCCGATCGACGCCGAGCAGGCGCTCGCGGACACGGTGGCCTGGTGGCGCGAGTGGTCGTCACGGTGCACCTACCAGGGCCCGTGGCGCGACGCCGTGGTGCGCTCGCTGATCACCCTCAAGGCGCTCACCTACGACCCGACCGGCGGCATCGTGGCGGCCCCGACCACCTCGCTCCCGGAGCGCATCGGCGGCGTCCGCAACTGGGACTACCGGTACTGCTGGGTCCGCGACGCCACGTTCACGCTGTACGCGATGATGCACGGCGGCTACCACGACGAGGCGGGCGCCTGGCGCGACTGGCTGCTCCGCGCGGTGGCCGGCGATCCGGCCCAGCTCCAGATCCTCTACGGGCTGGGCGGCGAGCGGCGGATCCCGGAGACCGAGGCCGACTGGCTGCCCGGGTACGAGGCGTCGAGGCCCGTCCGGATCGGCAACGCCGCCGTGGACCAGCTCCAGCTCGACGTGTTCGGCGAGCTCATGGACGCGCTGCACGTCGCCCGCCGCAGCGGGCTGCACCCCGAGGCCGCGGCGTGGGCGCTGCAGCGCCACCTCATGGAGTACCTCGAGCAGACCTGGCGCCAGCCCGACGAGGGCATCTGGGAGGTCCGCGGCGGTCCGCGGGTGTTCACGCACTCGCGGGTCATGGCCTGGGTGGCCTTCGACCGGGCGGTCAAGGCGGTCGAGCAGTTCGGGCTCCACGGCCCGGTCGAGCGCTGGCGTCGCGTCCGCGACGAGATCCACGACGACGTCTGCGAGCACGGCTACAGCGCCGACCTGGGTGCATTCGTCCAGTCGTACGGGTCGACGGCCCTGGACGCGAGCCTGCTGCTGATCCCGCTGGTCGGCTTCCTGCCCCCGGACGACCCGCGGGTGGTCGGCACCGTGGCGGCGGTGGAGCGGGAGCTGCTGCGGGACGGCTTCGTCCTCCGCTACTCGACCCAGGAGGATGCGGCCGACGGGCTGCCGCCGGGCGAGGGCGCGTTCCTCCCCTGCACCTGCTGGCTCGCCGACGCCTACGCGCAGACCGGGCGCCGCGACGACGCCGAGCGCCTGTTCGAGCGGCTGCTGGCGATCCGCAACGACGTGGGCCTGCTGGCCGAGGAGTACGACCCCGCGGCAGGCCGGATGCTCGGCAACTTCCCGCAGGCCTTCTCGCACGTCGCGCTCGTGAACACCGCGTCCAACCTGTCGCGGACGGGCACCGGCACGACCGAGCACCGGACGAGGGCCTGATCCGGCGCTCCCCTACCGTCGGCGCTCGCCGCGCTCATCGGGCTGCGGACTCGGGCGGCCCGGCAGCATCTCGACCCCGATCCGGAACGAGTCGAGGCGGGGCATCCGCCCGACTCGAATCACCTCGGCCGGGCGCCGGCGGTCCCGGCGCGACGCGACGGCGCCTGTGGCCGCCGGAAGCACCGACGCGCGCCTCCAGGGGTGAAGCATCTGATCCCTCGACCTCGTGGACTGCAGGAAGGTGCGCCGAGGTTCCCGCGCGGTGCCTGCGCGCGCCACCACCCGAACGGACCGGCGACCCCGTACCCGAGGGCCACTGGGACCTGGAGTCGGCGAGCCGCCGCCACGCCGGGCCGACGGCCACGGGCCCTTCGACCCGCCCTGTACAGGCCGATCCTCCCATAGGGTCCGCGCCATCGTGGACGTGCTGGCCGAACCGCTCCTCGGGCTACAATCTCGGCCGTGCAGCGTGCCCGTGTCCCCAAGAACGCCCTGATGCTGATCGCCGGCGTCGTCTGGTGCATCGCGGGGACCATGGTCACCGTCGTCGGCGTGCCGCTGCTGCTCAGGCTGGAGCCGGTGGACCCCATCCTGCTCCCGCTCGCGGCGGTCATCTTCGCGGTGTTCTACGTGTTCGTGTTCTCGCGCCTGGTGCGCAAGCACACGATGCGGATCCGGGCGCGCGAGGAGGAGCGGCTGCCGGTCTGGCACTTCTTCAACGCATCGTCGTGGATCGTGATGTTCATCATGATGGGCGGGGGCATGGCGCTGCGGCTGTCGCACCTGTTCCCGGACTGGTTCATCGCGTTCTTCTACACCGGCCTGGGCATCGCGCTGTTCCTGTGCGGCGTGCGCTTCGTGGGCGTGTTCGCGCGCAAGGACGTGCTGGCCCCGATCCGCGCCGAGCGCTGACCCGCCCGCCCCGGCGGGGCCGCGTGCCGCGGCCGCGGGCCCGGGCCTCCCTCAGGCGCCCGTCAGCTCGTCTCCGAGGCGCACTACCGCATCCACCAGCTCGACCACCTCGCGCTCGGTGGTCCGCGGGTTGATGAAGCACGGGCGGATGGCGAACCGGCCGCCGACCTGCGTGCCCGACGGCGTGACGCTCGTGTCGCGGCGCAGCCGGTCCAGGATGGCGCGGTTGAGCTCGTCGCCGTCCACGCCCGCCCCGGGACGGTACCGGTAGCAGACGACCGAGAGCTGCGGCTCCATCAGGAGCTCCAGCCGCGGGTGGGCGCGCACCCGGTCGGCGATCTCCCGGGCGAAGGCGACGTGGCGCTCCACGCGGGCCACGACGCCCGCACGTCCGATCTCGCGCAGCACGGCCCACACTGCCACCCCGCGCGGCGGCGCCGACAGCTCCAGCGACTGGTCGCCCCAGAGGCCGCCCATGGCGTCGAACTGGGAGCGCGCCTGCGCCAGGTCCTCGCGGAACGAGCCCTCCAGGTAGGCCGCCTCCCCCTCGGCGAACGCCCTCGTGAGCACCCCGGCGTCGCGCACGTAGGTGGCCCCGACCCCGACGCCGGTGGCCAGCCACTTGTGCGGGTCCACGATCCAGGAGTCGGCCGCCTCGACGCCGGCGAACAGCGGCCGCAGGCGGGGCGACGCGTTGGCGACCAGCCCGTACGCGCCGTCCACGTGGAGCCAGGCGTCGAAGCGCCGGGCGATGGCGGCAACGCGGTCGATGCGGTCCACGCTGCCCGTGTCCGTGGCGCCGGCGCAGGCCACGACGGCGATCGGCAGGACGCCGGCGCGCGCGTCAGCCGCCAGGGCCGCCTCGAGCTCGTCCTCGCGGACGCGCCCGTCGGCGTCCACCGGGATCGGCACCACGGCCTGGCGGCCCAGCCCCAGCACCGCCGCCGAACGGTGCACGGTGCGATGGGCGAGCGCCGACGCGTAGACCCGGCCCGGCCGCCCGTCGAGCGTCCCGTCCTCAGCGACGCTGTGCCCCAGTCGCTCGTAGGCCGCCTGGCGCGCGCTGCCCAGGGCGATCAGGTTCGCCGACGAGCCGCCGCTCGAGTACACGCCGGTGACCCCGTCGGGCAGCCCGCACAGGTCGGCCAGCCAGCGCAGGCTGGTGTGCTCGATCGCGTTGAACGCGTGGAGCGTGTAGCGCTGGCCGCCCGCGAAGGCGGTCGCGGTGAGCGCCGCGGCCCCCGAGGTGGACGCGCCGGTGGTGATGAAGCCGACGAACCCGGGCGAGCTGATCCGGCTCCCCCGTCGCACCACGGCCGAGAGTTCGTCCACGGTCGCGTCGATCCCGACGCCGGTCTCGGGCAGCGGCCCCTGGCCCGGGTCCCCGGGCGCCGGCCGGTAGGGCGGGAACGGCGCCGTGGCGTGGTCGGCGGCGAACGCGTCGAGCGCCGGCGCCAGGCGGGCGAGGACCTCGCCGAACCGCCCGGTCTCGGCGGGCTCCTCCGGGGGCGCGGCGGGCTGGGCGACGTCGGCGGCGTGCAGGGTCATCGGGACGCTCTCCGGGGATGGGCTCGGGGCCTTCAGCATAGACCGCGCCTGCAATGGCGGGCCCCGCGGCCCCGGCGGACGTGCAACCATCGTCGGCGGAGGGGATGCACCACGGAGCGGCGAGGCGGACCACGATGACGATCGAGGCGGCGGGGATCGACGGGGCGGCGGGCCTGGGGGCCGCGGTGATCGCGGACGTGGAGGCCCACGCCGCGCACAACTACCACCCGCTGCCGGTGGTCCTCGCCCGCGGCGAGGGCGCCTGGGTCTGGGACGCCGACGGCCGCCGCTACCTCGACCTGCTGGCCGGCTACAGCGCGCTCAACTTCGGCCACCGCCACCCCCGCCTCGTCGCGGCCGCCGAGGCGCAGCTCGGCCGCCTGACGCTGACCAGCCGGGCCTTCCACAACGACCTCCTCGGCACCTTCGCGCGCGAGCTCACGGCGCTCTGCGGCATGGAGGCCATGCTGCCCATGAACACGGGCGCCGAGGCGGTCGAGACCGCGCTCAAGATGGCCCGCAAGTGGGGCTACGAGCGCAAGGGCGTCCCCGAGGGCCGGGCCAGGATCGTCGTGATGGGCGGCAACTTCCACGGCCGCACCACCACGATCGTCGGCTTCTCCGACGACGCGTCGGCACGCGACGGCTTCGGCCCGTTCACGCCCGGCTTCGTGCGCGTCCCCTTCGGCGACGCGGCGGCGCTGGCCGACGCGATCGACGACGACACGGTGGCGGTGCTGCTGGAGCCGATCCAGGGCGAGGGCGGCGTGATCATCCCGCCCGAGGGCTACCTGCGGGCGGTGCGCGCGATCTGCACCGAGCGCCACGTGCTGATGCTCGCCGACGAGATCCAGTCCGGCCTCGGGCGGACCGGACGCACCTTCGCCTGCGACCACGAGGACGTCGTCCCGGACGCCTACATCCTGGGCAAGGCGCTGGGCGGCGGGATCCTGCCGGTCTCCGCGGTGGTCAGCCGCCGCGAGGTGATGGACGTCTTCCGCCCCGGCGAGCACGGCTCCACCTTCGGCGGCAACCCGCTGGCCTGCGCGGTCGGCATCGAGGTCGTCCGGATGCTCCGCACCGGCGAGTTCCAGGCACGCGCGCGGGAGCTGGGCGAGGTGCTCGCCCGCGGGCTCGCGTCGCTGCCGTCCGCGCGGGTCGCCGGCTTCCGGGCCCGGGGCCTGTGGGCCGGCGTCGACCTGGTCGGGCGCACCGGGCGCGACGTGTGCGAGGGGCTGATGCGCCGAGGCGTCCTGGCCAAGGACACCCACGGCAGCACGATCCGCCTCGCCCCGCCCATCGTGATCGAGCGGGCCGACCTCGAGTGGGCCGTGGAGCAGCTCCGCGCCGAGCTGGGCTAGCAGGCGCCGGCGGCGGCCATCGGGCGGCCGACGTGCCGCGCCCCGGGCGTCAGCCGAGCTCAGGCGTCCCCTCAGGCCCCGTCGCCGAGGGCTCTGCCGTCCGGACGCCGGCCGGCATGGCGTCGGCGGGCACGGCCGCGGGGTCGCCCAGCTGCGCCGCGGGCATCATCCGGACCGCCAGCACGAGCGCGGCGGCGGCCGCGGCGGCCATCAGCCAGTAGACCACCTGCAGCCCGGCCCGGAGGTCGTCGCGCCCGGCGGCCAGCTGCTGGGGCGACAGCAGCTGCCGCCCGACGGGGTCCAGGATCGCCGACGACGCCGCGCCGACGAACGCGGCGAGGATCCCGCCCATGACGCCCACGCCCACCGAGCCGCCGATGGTCCGGCTGAACTGGACCAGGCCCGTGGCGGTGGCGCGCCGCTGCCAGGGCACCGCGCCCTGGACCATGATCAGCAGCACGGTCGAGGAGAAGCCCATCCCGAGGCCCACCACCGCGCACGCCGCGGTGGCGAAGGCCAGGGAGTCGATCTGGGTGGTCTGGGTGGTGGCCAGAGAGCCAACCAGGATGAGCACCGAGCCGGCCAGCACGAACGGCCGCGCGCCCACCCGGTGGAGCAGCCGCCCGGAGATGATCGAGCCCGCCGGCCAGCCGATCGACATGGCCGCCACCACGGCGCCGGCCTCGACCGCGGTCCCGCCCTGCACGCCCTGGACCAGCGGCGGCAGGAACGTCGTCAGGCCGAACATGACGATCCCCGCCAGGGTGCCGATCCAGAGCCCGGCCCGGATCAGCGGCACGCCCATCAGGTCGAGGTCCACCAGCGGCTCCGCCACTCGCCGGGACTGGCGGACGAACAGCCAGAACAGGGCCGCGGCCGCCCCCAGCATGGCGAGGAACGGGAGCGACACCCAGCCGAACAGCTGGCCGCCCTCGGAGACCGCGAACAGCAGCAGCACGACCGAGCCCGACAGCAGGGCGGCGCCGGACCAGTCGATGCGGTGCGGCCGGCGCTCGAAGCGCTCGTGCAGCCGGAGGCCGATGATCGCCGCCGCCAGCAGGCCAACCGGGATGTTCAGCTCGAACACCCACGGCCAGCCGACGGTGGACGTGATGAGCCCGCCGATCGCGGGGCCGACGATCGCGGCGATCCCCCACACGCCCGAGAAGAACCCCTGCATCCGGGCCCGCTGCCGGGGCTCGAAGATGTCGCCCGCGATCGTGAACGAGATGGGCTGCACCGCGCCCGCGCCAAGCCCCTGGATCGTCCGGAACGCGATCAGCATCAGCATCGAGCTCGACAGCCCGCACAGCGCCGACCCGGCCACGAACAGCGCCAGGCCGACCAGGAAGATGGGCTTGCGGCCGTGGATGTCGGCCAGCTTGGCGTACAGCGGAACGGTGGTGGTGGACGCCAGCAGGTAGGCGGAGAACACCCAGGCGTACTCGGACAGCCCGCCCAGCTGGCCGATGATCGTGGGCATCGCCGTGCCCACCACGGTGGAGTCGAGCGCGGCCACCGCGAGGGCGGCCATCAGGCCGACGGTGATGAGCCGCTGCTCGCGGGTGAGGGGCGGAAGGGGCGTCTGGGCGGCTGCCATGGGACGCCGAGTCTACCGGCAGTCGGCGGATCGGGCGGCCAGCGGCCGGGCCTCGCCCGGCCCGCGTGGCGCGGGCGATACTGCCGTCCATGCATGCCCTGGCCGCCAGTCTGCACCCCGCTCGCCCCGGACGGGCCGGCCAGCGCTCAGCCGCCGCATCGCAGGGCTCGGCTGCCGCGCGGCCCCGACCCCCAGCCCAGGGCACCGTGCGATGACCCGCCCCGACGACGTCACCCCGCTCCCTCTCGCCGAGACCGCTCGGCTGCTCGTGCTGACGGGCGCCGGGATCAGCGCCGAGTCCGGGCTGGCGACCTTCCGCGGCGGCGGCGGCCTGTGGGAGGCGGAGCCGGTCGAGGAGGTCGCGACGCCGGCCGCGTTCGCCCGCGACCCGGCCCGCGTCTGGCGGTTCTACTCCCAGCGCCGCGCGGCTGCCAACGCCGTCCGGCCGAACGCCGCCCACTTCGCCCTGGCGGAGGCGGAGCGCCGCATGGGCGAGCGGTTCCTGCTCGTCACCCAGAACGTGGACGGACTCCACGCTGCGGCCGGCAGCGAGCGCCTCGTCGAGCTCCACGGCTCCCTGTGGCGGGCCCGCTGCTCGCGGTGCGGCCGGCCGCCGTTCCCGGACCGACGCTACCCGGTGGAACCGCCGCTGCCCTCGTGCGACCGCTGCGCGGCCGATGGGCGCGGGGTCGCGTACCTCCGCCCCGCCGTCGTCTGGTTCGGGGAGCCGCTCGACGCCGGTGACCAGTACCGGGTCACGGGCTTCCTGAGCCGCGGCCGCCTCGAGCACGCGCCGCTGCTGTTCCTGGCCGTCGGCACCAGCGGCACCGTCTACCCGGCCGCCGCCTACGTCCGCTACGCGGCCGAGCTCGGCGCCACCACCTGGCTCGCCAACCTCGAGCGGCCCGACAACGCGTGGGCCTTCGACCACGTGGTTGAGGGCGCAGCTACCCAGGTGGTGCCGCGACTCCTCGGCCTGGACGGCTTCTAGTTGCGCGGCTCTTGGCCTGGTGCGAGCGCCGGCCCCCCGAACCGCAGCGTCCGGAACGCGTAGACCCTCGCCTCGGGGTCGCGCCATGCCCCGTGCGGCAGGCCCGCCTTGCGGGTCGCGATGTCGAGCATGGCCACGCGGTCGAGCCCGTTCTCTTCGGCCACCTCGGGCAGCAGCAGGCCCCGCCGGCCGCCCAGCTCCACGACGATCCCGTCGACCCCGAGCCGCCAGGAGAGCGGGTCCTCGAGCCGGGCCATCGGCCCCAGCACCGAGACGTCCACCTGGAGCCGTGGGAGCTCGTCCGGGGTCACCGGCCGGAATCGCGGATCCGTGCGCGTGGCGCAGGCCGCGGCCTCGGCCACCGAGTCGTCCACGGGCCGATCGGGATCGAGGATGCCCATGCAGCCGCGCAGTTCGCCGCCCTCGGTCAGGGTCACGAACGCCGACGCGGCAAGGTCGGTCAGGGACGCGTCGTGCATCGCCGCGTCGAGGGCCGGCGCGGGCTCGGCACGGCTGGCGACGGCGACAGCCGTCCTGGCCAGGGCGAGCAGCTGCGCTCGGGCCGCCTCCGGCAGCGACACCGGGCCGGGCAGGCCGGCTGCCGACTCCATCCGCGGGACTCCTGTCGTCATGGCGCGCACCTCCTCGTCCTCCGGCATGGTGCGCCCGACCGGCCGCCGCGCGCAGGGCGGGATGGCCCGAAACCGGCCGGGCGGCCCTTCCGGGCGCGTCCAGCCGTGGGCGAGACTGGCCGCCGGAGGTTGACCCCGTGCCCAACCCGCTGACCCGAGCCGCGCCGGAGGCGCCGGTGCCGAGCCTGCTGGCGGTGCCGCAGGACGACGGCGCCGTGCGCTGCGGCGTGTGTTCGCATCGCTGCCTGGTGCGGCCGGGTCGGCGCGGCATCTGCGGCGTCCGGGAGAACCGCGGCGGGGCACTGGTGGCCACGGCCTACGGGAGGGTGGTGGCGGAGGCGCTCGACCCCATCGAGAAGAAGCCGCTGTTCCACGTGGCCCCCGGGTCCACGGCGTGGTCCATCGCGACACCGGGCTGCCCGTTCCACTGCACGTTCTGCCAGAACTGGGAGATCGCCCAGGGCCCGCGGCTGGGGCTCGACCTCCCGGTGCGCCGCCTCGCGCCCCAGGACGTCGTCCAACAGGCCCTCGCCCTGGGCGCCGACGCGGTCGCCTACACCTACGTCGAGCCGACGGTGTTCCTCGAGTTCGCCCTCGACGTCGGGCGCCTGGTCCGGGCGGCGGGCCTGCGCAACCTATGGATCACCGACGGGTACGCGACCCCCGAGGCGATCGAGCTGCTCGCCGGGTTCGTGGACGCGGCCAACGTCGACCTCAAGAGCTTCGACGAGCGCTTCTACCACCGGCTGTGCGGCGCCCGCCTCGCCCCGGTGCTCGAGGCGATCCTCGCCATGCGCGCGGCCGGGATCTGGCTGGAGATCACCACGCTCGTCATTCCCGGCCAGAACGACAGCCCGGGCGAGCTCGGGGCCATCGCCGGCTGGATCGCTGAGCACCTCGGCCGCGAGACGCCCTGGCACGTCAGCCGCTTCCACCCGGCCTTCCGGATGTCGGACGTGCCCCCCACCCCGCTCCCCACGCTCAGGCGGGCCGCCCAGATCGGCCGGGAGGCGGGCCTCGCCCACGTCTACGTGGGCAATGCTCCGGAGCTGCAGGCCGAGGACACGTGGTGCGTCGGCTGCGGCACGCTGCTCGTGGAGCGTCGCGGCTACCGGGCCAAGTCACACCTGACGGCCCAGGGCGCCTGCCCGGCGTGCGGGCGCCGGATGGCCGGCGTCGGGCTCGGGGAGGATGGGCGATGAGCGCAGGCTCCAGCGTGGTCCGTGAGCCGGCGGTGGCGGGGTCCTTCTACCCCGCCTCGGCCGACAGCGTCGGGCGGGTGGTCGGCGGCCTGCTCGCGCGGTCCGCGCCTCCGGTCGCGGGCGCGCCCCGGATGGGCGTGCTGGTCCCCCATGCCGGGCTGGTCTACTCGGGCGTCGTGGCGGCGGCCGGGTGGCGGTCGCTGCTCGACGGAGCAGGTCGAGCCCCCACCATCGCGCTCCTGGGCACCAACCACAGCGCCTGGTTCGAGGGCATCGCCGTCTACGAGTCCGGCGCCTGGCGCACGCCGCTGGGCGACGTGCCCGTGGAGGAGGAGGTCGCGACGCGGATCCTCGAGCTGGGCGACCCGTTCGCGGCCAGCCGCATGGCGCACCGCGACGAGCATTCGATCGAGGTGCAGCTGCCGGTCCTGCTCGCGCTCCGGCCGGACGCCCGCATCGTGCCCTGCTCCGTCTCGGCCGGCACCGGCCGCTCGGCGGTGGAGGCCGGCGAGCGACTCGGCACGCTGCTGGGCGCGCTGCGTGCGGCGGGGAGCGAGGTCCTGCTCGCGATCAGCTCCGACATGGCCCACTACCCCGCGCACGAGGCGGCGGTCCGCGTCACCGAGCGGCTCGCGCCGGCGATCGCCGCGCTGGACCCCGAGTCGGTCGCCCGCCTCGAGGCCGAGGAGGCCGGATCGCGGGTCCGGGGCATGGCCTGCGGGATGTGCGGCATCCAGCCGACGGTGGTGGGCCTGGCGGCGCTGCGGGCGATGGGCGCCCGGGCGGGGACCGTCGTCGCCGCAGCCACCTCCGCGGACGCCGGCGGCGACCCGGGCCGCACGGTCGGCTACCTCGCCGTTTCGTTCGCCTGAGGCTCGACTCCGGCGCCCTCACGGCGGCGGGACGCCGCCCGCCACGAACCGCCGGAACAGGTCCGTGTAGCCCGGCAGGCCGCGCTCGTAGCCGATCGCCCACAGTCCGGCGCCCGCGAGCCCGCGCGACTCGCCGAGGGCCAGCTTCGCGGCCAGGGTCGCGGGCGAGTCAACATACGCGGCCGTCCACGTCACGGCAGTCGGGGTGGGCCCTGTCCGCGCACTCGCGGACGGGGCCGTGGACGGCGCCGAGGCCGGCGCGGCGGTCGGCGCCGCCAGGCTCCCGTCCGAGCCGACGAAGTAGACGTCCACCGCCTCGACCGGATCGGTCTGCGGCACCGCGGCCGGGTTGCCCAGCACGTCGAGGTGCTGCCGCAGGATCCACAGGGTCCCGCTGCCGGTCGCGGGCGCCCCGATCACCGGCCCCGCCACGGGCCACGCCATGCCGTACAGCGGCAGGCCCAGCAGCAGCCTCCCGGGCGGGATGCCTGCCGCCGCGTAGAGGTCCAGGGACCAGGTGAGCGACCGGCCGGCGTCCGCCCGGAGGACCGGCGCCACGGCGCCCGG
>JAJYLZ010000012.1 GCA_021787395.1 Chloroflexota bacterium
CCGGGCATGGCGGCCGGGCCGCCGGCCGGGGCGTCCGACGGCGATGCCGGCGCCGGCTTCGCGGGCTCGGGCGGGGCGGCGACCGCCGGCCTGGGCTTGGCCGGGGGCGCCTGGACGACGGGCAGCTGGGCGCGGCCCAGCCGCTTCGCGATGTGGTCGCGGTCGAGGAACGCGTTGCCCCACGCCGAGGTCCGCCGCAGCGCGTTGTCCTGGAGGACCGGCGGGCGGTCCAGCATCGACAGCTCCTCGCCGTACGGCTTGAGGCGCCGGTAGGCGTCCGCCCAGATGCAGGTGTGGCCGGGCACCTCGCACAGGCCGTCGTGGGCGCCCCCGCAGGGGCCGTTGCGCTGGTTCTTCTGGCAGTGGCTCTCGGGGCACAGGTACGCGATGTCGGGCAGCGAGCAGTCGCCGCAGTCCCGGCAGTCGTACATCGGCACCTTGACCGCCTGCTCGAACGCGTGGACCGGCTTGTCGAGCCGGTACTGCTCCACCTTCTCGTACACCTTGCCCCAGACCTCGAACCCGGGCGAGCCGGGCTCGAACACCCGCCGGTGCACGAGCCGGCTGAACCGGTAGAGGGGGTCCACCTTGGCCCGGGCCGCCTTGCGGGCGCCCGGCGTCAGCGAGCGCGCGTACGCCTTGGCGGGCTCGCCGGTGGGCAGGCCGTCGCCGTCGCGCTCGAACAGCCCGAACGCGGCGGGCAGGGCCCACGAGACGTCGGGCAGGAGCGCCTTCCAGTCGCCCGCGGGGTGGGAGTCGATCAGCTCGAAGATGCGCGCGATCTCGCCGGCGTTGCGGTGGCCCGAGAAGTAGACGCCCCTGAAGCCGAGGCCGCGTGCGACGATCGCCTGCTTGGCCGCGAACTCCAGGAAGAACGCCCGGCCCTTGTCGGCCGCCTTGGCCTCGCGCTCCACGACCGCGAGGAGGTCGTCGGTGACGACGCAGCCGGGGACCTTGCCCGCGTTGAACGCCCGCGCGACCGGCCCCGACAGGATGTACGCGTTCGCGATGGCCGGGATGCCCAGGCCGTCGCGCTCGATGACGGCCAGCAGCTCGGCCAGCTTGCGGGCGTCGTAGCCCACCTGCGCGATCGCGTAGTCGGCGCCGCTGCGGACCTTGAGCGCCAGCTTGAGGTACTGGGGCACGAGGTCCCGCTCGACGCGCTTGTAGGGGTCGATGGCGCAGCCCAGCAGGAAGCGGTGGGCGTCGGGGTCCGCCCCGGCGTCCGCGGCGATCGCCTTGCCCGCGGCCTCCTCGCCCAGCCCGCGGTACATGTGGAGCAGCGCCACGGAGTCGATGTCGAAGACCGGGCGCGACAGGCCCTCGTAGCCGCTCTCGGGGTAGTCGCCGGTCAGCGCCAGCACCGAGGTGAGCCCGCGGCTCAGCAGCTCCCAGCCCAGGCTCTGGAGCGCGTTGCGCGACCGGTCGCGGCAGGCCACGTGCACGATCGCGTCGTGTCCCAGCTGCTGCACCTGCTCGCCCAGCGTGGACGGCGAGAGCCGGGCGTGGCCGCCCGCGTTGTCGGTGATCGACATGGCCGTGATCCGCGGATTGCCGGCCAGCTCCTGGGCCGCCTTGAGCTGCGAGGCCCCCTTGGCGTCCGCCAGCTCGCCCGCCCACGGCACCAGCTCCACCACGGTCGCGAAGGCGGCGGGGTCGAACAGGGCCCTGCGGAGGGCGCCGGGGCCGACGGGCAGGCCCGCGGCCTCGGCGGGCGCGGCGGGGGCGGGCTTGCGCGAGGGGCTCATGGCAACAACCTCAGACGGTGATGGGTTCGAACAGGCAGCCGTCGGTGAACAGGTCGAAGAAGTCGGGCTCGGACTCGAGCTCCACGTGCTCGATGCGGCGCACCAGGTCGTCGAGTGCAGCCCGCCGCCCGCGTGACAGCAGCAGCGCGCGGGCACCGGCGATCGATGCGTTGCCCGCCCGGATGATGCGCTCCCGCGGCGCGTCCACCAAGAGCCCGATCTCCACGGCCGTGCGGACGTCGAGGGCGTTGGCGAAGCCGCCGGCGAGGTAGACGCGGTCGAGGTCCTCGGGCCGCAGCCCCAGGCGCCGCAGCAGCACGCGCTGGCCGACCGCGGTGGCCGCCTTGGCGATCGAGAGGTGGCCGACGTCGGCCCGCGAGAAGGTGATCCGGGGGTCGTCCACGATCCGGATCTCCGGCAGGCCGTTGGTGAACGAGCCGCGGCTGGTCATCCAGTCCGCGCGGCGGAGGGCGGCCAGCAGGTCCACCAGCCCCGAGCCGCAGATCCCCTCCGGCGGCGCCTCCCCGATGACCTCGACCTGGAACCGGTTGCCCGCCAGCCGGACCTTCTCGATCGCGCCGTCGGCGCCGGGCATCCCGTAGCGGACGCCCCCGCCCTCGAACGCGGGGCCGGCCGGGCTCGAGGCGGCGAGGATGCGGTGCCCGTCGGAGGCGACGATCTCGGTGTTGGTGCCGATGTCCACCAGCAGGAACGAGCCGCCCTTCTCGATCGCGTCCACCGCGACCAGGTCGGCCGCGGCGTCGGCGCCCACGTGGCAGGCGATGAGCGGCCCCGCCACGACGCGCCCCTGGGGGTGGATCAGCAGCCCCAGCTCGTGGGCGCGGCGGGTGATCATCGTGCTCGGCGCCTCGCCGCTGCGCCACGCCGTCTCGGTGACGGACCGGTACGGCAGGCGGCCGATCGGCAGGACGTCGAGGTTGAACGCGAGGTCGCGCATCGTGGGGTTGCCGACGACGACCATCTCGACGAGCTGGCGGCGGTCGAGGCGGAGGTCGGCGCACAGCCGCTTGAGCTCGTGGTTGAGCGCCCGGCGGAGGGCGAGGCGGAGCTCGCCCGGCACCTCGGCCTCGTACGTGATCCGGGTCATCACGTCGCTGCCGCCGAAGCGCTGCGGGTTCTCGATGGACGCGATGGCGAGCACGGCGCCCGTGCGCAGGTCGACCAGCTCCAGCACGATCGTGGTCGTGCCGATGTCCACGGCCACGCCCACCGGCCCGCCGCCGACCGCGCCCAGGTCGGTGCCGTCGTCGAGGACCACGCGCCCGTCAACCTCGCGCACGGCGGGGTCGATGTCGGGGTCCGGGCGCTGCTCGTCGGGGGCCAGGAGGATCCGCAGCCGGCGGCGCAGGACGCTGAACTCGACGTCCCGATCCGCGGTGGCCACCCGCGCCTGGCAGGCCAGCCGGAACGACGCCCCCAGGAAGGATTCCTCGTCCGTGCGCGGCGTCAGCTGGTCGGCGCCCGACTTGATCTCCACGACGCACTCGTGGCAGCGGCCGGTCCGCTTGCACGAGGCCGGCACGACCACCGACAGCTCCCCGGCGACATCGAACAGCGACTGGCCGGGCACGAGCGGCCGGCGCTCGGACCCGTGGATGAAGTCGGGCATGGCGAGAGTCTAGATGGCGCCCTCCTGGCCCGCCAGCCGAGCGGCCCGCGGCGACGGGACCTTCCGCCCTATCCCCCGGGGGCCCCGCGGCCCGACGCTCACGCTCGTCCCGCCCCAGCTCGTGAGGGGTATGTGGTTCAGCGCACCCCCAAGCCCTCAGCCTCACGCAGGGCGCCGTACCTAGCGGCGGACCAGACTGCCCGCCACGTCCCGTCGCAGTGGTACGCGTCCCTCGTCGACGGCCTGTGCAAGCCGCCACCGGTCCGGCGTCGCTGACGCGCAGAATCGGGCGGCACCCCGGGGCCCTCACCTGTCCCCGGCCGTGCCCCGCTCCGATCGACCAGCCGATTGACGCCCGTCCGCACGGCCCCGAGCCGGCGGCGCACCGGAGGAGACAACGAGAATGAGCGAGGAACTGTTCGCCCAGATGCGCCAGGCCGTCATCGACGGCGACCCGGCCGCGGCGGCCGCCCTGGCCGAGCAGGCGCTGGCGAGCGGCGTGCCGCCCCTGGACGCGATCGACAACGGCTTCGTGCCCGGCCTGACCTACGTCGGCGAGCAGTTCGGCGCGGGCGAGCTGTTCCTGCCGGACATGATGCTGGCGGCGCGCGCGATGCAGAAGGCGGTCGCCGTGCTCGAGCCGGAGATGCAGCGCCAGGCCACCGAGCGCCACGTGCTGGGCCGGGTGGTGCTGGGCACCGTCAAGGGCGACATCCACGAGATCGGCAAGAACCTCGTGGGCATGATGCTCGCCACCAGCGGCTTCGAGGTCCACGACCTGGGGGTTGACGTGGCGCCCGAGCGCTTCGTCGAGGCCGCCCGAGAGCACAGCGCCGACGTGGTCGGCGTGTCCGCGCTGCTGACCACCACGATGGCCGGTCAGCGCACCGTCATCGAGCAGCTCGAGGCCGCGGGCCTGCGGCCCAAGTGCCGCGTGATCGTGGGCGGTGCGCCCGCCTCGTCCACCTGGGCGACCGAGATCGGCGCCGACGGGTACAGCGAGGACGCGATCGGCGCGGTGGCGCTGGTCCGCCAGCTCGTCGGGGCCTGACACCGGGCTCCCTGTCCCGGGGCGGGCCCGCCCCAAGGCACACGGCTGCCGGGTCGCCAGCCCGACCCGGCCGGAGGCACACATGAACACGGCATCGGCAGCGGCTGCTGGCGTGCGCCCTCGCCTCGAGGTGCTCTCGCCGGCCGCGATTCGGCGCATCCACGAGGCGACGCTCGAGGTGATCGAGAAGGTCGGCGTGCGGTTCCCGTCAGAGCAGGCGCTCGACATCTGGGCGGCCCACGGAGCGACCGTGGACCGCGCCACGAGCATCGTGAAAGTGCCCGCCCACGTCATCGAGGCGGCCCTGCGGACCGCCCCGCCCGCCTACACGCTGGCGGCGCGCAACCCGGCCCAGGACCTGCCGCTCGACGGCCACCATGTGGGCGTGGGCACCGACGGCTGCGGCATCGAGGTCCTCGACCCGTGGACGCTCGAGGTCCGTCGCTCGACCCTCGCCGACGTGGCCGACATCGCCCGGGTCGGCGACGCGCTCGACCAGGTGGACTTCCACTGGGTGGCGGTGTCCGCCCAGGACACGGATCCCGCCACGCGCACCCACGAGGAGCTGCTCGCCGTCTGGCGCAACTCCACCAAGCACGTCCAGACCGAGACGGTGGTCACCGCGCCGGACGCGCGCACCGCGATCGAGATGGCGGCCGTGGTGGCGGGCGGTCGCGGCGCCCTCCGCCAGCGCCCCGTGCTGTCGATGATGCAGTGCACGATCAGCCCGCTCGCCCACGACGGCGGGCCGATCGAGGCGTCGCTGGTGGCGGCCGAGGCCGGGGTCCCGGTGGGCTTCATGACCATGGCGTCGTGCGCCTTCAGCGGCCCCGCGACCATCGCCGGGTCGCTGATCGTGGGCAACGCCGAGGTCATCAGCGCCATGGCGCTGATGCAGCTCGCGTTCCCGGGCTCCCCCGTGTACTACGCCGCGGCGCAGACCGCGATGGACCTCCGGACCGGCGCCTACACCGGCGGCGGCCCCGAGGACTTCCTGTTCGGCGCGGCGACCAACGAGCTGGCCGACTTCTACAACGTGCCCCTCTCGATGGGCGCGTTCGCGACCGGCGACAAGCGGTCGGGCTGGCAGGCGGGCCTCGAGAACGGGCTGTCCGCGTTCATGGCCTCGGTCTCCGGCGCGGACATGCTGCTCGGCGTCGGCCTGCTCCACGGCTCGCGCATCTGGTCGTTCGAGCAGATGATCCTCGACGCCGAGATCGCGTCCATCGTGGAGGCGATGCTCCGGGGCATCCCGTTCGACGACGAGGCGCTAGCGCTGGAGGCCATCGCCGAGGTAGGCCCCGGCGGCGAGTACCTCACGCTGCCCCACACCCGCAAGGCGATGAAGGGCCTGTGGAAGGCCACGTACCTCGACCGGCGCACGTACGGCCAGTGGCACGACGACCCGGACAAGTACCACCGCGACGCGCTCGAGCGGGCGCGGTCGCTGATCAAGAACCACCGGCCCGAGCCGCTCGACCCCGCCGTGGACCGCGAGCTGGTCGGCCTCATCGAGCGCCACCGCCAGGCGGCGATGGCCTCCTGACCCCCGCTGCCGCGACGTTCCGCCGCGGCCTGCCCCGGCGCCCGACCGCCCGCCGGCCGGGCGCCCCCTCCCCCGCCACTCCGGAGACCGCCAATGCGACCCCGCTTCGAGCTCCTCGAGCCTGCCCTCATCGACCGCGTCGTGGACGAGGCGCTGGCCCTGCTGGCCACCCCCGGCGTGAAGGTCGAGGAGCCCGAGGCGATCCGCGTCCTGACCGGCGCCGGCGCCACGGCCGACGGCAGCCGCGTCCGCATCCCCGAGCCGATGGTCCACCGGGCGCTCGACACCGTCCCCCGCGCGTTCGACCTCTACACGCGCTCGGGCAGGCCGTCCGTCCGGTACGGCTCGGGCGCGGTCCACTTCGACCCGGGGTCGTCGGGCGTGGCGTACCTGGACCCGGCCACCCTCGAGGCGCGCCAGTCGATGGCCGCCGACCTGGCGCGGATCACCCGGGTGGCCGACGCCCTGCCCGCCTACGACGCCGTGTCGACGGCGATCGTGTGCCACGACGTCCCCACCGAGATCGGCGACCTGTACCGGCTGCTCGTGTGCCTGGCCAACTCGGACAAGCCGGTCGTCACCGGGGCGTTCACGCCGCGCGGCTCGGGCGTCATGGTCGACCTCCTGGCGCTCGACGCGGGCGGCCGCCAGGCCCTCGCCGACAGGCCGCGCGCGGTGTTCGACGTGTGCCCCTCGCCGCCGCTCACCTGGTCCGAGTTCGCCTGCCGGAACATCATGGACCTCGGCCGGGCCGGGGTCCCCGCCGAGATGGTCTCGATGCCGCTGGCCGGCGTGGCCGCGCCGGTGACGTTGATCGGGTCGATCGTCCAGCACGCGGCGGAGTGCCTGGCGGGCATCGTGCTCCACCAGCTGGCCGCGCCGGGCGCGCCGATCGTGTGGGGCGGCGCCCCGGCGATCGTGGACATGCGGACCGGCGCCACGCCGATGGGCGCCATCGAGACCGCGATGATCGACGGCGCGTACACCGCCGTGGGCCACCGGCTGGGCCTCCCGACGCACGCCTACATGGGCGCCACGGACTCCAAGGTCGTGGACGCGCAGGCAGGGCTCGAGACCGGCATGACCGCGCTGGTCGGCGCGCTCGCGGGCGTGGACCTGATCTCGGGGCCGGGCATGCTCGACTTCCTGCTGGCGCAGAGCGCCGAGAAGCTGGTGGTGGACGCCGAGGCGATCGGGATGGCGCAGCGGCTGCTGCGCGGCATCGGCACGCCGACCGAGACCCTCGCCACCGCGTCGTTCGAGGCGGCGGGGCCCGAGGGGCGCTTCCTCGAGCTGCCCGAGACGCGGCGGCTGTTCAAGTCCGAGCAGTTCCTGCCCTCGCCGATCCTCGACCGGCAGTCGCGCCGGGCCTGGCTCGACGCCGGCGGGCAGGACGCCTTCGGGCGGGCGCGAGGCCGCGTGGAGGAGCTCCTGGCGTCGCGCCCCCTGCCGTCCGTGGACGCCGAGGTGGCCACGGGCATGGTCGCGCGCGTCCGCGAGGCCGGCGCGCCGTTCGGCCTCGGCAAGGCGCTGCCGGGGGTGCCGGCGGGGTTCGGCGGGAGCTGAACATTGGGGGGAGCCGCTGCGCCGCCTCGCCGCTACCCTGCCTCGCGGCTGCCCTGCCTCGCGGCGGTGACCCACAGTCACCAAATAGGCGTCTGCCCAGCGCCCATCGGCATCGGCCGCGTCAACGCTGGGTCGCCCTCGTCCCCCAAGCGCCGTCAGCGGTGACCCAGGGTCACCACGGGGGGCTCATGGTGACCGGCGGTCGCCGGCGCATGCCAGCCGTTCTGGCCGCAGCCGCCGTCCCCGCTACTCTGGTGACTCGGAGTCACCGGATCGGCGGCCGGGCTGGTCGGAAGCGGCGCATAAGGGCGCGATGGGCGGGTCGTGCTTGGATGCGCCATGGCCGACACGTTGATCCTGCGGGCGGCGCGCGAGCGGCGGCGGCACCTCGTCCGCAACCTGAGCGACGAGCTCCGCCGGGCCCGCCTCGATCGCGGTGTGTCGCAGCGGGCGCTTGCCGCCGCGGCCGGCATCGACCACGCGCTCCTCTCGCGGATCGAGGCAGGCGACAGCACGCCGACCCTTGCCACGCTCGTCGCGCTGGCCACGGCACTCGGGCTCGAGCCGAGCATCAGGCTCTTCCCGGCCACCGGACCGCGCATCCACGACCGCGTCTCCGCGCCGGTCACCGACGCCCTGCTGTTGATCGCGCACCCGCGCTGGGCGCCGAGGCTGGAGGTCGCCGTCACCAGGCCCGACCGCGGCGTCATCGACGTCGTCCTCTCGAGCCGGGACGACATCGTGGCGACCGAGGTCCAGGGCCAGGTCCGGCGGGTTGAGCAGCAGCTCCGCTGGGCGGGCCAGAAGGCGGACGCCCTCCCCTCGGCGATCGGCTGGCCGTGGGGCGCTGAGCGGCCGCGGGTCTCGCGGCTGCTCGTGCTCCGCTCGACATCCGACACCCGCGCCCTGGTCCGGGGCCTGCCGGAGCTGTTCCGGAGGGCCTACCCGGCAATCGAGGCCGAGGCGTTCGCCGCGCTGGTCCATGACGGGCGACCCTGGCCCGGGCACGCCCTGCTCTGGGCGGAGGTCGCCGGTGGCCGCGCCCGGATCCTCGACGGGGCGCCCCGGGCCGCGGGTCGTTGATCGCGCCCTGAACGGGTGCCGCGCGGCGCCCCGAAGCGCCGGTCGCTGAGACCGGCTCAGCGCCCCTCGAACCGCGGCGGCCGCTTCTCGACGAAGGCACGGAACCCCTCGCGGCGGTCGGCGGAACGGACCACCACGTCGTACATCGCGTCCTCGGCAGCCTGGCCGTCGCGGATGGACCCGCGGGCGGCCGCGATGGCGCGCTTGGCCTCCTGCAGACCGAGCGGCGCCGCGTCCGCGAGCCCGCCGGCCAGCGCGACAGCGGCCTCGAGGGCTCCCCCCGGCTCCGCCAGGCGGGACACGAGGCCCCAGGACTCGGCCTCCTCGCCCGTGAGCCGCCGACCGGTGAGGATGAGATCGCGGGCGCGCGGCGCCCCCACGGCCCAGGTCAGGAGCCGTGCCGCGCCGCCGCCGGGGAAGATCCCCACCCTCGTCTCGGGCAGGCCGAACACCGCGTCACGCGCCGCCACGATCAGGTCGCAGGCCAGCGCCAGCTCGAACCCGCCCGCGAGGCAGAACCCCTCGACCGCGGCGATCGCGGGCATCGGCAGCTCGGTGAGTCCGGTCATGAGCGCGACGATCCGCCCGTGCTGGTCGGCCAGCTGCGCATCGGAGAAGCCCGCCCGCTCCCGCAGGTCCATCCCGGCGGAGAAGGCGGCCGCGCCGGCGCCAGTGAGGACGACGGCGCGGGCGGCCGCGTCGCCCTCCAGCGAGCGCACCGCCGCCAGCAGGGCGTCGAGCAACTCGTCGTCGATCGCGTTGCGGACGTCAGGCCGATCCAGCGTGAGCACGACGACACCGGGGGCGGCGTCCCGATCGACGCGCAGGACGGGCGGTGGCTGCATGGCGCGACCCTAGCGCAGCCGGCGCCGGCGCGCGAGCCGGGACCAGTGCGGGAGCGGCGTGGGCGGTGCGAGCCGGCGACGGCGCGCGAGCCGGCGCGCACCACGGGCCTGGAGGATGATCGCGCGGACGGCGCGGCGCGCCCCGGCCAATCGATTCGGGCCCGCCCGTCCGTCAGTAATGGCGAACAGGGCCCGGCTGGCGGTCTTCCGGGCGAGGAGTGGAACCGACGCAGTTGGGGATCGACGAGGCGGCATTCGTGGAGCTGATCATCGGGCGGCTGGACGAGGCCAACCGGGTGGCGACCTGGATCCTCGGCGACGCCGCCGCGGCTGAGGACGCCGTCCAGGACGCGGCGGCGCGCGCGTGGGCCGGGCGCGACGGGCTGCGCGACGCCGACGCGGCAGCCGCCTGGTTCGGCCGGATCGTCGTCAACGCCTGCCGCGACGAGCTCCGGAGGCGCTCCAGCCGCCCACGGACATCGGCGGCGGCCCTCGCCCCCGAGATCGCCGATCCGTCCTCTCGTGACGGCGAAACGGCGGATCGCGACGAGGTCGGTCGGGCGGTCGCCCGCCTCAAGCCCGACTTCCAGGTGGTGCTCGCCCTCCGGTTCGGGGCGGACCTCACGGTGCCCGCGATCGCGGAACGCCTCGGGATCCCCGAGGGGACGGCCAAGACGCGGCTCCGCGACGCGCTCGCGGCGGCCCGGGTCGCCATCGCGGCCGAGCGGGCCTCGACCCCGACCACGCGGGAGGCGCGCGCATGACGGACCACCGCGACGGCCCCGACGACCACGAGGTCGAGGCCCTCCTCCGCCGGCACTACCGGGACCTGGACCCGGGTACCGCGCCTGCCCGCCTGGCCGCGAATGTCCGTGGTCGGCTGTCCGGGGCTGCCCGGCAGCCAGATGGCGCGGCGCTCGCCCGGGTCCCGGTGGCGCCCGTCCGCGCGCTCTCCGGGCGCGCGCGCACACAGCTCGGGCCGTCCCTGGCCCTGGCGGCCGCCGTCGTCCTGCTGGCCGTGGCCGGGCTCGCCGTGAGCCGCCTGTCGGGCCAGCCCGCGCAGGCCTCTCCGACGACGGCCGCGGCGCCGTCCGGCACGACGACGGTCCAGTCGACCGCACCGGGCTCGCCGCAGGCCTCCCCTTCGCCCTCCGGGAGCGCCTCGCCCGCGGTGGCCGGCGGCAGCGCCCAGCTGGCGATGGCGTTCGCGGACCGCAGCCACGGCGTCGTGGTCGGCGCGTACGGCGGCAGGGGCGCCGTCTGGGCGACCTCCGACGAGGGCCAGGACTGGACGGCCGTCCCGGTGGACGCACCGCCGCTCGACTCCGCCGCGATGGTCGGCACGCACGCGTGGGCGAGCGCCAGCTGCTCCGACAGCGCCACGGGCGGCTGCAGCCCGACGGTCCTCGAGAGCCTCGACGGCGGGCTGACGTGGACCACCGTCGCGTCCGCGGACGTGACGTCGCTCTCGTTCGTGGACGCGCAGGACGGCTTCGCGGTGGACGCTTCGACGCCCGGCGCGCCCGGGCTGCTCGCGACGCACGACGGGGGCAAGACCTGGTCGGCACTGGGCGGCGCGGCGCCGTGCGAGGCGGGCTTCTTCCCGGTCGCGGTGAGCTTCGCGGACGCCCAGCACGGCTGGGCGGCCTGCAGCAGCGGCAAGGCGGCCCTCGGGAGCTCGCCCAAGGAGTTCGTCGCGACGGCGGACGGCGGGGCGACGTGGAGCGTCCGCTCGCGCGCCGACGGCGGGGTGGCATCTGCCGGGAGCCTGCCGTTCGCGGGGGACTTCCGCGGCGTGGACATGCTCGGGTCGGGCACCGGCGTCGCGTGGCTGGCCATCGAGGGCCTGATCCGCACGACCGACGGCGGCGCGACCTGGTCCCGCCTGCCGCTGGGCAGCGCCGGCGGCAACCTCGAGTGGCCGGGCGCCGCCATCACGCCCGACGGAATGCTGTTCGCGCTGACGGTGGACGCGACGGCTGCCGACGGCTCGGCGACCTTCAACCTCGGGCTCGACAACGGACAGACTTGGAAGCCCTACACGCAGTTCTCGCGGCTGCCGGCACCCGGCGCCAGCCCCACGCCGCAGCCGCCGGCGGCCGTCCAGCCCGCGACGCCCGACGCAGTCGCGTTCCTCGACGCCGCGCACGGGATCGCCGTCGGCGGCGACGCCACGAACGCCTATGCCTGGCGCACCGCGGACGGCGGGGCCACCTGGGCCGTCGCGCCGCTCGGCGCCGGCGCCGCCAGGGCGCTCGCGGTCAGCGGCCAGAGCGCGTGGACCGACCTCTTGGTCTGCCCGGCCGACGCGGCGCCCGGCAACCCCGCGTGCACGGGGTCGGTCGAGCGCAGCAACGACGGCGGCGCGACCTGGACCGTGGTGGGGCACGCGAACCTGACCTCGATCTCGTTCGGCGACGCGACGCACGGCTTCGGCGTCGGGTTCGAGCCGCCCTCGACCGGCGCCGGGACCGCGACGGGGGGGTTCGGCACCGCGCTCTACGCCACCAGCGACGGCGGGGCCACCTGGGCGCCCCTCGCGGACAGCCGCCCGTGCGGCACGTTCGACCCGGTCTCGGTCAGCTTCGTCTCGGCCAGCCACGGCTGGGTCGGCTGCTCGAGCGTGATCGGCGCCGGGTCGGGCCTCAAGGGCGTGATGGAGACGACCGACGGCGGGCGCACCTGGTCGTGGCGGGCTCGGATCAGCTACCCGGGCGGCCCCAAGGACATCGGGAGCATCACGTCCTCGGACTACCTGGCGACCATCGCCATGGCGGCCGACGGCAGCGGCCTCATCACCGGCCAGCGCGGGTCGACGATCCGGACCGCCGACGGCGGCCGGACCTGGGTCAGCTGCCCGCCCGGCCAGTTCGACGCCTTCACCACCAGCGGGGCCGCCATCCTGCCGGGCGGGCCGTGGTACGTCGTCCAGTCCGGGTGGCTGAACGCCACCCTCACCACCACGGAGAGCCGGCTCATGCGCAGCGCGGACCGGGGAGCCGCCTGGACCCAGGTGGGCGGCTGGCTCCCGACGCCGCCGCCCAGCCCGGGCCCGTAGCCCGGAGGCCCAGCACGCGAGGACCGGCGGCGTCCGCCGGCCCTCCTCGCTCAGAGCGGCTCGAAGCGCGCCTGGAAGAACCGCAGGTACCTGGGCTCGTAGACCATCCGCAGGCCCCGGGCCTCGTGGCGGGCGTCGTAGCAGGCCTTCACCGACTCGGCCACGACGTCCATGTGCGCCTGCGTGTAGACCCGCCGCGGGATCGTGAGGCGGGTCAGCTCCAGCTTCGGCCGCTTGTGGTCGCCGGTCTTGGGGTCCCGGCCGGCCGACACGATGCCGCGCTCCATGGAGCGGATGCCCGAGTCCAGGTACAGCTCGGCCGCCAGCGTCTGGGCCGGGAAGAGGTCCTGCGCGAGGTGCGGGTAGAAGGCCCTCGCGTCGAGGAACACCGCGTGCCCGCCGATGGGCTGGACGATCGGGATCCCCCACTCGGTCAGCAGCTCGCCGAGGTAGCGCACCTGCCCGACGCGGGACCGGACGTGCTCGTCCTGGACCGCCTCGGCGATGCCCAGCGCGAGCGCCTCCATGTCGCGCCCGGCCATGCCGCCGTAGGTGTGGAGCCCCTCGAACACCACGACCAGGTTGCGCAGCTCCTCGAACGTGTCCCGGTCGTTGACCGCCAGCCAGCCGCCGATGTTGACCAGGTTGTCCTTCTTGGCGCTCATCCAGGCGCCGTCGGTGTAGGAGCAGAACTCGAGCAGGATGTCCGCGATCGAGGTGTCGGCGTAGCCCGCCTCGCGCTCCTGGATGAACAGGGCGTTCTCCACCATGCGGGTGGCGTCGAGCATCACCTTGATGCCGAGCGGCTCGCACAGGGCCCGGACCGCCTTCACGTTGGCCATCGAGACGGGCTGGCCGCCGGCCATGTTCACGGTCCCGGCGAGCGAGACGTACGGGATCTTGTCGGCGCCGACCTCGTCGATCAGCGCCCGCAGCTTGGCGAGGTCCACGTTGCCCTTGAACGGGTGCGTCGCGGCCGGGTCGTGGGCCTCGTCGATGATCACGTCGTGGAACGTGCCGCCCGCCAGCTCCTGGTGCTCGCGGGTGGTCGTGAAGTACATGTTCCCGGGGATGTGGTCGCCGGGCTCGATCATGACCTGGCTGATGAGGTGCTCGGCGCCGCGGCCCTGGTGCGTGGGGACGATGTACCGGTAGCCGTAGTAGCGCTGGATCGCGGCCTCGAGGTGGTAGAAGTTGACGCTGCCGGCGTACGCCTCGTCGCCCAGCATCATCCCCGCCCACTGGCGGTCGCTCATGGCGGAGGTGCCGGAGTCGGTCAGCAGGTCGATGTACACGTCCTCGCTGCGCAGCAGGAACGTGTTGTAGCCGGCCTCGGCCATCGCCGCGAGGCGCTGCTCGCGGGTGGTGGTCTTGAGCGGCTCGACCATCTTGATCTTCCAGGGCTCGGCCCAGCTGCGCCGGCCGTGCTGCTGGCCCATGGTGTGGAGCGACGAGGGGCGGTCGGGGGTCATGGCGGTCTCCAGGATGGGTCGGGGTCCGGTTCAGGGGCGCGGGTTCAGGGGCGCGGGCGCGCGGGCTCGGGGGAGGCGGCGGCCGGGCCGATCGGGAGGGCGGTGGTGCGCTTGACCTCGCGCACGACGAGGCTGGTCTGGATCCGGGCGATGCCCGGGATGGGCGACAGGCGCTCGACGAGGAAGCGCTCGAGGTCGCGGCGGTTCCGCAGCGCAACCCGCAGCACGTAGTCGTGCTCGCCGGTCACGTGGTGGACCTCCAGGACCTCGGGCATGGCCGTGACGGCGTCCCGGAACCGCTCGACGTCATCGTGGCCGTGGGCGCGGAGGCCGACGTTCACGAAGCACAGCAGGTCGAAGCCGGCCTGCTCGCGGTCCACGAGGGCGACGTAGCGGGCGATGACGCCGTCGCGCTCGAGGCGGCGCACCCGAGCGTGGGTCGCCGCCTGCGACAGGCCGATCCGGCCGGCCAGGTCGGCGTTCGCGAGGCGCCCGTCGGCTTGGAGCTCGCGCAGGATCGCATCGTCGATCTCGTCACGGGCGGGGTGTACCACGGGAGGCGCCTCGACTGGATGTTCCTTCTGGTGACTGTCGAGAATACCGAAGGATCTTCGGCTAGAGGTGCACCATGCAGCCGCGCCTTCGATGGACGGCCACGACGCCGCCAGGTGCGCCGGACGCATCAGACCGCGGGATCGGGGCGACCGCCCTCTGAGGTTGACCCCGCCTGCCTCGCGTGCGCCCCGGGCGTCGGGCCGCGTGGCCTCGTCAGGCTAGGTCGCTCAGGCTGCTCCGCCCGGCGCCAGCACGTCGAACCCGCTCGTGCGGTCGGCGACGGCCTCGGCGCCCAGACGGGCCGAGGGCAGGCCGAGCGGGGACTCCACGAGCCACCGCCAGCCCTCGTCCTCGAGGCCCTTGAGCGTCTGGGCGGCGGCGGCGAGCGTCCGGTCCCGATGGTCGGCGGCGATCCCGGTCAGCGCGGGCCTCGTGCGGGACACGGCGATGGAGTTCGCCACGGCCGCCGCGGCGCGCATCCCGGCCGACCGCGCGGCGAAGCCGGACGACCCGCGGCACAGGAGGAGCTTGACGTCGCCCGCGTCCGGCAGCAGGCCGGCCACGAGCGCTGGCCACTCGTCAGGGCTGCCGCCGACCGACGGCTCGAGGAACGCCAGCGCATGCGCCGGGAACAGGTCGCGGCGGACCGCCACCTCGGCCACGGCCCGGGCGCTCGCGTTCGGCTCGTCGGCCAGCCACGCCGGCAGCGCACCCACCACCACGCCGTCGACCGGCAGGCCGTCGGCCAGGGCGAGCTGGACGGCCAGCAGCTGGAGCGCGAGGGCCCGGCCGGAGCGGGTGGCCGGGTCCGACGGCACTCCGGCCGCGAGGTCAGCCCCCACGACCAGCGCCGCGGCGGGCACCAGGACGCGCGTCCCGCCCCGGGCCAGCAGGCGGTGCGCGAAGGCGTGGTCGGCGATGGCGCGGTCGGGGTCGACACGGCCGCCCACGATCTCCCGCAGCGGGTCGGCGACCACGAGGTCGATCCGCTCGAAGGCGGCGACCACCGCCTGGTCGGGGGCGGCGAGCGCCGGCGATTCGGTGATCAGCCGCACGTAGCGGCCGTTGCGGGCGCCGGCGTCGTCGAGCGCCGAGCGCAGGACGCTGAGGGCGCGCCGGGAGCCGGTGGGCGTCGGCGCGTCGGCCGGGTCGAACGCGGCGAGCCCGCCCCGCGACGTCGGCGCCGGCAGCCACGCCTCCACCGGCGACCCGGCGCGGGCGGACAGGCTCGTGAGTTCGCGGCTGGGCGGCACCTGGACGCGGATCGCGCCGGCCCCTGCCGCCACCGCGGCGATCGCCTCGTCGAGCGCGTCCACGATCGCCGGCGCCTCGAGCGTCACGCCCAGGTACGGACGCCCCGCCTCGCCCAGCAGCGCGAAGAGCTCGCGCCGGGCCGTGCGGTTGGCGTCGGCCCGGGCCAGCGCAGCCCTGGCCATCGCGCCCGCCGCCGCCGCGGCCCGGGCTCGCCGGGCAGGGTCCGCCAGCAGCTCCGCCTCCATGCCCAGGTCGATGTTGCCGGCCGCCACCTCCAGGGCCACCTCGGTGACCGGCAGTCCGTACTCCTCCATCGCCACCGCGATCGGCAGGGCCAGCCCGCCGCCGAGGCGACTCGGGTCGGGGGCGAGGTAGCGGTCCACGACCTCGGCCGCCAGCGGGCGCCCCTCGCGGTCCGCATCGGACACCCCGAGCAGCCGCAGGATCGCGCGCTCCTGGCCCGCCGTCGTGGATCCGCGGGCGCCGGCGCTCCATGCGGCGGCCATCGCGGACGCCCGCTCGAGCAGCTGCTCCACGATGCTCCCCGGCTCCCCCTGCATGACGCCAGTATGGCGGCCCGCGGCCAACGGGTGGCGACGTCCCGTGCGGCGGCTCAGCCCGCGTCCTCGGCCGCGGCGCGGGCCGGCGCGCCGATCCAGACCCGGCCGTCCTCGAACCGCTCGGCCTTCCAGATGGGCGCCCGGGCCTTGGTCTCGTCGATCGCGAAGCGGGCCGCCGCGAAGGCGGCGTCGCGGTGGGGCGCCGCGGCGACCACCAGGATCGACGCCTCGCCCGGCGGCACCGCGCCCGTGCGGTGGACGATGGCCAGCCGGACCACGCCGAACCGAGCCTCGATCTCGTCCGCGATCTGGCCAAGGACCGCGAGCGCCATCGGCTCGAACGCCTCGTACTCGAGGCCCTCCACCCGGGCGCCGGCGTGGCGCGCAGCCTCCGCCTCCTGGCCCGGCGCTGGCGTCCCGGGCGTGACGCGCGTCCGGCCGAGGAACGTGACCACGGCGCCGTCCTCGGGCGTGGCGAGCCGGCGCGCGAGGTCGTCGGCGAGCGTCGGCGCGAACGGCTCCGCGTGGATCTCGACGATCCGGATCCGGCCCTCGGGCCCGGCCTCGTCGGTGCCGTCGCCGCCGCTCACCGGCGGGATCGCGGCCACCTCGTCGCCGTCCTGGAGCGGCCGGCTCGGCTCCGCATAGCCGCCGTTGACCGCGAAGCGCAGCGTCTCGCGGCCCGGCACCAGGGCGGGCACCTGCGCCACCGCCGCATCCCAGGCGTCGGCCACGGTGGCGCCCTCGGCCACCTCGACGCCCAGCTCGCGCGTCCCGGCGGCCTCGCGCTGCATCGCGAACAGGCGGATGCGGACGTGCATGCGAGCCTCCTACCACGAGCCCGGTGCCGGAACGCGGGCCGGCCGCTGCGGTCGCCCCGGCGGCGGTCCGGGGCGTGCGCACCGGGCGAGTGTAGCCGGGCGGGGCTCGGCGCCCTCTTCACGTCCCCGGCGGGTCGCCTCGTGCCCCGGGTGGGGCTCGCTGAACCGCCTCGGCCATTGCGGCGGATAATCCGCCCAGACGGGGCGCCCGCCGCCCGGGAGGCGGGGCGACCCCACCGAGCAGCGAACCTTCGGAGGCGCGCAATGGCGATCGGACGCGACACCAGCTTCACCTGGCTCGGCCATGCTGCGGTCGAGATGCGCACGCCGGGCGGCAAGGTCGTCCTGTTCGACCCCTGGCTGGGCAACCCCAAGAGCCCCCGGCCGGCCGACGCGGTCGAGCGCTGCGACCTGCTGCTGGTCACCCACGGCCACGCGGACCACCTGGGCGACGCGGTCGCGATCGGCGCGCGGTTCCGCCCCGCCTGGCCGTGCATCCACGAGATGAGCCTGTGGCTCGCCCGCCGCCTGCCCGGCGGGTCCGACGCGGTGATCGGCATGAACAAGGGCGGCACGGTGGAGGCGGCCGGGCTGCGCGTGTCGATGACCACGGCCGAGCACTCCGCCGGCGACTGGAGCATGGACGCGGCCAGCACGCTGTACCTGGGCGAGCCGGCCGGCTTCGTCGTGGAGCTGGAGAACGGGTTCCGCGTCTACCACGCGGGCGACACCGACGTGTTCGGCGACATGGCGCTCATCCGGGAGCGGTTCAAGCCCGACCTCGCCATGCTGCCGATCGGCGGCCACTACACGATGGACCCGGCCGGCGCCGCGATCGCGGTTGAGCTCCTGGGCGTGTCGCACGTCCTGCCGATCCACTGGGGCACGTTCCCGATCCTGGCGGGGACGCCGGCGGAGCTCGAGGCCGCGATCCGCGTCCGCGGCGGCACGGCCACGGTCCACCACTGGCAGCCGGGCGACACAGTCAGCTGAAGGTGGGGCCAAGGCACGCGGCAAGCGGTCGTGCGTGCGGGTCCCGTGCCGAGATCGGCAAGCCGATCACCTGCGTCCGGCAGTTGACTGGCCGTGAGCAACTCCTCGATGATCGGCGCCAGCGCACTCATGGCGACTCGGCGCCGGACGCCGGCGCTCGACCAGCAGGGGCCAAACGTGGACGTTCGTCGCTTTCTGGCCATCACCCGCAAGTGGCTTCCGCTCCTGGTCGCCTGCACGGTGCTGGCGGCTGGCGCAGCCCTTGTCGTAAGCCAGCTCCAGCAGCGCACGTACGAGGCCAAGACCACCCTGATCGTGGGTCAGGCCCTCACCAGCGCCAACCCCGACTACACGGGGCTGCTGGCCTCCCAGCAGCTCTCCACGACCTACGCGGCCATCGCCACGACTCGGCCCCAGCTCCAGGCCGTGATCGACGAGCTGGGGCTGCCGACAACACCTGACGACCTCTCGCGGCGGGTTACCGCGGACACGTCGTCGGGCAGCACGCTGCTCGTCATCTCGGTGAAGGACTCCGATGCGGCACGCGCCGCCGCCACCGCGAACGCCCTCGCTGATCGCCTCATCTCCAAGACCGCCTCGATCCAGGGGCGTCAGGCCGATATCCAGGCCGCGATCGACGCGGATCTCGCATCGACGCAGGACCAGATCACGACGACCCAGCAGCGCGTCACGGAGCTGGTCGGGAAGCCGAACCGGACGGCTGCAGACGAGGCCGAGCTGTCCACGCTCGAGGGGCAGCTGGTGACGCTCCGCTCGACGTACTCCACGCTGCTCGGATTCTCGTCGGTCGGCTCCGCGAACCTGCTCTCGGTGATCGAGCCGGCCGTCGCGCCGACGGATGCCATCTCGCCCAAGCCGCTGCTCAATGTGCTTGTTGCCGCCGTGTTGGGCCTCCTCCTGGCGGCCGGCATCGCGCTCCTGGCGGAACTGCTCGACGAATCGGTGGGCGGCGTCGAGGAGGTGGAGCGGCTCACGGGCGCGAGCGTGCTCGCGAGCATCAACCCGATCCGGGTGCATGAAAGTCAGCCCGAGGCCTTGTACCTCGCCGCGCTGACAGATCCCTGGTCCAGGGTCGTCGAGGCGTACCGCACGCTGCGCACGAACCTCGAGTTCGCCGGGGTGGATCGCCAGCCTCGGTCCATCCTGGTGACGAGCGCCCGGGAGGGCGAGGGGAAGACCGTGACGGCCACCAACCTCGCGAGTGTCTACGCCCTCGCCGGCCGACGCGTGCTGCTCATCGACGCGGACCTGCGGAGGCCGCGGATCCACGCAGCGGTCGGACTCCACAACGAGGTCGGCCTGACGTCGGCGCTGGTCGGCGACCGGCGAGACCTCGCCGAGCTGGCGCAGGCCACCCCGTCGGCCAACCTGGTCGTGCTCACCAGCGGAGCGCTGCCGCCCAACCCGGCCGAACTCCTTGGATCCCAGCGGATGCGCGACCTGATCGAGCGGGCAGTGGCAGAGTTCGACCTGGTGATCGTCGACGGCCCGCCGCTGGCCACCTTCGCCGATAGCGCCCTGCTCAGTTCGCTCCTGGACGCGGTCCTGTTCGTCGTGGACGCGGAACGCAGCAGGCGTCGCTCCGTCGAGGAGAACATCGACCTGCTCCGGCGCGCTGGGGCTACTGTCCTGGGCGTTGTGCTGAACCGCGTCGGGCCGAGCACGCGGGTCGACGAGCGGGGCGGATACGGAGGTTACGCCTTGGCCGACGTGCAGTCGGATGCCGCAGACGGCTTCGGGGCGCCCGAGGCTGTCGCGGCTGGCGCGTTGTCGCCGCAGCCACCGGCTGCTCCCCACGGCAGCGCACGCGGCACCGTCGATGTGACGCCGGCGATGACGGCCCCAGCCCCGCCGCGCGGCCGATCCTAGGAGCGGTGGGGCGCACAGCCCCGGTCCTGTGACCCCGTCTCGACGAGGTCCGCAAGGGTGGCCCCGAGCTGATCGAAGTTGTGCTCCCGATCGACGAAGTCGCGGCCGGCCCGGCCCATCGCGGCGCGCGCTTCCGGCGACAGTGCCGCCACGTCCAGGAAGGCCGTCGCCATGGCCCCCGGATCGTCGGGCTTGGTCGTGACTCCCGCCCCGGTTGAAGCGACCGGGTCGTAGGCGGCGTCACAGGCGAAGATCACGGGGCGCTCGGCCGCCATGTACTCGAACAGCTTGTTGAAGCTGACGCCGTACTTGTAGACCGGCGTGTACGTCGTGTGAACCACGGCCGCGTCAAGGGCGCGGAGCACAGCGGGCACGAACGGTTTCGGGACCGGCGGGCAGACGCTGACAGCGGCATGACCGGCGGCACGCTGCTCGACGAGTCGGCCTTCGGGGCCCTGGCCGATCAGCACCACCCCGATGCGGCCCGGCTGGCGCCGGTCCGCCTCCACCGCGGCCTCCGCGATCAGGTCCGCCCGGTTGACCCGCCCGAACGCCCCGAGGTACCCGACCACGAGGCGGCCGTCGCGCCGCATCCGCGCGATCTCGTCCATGGCGCTTGTCACGGCTGCTGGCGCCCCAGACGTCATCGCGCCCTCGCCGTACGCGGCGAGGTCGGCGCCATTGGGGAGATACACGACGTGGCCCGTTGGCAGGCCCTGCGCCTCGAGATAGTCGCGGATGCCGGGGAGCAGGGTGATCACGGTCGATGCCCGCCGGACCAGGAACGCCTCGATCGCCCGCAGCAGGCGCTCCCCTGGCGAACCCATCCGGAGCGCCCCGAGGTCGACCAGGGTCTGCGGCCACAGGTCGCGGATTTCGAACGCGAACGCGGCCCGCCGCAGGCGGGCCGCGAGCCATCCCCCCAGCGCCGCGAACGGGTCAACTGTCGAGCCGACCACGAAGCCCGGCCGCGGCTCCCGGGCCTGCGCCACCACGAACACGAGCAGGAAGGAGAGCATGTTGAGGTCTCGGCGCCAGGTGTTGCCCCGATACGGCAGGGTCCGGACCCAGACGAACCGAACGCCCTGATACCACTCGCCCCGGGCCAGCTGGTGGCCCTTGAGGCGGCGATCTTGACCGCTGTTGTGCCCGAAGCTGGCGGCGAAGATGGTCACACGGTGGCCTCTTGCGACGAGCCGCCGGGCGAGCTCGAAGTGGCGCGTGCCAGCCGGCGAGTCCGGCCCCGACGCATAGTGGTTGACGATCCAGACCTGGCGGACGGCGCCAGGTCGCCGGGGGGCATCCGCGGCTGGGCGCGCCGAGCGCCTCCCCTCAGACATCAGCGATCGTCTGTTCTGCGTCCGGCGAACGACCGAACCGCGCCGCATGGCGGTTGATCGCCCACCACATGATGACGCCGTACCCAAGGTACGCCACCGCCCCGCCGACGCTGAGCATCATCACGGCGCCCGTGGCGTCGAACCCCAGTGCCGCGGCAAGCGGCACCGACCCACCAAGGCAGACCAGCCGCACGATCTCTCGGATGAGCTGGAGGTCCATTCGCTCAACTGCGTAGAGCCCGTCCCCGGTGGCGGTGGTCACGAAGGTGATCAGGTACATCGGGGCGAGGATGGCGATGTACAGGCCGACCTGATTCCAGGCGCCGCCGAACACCGGGCCTGCGACCAGCGGCGCCGCGATCATGAGGAGGATCGTCGGGGCGATGCCGAGCCGGGCGAGCGACACCGTCGTGCGGAGGAACAGGGTCCGGACAGCCCGAGCGTCGGATCGGGCATCGCGCGCAGCCTCGGCCAGGAAGACCTGGCCGACGGCCGAGGCGATCAGGGTGAGCGGGATGGACGTAATCCGCTGCGCCAGCGCGTAGAGCCCGCCCGTGTCCACCCCGTACAGGAGGACAAGCAGCAGGGTCGGCGCCTGGAGGCCGACCGTGTTGAGGATCGCGGATGGAGTGGACAGCAGGGCGATTGAGCGGTAGCGGCTCGCCACGCGGCGCATGCCGGCGCGGCTGACCTGCCGGAACTCGCTGGCATGCGTGCGCCAGGCGCTCCGGGCGAGGCGGGAGGCCCCGGCGAATCTGCTCAGGACCGCTCCAGCGAGCAGGCCCGTCGCCCCAATGCCGGCGATGCCGAGTCCCGTCTGGACAACAACCAGTGCGATCGCCTGCGACATCCGCATCGATGCGATGGAGGCGAAGTCCTTCGTGCGAACGGCCCAGTTGCCCAGGCTTGACACGACTCCACCGCCGAACTGGCCGACGGCGATCAGCAAGATGGGGGCCCCGAGGGCACTGCCGCCCAGCAGGATGAGGAGTCTGTCACCGACGAGCCATAGCACGACCACCGACACGACGCTCAGGAGTGCCGCCAGGAGCAGCGTCAGCCCCAGAACATTCGCCGCTTCCACATCGTCCTGGGGCAGCGGGACCGCGAACTCCAGCCGGAGGCAGGTGATCGACATCAGGATGGCCATGATGGAGTTTGCGACCGAGAACAGGCCGAAGTCCGCCGGGGCGTACAGCCGGGTCAGCACTGGGGCAGTCGCGACGACGATCACCTGCGACATGCCGGTCCCGATCACCAGGGTCAGCACGTTGCGCCCGAATGAGCCGCCCCGCCAGCGTGAGCGCGCAACGCCCACAACTCTGGCTAGCATCGTCTGATCGACCGACCCGGCGGGCTGGGTCGGGACGGTTCGTGTGCATGCAAGCTCGCCGCCGGGGCTGACTCGCGCCCAGGGCCCGCCTCACCCACCCTATCCCCCTCGCTGCGCCGAGTCGTCCGCATGGCGGATATCCAACAGGTGTGCGACATGATACGGTCGGAAGATCCGGCCACGCTCGTGGCCTGACGTGCTTGCGACGTGCCGGAGCCATCGATGACGCGTACTGAGCCAGCCCGGCATCGACCGGCCGTCGGCGCCCATCCCCACCGCGAGCCCGGCTTGTGAACCTGGTCGCTGCGGCGAGGCCCGTGCCCTCCAGATGGGTCGGCCTCGTTCCCCTCACCGCCGTGCTTGCCGGGATCGCCGTGGCCGTCGCCGGCCCGGCCGTCGCGCTGATCGCGGTCGGCGGAGCCGTTGCGGTCGTGGCGATGGTGCGCGCGCCGGGCATCGTGCTCGCGGCATACCTGCTGATCCCGTTCTACAAGGGCGCCCTCGACCCGTACCTGCCATTCGACATCACCATGGTTCTCGCAGCGGCGAACGGCGCCCAGGCGATTGCCCTGGTGGCGTCGAGGCGCTCGTTCCGGACCTCGCGCCTGGGGTTGGCGCTCTGGGTCGCCCTGGCTGTGCTCGTCCTGGCAGGAGCCACCTACGCCCCTGACCAGTCACTCGCGCTCGGCAAGGCCATCACCTACTGGGTCCTCGTCCTGGCGGCGATCACCCCGGCAGCGATCCGGGTCGGGACGGACCTCCGCTGGGTCCGGCAGCTGCTGTATGCATGCTTCGTCATTGGGGTGGTCACGGTCCTGGTCGGGTTGGGTCAACTGTCGGCCAGCACGCGGCTGACGGTGCTCGGCATGAACACGATCCAGGTCGCGCGTGCCGCGCTGCTCGCGCCCGTGGTCGGCATCGCCCTGATCGTCCCCCAGCGCCGACTCGTGCTGACCGTCCTCGTGACGCTGATGGTCCCGCTGTCCATCGTCGTTGCGCTCGCGTCCGGATCCCGCGGTCCGATCCTGATGCTCCTCGCGCTGGCGCTGATCGGCGGTGCCCAGCACATCGCGAGCCAGCGGTCACGTGCCTGGCGCCCGATCGTCGGTGCGATCGCGCTCGCGCTGCTTTCGATCGCCGTCTTCGCGATGGTCTCGGCGGACCTGCCTGCGGCAGCCCTAGGGCGATTCGGCAGCCTGGCGAACTTCCTCTCGGGAAGCGGGTCGACGGGCGGCGTGGCAGGCGCCGAGACGTCGGCTGCCGCGAGGGTGAGCTTCGCCGGGTTCGCCCTGGAGATGTTCATGAACAGTCCGCTCGTGGGAGCCGGAACCGCCGGCTTCCAGGCGCTCTTCCAGGGCCTCCACGGGGCGGATGCCGCTGCCTACCCGCACAACGCGCTGGTTCAGGTGGCTGCGGAGTACGGCCTGGTCGGCCTCGCGGTGTTCCTCGGCGTGGTGCTGGCGGCGTTCACGAGGCGTCTGCCGGGCGGCTCGACGACGCGGGCGCTCTGGGCGTTGGCTACGTTCTTCGCGCTGAACGCGCTGGTGAGCGGCGACATCTTCACCGGCCGCGAGACCCTCGGACTCATCCTCCTGCTCCTGGTGGTGAGCGATTCGGGCACAGCCGAGACGGGAGCGAGGGTGAGCCCTGGCCCCGTCATTGGCCCGCCGCGATCTCCGCGTAGAGCTCAAGCAGCCGGGATGACTCACGCTCCCAGTTCCATCGCTCGTGGGCGGCGTCCAGACAGGCTCGACGGAGCAGCTCCCGCTCCGGAGCCGAGTGGTTGAGGACCGCGAGCACGGCGGCAGCGAGCGAGGCGGGATCGGCGGGATTGCAGACGCCCCCCAAGGCGCCTGAGGGGTCCTCCAGGACGACGCGGCGCATGACCGGGAAGTCACTCACGACGACCGGGACTCCCGCTGCGAGGCTCTCCCAGAGCTTGTTGGGACTGCACAGGTAGTGGTTGAGGGTCGTGTGCTGGAGCGCGATGACGTCGACGTCGGCACCGGCGATCCAGGGAAGCAGTTCGCCCGGCGGCACGGCCGGGAGAACGTGGAGCCGGCCCCCGAAGCGGCCCTGCGTCGCCGTCTCGGCAAGCGCAGCGCTCAGCGGACCGAAGCCGAGCAGGGCAACGTGGACCGAGTCCATCCCGGGCTGATCCATCGCCTCGAGCAACTCCTCGATGCCGCGCGTCTTCGACAGGAGGCCGTGGTACAGGACCAGCGGGACGCCCTCGTCGATGCCCACAGCGTCGCGCAGCAGCCGGCGGCTCCCGGCAGGGGGACTCCAGCGAGGAGGGCAGTTTCGGACCAGCACGACGCGTCGGGGGCGCGTGCGCGTCGCGAGGACTTCTGCGTACCCCTCGTTGACCGTCACCAGGGCAACGGCCCGCTGTGTGAGCAGCCGCTCGTACATGGACAGCATCCGACGGGCGGGACCCGGGAGGCGGGCGCCGCTCCCCGTCTCGAGGAAGATCTCGTGGCTGTCGTACACCAGGCGAGTCGGCTTCCGTGCCAGGGGGCCGACGGCGAGCAGGCCCGTCAAGTCGTGGGCGTGCCAGACGTCAACCTCGCCCGCTGCGCGCACGGCCCAGCGGCCCCATGCGCGAACGGTTCGTGCATACCCGACGACCCAGCGGACGCGCGACGTCAGCTTGGCCAGGGGGGACGCAGCGGCCCCGGCGAGGAACGGGCTGCTCCGGTCTGGCAGGACCGCCCAGCCGCCGGGCCGGCGCGCGACCACACGGAATGGCGCATCCGCAGGGACCTGACCCCCAAGACAGTAGACCGTGACATCGTGGCCGCTCTCGGCCAGCGTGGTCGCCTCGCGGATCACGCGGCTGTCGAAGCTGATGTCGCTGTACAGGGCCATCGCGATCCGCAGACGGGCCGGGCTCCCGGCGCCGTCCCCTCGCGTGTGAACCATCAGGCGGACCTCCAGGCTTCCGCACGCATCGTCGCGAGCTCCCGGTAGGACACGAGTCGGCCCAACTCCGGCAGGCGGTCGCGAACCTCGTCAAGCGGCCACTCCGGGTGCCCCCGATCGATGATCCGCCCACCCCCGTCGAAGGCCGGGTGCACCATCACCTCCAGCGGCCTACGCGGCGCCTTGAGGGTGGCGATGTCGGCGACCGAGCCGAACTCGGAGGTGAGCGCCAGACCCGCCCTGGCGAACCGCGCGTTCACCGCAGCCTTGTAGACGCGCTTGGTGACGCCGATCCCGGAACCGCAGGTTCGACTCAGCCGAATCGCCGGGATTTCAAAGCGGCGCGCAAGAGCGATGACGATCGCGGCGATCGGCCACTGGGTGTGCACATGGTGATGGCTGTCCAGGTGGGCGGGCCGGATGCCGGCAGCGATCACGGCCTGGATCTGGGCTGCCAGCTCGGCCGCGATCGCTTGAGCCTCCCGCTGACGAAGCACCCAGACCGTCGTGCCGCGGCGTCGGAGCACACCCTCCCCGGTGACGAGCGCAGGGAGGCGCCGGATGGCTTCGGAGCAGGGCGACCCCTCGGTCAGCGACAGGTGAACCCCAATCCGATCGCTGAGCCCCCGCGCCAATACAGCCTGGCACGCCTCATCGAAGGCCGGCATCGTAGCCATGATCGTGGCACTGGAGACCAGCCCCAGTTCGAGCGCGCTCAGGATGGCGTGGTTGACGGCGGGGGACATGCCCAGATCGTCCGCGTTGATCACAACCGGAGGCTGCTGCCTCCCCTCGATCGACACCCCGACCCCCTCTGCCTGCCCGTCGATCCCTCTCCGCCGGATCATCGGCCAGCGGGACCAACGATCTCGGGGCGCCGCCGTGACGACGATCCAGCCACACTAGCACCTGGTCGCGCCCCCCGGGTCGCTGCGCCGGATCACTGGAAATAGAACTGGAGATCTCCCTGGTCGAGTGGGCCTCGCCAGCCCGGATCGAAGGCGACCCACCCCGAGCCCGGGTTGTACTGGGCGGAGCCGTCTGCGAACCAAGTGGACGGAGCGTATCCGTAGTCCACTCCCTTGCGCAGCACGAAGACCCCGTATGTCGTGTCCTCCGGTGCCGACAGCACCAGATGGTAGGAACGGCCGGCCTCGAGGGTGACCGGAGACGTGAAGCGCAGGGTTGCCCACGTGGGGTGCTCACCGTCCGTGATCGCCTGGGCCGCGATGTCGCCCTGTACGAGAAGTCCGCCGTCGGCGGTCTCGACTCGGACATGGAGCGGGCTCGAGCCGAGCAGCCTGCGGAGGCGGATCGACACTGAGGCGACCCTGCGGCCGGCGTCGCGGACGGTGAACGATTCACGCGCGGACCTGCTGCCCGAGATGGGCTTCTCGGCGTCGTACCAGACCTCCATGTAGCCCATCCCGCTCATGGATCCGTCTGCGTATTCGAGCCCGAGAATGGGCGTGGTCGTCCCTTGTCCGGGTCCACGCTCGGCCGACCAGGCGCCGTCGCCGACCCTGACGAGGTTCGCCCAGTCGAGATTGGCGTAGGCGGGCTGCCAAGGAGCCGTCTCCTGATAGGCGAACAGGCCGTCGAGCGAGACGTAGTTGCTGACCGGATGAGCATCGACGTTCCGGAAGACGATGTGGTAGAGGGCGCCCGCGGTGAGCTTGGCAGCCGGTGCGAAGGCGTAGCGGTTGCCCGCGCCAGTCACCGGGCGGTCAACCGTTGTCGAGGCGAGCGGGATGCCGGAAGGGGCGTGGGCTGGCGAGCCGTCGTCAGGCTCAACGGTGATCTGTACCGACCCTCCGGTCCCCGCTCCGTAGCCGGGGTGGGTGGCGTCGATGATGTACACCCGGACCGCCACGAGCTCCCCACTCGTCGCAGCCCTGAAGCGATACGACACCTCCTGCCCGAACGGCCCGCCCACGGGGGTGTTGTTGAGGTTGTCCGCGGCGATGGCCGGACCGTAGATCCCCTCGACCACCGGAGCCCGAGCCGGCGTGGACCCGGCGAGGACAAGGCCGATGCAGGCGACCGCGCCGAGCAGGACGAGGCCCACGAGCGCCGCCAGCCGTCGACGCCGAGTGCGGGCGGACTGAGGCGATCCGCCGCTGGTCACGGCAGGCGATCCGAGGACGTGCCAGCGAGAGTCCGAGCGAGGATGTCGGCCCGTCCACGCTCGGCGGCACCACCCGGGAGCAGCGTGCTCCGCGCGCCGTCCGGGCGGCAGACGCCGTTGCCGTTGCCGCCACAGCAGGCGAGCGACACCAATGGAGTCTCCATGACCCTCCGCCCGGCACAGGGCGGAAGCGGTGGTGGGCGGTGACGATCTGGATCATCGCAGAAGCGCGGGCCTCCCGCCCTGGCCCTGCACCTCCCCCGGACCGCTGCGGCCCGCTCCGAGGGCGGACGTCACCCTTCGCCCTGCCCGCTCACTGGAGGTAGAACTGAAGATCCCCTTCGCTCGACCGGACGCCGGTCAGCGATTTGACCAGCAGCCAGCCGGAACCGGTGTCGATCTCCATGTGGCCGTCGGCGAAGTAGGTGCTGGAGGCCATGCCGTAGCTGCTGCCCTGGCGCACGGCGGTGGTCCAGTACTCGGTCCCTCCCGAGGTCGAGAGCTCAAGGCTGTAGGTCGCCCCTGAGGCGAGCGTGACCGCCTGCGACAGCGCGGCTGAGTACCAGCGCTGGCCGAACCCGTGACCGTTCTTGGCCGCGACCGTCACGGCACCGGCCGCGATCGTCGCGCTGGCGAGGACGGCCCCCGACCCGGAGACGAGGCGGATCGTGAGCGGTGCGGATCCAGTGCTGCGCGCAACGCGAACCGCGACCTCGGTGACCGTGCGAGCCCCCCCAGTCAGCGTCAGCACTTCCCGCAGCCGACTCGTCCCGTCGGCCGTGTCATAGCCGTCCGCGCCGCCGCGGCCCCAGGTCTCCATGTACCCCATGCCCTGGTGCCTGCCATTCGCGTAGGCGAGATCGAGGATCGGCGTGATGACCGACTGGTCGCCGCGGCTGTCGGTCCAAGAGCCCCCATCGACCCTGGTCAACTGCGCGAGGTCGAGGTTGCCAAGGGCGGGCTGCCACGCGGCTGGCGACGAGTACTCCTGGAAGATGCCGTCCAGGGACGCGTAGTTGGCGGTCGGGCTGGGGTCGACGTTCTGGAACACGACGTGGTACAGCTGGCCCGCGGTCAGCAGGCCCGGGCTGGACCAGGTGATGAGCGGGAAGCCGTCCGACGGGCGGTAGCTGGCCTCCGCGAGCACGTCGCTGGTCGGGGCGTGCGCCGCCGTCCCGTCATCAGGGCGAAGCGTGACATCCCACGTGCCGCCAGTGCCAGCGCCGTAGCCCGAGTGGTTCGGGCCAATCACGTAGACCCGGATCGAGTCAAGGCGGGAGCTGGTCGTCGCGCGGAATCGATAGCTGACCTCTTGGTTCCAGGGCCCACCGACCTGCGAGTTGTTGAGATCGTCAGCGCCGATTGCCGTCCCGTAGAGCCCAGCGCTGGCCAGCGAGGGCGTGGGCGCGGGCGCCAGGGTGGGAGCGGGCGTGGGCGTGATCGTGGGCGCCAGGGTGGGCGCGGGCGCGGGCGTGATCGTGGGCGCGGGCGCCAGGGTGGGCGCGGGCGCGGGCGTGATCGTGGGCGCGGGCGCCAGGGTGGGCGCGGGCGCGGGCGTGGTCGTGGGCGTGGGCGAGTCCGGAGGTGCGGGCGTCGGGGTTGGCGTGGGTACGGGTCCGCCGCCCTTGTGCTTGGTGCGGCGGCTGTTGGCGAGCGTCAAGGCGCCGAGGGTGGTGCCCGATCCCGAACCCGAATCGGGGTCGGGCGGCTGGATCATCGTGGAGCTGCCCCCGGCCGCGCCACGAGTCGGCACTGGGACCCCGCCATCGACCTGCGGTGCGCCCACCAGGGCCACCATGAGGATCAGAGCGAGCCCGAACGGGCGCGGCTGACGCCGACCATTGCCTGGCGCCGGTGGCACCCGTCGTCCCGGGGCGAGCTCGTCGATCCAGCGGTACCCGTCCCAGAACATACGCTGGGCGCTCCTTTCGGCAGCCCGGCCGGCTCGATGAGCCCCGCGGCTTTGCGGCCCCGCCTCGCGGCGGGTGTGCGGTTTCAGGGAGGCGACCCGTCGTGACGGTCATCCAGTCAGCCCCGGGTCACCGGGCAAGCCTATCGGGCCGGCTGGGGCGCGCCTAGGCCGACGTTAGTACGACCCCCGGCCGAGCCGGGAGCACCCCACCACGCCACCGGACCTCACGGGAGCCCAACGGAGTTGCCCGGAACGCACCCGCCCGCCGTCGCCAGATCAGCTAGGGAGATCTCCTGATCGGGCTGGCTGTCGCTCGGCGCATGGTCCATCCGGCGAACGCGCGGCAACCATGCGCTCGGCCGGGCGGGCCGGCAGGGCGTGCGGCCGCAGGTCAGGCAGACCCGGCCCTTCGGCCGCTGCCCGGCCGTCGATATGCGGGGAAGAAGTCGGAATCCCCGGAGGCCGCTTCCGGCAACCCGGCCCCCGCCAACCTCTCGCACAGGCCCCGGTAGACGCGCTCATCGACGACCCAGCGCCACACCGCCGCGACATGGCGCCGGTTCGAGAAGCCGGACTTGTAGAGGAGCAGGGAGTCACTCCGCCCGCCGACGCCGCCGCCGAGGTGGAACGTGTGGGCGCCCTGCTCCCACGCCCAGACCCGCGCCGTGTCGTCGATCAGCCTCGCGGGCGAGAGGCTCAGGAACTCGCTCCGGAGCGCGGCCAGGTGCGCCTGGACGATTCCGTCGCAGATCGTGAACAGACCGCCGGCGATCACCTCGCCGTCGAGCAGGGCGACGAACAGGTGGAGGACCGGGCCCAATTCCTGCGCCATCCGCTCGAAGTAGGCGGCGTCGAAGTAGTAGGAGCTCGAGGCCTTCACCCGCTCCATCGTCTCCCGGTACATGTCGGCCCACTCTTGGCGATAGGCGCGCAGTTCGTCGTGAACGCACACGACACCAGTCTCGCGGGCGCGGCGCACGATGCGGCGGCACTGCTTCGAGTAGCCGGCCCACTGGGCATCCGGAGGCTGCGTCAGGTCGACCGACACGGTCGGCCCGATCGCCCGCACCTCTCCCAGGCCCTGCAGCAGGTGGTCCTGTGGAATCAGGGGGTGAAGGCGGGAGAAGACCGCGACGACGCGCCGACGCAGGAGTTCCGCATGGAGCTCCTCCTGGAACGCCCGGATCGCCCAGACGGGGACCTCGGGCGAGGAGGCGACGGGTCCGCCGTAGCCGTACACGGAAGTGGCGTCCGCTGGGCCATCCGGATCGCTCGCGTCCACCGGACGGACGAGCAGGGGCAGCGCGATCAGGTGTCCCTGATCGCGGTACGCGAACAGCAGCGCCGTCCCCTCCCCCTGCGCCTCGGCGAGCCGATGGTAGCCGGCCAGATGATGGAAGTCGTACTGGGCAGACTCGGCGAGCACAGCCGTCCACGCCGCGTCCTCGGCGCTGGTGATGACGCTGAACCCGCGGCCGGGTCCCGTCGGAGCCGGCGGGCGTCCGCCTGCGTCGGACCTCCCCCGCTCCGCATCCCCAGCCATCAGACGCCCGGCCCGTCCAGGGGTTGGCCGGCATCGTCGAAGTACATCTCGCCCCAGTAGCGGATCGCCGTGCCGCTGGAGACGGCCGGTTCCGGGACGGGTTGGTGGAGCACCAGATCCCGGATCGCCATCTCGACCTCGTTGTACCCGAACCGCGCTCGCATGCTGGTCCCTCCCGAGAACCTCGGGTTGATCTCGAACGTGATCGGGCCCCGCGAGGTACGACGCAGCTGGACATTGCATGGACCCAGGGGCCGAAGCGATGCCGCGACGCGCAGCGCCTCGGCCTCGACGTCGTGGTGGCGGGCGACGCGAGCGCGGAATGTGTCTCCCGCGACGAGCTGGTCGCGGCGGTAGCTCACCGCACCGACCGTCTGGCCGGTCGAGAGGGTGAAGACTGAGACGCTGTACTCCTCGTCGTCCGGCTCCAGGCGCTCCTGGACCACCATCTCGACGCCGAGTTCGCGGACCGGCTCCAGATCCGCCCAGGCGTCGACCCGGTGAAGTCCGCGCGACCCCGTTCCGTGCACCGGCTTGGCGACGAGCGGGAACCCGACCTCGGTCACGAGACGCTCCACCTCCTCCGCAGCCGCGAGAGGCGCATAGCGAGGAAACGCGAGGCCGGCGCGCTCCAGGAACCGGCACGTCTCCAACTTGTCCAGCGCGATCCGCAGGACGGTCGGCGGGCTGGCGGCGACGGTCGCGCCCGCTTCGGAGGCGATCTCGGCCGCATGCCGCGAGAGCAGCTCCAACTCCTTCTCGGAGCCGGGGAGGATGAGCCTGACGGCCTCCTTCCGACACACCCGCACGAGCTCGGTCAAGTACGCCGGGCCATCTGAGCAGTGCGGCAGCAGGTATCCGGCATCGACCCACTCGAGCCCGACACACGGCCGGGCCCGGTCCGTCCCGACCACGCGGCAGGGGATGGACGATGCGCGGGCCGCCTTGATCACTGCCTGCCCGACCGTGTCCCCGACTCCGGTGACCAGCACCGCCACCGGGGCCGCTCCAGCGCTCACCCTTGGGACTCCTTGTCGCCTGACTCCACGCCGAGGAACCTCGTCTCGGCACCGCTGCCGGCCACGGTGATCCCCTCGCGGCGGAGAACCTTCAGCGCTGTCGCGAGCAGGATCCGGAGGTCCAGCCAGAAGCTCCGGTGGTCCACGTACCACACGTCCATCGCCAGTCGCTCCTGCCAGCCGACGGCGTTGCGTCCATGGATCTGCGCCCAGCCCGTGATGCCAGGCCGGACTTCGTGGCGCCGCGACTGCTCCGCGGAGTAGCGTGGCAGATACTCCATCAGCAGCGGGCGCGGCCCGACGAGGCTCATGTCGCCCTTGATGACGTTGATCAGCTCGGGCAGCTCGTCCAGGCTCGTCCGGCGCAGCATTGATCCGAACGGGGTCATGCGCTCCGCGTCGGGGCGCATCCGGCCGCTCGGAAGCGTCAGGTTCCGCATCGTCCGGAACTTCAAGATGCGGAACGGCACGCCTCCTCGACCCGGCCGCTGCTGCCTGAAGAGCACCGGCGAGCCGAGGTTGACGCGGACCGCGAGCGCCACGCCAAGCAGCACCGGGGACAGGGCGATCACGGCTGCAGTCGCGGCGACCGCGTCGAACAGGCGCTTTGCACGGCTGTCGGGATAGTGCCGTGCAGCCCGGACCATCAGGACGTGCCGCCACGCGTCGTGCGCCACGACCTCGCGAGGCTGGTCTGTGGCGAGCAGCCGGTAGGTGGCGCTCCCCGACGCGAGGCGCTGGTAGGCGGCGCGCTGCTCCTCGAGCGCCGCGACGGAGAGCTCGGGCTTGCGGTCCCGGATGGCACCCGTGCTGGCGTCCAGGATGAACGTGAGGTTCGGCCTGGGGAGGAGCGGGCGCAGGAGCCGGACGAGCCACCACGAGCCGCGCACCAGGTAGCGTCGCTGATCGACAAGCAAGTCGTCGAAGGATCGGTCGTACGCGATGCAGGAGTTCCTCGCCATGGCCGGGCGGACGATCAGCATCCAGCCCAGCAGCGAGTCCCCGAAGTAGTAGAGGACCTTGGCCCACGAGGCGAGGACGCCGCGCGGCGCCCGGGCGTGGGGCTCCGGATCGCTCGGGTTCCCGATGCGGTGGAGGACGTCGGGGCGGAACTTGTACACGCGGAAGCTGCTGAACGCCGGTCTGGCTGCATCAGACAGGTCCTCGAGCAGCGTCGTCTTCCCCGCCCCGTCCGGCCCCAGGACCGCAAGGTGAATGCCGGGCGGGTGGAGCGCGCGGCGGGTCAGCCGGGCAGCTTCGCGCAGCCCGAGCCGGGCGCGGGCCGGGTGCCTGGCGTGCAGGTGACGGCGGAGCGCCCCGAGCTGCGTGAAGGAGTCGACGATCCAGTCCTCCAGGCTTCGGCCGGTGTCACCGAAGACCTCGGTGAAGGCGGCCTCGCACGGCCCGGGCGCCGCTCGAACCAGGTCTCGGACCCGCTCCAGGTGATCTCGCGCCTCGGCCGAGGTCGAGACCGCCTTGGCCAGGCGGTACACGCACTCTGCAGCCGGAGACGCGACCACGTAGCCGTCCTCGCGGCGGTTGCGGTCCCGGAGCAGGATCGTGTCGCTGACCAGGCAGCGCGGGCCTTGCGTGAAGTGAGACCGGACGTCGAGGGCGATCCGCTGCTCGGGGCGCTCGGGATCCGCGATCACCGTGTAGGTGGCGTTCACCTCGTGCTCGATCGACTGGACGACGACCCAGCCGCACGACCGGGCGACGCCACGGACGATCTCGCGGATCCGGCCGAGGTCTCGGTCCGGAACCGCGTAGTCGATATCCTGCCGGGGCGGATGCGGAATGGCGGCGGACCCGTCGAGGATGGCGTACGGGATCCCGTGCCGCTCGAGCTCCGCGAAGAACTGCGCGCACAGCTCGTGCCGCTCAGCTGCCACCTGCGAACGCCTCCTGGCCGCGTGTGGTCGCGCTCCACGCCGGATGGCGCTCCACGCCCGCCCCCGGGATGTGCGTGCGGTGCCGCCTCGGCAGCAGCGCGAGCCTACTGCGAAGCATGAAGGGCATCAACTCGACAGAGCCCACGACGGGCACGTGGTCGTGCGCCAGTCATGCGGGCCCGTCCACCGCGACCCTGCCCGCCAGGGTGGGGCGAGCCACGGGCCCGACGACCGTCGCGCCGTCGGCCACGTCGCGCGCCACGACAGCTCCGGCACCGACAACGGCATCGCGCCCGACGCGAACCCCGGGGAGGACCACGCTCCCCATCCCGAGCGTCGCGCCGGCCCCGATCACACAGCCACCGCCGAGGTGGACCCCCGGGAAGAGCGTGGCGAAGTCCTCGACCACCACGTCATGCCCGATCGTGCAGTTGACGTTGACGTGGGCGTGGCGTCCGATCGCGACGTGGGTGGTGAGACGCGACCCGGCGGCCACGATCCCTCCGTCGCCGACGAGCACGTCGCGACCGAGCGTCGCGGTCGGGTGCACCAGTGTCCCGAACTCCGCCTGGCGACCTCCGTGGGCCAGGGCATCGATGCGGCGCCGCGAGCTCCCCGAGCCGATGGCGATCACGTAGCTGGCGTCGACCTCGCCGATCCTGCTCGACGGGCCGAGCAGCGGCAGGCCGAGGCGCTGGAGTGCACGCACATCGGGCGCACCGTCGTCGAGGAAGCCACGGACCGCGAACAGCGGCCGAAGGGCATTGATGTCGGCGACGAGTTCGAGCACCTCGCGCCCGAAGCCGCCGGCCCCCACGATCACGAGTGGTGTCGGGCCGAGTGTCACGGCGTTCGCCCCTTCCCCCGTTGGCCCCTGTTGCATCCGCTGGCACCTCGGCCCTGAGATCGCGATCCTGCCCGACATCGGCCCGGCGGTCGCCCAGTGTACGTTGCCGGGGCGCCGGAACCGAGGGCGAAGGGCGGCCTACCCGCCCGCGAGACGGCTCGCCCTCGACCGCAGCTCGGCGCGCAGCAGCTTGCCCGCCTCGTTCCTGGGCAGCGCATCGAGGAAGGCGATCGCGGCGGGCACCACCGGGGCGGGAAGGCTGGCACGACACCGGGCGAGGAGCGCCTCGGCGGTCGGGGCCCGGTCGGACCGCGCCACGACGAACGCCACCGCGACCTCGCCCATCAGGCTGTCGGGCACGCCGACCACGGCGACCTCGTCGACGTCGGGGTGCTGTGCGATGAGCTCCTCGATCTGGGCCGGAGCGACCCGGTGCCCGCCGATCTTGAGCATCTCGCGGGCCCGACCGCGGTGGTAGAGGAAGCCGTCACCGTCACGCTCCGCCAGGTCGCCGGTCCACAGCCAGCCGTCACGCAGGATGACGGCCGTCTCGGCCGGGTCGTCGACATAGCCGGGTGTGACGTTCGGGCCGCGCGCAACGAGCTCGCCGACCACGCCCGGCGGCAGCTCACGCCCGGCCCCGTCCACGACCCGCAGCTCCACGCCGGGGATCGCGATCCCGATCGACCCGCGCTTCTCCTGCGCCCGGTAAGGCGGGAGGTAGGCCAACCGTGCCGTGGCCTCCGTCTGACCGTACATGACGTACAGCTCCGCCGGGGCGAAGACGCTCCTGGCCCACGCGATCGTGTCCGGGGCCATCGCCCCCCCGGCCTGGGTCAGGTACCGAAGGCGAGGAAACGACATCGAGGCGATGTCCACCTTGCGGCGGAGGATCTCGAAGGTGAGGGGGACCCCGGCGAAGCCCGTGCAGCCCTCGGCGGCCAGCGTGCCCATCACGTTCCGCGGGAAGGCCATCCGGCCGTCCAGGACGACGGACCCACCCACCAGGAGATGCGTCTGCAGCACGCTGCGCCCGTAGCAGTAGTAGAGCGGGAGGCTCAGGAGCGCCCGATCGCGGGAGGTGAGTCCCAGGTACTCGACGATCGACCGGCTGTTGGCGTCGATGTTGCGGTGCGTCTGGATGACACCGTGCGGGCGACCGGTGCTGCCGGACGTGTAGAGGATGAGCGCGGGCCAGTCGGGCTCGGGGTCCACGTCGGTCGTGCGCCCGGCGGGGGACATGCCTGCGTCCAGTGCGGCGAGCCGGCCATCGTCACCCAGCCAGGTGACGGGGTGGTCGGCCAGGAGCGTGGCGTCGCTCGCGGACTCCTCGTGGCCGACGACCCAGGCATGCTCGACCCGCAGCCCCCGGAGCGCCCTGCGCCACGCCGGCGCGTCGCGCCCCGCCATGAACAAGTGGCGGATCCCGATGCGGCCCACGATCTCGCCCAGGAGGTCGGCGCTCCAGCCCCGGTTGACCTCGACCGACGTCGCGCCGAGCCGACTGACGGCGAGCGCCGCCACGATCGTCGCGGGTGAGTTGGCCAGCGCCAGCAGGACGCGTGTCCGGGGCCCCACGCCGCGACTCGCCAGGTGGGCGGCGAGCGCCTCGACTCGGTCTTCGAGCTCCCGATACCCGAGGGTCGTCGACCCGGCAGTCACCGCGGGCGCGTCCGGGCACCTCGCGGCGTGGAAGGCCAGCCACGCCGCGAGGAACGGGGTCCGCGGGAGCTCGTCGGGACGACCGGAAGCCCCCAGCGGCGGGTGAACGTCGATCTCCAATCCAGCCTCCAGCCTCCGGGAGCGGCCCTGCCGGGTGCCGTAGACTCCCGAGCATCGGTTCGCGCCGTCCGCGCCGCGCGACGTGGCGAGCTTGAGGATGCGCGTCGGGAGCCCATCGCATGTTCTCACGGGAAGTCCTCCAGATCGACCCCCTGCGCGAGGCGGAGCGGATCGAGGGCGAGATCCGTGCTGGCGTCCTCGGCGACCTTCGCCGGCGCGGCGTCGTCGTGGCGATCTCGGGCGGGGTGGACAGCTCGCTGGTGGCCACCCTGGCCGTGCGTGCCCTGGGGCCGGAGCGCGTGTTCGGCCTCCTGCTCCCGGAGCGGGACTCGTCGCCGGACTCGCTCCGGCTCGGCCAGCTGCTTGCCGACGGGCTCGGGATCCGATATGCGGTCGAGGACATCTCGCCGACCTTGGCAGCTGCGCGCTGCTATCAGCGCCAAGACGAGGCCGCCCGGGCCGTCGTCCCCGAGTTCGGCCCCGGCTGGCGCTGCAAGATCGTTCTGCCGCCGCTCCTCGAGGGCGACCGCCTCAACATCGCACAGCTGGTCGTCGCCGACCCCGAGGGCAACCAGCGTCGAGTGCGGATGCCGTCAGCCGCCTACCTCCAGATGGTTGCCGCCACCAACTTCAAGCAGCGGACGCGGATGATGGTGGCCTACTACCACGCCGATCGGCTGGCGTACGCCGTCGCCGGAACGCCCAACCTCCTCGAGTACGACCAGGGGTTCTTCGTCAAGCACGGCGACGGTGCGGCCGACATCAAGCCGATCGCCCACCTCTACAAGACGCAGGTGTTCGCGCTGGCCGAGGCGCTCGAGGTGCCGGCGGACATCCGGCGAAGGCAGCCGACCACCGACACCTACTCGCTGTCTCAGACCCAGGAGGAGTTCTACTTCGCCCTGCCGTACCCCGAGATGGACCTCTGCCTGTGGGCCGTCGACCACGGCACGCCCGCGACCGAGGTGGCGGAGGCGATCGGGCTCACGGCCGAGCAGGTCCGGCGAGTGTTCCGCGACATCGAGGCGAAGCGGCGGGCCAGCCGGTACCTCCATGCGGTGCCCCGGCCTGTTCGCTCATCCTGAGCCGTGTGCGGACTCGCAGGCTCCATCACGCTGTCACCGGCGCTGCCGCCGCCTGAACTGGACGACCTCGAGGCGATGGTGGCGTCGCTGCGCCATCGCGGGCCTGACGAATGCGGGTTCTACCGTGACCAGCGTGCCGCGCTGGGGCACGCTCGACTCTCGATCATCGACCTCGCCACGGGACAGCAGCCGCTGGCCGGCGAGGACGACCGGGTCTGGGTGGTCTTCAACGGCGAGATCTACAACCACGTCGAACTACGCAAGGAGCTCGTGGCGCACGGGCACCGCTTTCGGACGCGGAGCGACACGGAGGTCATCGTCCACGCCTGGGAGCAGTGGTCGGATGGCGCCTTCGAGCGGTTCAACGGTCAGTTCGCGATCGCGCTGTGGGACTCGCTCGACGAGGTCCTGGTGCTGGCGCGGGACCGGTTCGGCGTGCGGCCGCTCTACCTGGCCGAGCACGACGGCCGGCTGTGGTTCGCCAGCGAGGTGAAGGCGCTCTTCGCCGGCGACCGGAAGATGCCGCGCCGTCTGGACCCACTGGGCCTGGCAGAGGTCTTCAGCTTCTGGGCGACCGTGGCGCCGCAGACGGCGTTCGTCGGGGTTGAGGAGCTGCGGCCGGGGACCGTGCGGACCGTTCGCGGGAATCGGGTCACCGACAGGGCATTCTGGGAGCCCCGCAATCCGCTCGACGACGCACCGGCGTCCGCGGTCAATGCGGACGAGGCCGCAGAGGCCGTTCGGGACGCGCTCGAGTCGTCGGTCCGGCTCCGCATGCTGCGCGCAGACGTGCCCGTCGGCAGCTACCTGTCAGGCGGGCTCGACAGCTCGATCGTGGCCGTCCTCGGCCTCCGGGCAAAGGGCAGTCGATTCTCGACCTACTCGATCCGGTTCGAGGAGGCGGAGTACGACGAGACGTCGTACCAGCGGCTGATGGCGGAGCACCTGGGGAGCGACCACCACGAGGTGGTGGTGACCCGTCGCGCGATCGCGGACGCGTTCCCGGAGGTCGTCGCCCACGCGGAGTCGCCGATGCTTCGCACCGGTCCGGCCCCCTTGTTCCTGCTCTCGCGGCTCGTCCGGGAGTCCGGGGTCAAAGTGGTGATGACAGGCGAGGGCGCGGATGAGCTGTTCGCCGGCTATGACCTCTTTCGGGAGGCGAAGATCCGGAGGTTCTGGGGCCGCCGCCCGGAGTCGGAGCTGCGGCCACTGCTCCTGCGCCGCCTGTACCCCTACCTGTCACGGTCGCCGATGGCGCACGAGGCGATCGCGCGCGAGTTCTTCGGCCGCGACCGCGAGGCATGGGCGAGGCCCGGCTTCGGGCACCAACCCCGATGGCAGGCGGCTTCGGCGCTCCAGCGGCTGTTCACGCGCGAGCTCCGCCGTGCGATGGCCAGCGGTGATGTGACCGGACGGCTGCTCTCCCGCCTGCCGACTGGGTTCGAGCGCTGGCCGGCGCTCGCGCAGGACCAGTTCCTCGAGACGCAGACGATGCTGTCCGGATACCTCCTCTCCTCCCAGGGCGACCGGATGCTGATGGCGCACTCCGTGGAGGGGCGCTTCCCGTTCCTCGACCCGGATGTGGTGCGTCTCGCCAATGGGTTGCCACCGTCGCTCAAGCTGCGGGGCCTCGACGAGAAGCACGTCCTCAAGCGCGCTGCCGCAGACCTGGTGCCGGAGCCCATCCTGCGCCGCCCGAAGCAGCCGTACCGAGCACCCGATGCCTTGGCGTTCATTGGAGACGACCGGCCCGCCTGGATCGACGAACTGGTCGCCCCGGACACCGTCGCGGCGGCCGGCGTGTTCGACACCGTGGCGGTCCAGCGCCTGTGGGCCAAGTGCCGCGGGACGACCCTGGGCGCGCAGCCCTCCAACGCCGATAACATGGCGCTGGTCGGGGTCCTGTCCACGGGACTGCTCGTGGAGCGGCTCATTCAGCGGGCGCCGGAGCGACGCCAACGCGTGGAGTTCCAGACACGGATCGACCGGCTGGCGAACGCGTGATCGACGGCCGACGCGGCAGCAGCGCACAGAGGATCAACAGGCGTGACGGTCCAGGAACGGATGCGGGAGTACATCCTCGAGTCCTTCTACGTGAGCGACCCTTCAGAGCTCTCCGACGATCTGTCGCTCATCGACAGCGGGCTGGTCGACTCGACCGGGATGCTCGACATCATCCTGTTCATTGAGGGCGAGTACGGGCTGCGCGTCGAGGACTGGGAGACCACCCCGGACAACCTCGAGACGATCGGACGGATCGCCGCGTTCGTCGCCCGCAAGACCTCGAGCCCAGCGTGAGTGGCGCAGCGCCATCCCTGATCCTCGACCACATCGGGATCGCCGTGCGCTCGATCAACGAGTCGATCGAGCGGTGGACGACCGTGTTCGGCTACCGGCAGGCGACAGAAGTCGTCCTCAACACCCGCCAGCAGGTCCGGGTCGTCTTCCTCGAGCGCGCCGGATCCCTGGCGATCAAGCTCGTTGAGCCAGCAGATCCTGCGTCGCCGATCGCGGCGTTCGTCCGCCGCGGGGGCGGCCTCCACCACCTGTGCTTCCGCGCCCCGTCGGTCGAGGCCGAGGTGGCGCGCCTCGAGGCCCTCGGGTCGCGGGTGGTCTCGCCGCCCGAGCCGGGAGAGGCGTTCGGAGACGAGCTGATCTCGTTCCTCTACGTGGGCGACGGGATCACCATCGAGCTGATCGACACCGACCGTCGGGCCCGCCGGCTCTTCGAGCAGGACTCGGCTGACAGCACGGATGGCGCGGCCTGACGAGGCACGGCGAGCTGGCTGGCGGGAGCCCGTGCGCCGCGCCGGCCGCAGGCACCGCGCGGCCCGAGCCCCCCATCCGGTCGCCCTGGCCGCGTGCTACGGTTGAGGCCGCGACTGCGTCGCTGAGCCCAGCCCGAACGCGGAGGTCCCGTGTCCTCGCCCGCCGCCCGCCCGTCGCAAGCGATCCCGATGGCCAGGCCCTCGATCAGCCAGCGCGAGATCGACCTGGTGACGCAGGTGCTCCGGAGCGACGTGCTCGCGCTCGGGTCGTTCGCGACGAGGTTCGAGGCCGCAGTCGCCGGCGCGGCGCAGCGGGCCCACGCCGTGGCCTGCTCGAGCGGCACCGCCGGGCTGCACCTGAGCGTCCGCGCGCTCGGCCTGCGCGAGGGCGATGAGGTCATCACGACGCCGTTCTCGTTTGTGGCGTCCACCAACTGCCTGCTCTACGAGCGGGTCGTGCCGCGATTCGTCGATATCGAAGAGGATTCGCTGGGCCTCGACCCGGCGCTGGCCGACGCTGCAGCCTCGTCCCGGACGCGAGCGATCCTGCCGGTGCACGTGTTCGGCCGACCCTGTCGCATCCAGGCCATCGCCGGTGTGGCCGCAGGCCGCGGCTGGCGGATGGTCGAGGACGCCTGCGAAGGCCTGGGCTCGTCGGTGAACGGGCGACCGCTGGGCAGCTTCGGCGATCTCGCGACGTTCGCCTTCTACCCGAACAAGCAGATCACCACGGGCGAGGGCGGTGTGGTGGTGACTGACGACCCGGAACTGGACGGGCTGGTGCGCAGCCTCCGAAACCAGGGCCGTGACGCTGACGGGACCTGGCTGCGGCACGTCCGCCTCGGCTACAACTACCGGCTCGACGAGATGTCAGCCGCGCTGGGGGTCGCCCAGATGGAACGGCGAGCAGAGCTGCAGGCAGGACGAGCGCGGGTGGCCTCCGCCTACGAGCGGGCGCTCGGCGACATCGAGTGGATCCGCCTGCCGCAGGCCGGCGAGGGCGAGGTCGTCGACTGGTTCGTGTACGTCATCCGGCTCGACCGGGCGGTGAGCCGCGATCGGGTCATGCAGCGCCTCGCCGAGCGGGGCGTCCCCTCGCGACCATACTTCTCGCCGCTCCACCTGCAGCCGTTCCTCGCCTCGGAGTTCGGGTTCCGCCCGGGCGACTTCCCGGTCGCGGAGCGCGTTGCCGCGTCAACGCTCGCCCTCCCGTTCTCGAGCCGGCACACCGAGGCCGAGGTCGGCCGTGTGGCGGACGCACTGCGCGAGGCGGTCGGCAGGCGCTAGGATCTCCCGGAGGGATGCCTGGGGAGGGTCGGGGTGGAGCGCATCGAAGTGCTCGGCGCTGGCGCTGGCGCGTGGGACGAGCTGCTTGAGCGGTGTCGCCATGACGCCTACCACACCGCTGGCTTCCACCGGTTCGCTGGTGGGTCCGGCGAGGGCGAGCCTCGTCTGGTGGTCGTGCGCGACGGCGACCGGGGCCTTGCGTGGCCGTATCTGCTCCGGCGTCTCGCGGTTGAGCCGGTCTTCGCGGGAACCGACGCCACGGACGTCACCAGCGTCTACGGCTACCCCGGTCCGGTGGCCTGGGGCTGCACACCGGGCGACCCGTTCCTCGACGTGGCCTGGCGGGCGGTTGTCGGCACCTGGCGCGACGACGGCGCTGTCGCCGCATTCACCCGGTTCAACCCCCTGCTGCGCAACGAATCGCTGGTCCCGGAGGCGCGTCCCGGGATGGGGAGCGACGTCGTGGGCACGATCCTCCAGTGCGGACCCACGGTGTCGGTGGACTGCACCGTCGATGACGAGACGGCCAATGCCGGCTACGCGCGCGCATTGCGCCAGCACATCGCGGCCGCTCGTCGCGCCGGCCTGACCACGGTCGAGGACACCTCGTGGGACGCCTTGCCGGAATTCGCGCGGATGTACGAGCGCACGATGGTGCGCAATGCCGCCGCCGACTACTACTTCTTCACGCGCGACGACTTCGAGCGCCTGCGCCACGGGCTCGGGCCGCAGGTCCACCTGCTGACCACGCGGCATGCGAACGGCGTTGCCGCGGCGGGCCTGTTCACCGAGTGCGACGGCATCGTACAGGCGCACCTCGTCGGCACCGACGAGGCGTTCCTGCGCCTGTCACCGGCGAAACTGCTGTTCGACGACGCCCGCCGCTGGGCGCGGCAGCGTGGTGATCGACTTCTGCACCTGGGCGGTGGACGCGGTGGCCGCGAGGACAGCCTGTTCTTCTTCAAGCGGGAGTTCTCGCCCCGACGCCACGAGTTCCACACCGGTCGCTGGATCCTTGACCGGGCGCGCTACGCACAGTTCTCACGAGCCGTCGGCGGTCACAGCGAGGACCGCGTCGCCGATGGCGCGGCGTTCTTCCCCGGCTACCGCTGGTCCGGGCGCACGGCCGACGGATCCGCGGCGGCCGGCAAGCCGATCGGCGAGGCCGTGCTCAGTGGCTGACACACCCTCGGTCGCGGCGAGCGATCCGCACCGCTCCGCTGGGCTCATCCCGGGCAGCTGGTGCGAGGTGCGCCCGATTGACGAGATCCTCGCCACCCTGGACGACCATCAGGCGATCGACGGCCTCGTGTTCATGCCCGAGATGGCGCGCTACTGCGGCCAGCGGTTCCGCGTGCTGATGCGCGCCGGCCGCACCTGTGTCTACCCGAGCGAGGTCCCGTTCCGACGCCTTGACCATGCTGTGACCCTGGGGGGGCTACGGTGCGACGGAGCGGACCACGGCGGCTGCCAGCTCGGCTGCATGCTGCTGTGGCGAGAGGAGTGGCTGCGACCGGTCGATGCCGGGGGTGCCGCTTCGGCGCCGGACGTGGTGGAGGCGACGCCGGTTCGACCCCCGGCGCTGCGGGCGCGCGACACGAAGGACTCGGACCGGTTCGTCTGCCAGGCGACCGAGCTGCGGAAGGCTACCAGGCCCGGTGAGCCGATGTGGCGGCCTGGCCAGTACGTCGAGCTTCTCCGCGATCGCTCGTTCACCGCAGCCGGGCTTGCCGGCATGCTGTTCCGGCCCGCCCGCCGACGGGCGACGAGGATGCTGCGGTCCGTCCTGCCTCGGCGACGGCGCGGACCTGCGCCCGGCCCCCAGTCGCTCGACCTCCAGCCCGGAGAACTCGTCCGCGTGCGCCGACGCGACGAGATCGTGGCGACGCTCGATGCCAGGGGCATGAACCGGGGCCTGCCGTTCGGCGGTGACATGGCCGAGCAGTGCGGCCGCGAGTTCCGCGTCCAGCGGCGCGTCGAGCGGATCGTGGCCGAGGACACGGGCCGGCTGCGATCGGTCCGCGACACGGTCTTCCTGGAGCACTCGATCTGCGACCGCTACCTGGGCTGCGCTCGGGGGATGCCGTTCATGTGGCGCGAGGCGTGGCTCGAGCGCGTCGGGGAGGCCGCGAGCGTCAACGCCACACCTCCGGACCCGGGAGCGGCCGCTACCCGCAAGGCAGACTCGGCGGCCGGTCGCGCCCTGAAGCGTTCCATGGACGTCGTGGGCGCCTCGGTTGCCCTGGTGGTCCTGTCGCCCGTGCTGGCCTGGGTGGCCCTCGCCGTGGCGGCCACCCAGGGGCTGCCGATCCTGTTCCGGCACGAACGGCCCGGCCTCCGGGAGAAGCCGTTCACGATGCTCAAGTTCCGCACGATGCGTCCTCCGCGAGCCGGCGAGGTCTGGTACCTGACGGACGATCAGCGCATCTCGAGGCTGGGGCGCTTCCTCCGGTCGACGAGCCTGGACGAGCTGCCCGAACTGTGGAACGTCATCAAGGGCGACATGAGCCTGGTCGGCCCTCGGCCCCTGCTCACCGAGTACCTGGAGACCTACACGCCGGAGCAGAGGCGGCGCCACGATGTGCGTCCCGGGATCACGGGATGGGCAGCGGTCAACGGCCGCCACGCCTTGGGCTTCGAGGACCGACTCGCGCTGGACGTCTGGTACGTGGACCACCAGAGCCTGCTGCTCGACTTGAAGATCATGGCGATGACGCTCGCGCAGGTCGTCAGGCGGACGGACGTGTCCGCGACGCAGGACCTGGGACGCGTCGGCTTCCCGCTCCCCGGGGTAGCCCAGCAGGGAGACCGCCAGGATGGACCCTAGCCGCTGGGAGAGCGGCTCGGAGTTCCACTGGCTCGGCCTTCCGGGACCGGGGCCTGCGGCGACGTCCCCCTGGAGGAGCGGACTCGAGCTTTCCTCTGGCCGCGATGCCCTCCGGCTCACCCTCTCGCTCGGGGTGAAGGAGCGGGGCTGGAGACGGCTCTGGGTGCCGGACTACTTCTGCCAGGATGTCACGGCAGCGATGGTTCGGAGCGACCTCGAGCTGGTGCCGTACCCGGACAGCCCGCTCCGGCCCCAGCCCGACCCCCCGGACGCGCGGCCGGGCGAGGCGATCCTGCTGGTCAACTACTTCGGCCTCCGCGCGCCGGTCCACGTCCCGCGTCGCGACGGCGTCGACATCGTCGAGGACCACTCTCACGACCCGTCCTCGCCCTGGGCCCTCGAGAGCACCGCCGACTTCTGCGTCGCCTCGCTGCGCAAGACCTTCCCGGTCCCCGACGGCGGCGCCGTGTGGTCGCCGGTCGGTCATCCGCTGCCGTCGCAGCCGCCGATCGAGGCGCAGCGGCGAGTGGCCGTGTCGTCGAAGCTGCAGGGGATGATCCTCAAGGCCATGTACCTCGAGGGGCTCCCGGTGGACAAGGACGCCTACAGGGCGCTCGCGATCCGCGGTGAGGGCGAGCTCGCCGTGCCGCTCGTCTCGGGCATGAGCGATGTGTCACGCGCCATCATCACGGCCTACGCCGCGGCGGCCTGGCGAGCAGCACGAGAGGCGAATCGGTCGATCCTCTCGGCGCGCATCAGCGAGCTCGACTGGGCCCGGCTGGTCCAGCCGGCCGAGGGTGCGGGGGTCCCCTTCTCGGCCGTGATCGTGGTCGATTCCCCTGAGCGGCGGGAGTTCGTTCGGCAGCGCCTGATCGCGCAGCGGATCTACCCGTCGATCCTATGGCCCCTCGAGGATGCGGTGGTCGCTCCCGGCCGGGCAGCCCTCGACCTCAGTCGCCGACTGCTCTCGATCCATTGCGACGGACGCTACGCGGGCCATGACATGGAGCGCGTCGGCGAACAGGTTGCCATGGCCGGGACGTAGACAGGGCCTGGGCGGAGCGCATCGCCGGGTCGGCTGCTCGGGCGACTCAAGAGCGATGGTGCGCGTGTGCACCGCTTTGCGCCCCATGTCATGCGAGAACCGGCGGATTTGCTATTGCGCACGGGTGGGGATGGGTTAGGTTGGATGCGGTCCGCGGCTAGGGAAAGGGAGCGGCGGACCCCGGGGAGATATCCGCTCATGGTCCGGGGGTTGTGATTGCCTCTGCCTCGGACTGTTGGGGTTGCCCATTGTTCGATCGCCCGATCGCCAGCCTTGGCCGTGGTCGCCCGTCCAACGCGTGCGCGCGCTGGACGGCAGCCGTCGCGGCTGCGCCCGATCGACTGCTCGGCCACTTGGCGAGTGGGTCGAGGAGGCGGCTCCTGCTCGCGATCGACCTCGCCGGCATCGCCACTGCCTCCTACCTCGCCCTCGCCTTCCGCTTCGATCGGATCCGCGAGCCGCTGGCCATGCCCGCGTTCCCCCTCGTGCTGGTCCTCCTGCTCGCGGTGCGCACCATCACATGCCAGATGACGGGGCTGTACGCGCGCCGCTGGCGGCACGCCAGCGTGCCGGACCTGGAGCGCATCGTGGTCGCGGTCCTGCTCGGCTCGCTGATCGCGATGGGCATCTTCTACAGCGCGACCTACTTCGCCGACACCAGATGGGCCGACGGGTTCCCGCGCTCCTTCTGGCCGATCGAGCTGCTGCTCAGCCTGGCCATCCTGGGCGGCGTCCGCTTCGCGATCCGCGCCGTGTATGAAGTGGTCCGCGAGCCCGCCCGCACGTCACGCGAGGCGTCGAGCGCGACGCTGCTCTACGGTGCCGGCGAGACCGGGGCACTCCTGGCCCGATCAGCCAAGCGGACCGTTGACGCGAGCGTGCGTCCGGTGGGCTTCCTCGACGACGACCCGAGCCTCGCGGGCGCCATCGTCGCCGGCGTCCACGTATACGGCGGGCTCGAGGCGCTCGACCGTGCCGTCGCCGAAACGGGCGCCCACACGCTGCTGATCACGATGCCCAGCGCTGAGGGCCGGGCGATCCGTCGGGTGGTGGACGCCGCGCTCGCACGCAAGCTCGAGGTCCGCACGGTGCCGCCGGTCTCCGACCTGCTCGACGGCACGATCGACGCCTATCGCGTCCGGCAGGTCCGCGTCGAGGACCTCCTCCGGCGTCCGATGATCACCGAGCACGCGCAGGGCGTTGAGGAGATCATCCGGGGCCAGACGGTCATGATCACCGGCGGGGCCGGATCCATCGGCTCCGAGCTGGCGCGGCAGGTCTTCGCCCTCGGGCCACGGCGCCTCGTCCTGGTCGACCGCGCGGAGAGCCCGCTGTACATGCTGGAGCGGGAGCTCGAATCCAGGAGGCAGCGCGACCGCGGCAGCGGCGAGGTGCGGGTCCATCTCGCCAACGTCGCCAGCCGGATGCAGATGCGCCGGATCGTCGAGGAGGAGTCGCCCAGCGTCATCTTCCACGCGGCGGCCTACAAGCACGTGCCGATGATGGAGGAGCACCCGTCCGACGCCGCCTACGTCAACGTCGCGGGCACGATGTCGACGCTGGACGCGGCGGTTGACGCCAGGGTCGAGCGGTTCGTGTTCGTGTCCACCGACAAGGCCGTCCGTCCGTCGAGCATCATGGGCGCCAGCAAGCGGATCGCGGAGATGCTGGTCGCCGACTCAGCGCGCCGCACCGGCCGCCCGTACGTGTCGGTCCGGTTCGGCAACGTGCTGGGCTCCAACGGCAGCGTCATCCCCATCTTCCAGGAGCAGCTTGAGCGGGGCCAGGCGCTCACGGTCACGCACGCTGAGATGACCCGCTACTTCATGGCGATCCCCGAGGCGGCCTGGCTGATCCTCGACGCCGCCAGCCTCGGCCACGAGGGCGACCTGTTCGTGCTCGACATGGGCCAGCCGGTCAGGATCCTCGACCTCGCCCGCGACCTCCTCCGGCTCTCGGGGCGCGACCCCGACAGCCAGCCGATCGACATCGTCGGCCTCCGGCCGGGCGAGAAGCTGCACGAGGAATTGTTCTACGACGCCGAGTCCGTCGAGCCGACCGCCAGCGCCAAGGTCCTGCGAGCGGTCGCGCCACCGCCGCCCTGGGACATCCGGGAGCAGGTGCTGAGCCTGCTCGCCTACGCGACGGGCGACCACGACGACGAACTCCGCGCGCAGATCAAGGCCCTGGCCGCCGCTCCTGAGGCCCGCCTGCCCTCGGTCAAGCCCGGCACGCGTGACGCGGCGGTCGGCATCGGCGTCACGGCACAGTCCGACGCGGCCTTCGGCATCGGCGTCATGGCGCACCACGACCCGTCCGCCGCGCAGGACTGGTGAACCCTCGATCGAGCCGGCACCCTCGGCGCCTCCCAGGCGATCCCCAGTCACGCGTTCGGGGCTAGGATCGATTCGATGCTCATACACCACGACCCGCTGCCTTGGGTCGCCCCGGGGACGACCCTGTTCGCGATCATCGGCCTGTTCGTCAGCGGTCCGATCGCCCGGGCCCTGGACACACGTCGCCTGGTCGGCTGGCTCCTCGTCGTGAGCCTGGCGCTGATCGCGTTCGCCACCCTGGTGCCGCTGTACGGCACGTTCGAGGCCGGCGCGCCCGGATCCGTCGGCTGCGACCTGTCCGTCCTGACGCCGGTGACGCTGGGCGACTTCGTGTCCATCACCGACCGCGCCCTGAATGTCGTCCTGTTCGCGCCGCTCGGCTTCGCCCTGGGCCTGATGCCGCGGTCCAGGCGGTCGCTGGTCCTGATCGCCGGCGCCGCGGCCCTGCCGTTCGCGATCGAGGCGACCCAGGGGCTGCTCCCCGTCCTCCACCGGGCCTGCGAATCCCGGGACGTCATCGACAACATCACGGGTCTGCTGGTGGGACTGGCCTGCGGTGTCGTGGCGGGAGTCGTCGTCCATCGCCTGGCTGGAGCCGCCGATGCGTCCCGCGCCGGCGCGTGAACGGATGTTCCGGGCGACGGCGTCGGCACGACGCCCGACGACGGACGGCCCGGGCGGCTCCGGTGCCGCGACGCACCGGGAAGCCGAGAGCCATGGACGGCGTCACGCCCCGAGGCTCATGATGTGCTCGGCGCTTGACGTCGTTCCGCGCGACCCGGGCGCCGGGGAGGGCACGGCTGGCGCGGGTGGCCCAGCGCCCGCATCGGAGGACCGACGGAAGCGATGAGCCCGGGGGTTGCTCTCATCATCGTCGTCCTGCTCCTGTGGGGTCCGACCGCGCTATGGCTGGTCTACCGCAGCACGCGCTCCGAGCGCGAGGCACCCCTATTCCAGGGGGTCGAGGCGGAACGCGAGTCCACCGGCGCCGGTGCCGTCAACACACTGGTCATCGAGGGCGGCTACTGGGTCTGCCGCAGTTGCCGCTCGGTCAACCGCCCGGACTCCTCGCGCTGCTACAACTGCCGCGCCGACCGGGATGCCGGTCCGGCGATGCAGACTGCCGAACAGGTCCGGACGCGGCCGGGCCCGATGATGGCCGCCGGCGCCCAGCCGACCGACCCTGAACGGACAGCCGCAGTGGCGCCGAAGCAGTCGGGTCCGGGCCGGGGCGCGCTGTGGGGTCCCCTACTCGCCCCGTCGCCCGCCGCATCGTCCACACCAGTGGCCAGACCTAGCGCCCCGCCGACCGAGACGCGCACCAGCCTATCGGGGCCGCCGGAGCTGGAGGTCCCGGTGGCCGGGACGCCGATCGTGTGCGCCTATCTCGGGACCAGGGACGATCCCGCCACCCGCTTCGACTTCCCCTACGCCGGCAACCGCTGCCATGCCGGGGTCCCCCGAGACGCCGGGCCTGCCGTTGGCGCCCGGCTGCGCCAGGTGGTCTCGCGGTTCTCCGGACAGGGGCCGCTGGCGATTGCCGTCGAGCAGCAGGCGTCGCTGTGCCTCACGACCGCCCACGTGCGCTGCCCGCGCTACCTGCAGTACGCGCCGGCGGCGGTCGCGATTCCGCCCGCGCCCGTGGCGCCGCCTCGGCCACAGGCGCAGCCTGAGGCGTCCGCGCCGTCGGCTCCGGCCGGGCCGGGTGCAACATCGACCGCCGTCCGGGCCGGGCCAGGCTCGCGGACCGACGCCAGTTCACGCAGGAGGCCAGTCGCGTCACAGCGACGAGGCGGAGATCTCGCAGGCCCGCCCATGACCCTCACGTACCCGCCCAGGCCCGCGGCGACGCCAGATCCCGCACCCGCGCGTCCCGCGCCGGCGACCCCACGGCCGCGCTCGGCGGCAGATCGGCCCGCCGCGGATCCTGATGACACGGCCAGCCCGCCGAGCCGCCAGACCAAGAAGGGCGCGGCCGCGCCGGAGGCCAGCACGTCAACCCAAGCATCGGACGCCCCCGCTGCGACCCCGAGTGCAGCGGCCAAGATGCTGCCGGGCACCACCCCGAGCACGCCGGACGCCGCCACGCCACGCTCCCGCGCTCGTCGGGTAGCGAAGGCGTCGGGCAGCGAGCCCACCGCCGAGCCGGCCCCCTCCCCGCGCAAGCAGCCGAAGCGGAACGGCACCAGGACCTGAGCTGGAGCGGACGCGGTCGGCCGGATCCAGTTGGTGCCGGCTCGCGGCCCGGTGCGCGCACGCAGCCACCTTAAGGCCGGAGTACCCGTCGGCTCGGCGGTGCGGGCCGGTCCGGTGGGGTCCGGGGCGTCGCGGCGGGCGGCCGTGGGCCTATGACGATCCAGCGATGGGCGGCGTCCGGGCCCGTCCGTAGCGTTCTCCACAACCGGACGTGGAAGCGGCAGCGGGACAGATCTGGCGCCAGCTTCCGACCGGCACGACAAGGGCCAACCCGGGGCGACCCGGGGACGCAATGCCACGGGACTCGCGGGCCCTCGCGAGCCAGCCGGGCTGCCGAATGCAGGCGCCGCCGCCAGTCGGCGCGGAGGTCAGACGATGCGGAAGGACTTCTGGGACGGAGCACAGTGGGTGACAGCACCTGGCACAGTGGCTTTCGGGGAGCCATCGAGGGCCAGACGCCATCGCGCGCGTTCAGTGGTGGTGGCCATCGCCGTCCTCGTGGCGCTGGTGGTGCCGTTCAGCGCGATCGCCGCGTCGTCGCGCGACTCGATCACGGTCCCGGATGGCGTCTTCGCGGGGACGACGACGGCCACCACGCATACGGGCACCACGACCTGGGTCCACGCGAACTGCTATCAGTCCGGGTATCAGGTGTACGAGCAGTACGTCAAGACCGACGCCAACAACCAGGCTGTGCTGACCCTCGGGCCGACTCCACTCTGGACGGGCGGCGCGGCCTCGTGCACGGCCGCGGAGGGCACCTGGATGGCCAACGGCAAGTTCAAGGTCAGCGCGACGACCAACTTCGCGGTCAGCGGCTGACAACCGCTCGGCTCTAGGGGCCGAGCGAAGAGATCAGGAGGCGCCCGTCTCGGGAGTCGATCACCACGGTGTCGTGGGTCAAGGCCGGCGACAGGCACGAAGGGGGCGTCGGTCCGGCCGGAGATGTCGGGCCGGGGCTCGGGCAGGCATCCGCGAACTCGCCCCTGAACGTGACCGACCACACCCGCTGGTCGCCGCCCACACCGCGCAGCGACACGCCACCGCCAAGCTCGGCGAACGTCCCGGATCGGACGGCCTCTACCGTCAGCGGCCCCCGGTGGGGCGCCGCCGCGCCGGTGGCCAGCTCCACCGCCCTGGCCTGGGACAAGCCATCCGGTGACGGACTGGGCGCCACGGCGGACGGCGCGGTGGACGGCGTCGACCCGCACGCCCCGACGAGGGACAGTGCGAAGGCGGCGACCGCGATCAGCGCGGACCGATCCGACATGGCTCGGAAGGATAGCGAAGGGGCCGGTCGGCGACCGGCCCCTTCGGGTTCACGGACGATCTGGGCGGCTGGCGCGATCGCTCAGCTGCCGGCGAAGGTCAAGCTCTGGGTGGAGCCGGGGACGAGGGTCGCCCCGACTGAGGTCGAGTAGGTGTAGGTCCACGGGTTCGGCAGCGGGCTCGGCACGGACATGCCGACCACGCTCTTCGGCGTGTACTTAACGCCGATGTAGAAGATCTGGCCGTTCGTGGAGCTCGGCACCTGGAAGGTCACCGCGGCCGGGTTGCTGGCGTCCTCGGTGACGCTGCCAATGACGTTGCAGTTGGCGTCATAGAGGGTCATCTGGTTGGTGGAGTCGTTCAGCACGTGGAAGTCGTATGTGCTTCCAGCGCTGTTCGTCTGATTCACCGTGATGGTGAACGCGCCGCCGGGGGCGACGAGCTTGTCGTAGTAGAAGAACACGCCCGGGTTGTCCGTGCTGATCAGCCCGCCGGACGTGCTGTAGTTGGCCGTCGTCAGGGTCGACGCCGTGCCGCTCGCGAACTGCGAGCAGGTTGTGCCGGTCGGCGTGATCTGGCCGAAGGTCGTGGGCTGGTTGTTGAACGTCACCGTGACGGGCAGGGTCGCCGGGCAGGTGACGCCCGGATTGGCCGAACTGCTGCAGGTGTCGCCGGCGAAGACCATGGCCACCTGCGGATTGGCGCTCGTGACCGAGAACCCGTACGGGATGCTGATCTCCTGGACCAGGTAGTAGCCCTCGTCCAGGCTGGTGATGGTGACCGGGTTGGTGGTCCCGTCGATGGTCACGTTCTGGATGAACGTCGGGCTCGAGCAGGTGCTGTCACTGCCGCAGTACGAGACCGCGAACGTGAACGTCCCCGAGCCGCCCGTGTACGTCTGGCCATTGAGCAGCTTCTTGATGATGAGGCTGCCGGGCGGGAGCGGGTTGTTGACCGTCCCGAAGTCGTAGGTCAGGTGGGTGTTGTCGAGCGTGATGTTCGAGGCGACCGGGTTGCTCAGCGCGACATATGGCGGTGTCACGCTGGACTCATCGATGCTGTAGGTGCCAGCGGCGAGCCCTTCCCAGGTGAAGGTGTGACTCGTCACGCCGCCCGTGAACTCGTAGCACTGCGGGTTGTCGCTGGTGGTCACCAGCGACCCGGCAGAGGTCAGGTTCAACTGGAAGCAGACCGTCGCGTCCGTCGTGAACGGCCCGGTCTCAATCGTCTTGGTGATGCTGATCTCGCCGGTCTTCCAGATCTTCTGGGCGTTGTCGCTGTCGCCAGTGAGACCGTCGTTGGTCGACCGAGTGAGCGACACGCCACCGACCGACACTGTGGTCGAAGCGTTCACGACTGTCGTTCCAGCAGTGTCCGGATTGGTCAGGTCGACGGAGCACGATCCCGTGCCACCCGTCGTGAGGCAGCTCGCCGCTGATAGCGACCCCGGGCCGCTGACGATCGAGAAGTCGATCTCCGTGCCGTCCGGGGCGTTGACATAGCCGGCGCCCAAGCCGGCGTTGACGTTGACGTGGGCCGTGAGCGTGTGCGTAACGCCGATGAGGTTCTCGGCGGTCAACGGCGAGATCTGGATGTTGGCGTCGACCCAGGTCTTGGTGTTGCTGACGCTGTCGGCGCCGTAGCCGTCGGTGGCGACGCCGATGCTGACGCCGGAGACGTCGACCGTGGCGCTCGCGTTGACGGTGGCCGTGCCGGGCGTCGAGGAGGTCACGACGAGGTCGCACTGGCCGCTGGTGTCGGTGGTGCAGGTGCCCGTCGTGAGGGTCCCGAAGTCGGTCGAGCCGGTCACGTCCACGCCGGAGGCCGCGCTCCAGCCGGTCCCGTCGTTCTGCTCGACGGTCACCGTGAAGGTGTGCGGGTCGCCGACCTTGTTCGTGCCCGAGGTGCCGATGCTGATCCGGGCGTCGACCCAGGTCTTGGTGTTGCTGACGCTGTCGGCGCCGTAGCCGTCGGTGGCGACGCCGATGCTGACGCCGGAGACGTCGACCGTGGCGCTCGCGTTGACGGTGGCCGTGCCGGGCGTCGAGGAGGTCACGACGAGGTCGCACTGGCCGCTGGTGTCGGTGGTGCAGGTGCCCGTCGTGAGGGTCCCGAAGTCGGTCGAGCCGGTCACGTCCACGCCGGAGGCCGCGCTCCAGCCGGTCCCGTCGTTCTGCTCGACGGTCACCGTGAAGGTGTGCGGGTCGCCGACCTTGTTCGTGCCCGAGGTGCCGATGCTGATCCGGGCGTCGACCCAGGTCTTGGTGTTGCTGATATGGCCGACATAGGCGTTGGCGCCGTCAGTCGCCACCGGGATGGTCACTCCGCCGACGAGGACGCTACCGGATGCATTCACGGTGGCCGTGCCGGTCGCGGTCGAGTTGACGACGACCGTGCACTGGCCGCTCGAGTCGGTGACGGTCGTCGTGCAGGTGCCGCCGGTGATCGAGGCCCCGGCGAGGCCGCTGATCGTCGGCGTGATCGTCACGCCCTCGGCCGGCGTCCATGTCGTGCCGTCGCCGTTCGCGTTCTGCTCGACGGTCACCGTGAAGGTGTGCGGGTCGCCGACCTTGTTCGTGCCCGAGGTGCCGATGCTGATCCGGGCCCCGGGTTTGACGTTGGTGTACGTGCAGACGATGTGGTCTCCGTACCCCATCGCCCACGACGCGGTCGCGCCGCTGGTGGTGTCCGTCGAGGCGGAGAACGGCGCTCCGTTCTTGGTGCAGGCCAGGCTGGACAGGTTCCAGCCGCTCGTCGAGCCCTCGGTCACCGTGTAGTCGCCGGGCGGGACGTTGGCGAAGAACTGCGTGTCCGTCGGCGTAGTGGTCGACGGGTTTGTGTCGAGCGAGAAGTTCGACAGCGCGGTCCCCCCGCTCGGGTTCGTGACCGTGTAGTTGAACGAGTCACTGCCCGAGTTCGACGGCGTCGTCACCTTCTTGATCGTCACATCGCCGCATGTCGTCAGGTTGCCCTGCGCGTAGTCGTACAGCGTGGCGCTGGTGGACTGCGACGACCGGGTGTCCGCGACAAAGCTCGAGAAGCACTGGCTCGTGAACCCGAACGCCGGATCGTCGAGGTTGATGCCGCCCTCGAAGAACGCCGACGTCGGGATGGGAACGGATCCCTCACCGCCGACCGAGCGGCCCGCGGCGTGGAGCCACGGAGGGGTGATCGAGTAGCGGTTGGTGGTGGCGCAGATATTGTCATTGGCCACCGTGCTGAGGCAGTCGACGCCGCTCTCGACCGGTCCCGTCAGCGCGCCACTCTTCCAGACGTAGGCCTTGATCGTGCTGATGCCGCCGCCGTTGGTGAACTCGGACACCACGAAGATGTCGCCATCCACGTGGTGGCCGGTCCACTGGTTGCCGCTTCCGGATGCGGGTGTGGGGCAGCCAACGCCGGGGTCTTGGAGGAACCAGAATCCGATGTTGTTGTCGCCGTTGACCGTGTCCTTCTCCATGGCGAAGTACACGTAGCGGTCCCCGTTGACGACCTGCATGGCGGCGTACGCGTTGGTGATGTCACCCTTGTTCGTGACGTTGTTAACGCCTACGCAGTACCAGGTATTGATGTCGTAGATGTCCTTCGACCCCTGCGTGTAGGTCGTCGGATCGCTCGTGACGAAGCTACCGGCCGACGTGTTGCCGAAGTCGCGCACGAAGCCCGCGGCGATGAACTTGCCGCTCGCCGTCGTGGGCAACGGCGAGTTCGGCGATGCGTTGTAGCCGGGGCTTCCGTCGATCTTGAAGATCCCGTTTGGCCCGCCATTCCCGGTGCTCGGGTTGCCGGAATTGCCAGCACCCGAGTCGAACCAGTCGACCGGTCCGGCGAATGAGGGATCCAGAGTCGACGTGGGCGTCACCCCCGTGTGGAGGTCCTGGGCGTCGATATTGCCCTCGAGTTGGAAGCCCTCGTCGTGCACCGCCAGCGCGGGGATGGCGACTAGCAGCAGCGCGCCGACCGCGATGCCGACTGCGGCGAGTCTCCGGGAGTTCCGGCGGATCGTCGCCGCGCCCAGTCCATGTTCACGCCGCCTTGCAACAGCGGCATGCCCCTCCAGTTCTGACGGGTTGTCCCCGGGCGGGGGATCACTCAGGGTGCCCGGATTGGTAGAGTCAACTGCCATAACGCTTCTCCCCTACTCCTCTATGGCAACTTCGTCGAACGATCTCGCGGATGGGCGCGGCGTCGCATCGGGCCCGGTCTGTGGTCATGCGCGGGGCCGCCATGAAGGGCCACACCGCGCCAAGACGCAGTTCCGGGGTGCGCACCGAGGCCCGAACGGCGCGCCGAGCGCACGCATTCGGGCGGCTTGAATTGCCTCAGGTCGACGGCCCGGTGACTCCCATCCCGGGCACTCGAGGGGCCTCGGGTCGCTCGGATCGCCTGCTCGCCAGCAGCACCGGCGCGCTGACGTCCTTCCTGCGGACCGCGGTCCCTCCCTATCGCATGGCGCCCCGGGGCCGCCTCGCCGAGCTCCCCGTGCTCCGGCGGCCTTTCGCCAGCCAGGCGCCGACTCCCACCGGCGCCAATGGCCAAATCTTCCTAGCCCATACGTACTAGGTCAAGGGCAAATGGCGTAGAGGAACGCGGATTCACGAAGCGTTTACGGAGACCACAGGGTCGGTTTCCACCTCCCGGAGGAAGTGGTGCGCGGAGGCACCGCGGTTCGCCTGGTGGCGCCTATGGACGACGCCCCTTAAGGCAATCGGGGTACACCCTCGGACCCCACCGGTCCGCACCGGGCGGGGGATGACGACTCGGGGATGGGCGGAATGGCGATCCCTGTTACCGTTCTGCACATCCGGTCTCGGGACGCGTCGCCGACGCGTGCTAGCCCGAAAGTACTACGTCAAGGGCACCCAATGGCACCCAACCGCACCATGCCGATTCCTGAGCATCGGGGCAGCGTCAGTTGGCCGGCCGCCGGCGAAGAAGTGGTGCGTCCTGTCACCACCCGTGCCCGGCCCGCCGGATGCCGCCCACCCCGCTCGACGTCGGTGCGCGGCGCCGATGCGGCGCCGGAGGCCGCGGGGCATGGCCGGGGTGCATCACGGGCCACCACTTGACGCTGGCGCGGACACCGCCGAGGCTCGGACGGTGCAGCGCTTCAGGGGTCTGGGCCGGAGTCGGCCCCTGCATCTGGCCGTCCTGGGACTGGCAGCGGGGGCGGCGCTCGTGGCGGGGTCGCCCACGGTCTGGTTCGGGCCGCTGGCGCCCTCTGTCGTGTCGGCCGACGGCCCGGCCGCGCTTCTCCTGATGGCCAGCGCGGGAGCTCTGGCCATGGTCGGGCGGGCTCGGCTGGCGACGCTGGGCCGGAGCACCACGCCCGCCGACCTGCCGGTCCTGGGCCTGGTGGGCGAGGCCGGGATCCGGCTGCTCGCGGCGTCGGGCGCCTACCTGGGCGAGGGGGCGCTGACCCTGCTCTACCTCGGCCCGATCGCGTGGTTCATGGTGATCGGGGGGATCGCGTGGCTGGCGGTGATCGAGGCGTCGTCCGGGCGCGGCTGACGAAGCGGCTGCGAGCGACCCTCCCCGGCCGTCGCGACCCGACCCCGGCCGCCGCGCGGGCCGGAGACGCCCGCCCCGGCCAGCGGCCGTGGCGGACAGGCGGCCCCGACGCGACGCGCGAGGAGCCGCCCGCCCGACTGGCCTACTGGGGCCAGGCGAGGACCATCAGCCGCAGCTCGGTCATGTCCTCGATCGCCCAGCGCAGGCCCTCGCGGCCCTGGCCGGAGTCCTTCACGCCGCCGTAGGGCATGTGGTCGATCCGGTAGGACGGGATGTCGTTGATGATGACGCCGCCCACCTCGAGCTCGTTGAACGCCTTCCAGGCGTCGCCGATGTCGGACGTGAACACGCCGGTCTGGAGCCCGAAGTCCGAGTCGTTGACCTGGCGGATCGCCTCGTCCATGGAGCTGAACTTGAACGCCACCACGAGCGGGGCGAACGCCTCCGACGAGCACACGCGTGCGATGAACGGCACGTCGGTCAGGATCGTGGGCGGGAAGTAGGTGCCCTGGGCCTTGCCGCCCAGCAGCAGCTTGCCGCCCATCGCGACCGCCTCGTCCACCCAGTCCTGGGTGCGCTGCGCGTTGGCCGCGTCCACCATCGGGCCGACGTCGGTGCTCGGGTCCATGGGGTCGCCGACCTTGAGCGCCGCGGCGGCGGCCGTGAACTTGCCCATGAACTCGTCCCACACGGATTCGTGCACGAACACGCGCTGGACGCTGATGCAGGTCTGGCCGGAGTACGCGAACGACCCGGTGACCGCGCGCTTGACGGCCCAGTCGATGTTGGCCGACCGGTCGACGATGAGCCCCGCGTTGCCGCCCAGCTCGAGGACGATCTTCTTCTTGCCGGCGCGACCCTTCATGCGCCAGCCCACCGCGGGCGAGCCGGTGAAGGTCAGCAGCTTGAAGCGGTCGTCGCCGACCATCCGGTCGCCCATCTCCCGGGTCATCGGCAGGATGCTGACCATGCCCTCAGGCACGCCCACCTCCTCGATGAGCTCGGCGAGGCGGAGCATCACCAGCGGGTCCTTGGACGCGGGCTTGAGCACGATCGGGTTGCCCGAGGCGATCGCCGGCGCGAGCTTGTGGACGGCCAGGTTTAGCGGGAAGTTGAACGGGCTGATGCCCGCGATCGGGCCGATCGGGAAGCGGCGGGTGATGCCCACGCGCTCGCGCGAGGACGGCATGAGGTCCAGCGGGATCACCTCGCCGTGCATGCGCTCGGCCTCCTCGGCGCCCAGCCGGAACACGAGCGACGCCCGGTCCACCTCCACCCGCGCGTCGCGGATGGGCTTGCCCGCCTCGGCCACGATGATCTCGGCCAGCTCGTCGCGGTGCTCGGCGACTTTGGCCGACAGCTCGCGGAGGATGCGCCCGCGCTCGTAGGAGGGGAGCTTGCGGGTCACCGCGAAGGCCCGCTCGGCCGCGCTGACCGCCGCGTCGTACTGCTCGGGCGTGGCGAGGTAGGTGCGGCCGACCTCCGCGCCGGTGGCCGGGTTGTCCACCACGAGGACGTCCGGCGAGTCCACCCACTCGCCGGCGAGGAAGATCTTGTGCGGGGTGGTTCCGACGGTCACGGTCATGGCGGGCTCCTGCGGGACGGCGCGGCGGCGCTGGAGCGGTGATTCTACGGCGATCGCGCGAATTCCGACTTCGACCGTCGGGATTGTCGCGGGGCGCGGGCCGGCCGCCGGGGGTTAGGGACCCGGTCGAGATCAGCGCCTGCCGCCGCCGAGGATGCCGAACAGCCCGCGGATCAGGTTCTGGCCCTCGCGCGACGCGATGACCCGACCCGCGGTGCGCACCGCCGTCTGCATCGTGCGCTGGCGCTCGCGCTCCGCCGCGGCGGCGGCCCTCGCCTGCGCTTTGCGCTCGCGCTCGGCCTCCCTCGCCGCCTGGGCGGCCGCCCGCTGCTCGGCGGCGATCTCCCGGGCCTGCGCCCTGGCCTGGCGGGCGATCTCGGCCTGCTGCGGCGCGGCGGTCATGGTCGGCGGGGCCATCACCGGCCCATCGGCTGAGCCGGGCACGCCCGAGCCGGCAGCCTGCGCGTGCGCGGCCGCGATCCGGGCCGTGATGATCTCGTGGGCGCTCTGCGGATCCACCGTCTGGCTGTACTTGGCCGTCAGCGCGCCCTTGGTCGCGACAGCCGCCAGCTCGTCCGCCGTCAGCGCGCCCATCCGCGAGTCGGGCGGCAGGAGCTTCGTGGCCGCGAGGGGCGTCGGGACGCCTTTCGGGGAGAGCACGGTCACGAGCGCCTCCCCGATCCCGAGGCTGGTGATCGTCTTCTCGACGTCGTAGTGGGCGGTCACCGGAAACGTCCGCGCGGTCTTGCGCAGCGCGTCGGCGTCGTCGGGGGTGAACGCGCGGAGCGCGTGCTGGACGCGGTTGCCCAACTGCGAGAGCACCGACGACGGCACGTCGGTCGGCGCCTGGGTGACGAAGTAGACGCCCACGCCCTTGGAGCGGATGAGCCGCGCGGTGCGCTCGATCTGGTCCAGCAGCGCCTCAGAGGCGTCGTTGAACAGCAGGTGCGCCTCGTCGAAGAAGAACGCGAGCTTGGGCTTGGGCTGGTCGCCGACCTCGGGCAGGGCGTCGTACAGGCGCGCGAGCATCCACAGCACGAACGTGGAGTAGAGCCGCGGGCGGTCCATCACGTCCGCCACCTCTAGCAGGCTGATCACGCCCTGTCCGTCAGGTGCGACCCGGAGCATGTCGTCCACGTCGAACTCGGGCTCGCCGAAGAACACGGCCGAGCCGTCCTGCTCCAGCGTCACGATCGCCCGCAGGATCACCCCCAGCGTGGCCGGCGAGATGCCGCCGAGGTCCTCCAGCGCGGCCTTGCCGTCGTCCGAGCCGAGGTACTTGAGCGTCGTGCGCAGGTCGGCGAGGTCCAGGAGCGGGAGCTGCTGCTGGTCGCAGTAGTGGAAGACCAGCGACAGGACGGAGACCTGCGTGTCGTTGAGGTCGAGCACCTTGCCCAGCAGCAGCGGGCCGAACGACGACACGCTGGCGCGGACGTGGGCGCCGACCTTGCCCGAGAGCGAGAGGACCTGCACCGGGTGAGCGAGCGGTTTGAAGTCCCAGTGCATCGCGCTGGCGCGCTTGGCCACGGGCGGGTTGGCGGGATCCCCCGGGGCCCCGATCCCCGACAGGTCGCCCTTCACGTCCACCGCGAACACCGGCACGCCCGCGGCCGACAGCGCGCCCGCGAACAGCTGGAGCGTGGTGGTCTTGCCGGTGCCGGTCGCGCCGGCGATCAGGCCGTGGCGGTTGACGCGCGAGAGCGGCAGCTGCACGCGAACGTCCACGTCCAACTCGTCGTTGAGCATGGGGGCCCCGAAGACAACGCACGGCTCGTCGAATGTGTAGCCCGCGGTCATCTCCGCCCGGAACGCGTCGTCCATCCTCGTGCCCTCCCAATCCCGGTCCAGCCCCAGACCGGCCGCGTTGCAGCGGCATATCATCGTAACCGCGCCGAGGGCGTCTGATGGGGACCGCCCAGACGCGCCACGGGAGGGACCTAGGATGACCAAGATCGACGAGATCGAGGGCATCGGCCCGGCATACGCGGAGAAGCTCGTCGCCGCCGGCGTGAAGACAGCCGACGACCTGCTCTCGGCCGGCGCCTCGGCGAAGGGGCGCGACGCGCTGGCCGAGGCGACCGGCATCCCCGGCAAGCTGATCCTCGAGTGGGTGAACCACGTCGACCTCACGCGCGTCAAGGGCGTCGGGGCCGAGTACTCCGATCTGCTGGAGGCGGCCGGCGTGGACTCACCCGCGGAGTTGGCCCAGCGCAACCCGGCCAACCTGGCGAACACCATCGCAGAGGTCGTCGCGGCCCGGCCGGGCATCGTCCGCCGCCCGCCGTCGGAGACCATGATCGCCGATTGGATCGCCGAGGCGAAGACCCTCGACAAGGTCGTCACCCACTGACGCTCAGCGCGGCCGCCGGTGCCGCGCACAGCCGCTGACCAACCGACCCGGGCCATGCCCGGGCCGGTTTCGTGTTTCTCTCCCCATGCAGCGCCACGTCGTCACCGATCCGACAGGTCGACAGCGCACGGTCGGCCCAGGCGGTCCGAGTGGACCACCTCGAACGCGAAAGGAGCGTTGCTTGCGCAAGAACCTCATCGCATCCACGGCCGTCGCCGGTGCCCTCCTGCTGGGGAGCGCCGGGGCGGCCCTCGTCCTGCCGTCCATCGCCTCGGCAGCCAACCCGGCCGCGAGCCCGGCCGCGAGCCCGTCGGCCACCGGGGCGCCGCGGGGCGACCACGCCGGCGGCCGCATGGGCGGCACGACTGAGGCCGTCTCCGACGCCTCGGTGGTCGCCAAGGCCATCGGCATCACGGAGGCCGAGCTCAACACGGCGCTCCAGGGCGGCCAGACGATCGCCCAGGTGGCCAAGGCCCACAACGTGGACGTCCAGACGGTCATCGACGCGCTCGTCGCCGACAAGAAGGACGAGGTCGCCGCGGCCCTCAAGGCCGGGACGATCACGCAGGCCCAGGCCGACCAGGAGCTCGCCAACGCGACCCAGTTCGCCACCGACCAGGTCAACGGGACCGGCTGCGGCCCCGGCGGCCGGGGCGGGCCGGGCGGCCACGGGTTCGGCGGCGGTCCCAACGAGGCCGTCTCCGACGCCTCGGTCGCCGCCAAGGCCATCGGCATCTCGGAAAGCGATCTGACGACCGCCCTCCAGGGCGGCAAGACGATCGCCGACGTCGCGAAGGCCAACAGTGTGGACGTCCAGAAGGTCATCGACGCCCTGGTCGCCGACCAGAAGGATGAGGTCGCCGCCGCCCTCAAGGCGGGGACGATCACCCAGGCCCAGGCGGACCAGCGGCTGGCCAACGTCACCGCCTTCGTCACCGCCCAGGTCAACGGGACCGGCTTCGGCCCCGGCGGCCACGGCGGACCCGACGGCGGGTGGGGCGGCCACGGCCACGGCCCGATGGGCGGCCCCGGCGCCGACAACGGCACCCCCAACGCCAGCCCGTCGACCGGGACCGGCACCAGCGGCTGAGCCTCCGGCCCGGTCAGCGCCCGGGGTGGGGCTCGACACCCGCCCCGGGCGTCAACTGCAGGCATCTGCCTGGCCGTTGACCGCGATGCGATGTGCCGCGAGGGGCCGTCGTCGGCGCCCGCGTTGCGCCGTCGCGGCATCCCCTGCATGGCACACTGGCGTCCGCGTCGCGTCGTCCGGGCCCTGGGGCGAGGCTGCGGGCGGCTTCGGGCGGCGTGGTGAGCGGGCGTCACCAAACGGTCCCGAAGATCGACGCTGCGCGGCTCCGTGGTGACCCGCAGACACCGTTTCGGCCGTCTGGTGCGCTGGACCCCACCGCTCGGAGCCTGAAGTGCCCGGGCAGCCGCCCGCCAGGCGCGCTTTGGTGACTCTGGCGCGCCACGCGCAGCGCGGCGACCCCGTGCCGCGCCTACTCCTCGGCGGCGCGGGGGTAGGTGCCCAGGATCCGGACCAGCTCCGTCTCCTCGGCCAGGGCCGCGAGCGCGGCCGCGCACGCGGGGTCGGCCGGGTCGCCCTCGAGGTCCACCCAGAACACGTACTCCCAGCGCGCCCCGCGCTCGGTCCACGGCCGCGACTCCAGCCGCCACAGGTTGATGCCGCGGGTGGCGAACGCCCCGAGCGAGCGGTACAGGGACCCGGGCACGTTGCGCACCGCGAACACCAGCGAGGTCCGCGGGGCGCCCGAGACCGCGTCCGGCCGGGCGGCGCCTCGGACCGCCGACTCCTCCCCCCGCCGGGCCAGGACCGCGAACCGGGTGCGGTTGTGGCCGCCGGTCTGGATGCCGTCGGCGATGACCTCGAGGCCGTAGAGCGGGGCCACGCGCGCGGACGCGACGGCCGCGGCGCCGCGCTCGCGGCGGTCGGCGATCCCCTTGGCCGCGCCCGCGGTGTTGTACGCGGTCTCCACGGTCCAGGGCCGGGAGCGCAGGAACTCGTCCGCCTGGGCGAGGGCGGCGGAGATGGAGTAGACGCGCTCGACCGTGTCGAGGCGCTCGCCGGGCAGCGCCAGCAGGGCCAGCCGCACGGGCACGGTCAGCTCGCCCACGATGGGCAGGTCGAACGACCACAGCAGGTCCAGGTTCTCGCGGATGGTCCCCAGCAGCGAGCTCTCGACGGGCACCACGCCCGCGCTCGCCCGCCCGTCGCGGACGGCCTCGAACACCGCCCGGAACGACGCCAGCGGCAGCGGCTCGGGGTCCGCGAAGAACTGCAGGACGGCGTCCTCCGCGAACGCGCCGGGCTCGCCCGAGTAGGCGACCGGCGGGCGGCCGCTCGTGCCCGGATGCTCGCGCGCGCCCGGATGCTCGCGCGCCGCCGGTTCGGCTGCCGGGCCCCCCGGCGCCCCCGTCGGTCCGCCGCTCAGCGGTTGAACCACGCCGTCGTGTCGATGGTGCGGCCGTGGATGTACTCGGTCTCGGCGGCGCCGGGCGCCTCGTCACCGGACGCCGCGCCGAGGCGGGCCGCGGCGTCCTCGGCCGCGCCGGTCCACGCCCCCGCCTCGAACATCGCGTTGAGCGCCCCGACGTACGCCTCGACCGAGGCCGCCACGATGTTGGTCGAGGCGGTCTCGCCGGTGAACCGGCCGCCGGCACGGTCGCCCTCGGCGGTGAGCGGCGGGGCGATCCGGACCGTCACACGGCCCTCGGCGTCCGGCCCCTCGGCCAGGGCGTGGACGTCGTACGCGAGCAGCAGCGGCGCCCCGCCGAGCACCTCGGCCAGGGCGTGGTTCACCGCGCGCAGGAGCGCGTCCACGGCCCCGTTGCCCTCGGCGGACGCCTGCCAGTCGCGGCCGGCCCCATGGAGGACGACGGCGGCCCGGCTGTTGACGCTGCTGCCCGAGGTGACCGTCCAGCGCACGAGCCGGAGGCGCGCCGGGCCTGCCTCGCTCATCCCGGCCCTCCTTCCTCGTGGCCGTTGGTGGTCGTGAAGTGGCGCTCGTCGCGGCGCCGCAGTTCGGCCCCGGACTTCCACACCGCGTACTCGAGCGAGTCGGCCAGCGCCTGCGCCGAGGCCGCGATGATGTTCGTGTCGCTCCCCATGGTGGACCAGGTGTGCGAGCCGTCCTGCGAGTCGATGATGACACGCGTCTTCGCGGCGGTCGCGGTGGCCCCGTCGAGGATGCGCACCTTGTAGTCCACAAGGTGGACGCCGTCCAGCACCGGGTAGAACGCGGCGAGCGCCTTGCGCAGCGCGCCGTCGAGTGCGTTGACCGGGCCGTTGCCCTCCGCGGCGGTGTGGAGCACCTCGCCCGCGACCTCGACCTTGACCGTGCACTCGGCCAGCAGCTCCCGGCCGGAGCGCTGCTCCACGAGCACCGTGTAGTCCACGATCCGGAACGGCGCCTCGTAGCCGGGCGTGTTGCGGTGGATCAGCAGCTCGAACGACGCCTCGGCGCCCTCGAACGCCAGGCCCTCGTGCTCGAGCCGCTTGATCAGCCGGCTGAGCTCCTTGGGGTCCATGACCCCCTCGAGCTCGTGGCCGAGCTGCCGGGCGCGGATCTCGGTGTTCGCCTTGCCGCCCAGCTCCGAGACGACCAGGCGCCCGCTGTTGCCGACCGCGGCCGGGTCGACGTGCTGGTAGGAGCGCTCGACCTTGGCCACCGCGGCCCCGTGGACGCCGCCCTTGTGGGCGAACGCCGACCGCCCGACGTAGGGCTGGTAGTCGTTGGGGTTGACGTTGGCGATCTCGGCGACGGAGCGGGACAGCTCGGTCAGCGCGGCGAGGTCGCCACCGCCGAGGGGCTGGAGCGCGCTGTCGGTCTTGAGCGCGAGGTTGGCCAGGATCGAGACCATGTTCGCGTTGCCGCACCGCTCGCCGTAGCCGTTGATCGTGGCCTGGACGTGGCGCACGCCCGCCTGGACCGCGGCGATCGAGTTGGCCACCGCCAGCTCGGCGTCGTTGTGGGTGTGGATGCCCCAGGTGACGGCGGGCGCGCCGGGGTCCGCCTCGAGCGAGACGCGGACGTCGCGCAGGATGTCGGTGAGCTGCCCGGTCAGGGTGCCGCCGTTGGTGTCGCACAGGACCAGGGTGCGGGCGCCCGCGTCGCGGGCCGCGCGCAGGGTCGCCAGCGCGTAGTCGCGGTCGGCGCGGTAGCCGTCGAAGAAGTGCTCGGCGTCGTACACCGCCTCGCGGCCGTGGTCCACGATCCAGCGGACCGAGTCCGCGACCATGTCCAGGTTCTGCTCGGGGGTGGCGCCCAGCACCTCGGTGACGTGGAGCAGCCAGCTCTTGCCGAAGATCGTGATCACCGGGGTCTCGGCGGCCACGAGCTCCTGGAGGTTCTGGTCCTCGGCCGCCCGCTTCGACCGGTGGCGCGTGGACCCGAACGCGGCCAGCCGCGCGTGCTCCCAGCGCAGCCTGCGGGCCGCGGCGAAGAACTCGATGTCCTTGGGGTTGGAGCCCGGCCAGCCGCCCTCGATGAACGGGAAGCCGTACTCGTCGAGCATCCGCGCCACGCGGAGCTTGTCCTGGAGCGAGAGGGTGATGTTCTCGCCCTGCGTGCCGTCCCGCAGGGTGGTGTCGTAGAGGATGACGGGCTGGTCGGTCATGGTGGTGGGCTGCCTTCGTGGAGTCGTCGGGGGAGGGTCGTCGGTGGGCCGGCCGGCCACCCGCCAGGGCGGGCGCCGGCCGTCAAATCGCGATCCGGTCCCCGATCACGCGGGCCATCTCCCGCGTTCCGACGAGGGTCAGGGCCTCGGCGCCGGCCGGGTGGGCCGGCAGCAGGTCCTTGGTCCGGTAGCCGTCGTCGAGCGCGCCGCTCACCGCCGCCTCGATCACGGCAGCGGCCTCGGGCTGCCCCAGCGACCAGCGCAGCGTCATCGCCGCGGACAGGATGGTCCCCAGCGGGTTCGCGAGGTCCTGGCCAGCGATGTCGGGCGCCGACCCGTGGATCGGCTCGTAGAGGCCATGGCGGCCGTGCTGGGTGACGCGCGTCCCGATCGACGCCGACGGCAGCATGCCCAGCGAGCCGGCGATGACGGCAGCCTCGTCGGACAGGATGTCGCCGAACAGGTTCTCGGTGACCAGCACGTCGAAGCCGGCCGGCCACTTGGCGAGGGTCATCGCCGCCGAGTCCACCAGCCGGTGCTCGAGCTCCACGTCGGGGAAGTCCGCGTGGACCTCCTCGGTGACCTTGCGCCACAGGCGGCTCGTGGCGAGGACGTTCGCCTTGTCCACCTGGGTGACCTTGCGGCGGCGTCCCCGCGCCAGCTCGAACGCGAGCGTGACGATGCGCCGGATCTCCGCCTCCGTGTACCACAGGGTGTCGATGGCGGCGCGCCCGTCGGGGGTCTCGCGCTGCTCCGACGGCTTGCCGAAGTAGAGGCCGCTGGTCAGCTCGCGGACGATCAGGCAGTCCACGCCCTCGAGCAGCTCCGGCTTGAGCGGCGAGGCCGCGATGAGCTGGGGCTGCACGGTGATCGGGCGCAGGTTGGCGAACAGGCCGAGGCCGCCGCGAAGGGCGAACAGCGCCTGCTCGGGGCGAACCGCTGCGTCGGGGTTGTCCCACTTCGGGCCGCCCACCGCGCCCAGCAGCACCGCGTCCGCGGCGCGGGCCGCCTCGACGTCCTCGGGCCGGATCGCGACGCCGTAGGTGTCGATGCCGATGCCGCCGACGGTCAGCTCCTGCCAGGCGAAGCTGAATCCGAAGCGACGGCCGGCCGCCTCGAGCACCGAGACCGCGCCCGCGATGACCTCGGGCCCGACGCCGTCGCCGCCGATCAGCGCGATCCGGTACGTGCGCACGGGCTCGCCGGTCATGCCGGCACCTTCGCGGCAGCGCCCGTCCGCGCCCAGCGGGGGCCGAGCGCGCGGGGGGTCGCGCCGGGAGCGCCGGCGGCCGCGCCGTAGCTGCCGGCAGCCGCCTCGG